>JAHIRD010000283.1 GCA_018818835.1 Pseudomonadota bacterium
GATCCTAAAAACCTGCATATATTCATAGGAGCCATGGATGCTCAGGCATCTGTAGTCGGGCTCCTGATATCCAGGGAGGACACCTCTGCTGGAGCTGTAGGGCTGCTCTCATCCATAGCTGCTACGGCGGTCAGGCTTGGACCTCCCATTGCTACACTTGCTACTGAACATTTCACTTTTCGGGTAGTGGTGGATTTTGATGCTAAGAAAACTGATATTTACATAACTCCCACGATATTGATTGCTCAGGCAGGGCACATACTCCGCTACACTACCGGCATTGTTGAAACTGAACAGGGTTTTGATCAGACATTCCTGCAGTGCAAGGGTACCGCTACGAATGGTGCCGTGCTGCAGCTGGACTCCCTGCGTTTATCCTCCAGCAGGTTGACTCCCAATATGCGTCCCATCGCGGATGCCGGAGAAGACAAGGTTGTTGCTGTCAAGCAGACTGTGATACTTGATGGCCGGGGAAGTTATGATCCTGACAGGCTTCCCTTAACTTATGAGTGGATTATTTCCAAGCAGCCTGAGGGATCCAGCATTGAACTGTATGGTATGCAGAAGGCCTCAGGTGTTATAGATCCTGCAAAGTTTACTGCCAAGTCCAGCGGAAGTGTTGGGAACGGTATCAGTGTCACTGTCGGCTCTCCGTCTGATAGTCTGTCTCTTGAAATTCTTGGTACTGCCGTAACCATTACACCACAGGAGGACGAGGGTGTACTGATTACTACCGTGGATCTTTTGAAGACTGCTCTCGAGGATCCTACGGATCCGGCATACAATCCTTCCGTGAGCGAACTTATAATAGTCGATGCATCTGATGGATATACCCTTGATGATGTACTTGAAGAAGGTTCTGTTATTCTTGGCGGAGGAATAGACTCCAATGAACCCGTAGTGAATTTCACACCCTTCAAAAAAGGTTATTATGAAATACAGCTTGTTGTCAATGACGGGCAGTATGACAGTATAGCTGATACGGTAGCTGTACGCGCTGACGACCTCGGGCTTACCAAGGGCTATGTTCCGGATACATCCTACATGTGGAAGTATCTTCCAAGTGTATGGAACGAAGTAAAAGATAAAGGAATTTATAGTACTTTCATGTCAGCTCTCACACAAATCATGTCCGGGGAATATCTGAAGGCTATCCAGTATGGAGCTGCTAAAGGATTGGGCAGCGTTGCGTCTCATTTCATGCGCAGGTGGTTGAAGTATGATTTGTACTCATCCCTTGAGGAGACGCTTATTACTTACAGTCAGTATAAAGAATACTCTGTAGAGCCTGTAGATGATCCCTCGGGAGATCCGTTGTATACCTCAAAGCTCAAATGTTTAAGTGCCAGCCTTCCGGAGGTGGGTGAGATAATCTGTGATTCTGATGGTAAACCCTATACCGTTACAAACACTGAAGGCACAGAGCACTTTTATATTTCAGATAAGATCCAGAAAGTTGAAATACTGGATGCCGGGAATAGAAGCGGAGCTTCCAGGGATGATTATGATGAGGACGATCTGACTTCATATTTTACAACGTATTATGAGTCTTTTTCTTATGCTGTAAACTCACAGCTCCTGCTCTGGGATAAAGTTCCTGATGCCCCTCAGGTATATGAAATAGACGAGGCAGCATCTACATCCCTTGTACTGAAGCTTGATACCGAGATACCGAATGATCTTGACTATGTGCAATGGAGTATTATAAGGCCATTCACGGATCCTCTGACCTTCAAGAAGGGCTCAGTGCTTCAGATACTTGATCTTGATACGAGTACAATCTTTACGGGAGATGCGGTGCATATTAAGAATAAGGACAAGACCTTTCCTGTCATCGGTAAAGAAGAGAGGGACATTCTATATCTCCAGGTGGATATAGAAGACAGGTATCTTGTCAATGGGGTCTATCATCTCTCGCAGATAGTGATTGATGAACACATTCTGTCGGTCCCGAGGCTTCAGCAGGTCATCAAAGATCCTGATGTGGTGTATCAGGAGGCTGAGGACTATATCATTACGGACTCAAAGATAGTGTTCGTAGTGCCGTTTACTGTCGAGGATGTTCCTGAACACCTGTGGGCGGAAGTAACCATATTCGACAATGATCCATTGATAGAGGAGAATTTCGGGATACTGGTAGGTCTTCCGAAAGAAGCCTATGTATCCGGAGAGCTTGATCTGAGTTATCTGTCTGCTGTCAGAGGATTGTATTTCGTAATTTTCAGAGGTCCTGTATTTGCCTACGTGAGAATTGGCTCCCAGATATTCTTCAATCTTCCTTTCTTTGAATGTGACGGAAGGATAGAGAGTATAGAGCCTGATTACAATATTGACAGGCAGGTGGGAAGAATGCTTGTCAGGGATCTTGGCATCGAGGAATTTACCACAGGTACGGGCTCTATCAGTCATGACCCATTCAGTCTCTCGGATCCCACTAAAAGCTTCAGAGAACTTGGAGTTTTGGCCGGAGACATTGTGGCGATAAACAAAGTAAACTATGAAATCGAAACAATAGATGCTATTGAGCTGCTGTTGAAAGATGCTCCTCCGGAAGGAGATTATGACTATATTGTTCGCAGGGAGTCCACAGGGCTGATCAGGACATATTACTATTCCACTGAGTACGGGCTGGAAATAAATCCCGAC
>JAHIRD010000325.1 GCA_018818835.1 Pseudomonadota bacterium
CTATCGTAACCGATATGGCGACATCAAGCGCATTATGCGTTTTGAGGAAATTCTGATTGTCACGGATATATTGGTTCATATCGGCAACCGTCAATATAGCGGCTGCCCAAGTCTTCGGAGCTGTCCAAGCCATAATTTCCTCCTATGGTGCTAGAAAGTGTGGTCCATCTAGCAGGCTTGTACCTATCAAAAACCAGGTGACATCTTCCCTGCCTGAGCCATAAGCTGCACCACGTAATCGTTCTAATACGTATCGCGCTTCCAGTAATCCATCAACATGCTTGTTTACATCAATCGCGTTTATGAAATAGTCGGCATTTATACTCATTTCATCGTTGATGACGGTTATGCAATCCGATATTTTACGGGTCAAGATTTGCGTTACTAGTGTGCTGTCATGTCCCTCCAAAGTCATGGTTATATTATCTACCGGTTCGGAGTGGCGGTCCAGGTAGGCATCAAGTAGGATCTGCATTTGTTCTTCAGTCTGCCCTAATGCCCAACGAAGGTTCATTACCCGCCGCCCGTATTTTAATACACTCGTATCATCAATAGCCCGCACCGTCAAGGTTACCTGTTGAGTAGAGCTAACCTCATGGGTTTGTATGGGTCTTAACAGGAAATTGTAGGTAACCGATAAATGAAAGTCCAGTGCCACCGCAGCATTATTGGTAACCCTCACCGTGCAATAGTTATCATACTCGGCTATTATTTCAGCATCCATCTGGGCTTGAAAACTGAGGAAATAGCAAACGCTATAGCTATACGCCGGATATTTGGGGTCAAAGGGTGGGTACCAATTACCACCAAGCCCCTCGCACCATTCCTGTGTGACGTTTTGGAATCTATTACTTGCATAAGTTATCCGAGCATTTAACCAGTTTACCTTCCTATCGCCTGTTAGCGAGTAAACATCTATGTCAACACTGGTTCCTGCCCCCATATTTTCACGGTCTATTGACCGGCTACCGCCGTCATATATAGCGTCAGAATCTATTACGGTATCGGTATCAGTTACCGTTACGTCAATCTCACTGCGAATATCGTTGTATATTTCTCTGTCCGATAACTCAAAGACTAAATCGGCCATGTTATTATCAAATGTCGCTACAGAGGCCGCCATTTAATTCCTCGCATATCGGCTTTCATACTTAGCATTACCATCCTCATCCACATAGAATCTACCCCGTGCCGACATCTCCACGTTACGTATTGCCTCTAGGGTAACCATTTCTTTGGGGTAGAGTGAGTCACGTATAATCTCACATTTCGGTGTTACTTGAACCAGGCAAGGATACCCGGCATTGCATCCCCGGGTAATTAGCCAAATTGTTGAGAAAGTCCAGCCTGTAAAGGTGGACTCTGTTTTCATCTCGCTTGTAGTTTGACCAGTAGCAGCAGGGTCTGCCGCTTGCCCTGAAGTCTCGGTATCCCAATGACAAGCTACAACAGTATCATCTACCCCACAAAAGCCATTAACATTAGCACCCACACCAGTGACGAAGCCAGTTGAATAGCAGTAAGTCTCTTGCCCACTTGAACCGGCAAATCCACCTACCCAATCCCCTGTAGTAGTTACCGAACCTCTAGCATAACAGTTTGTGGCGTCACCGTTTGACCATCCTACAAAGCCACCACAGAAGCTATCGCCACCATTATTACCAGTGATTACAGCACCCGTGGCGTAGCACATATCAGCGGTGCCTGTGAAAAAGTTACCGAATAACCCGCCGACTTCCTCACCTGTACCCGTAACTACTCCAGTCGCATAACAATTGTCGGCATCAATACCATTGGCATAGCCAATTAGACCGCCCACATAGTTACCAGCGCCAGCTACAGCATCACTGGTAACCGTGCATGTAGTATGGCAGTTATAAAAAGTTATGGGACCTGCGTCTACTGCATAGCCTACTAAGCCACCAACACCATCATTACCTATAACCGAACCACCAATCACATGGCAATTCGTCACTGTATCAGGTCCAATTATAAGCCCGATTAAAGCACCTGTATAATCCTCACCGTGTATATTCGGATTGGATAAAGTCAGATTGGTAACGGAAGCGCCC
>JAHIRD010000064.1 GCA_018818835.1 Pseudomonadota bacterium
CATTGCATAAAGTGAATGGCGATAAGCAAAGCATAGGCTACAAAGAATCCGTCGATGGGTTTGAATTCAGATCTCATACAATTGACGTTGACGATTGTTGCTCATTTTATTTGAAAACCGATGGATTTACAGATCAACTGGGTGGAGAAAAACGTCTTCGCTTTGGGACAGATCGTTTTAAGAAGCTGATTTTAGCTCATCATGATAAACCGTATAGTGATCAGCGTAAAGCCTTTATACAGAGTCTGATCACCTACCAGGGCGATAATGAACAAATGGATGATATTACCCTTATAGGTTTTTCTCTGTAAAATTTTTTTAGATTGTGTTTGAACTTTATGTGCCCGAGTTCAGAGTATCTTTAACTCTCGATAAGGTTATTTATCATGAGAAAAAGTCTTTTTCTGATTATTGTACTCGCTGTCCTCAGCATCGGGGTTCTTCATGCTCTCACGCCAGGGCATGAGCATTTTTTCCATGATACGTACAGGCGCCTGGGATACTTCCCCATTGCCATCGGTGCCCTTCTTTTCGGGCTCAGGGGTGGGATTTTTTTTTCAATCCTGACCTGCCTGGCCTTTATTCCCCATCTTCTGATTTACAAACATGGCATTCGTGCCGGCTATATCAGTGAATTGACCGAAATTGTGCTGTATCTGTCCGCAGGTGCTGTGATCGGAATGATTGCTGAAAAGGAAAAACGCTTGAGGGAAGGGTACAGAATTCTGTCGGAAAAACTGGAAAAATCCTACGATAAACTGCGCCGGGAAACAAGTCTGCTCATTGATGTGGAAGAACAGCTGAGGAGCACCCAGAAGTTTGCGGCCCTGGGTAAGTTGGCGGCGTCCCTGGCTCATGAAATAAAAAATCCCCTTGCCTCCATCCGGGGGGCTACGGAAATCATCCTGGAAGATTATTCCACAGATAATCCCAGACGGAAATTCCCTGAAATTATCATGAAGGAAACCCTGCGTCTTGATAAAACTGTGGACGAGGCCTTGCGGTTTGCACGGCCCCCCAAGTTGGGTGAAAAAAGCCCCTTCAAACCCCTTGCTCAGGTTATGGAGCATATCAAACTCTTGAATGAAACACGGCTCTCCAAAAAAAATATCCGATGTGATGTTCTCCTGGAATCAGGAGCAGGCGATTTCCCGGTGGATGCAGACAAGCTGACCCAGGTGATCATCAATCTTGTGCTCAATGCCGAGGATGCCCTTGAAAAGGGGGGGATGGTTCGCATTCGGGCAGACAGGGACGGCCACGGATTGATTGTGTTTGTTGAAGACGATGGACCAGGAATTCATCCTGAAATAAAGGGCCGTTTGTTCGAGCCTTTTTCCACGGTCAAAACCGAAGGTTCGGGGTTAGGGCTTGCCATCAGTCGTAAAATTGTAGAAAGCTATCGGGGAACCCTTGATTTATGCGATGAGCCCCGGGAAAAGGGAGCTTGTTTTAAAATCGTTCTCCCTGAAAAACGGTTTGAACCGGAATACTCCATGGGTGTAGAATAAGATTAGGATGAATAGAATCAATGAAAAATAAAATCCTTTTGATCGATGATGATGAAAGCTTGGTGAGTGTGACCGAGTACAACCTGATCTCTGCAGGATTTCAGGTGATCTGTGCGTCTTCGGGAACAGAAGGTCTTAAACTCTTTTTTGAACAGGGCCCGGACCTGGTGATCACGGATGTTCGTCTGGGTGATCTGTCCGGTCTTGATGTCTTAAATAAAATCAAAGAATCGTCCCCGGAGACCCCGGTCATCGTTTTCACGGCCTTTGGCTCCATTGACATGGCTGTGGAGGCCATGCGGCGGGGGGCCTTTCATTTTATTACCAAACCCTTTGATCGGGATACGTTAAGGCTTTCCTGCACAAAGGCCCTGGAATATCAGAACCTGAAGTCCCGGAACAGTGAACTGGAAGATGAAATCCACCGGCTCACCGGTGTCCAGGGCATGGAAACAGCAAGTTCTGCCATGCGTGAACTCCTTGAGACAGCCCTTAAAGTGGCCCAAACCGAGGCCACGGTGTTGATCAGCGGGGAATCAGGAACAGGCAAGGAGCTTTTGGCCAGGATGATCCATCGGAACAGCCCAAGGAAAAACGGCCCCCTGGTCAGTGTCAATTGTGCGGCCATTCCTGAAGGCCTGATCGAAAGTGAGCTGTTCGGACATGTGAAGGGGGCCTTCACAGGTGCCGTGAAAGCCAGGAAGGGAAAATTCCAGGCCGCCTCAGAAGGCACCTTGTTTCTTGATGAAATCGGTGAATTGAAAATCGAGATGCAGGCCAAACTGCTCCGGGCAATCCAGGAGATGGAAGTGGCGCCCGTGGGCTCAGATACTACGATCAAGACCAGGATAAGGCTGATCACCGCCACCAATAAAAATCTTGAAGACGCTGTGAAAAACGGGACATTCCGGGAAGACCTTTTCTACCGAATCAGTGTTATTCCTTTGAATATTCCACCATTACGCAAGCGGAAAGAGGATATTCCCCTGCTTACCGGTCATTTTTTAAAACGGTTTATGGCACCTTCAGGGACGACTTTCAGCCCGGAGGCCATGGATAAAATGAAAGCCCACGGGTGGCCGGGGAATATTCGTGAACTTCAGAACACGGTTGAGAGGGCCCTGATTCTTGCCAAAGGGAAAATTTTGGGTCCCCAGGACGTGAGCCTGACAACTGGCTTTCCGGAGACCATCCATACAGGCATTCCGGATATCCCCGACGAGGGCATTTCACTGGAAGAGGTGGAACGGGGCCTGATTGAAAAAGCCCTTGAAAAAAGCGGTGGAAACCGATCCCAGGCAGCACGCTTATTGAAGATTCATCGGCATGTACTGATCTACAGACTTGAAAAATACAATATGTAACCACCTCCAAAGGAGACATCCCCTCGTGACCCATTGTCCCCTGATTGTTTTTTTTAAAGCCCCGATCCTGGGAACGGTGAAGACCCGGCTTGCCCGTACTTTGGGCCAGGATAAAACCCTTGGCCTTTACCGGTCCTTTGTGACGGATGTCATTGAAAAAGCAGGATCGGTTGGGCCTCTGAGCCTGTTTTACTCTCCGGCTGGGCACCCTGATGAAGCAAAAGAACTTGCAGGCGGGGCTGGTGAGCTGATCGCCCAATCCGGTGGAGATTTGGGCGAAAAAATGGCAGGTGCTTTCGAATATGAATTTTCCCGAGGTGCCGCCTGTGCAGTTTTGATGGGAACCGACGTGCCGGATGTGCCGGTGCCCCTTATTCGTGAAGCCTGTGACGCCCTTGAGCAAAACCAGGCTGTGATTGGTCCGGTCCGTGACGGCGGATATTTCCTGGTCGGGTTCAGAGCCGACGCATATTCAAGGACATTTTTTCAGAATATTCCATGGAGCACAGATCGCGTGTGTGATAAAACCCTTGAGATCATGGGTAAACACCAGATAGACTGCCATGTGCTTTCACCCTGGGACGATGTGGATATCCAGGCCGATTATAATGCCTTGATCCATCGCCTCAGGACAGGACAAACCCAGGCGCCCCGGACGTGGGCATGGATACAACGCCATGAAGACCTTAATTTCAATCATAATTCCGGTTCTGAATGAACAAGAAAACATCAACCGAACACTGATGAAGCTTGCCGGTCAAGACAGGTTCGATGCAGCGGAAGTTCTGGTGGTGGACGGTGATCCCAATGGGCAAACCTTAGCGGCCATCCGGCATCCGGATGTTGTGAAAATCCTGGCCCCCCGCGGCCGTGGCTGCCAGATGAACAAGGGCGCCCAGCATGCCCAGGGCGACATCTTTCTTTTTCTCCATGCCGACACGGAACTTCCTGAAAAGGCCCTTGTGAATATCATGGATATCCTGGAAAAAACAGATCTTGCCGGGGGAGCGTTTGATCTGGGTATCCGTGCCAGGGGACCGGCCTTCAGGATCATAGAAAAAGCAGCCTCTTTTCGCTCTCGTCTGACACGGCTTCCCTATGGTGACCAGGCCTTGTTTATCCGGAGATCCTGGTTTGACCGGATCGGCGGTTTCCATCCCATCCCCGTGATGGAAGATTTAGAGTTTATGAAGCAGCTGAAACACGTCGGGGGCCGCATCCATATTTTCCCGGACAAGGTGGACACGTCGGCACGACGCTGGCACAGGGAAGGTATGTTATCCTGCACCCTTCGAAACTGG
>JAHIRD010000065.1 GCA_018818835.1 Pseudomonadota bacterium
TGGAATTTCGGCACCGGCGGTCCTTCTGCACGGACTGTTGAAGATCCGGGTAGTGTGACCTTCCCCACAGCGGGATCCTACACCGTCACCTATACAGTCAGGGACAATGATGGCGATACAAGCAGCGACACCGTGCTTGTTACCGTCAATGCAGCCTATGTGGATGTCAACCCCACGGCAAGCATCACCAGCCCCTCTGCCAATGTAAGCATCACTGCGGGCGGCTCAGTAAATTTCCAGGCATCCGTTTCCAGTGGGAATGCCCCCTTGACCCATGCATGGAATTTCGGCACCGGCGGTCCTTCTGCACGGACCGTTGAAGATCCGGGTAGCGTAACGTTCACTAAAGCAGGCTCCTACACCGTCACTTATACAGTCACAGACAATGATGGCGATACAAGCAGCGACAGCGTTGTTGTCACCGTCAATGCAGCCTATGTGGATGTCAACCCCACGGCAAGCATAACCAGTCCCTCTGCCAATGTAAGCATCACTGCAGGCGGCTCAGTAAATTTCCAGGCATCCGTTTCCAGTGGGAATGCCCCCTTGACCCATGCATGGAATTTCGGCACCGGCGGTCCTTCTGCACGGACTGTTGAAGATCCGGGTAGTGTGACCTTCCCCACAGCGGGATCCTACACCGTCACCTATACAGTCAGGGACAATGATGGCGATACAAGCAGCGACAGCGTTGTTGTCACCGTCAATGCGGCCTATGTGGATGTGAAACCCACGGCAAGCATCACCAGTCCTTCTACGAATGTAAGCATTATCCCTGGCGGAACCGTTAATTTCCAGGCATCTGTTTCCAGCGGGAATGCCCCCCTGACCCATGCATGGAATTTCGGCACCGGCGGTCCTTCTGCACAGACAGTTGAAGATCCGGGCAGCGTGACGTTCCCCACAGCCGGTTCCTACACCATTACCTATACAGTCACGGACAAGGATGGGGACACAAGCAGCGACACCGTGCTTGTCACCGTTAAGGCCGCTTACGTGGACTTAACTCCAAGTGCAAGCATCACCAGTCCATCGTCAAAGGTGGGCATCACAGCTGGAGAATCCGTTGATTTCCAGGCATCCGTTTCCAGTGGAAATGCCCCCTTAAGTTATTCCTGGTCATTCGGCACCGGAGCACCTTCAGGGCAGTCAGTAGAAGATCCCGGAAGCGTCATCTTCAGTGATGCCGGAATCTATGACGTGGTATTTACTGTAACAGACAGTGACGGTGATGTCAGCAGCGCAACTGTCTCCATCACGGTGACAACGGCTGATACCCAGGTCTCCGGAGATGATACTGTAGTATCGCTGACGCCTGTCCTGGTTTCAAATGTGGATGATGCTGAACCGTTTACCCAATGGCAGATCAGCACGGACAATGAATTCAATACTGTCGTGATGAATGTGGTCACTGAAAACAGTTCAATAATCAATGTACCGTTAATGGTCCTTACCGGAAAGACAAAATACTACTGGAGAACAAAAAAGAATCTATCCAAGAGCATTGATTCAACGTGGTCCGAACCCCAATCCTTCGTAACCGATGCGATAACATGGAATGACAATGACGGAAATCGTGTTCGGGATGATCAGGAAGCTCCCATGGGGATTGATCTCAACAATGACGGGATTGCAGACTATAACCAGCCGGATACCATCACCTGCGTGAAAAGTCTTATTGGAAGCAGCAGTATCGGACTGGTCAAAATGGACAATGTGGTGGACATTGAGGTTCTGGAATCCATCGATCCTGATACTATTATGGATAAAGTCGGCAGACCCGCTAACATGCCTGAAGGATTGCTTGGATTCAGAATTGTTGTTGAAAATCCTGGTGATACAGTAAAAATCGGTGTTTGTCTCTCAGAGGCAGCCCCCGAGGGAGCGGGATGGTATAAGTACGATTCTATTTCCGGATGGCAGGACTATACGGATCATGCCACCTTCAGCCCGGATAGAAAGATGATTACCGTTGAATTGACGGACGGTGGCGAGGGAGATGCAGACGGTTACGCCAATGGCGTCATCGTGGATCCATCGGGAATCGGCATGGAATTCGCGACTCCTGTCATGGCCATGGGCACCCCGGGAGCCGATCAAGGATGCTTTATCAGCATTGGATCCAGCAATGAATCCACACCCCCCTGGCAAGGGCTTTTCGCCATGGTTCTTTTTCTTGCGAGTCTTTCATTAAGGAGTGGACAAAAAAAATCATCCGATAAATAAACGGATAATACAAAAAAACCCGGGTTACGCCGGCCAGGTTCCCACCTGGCCGACCACCCGGGTTTTTTTATGGGTTTCTCCCGGAACGTTATATACGCGGCCGGGTTACTACAAAAAACCAGAAAAAACGGGCAATTATTCACGTGGGTATTGACTCTCTCATATAGCCATGCCCACCCCTGACTGACGATAGACATCACGTCTTTCATGGTCGAACATTTTATATCTTTTCGAGTACGCGTACGACACCTGATTTCGAAAATCTAAAAAACAAAGGAATGCAACATAATATGCTATTTATGGATGTATTTTAAAAAGCATTTTTTGGAACAGAACCCGTTATTTTTACATACAATAAACTTTTTTCCGATGAAACACATATGGTTAATACGAGTGTATCATTGTATTAAGATTTATTCGTCACCTGTCAGGCAATGGGATGTTTCTCCCTGGGGCAACTGTTGAAAACAAAGGCTCTTGCCATAAGCAAATACTTCTGTTAATAAGTTAAATCATTTTGAACTCTTACGAGTATAGATTTTATGCACCCTTTAAGTTAACAAACCAGGGAAACCGGCAGTATCATGCGTCGATTGTTCCGAGTAATCTTAAACATCGGTGATGCTCACAGCACATGGAAAAGCAAGATGTTTTTTTAGTACGGCCGTGAAGGTGTTTGAGATTAAACCGTCTCCGTCTCAGGAACATTAGGGTTTCATGATAAAGCTGGCCCATACTCATTTCTTTGCCTGAAAATGGGTGGACATGTTAAATAGGGGCTGTGATTGAGTGCGTGGTATAATTGCGTTCATTTTTCTGAATGAATAGTTTTTTTTAACGATAGTTTGAATGGTATTGACAATTGCAATATATTTATTAACAATGTTTATACTGATTAACTATGTATGGTATGGCGCCCATGGATCATGTTCATTTACAAAACCTGAAAAAGAGATCACTCTCACAATTTTCAGAGGATGAACACGTTTTACAATGACCTTAACATTGGCCTGATAAATATACGCTTTATTAAGAGATGTTTTGTTTGTTCATAAAAAACAAGTTGATCCATCTCTTCTTCCAAAGAAAGTGTTGTAATGATAATCGGTGATTACCAGATAACAGAGCAGGTTGAGGACAGGTATCATTACACCGTCTATAAAGCCGTAAAGCCTCATAATAACGATATATTCGTTATAAAAGCCATGAAACACAGGCACTTTTCACCGGCAGCAGTCACCATTTTCAAAAAGGAATTGAAAGCGCTTCAGTCCCTTCATCTGGATGGTATTGTACGTGCCTATGACGTGATTGATAACGATGGCATGATTGCCATCGTGGAAGAGGATGCCCAGGGTCGTCCGATCAAGGAAGCCCTTAACCGGCCGATAAGTCAACGACATTTCCTCTATATAGCTGAAGGGCTTGCAAATATTTTAGGGCATCTGCATCAACACCGGATTGTTTTCAGGGATTTATCCCCAGAGAACATTCTTTGGGATGAAACGTCTGCATCCATCCGCCTAAAGGATTATGGCATTGAGTCCCTCCTTGCAAAACGAAATGAAGAGCCATATCTAACATACGCCGCCATAGATGTTCTTCCCTACATGTCACCGGAACAGACAGGCCGTATGAATGATTCCGTCGACTATCGTAGCGATCTTTATTCCCTGGGGGTTCTATTTTACGAGCTTCTGTCCGGTGTTGTCCCCTTTGATTCAAAGGAGCCTCTCAAAATAATTCACGGTCACCTTGCGGGCAACATTCAGCCCTTTCATCCGGATGTCCCCACAGTATTATCCAATATCGTCATGAAGTTGATGGAAAAAAATCCTGATGATCGTTATCAGAATTCATTCTGCCTCATGGCGGATATAGCGAAATGTCAATATCAATTAAGGATCTCCGGGGATATCGGCTGTTTTGAAATCGCCCAAAATGACACCCCCACCAAATATATTGTTCCCAATGTTCTTATCGGTCGAAACCAGCAGATGCAGGAACTGAAAGATGCATACAAAAGGGCAAAAAATGGGGGAAACGAAGTTCTGTTTGTTACCGGCCCTTCCGGAATAGGGAAAACAGCCTTTGTTCAAAACTTCCTTTCATCCATCGCTCACTCCCCGAATCCTGGGTATGTCACCTCGGGTAAATGTGAACAATACATGACCGATTATCCATACAGTGCATCCATTCAAGCGTTTTCGGGGCTGATCCAACAGATACTGTCTGAAAGCGATGAGAGAATTCAAGTCTGGAAGGATAAACTGCTTAAAGCCGTGGGAACAAATGGGAAACTTATGACCGACATGTTCCCTTTGCTAGAGAGTATTATCGGCAAACAACCTGAAATGCCTGAAATCAAGGTCAACAAACATCGCAACATGTTTGATGCGACATTAAAAAATTTTATTCGGGTGTTTGCCACCGAAGAGCACCCTCTGATCATTTTTATTGATGACCTTCAATGGGTGGATCGATCCACCTTGAATCTGTCTGCGTTTGTTGATTCCAGTATGAAATACATTTATTTCATAGGGGCCTATAGAGACGATGAGCTGGATTCATCGCTTCCCCTGTCCGTTATCACCGAAGACATTAAAAAAGAAAAGGGTATTCACACCATCTGTCTTGGGGGTCTTGATCAGATGGGAACCCATCAATTAATCAGATGTTTTCTAAAAAATGTCAAAGAACCCTCCCTTCCCCTGGCAGAATTGATATGGCGGAAAACAGGGGGAAACCCATTGTTTATCAATCAGCTGCTTAAAAATATCTATGACATGGGGATGCTGGTCCTTGATCCTGTCCTTGGTTGGCATTGGAATCTGGAAAAAATCAGTGAAATCCAGGCAACAGATAATGTTGTTGCTCTTCTGAATAACACGATTAAACTTCTTGATGAACAGGTAAAAAATACGCTGGAAATCTGTGCCTGCATGGGGAGTTCTTTTGATATAGACCATCTTGCCATGGTTGCCTCACCTTCTGTGGGGCCGCATATTGATGCATTACTGGCAGCATCAGATAGTGGCCTCATCGTCATGGGAAGAGACAAAGTCTGGTTTCTTCACAACAAAATCCGGGAAACCATCTATGCCTCCATTCAGGATAAGGACCGACAAGCCATCCATTACCGGATTGGGAAGGCATTTCTACAAAAAAGAGACAAGGGCCACATCCAGAAATGGATTTTCTATATTGTTGATCAGCTGAACCAGGCTCCAAACCTGATCACCGACTTGACTGAACGACTTGAACTTGCGGATCTGAACCTTCAATGTGCCAGGAAATCCAAAGACTCGTCGGCCTACCTGTCAGCCCATACATACTACGACAAAGCATTATCCATGCTTCCCCCTGGGTCCTGGGAAACGAACTATGATCTTTCTCTTGGAATATATTCGGGATTTATTGAAATCGGCCATTTAAAAGATGATTTCAAGCGGGTGGAGGATTTGTCATCCATTGCCCTGGCCCAGGCGCGCACATATTTGGATAAACTTAAAATTTGTAATGCAAAAATCATTGCCTGCATTGCCGTGGATGATCTTGAGGGGGCCATAGGCTCTGATTTAGGCCTTTCCGGACTGACCCGCCGTCCAAAATCCCTGTCCAAAATATGCCTCTTAAAAGAACATCTTCATCTTAAAATAAGCCTGGCGTTGATGAAGAAAAAAAATATCCTGCATTTGCCTAAAATGATCAATCCTGTCAAGCAGGCAGAATTGATTATCGGAATAAATCTCAACCATGCTTTATACAGAGTCGCTCCGGAGCAATTTGCCGTAATGATCATGCGGCAAGTCCGAGAATCTTTAAAACACGGCATTTTGCCCGAACATGCAAACACCTATATCGCTTACGGGGCCATTTTGATATCCGTTTTTGGAGATATCGAAAATGGATATCGATTCGGAAATCTGGGGCTGCAGATCCATGCCCGGAGGCCCGACGCCAAAAATTACAGCGCCATGGCCATTAGCTTTTATAATACTCTGATCCGCCCTTGGAAAGAGCATGCCCGAAACGGTATGAATGATTTTATGGAGGGGTATTACCATGGACTGGAATCAGGAGACCTCCTCTATGCGGCCGTAAATATAAGTATGCACAGTATCCGGTCATTTTTAATCGGTGTACCCCTACCTGTGCTGGAAGTTCAGTTAAAACAGCATTGCCGCTTCATAAAAGACTTGAATCAGCCGCAAAGTCTTGTCAGACTTGAAATCTTCTGGCAAATGGTTTTGAACTTGATGGGGCGCAACAGTGATCCGACAAGCCTGACCGGAGAGGTATTGAACGATGTCATCGTGATACCCAAGCTGGTTGAAACAAACAGCGAGACAGAGCTTGCAGCTTTGTATCACTGCCGGATGAATGCGGCCATCCTGTTTCATCGCTACGCCCGGGCCGCAGAAGATGGTCAAGAACTGAAAAAGTATCTTGGCGCTGCAGGGGGTTCATTTATCAAGAGAGACTTCGTGTTCCATTCTGCCTTGATTATATTGGCCACCTACAAGGATCAATCCTATGGGAAAAAACGTGCAGCCCGCGCGACAGTGAAGAGGTATCTTAAATTGTTAAAAAAGATGGCCGACCATGCTCCCATGAACACCATGCACCTGGTCTATCTTGTGGAAGCCGAACGTTCGAGGGTTCTGTCCAGAAATACGAAGGCAGAGCGGTATTATGACCTTTCAATCGTTCTGGCTGGCCAGAATGGTTACATCCAATATAAAGGATATGCCTGTGAACTGGCTGCACGCTACTATTTTTCCATCGGAAAACAGAAAATCGGTGGATTGTTTATTAATGACGCCTATGATTGTTATCGGACCTGGGGTGCCATCGCGAAACTGAACGATCTTGAATCTGACTACGCATCCTATCTTCCCAAAAGCCTAAACCCCTTGACGACCCAGGCTATGTTTGAAAGAAAAGAAAAGCCCCTCATTCCCATTGACCTTTTAACTGTGATCAAGACATCCCAGGCCATCGCAGGAGAAGTCACCCCTTCAAAGCTGCTTGCCCGGTTGATGGTGATAACCATTGAGAATGCAGGCGCCGAAAAAGGATGTATCATTCTCAGCAAAAACAATCAGTTGTTCGTCGAGGCAGAAGGTAAAATGAATGCTGAAGAGGTGACTTTGCTGAAATCTGTTCCCGTTGATGGGCACCCGGGTCTTTCACCAGCCATTGTGAATTATGTTGCACGGACAAAAGAGACCATTTGTCTTACAAATGCCGGGGCCGAGGACCGTTTCATTTACGATCCCTATATATTGGAAAAGAAACCCCAGTCCATCCTCTGCAGTCCCCTGCTCAATAAAGGGAAACTTATCGGGCTTCTTTATTTTGAGAATAATGTTGCAGCCGGTGCATTTACAGCCGAACGTCTTGATATCCTGAAGATGCTTTCCTCACAGATTGCCATCTCCATCGGTAATGCCATGTTTTATGATAATCTTGAAAAAAAAGTGGCCGAGAGGACAAAAGAGCTCCAAACAGCCGTCAATGAATTAAAAGCCGAAGTGAAGATTCGCAGGTCCAAAGAGGAGGCTCTGCGCTTGTCCCATCACCGGCTTATAAGGGTTCTGGATAGTACAAGTGAAGGCATCATCATTGTCAATCATCTTAACGAGGTAGTTTTTTTTAACAATGGTGCCGAATCCCTCCTTCTTTTTCAGGCAACGGCGATTATCAATACGTCGGCATCCCGGCTGTTTCCCAGCGAATCCCTGCATATTTTTGACGAACTACTCCGATCTTTTAATTCTGATTATCCCCCATCCCGACTATCAGGAAAAAATAATCCTGTCCGGGTGACCATGCAACGAAGTGACGGGAGTCTTTTTGATGCAGATATCTATATTACGGCCTTTTCAACCAAAGAAGAACCCTTCTACTCAGTTATCATCAGACCCCTTGAAGGCCATACTCACACACAAACATCCAAGGTGAAAAAAGGTCATATTAAAAACCAGGGGGTGGACTCCTCAGCGATCGTTTCAAAAAAAGTTTTTGAAATTGCTTCAGGGTTCAACAGCAGACTTTCGGCAATAGAAAATGCCATCCGGGATATCAGCCAGAATTTATATCCTGAGAAATAAGGGATGTAAATCCATAACCATGGAGAAGCACTTGGAAAATGCGATAATGGGGGACGTCAAAAAAATGAGCCGAGACGTCTCCGTAGACAATACATGGCCGAAGGTGCTGGTGGGCCGGCAAAAAGAAAAACGAATGATTTTGAACACCTTTGTCAAGGTCCAGATGGGTGCCAATGAAACGGTTCTTGTCAAAGGTGATGCGGGCATAGGCAAGACAGCCATCATTTCTGACCTTGCCGCAAACAGGATTACAAAGGAAGGCTTTTTCATTACCGGTAAATGCGGACAGTATCTGCATAATTCCCCCTATGAATCGGTTATCCAAGCATTCACGCATATCACCAATCAGATCCTGACCGGAAGACATGGTTCCATCGTGCAATGGAAAGAAGATCTCATTGAGACATTGGGTGAAAACGGCCGGTTGATCACAGAAGTCATCCCCGGGCTTGAACAGATTATCGGAAGGCAGCCCGAGACAGACTCTCTGAACATCAGGGAAAGACGAAACCGTTTTCATCAGGTTTTTAAAAAATTTATCCGGGTATTTGCCAGAAAAACTTATCCCCTGACGCTCTTTCTCGATGACCTGCAATGGATTGATCATGCCAGTCTCAGCTTGATGGAGTCGGTTGTCGGTGACCCCACCATTGAATATTTCTTGTTCATCGGGGCCTATAGGGACAATGAAGTCGATGCCTCCCATTCGTTGACATCCTTGATCAGGAAGATTGAAGCAAGCGGCTGTCACGTTCATTTCATCGAGCTGTCCGACCTGAATGCCCAGGAAACCCATCAACTCGTGGGGTGCTTGCTTAAATCAACAAACGCCGAATTGATGTCTCTTTCAAGCGTGGTGTGGAGGAAAACCGGCGGGAATCCTTTTTTTATCAACCAGTTCATAAACAGACTCCATGACACAGGTTTGATTTTCCGCGATAAGAATCTTGACTGGGCCTGGGATATTGAAAAAATTAACCTGGTCCCATCCACAGATAATGTCCTGGCCTTTCTAAAAAGCAAGATAGACTCCCTGACCGAACCGGAAAAAAGGACTTTGGACATATGTGCCTGCCTGGGGAGTCCTTTTGATTTGGAACTCCTGTCCGGGGTGGATTCACATTCTATGGACCTCATTTACAGCCATCTTTACGCGGCAACGGCCGCTGGGCTCATTGACATGGAAAACGAGCAGGGCTGTTTTCTCCATGATCAGATCATGGAAGCAATTTATTCCACCATACCCGCCACCGAGAGGCAGGCCATCCACCATCGTATCGGCAGGACCCTGGTCCGTATGAACGAGGTCTGTCCCATTCCGGATAAAATTTTCTTCATGACTGACCAACTCAATCATGGGGCTATCCTGATCACGGACACAGACGAAAAAACGGAACTCATCCGATATAATCTGGAGTGCGCCAAAAAGGCCAAGGCATCATCAGCGTATCTTCCGGCCTATGAATATCTGGAAAAATCCATATCCCTTCTTCCCTCTGACTCGTGGGAAACCCAGCATGAACTGACCATGGATGCTTTTACAGAATGCGTGGAAGTATCATGCCTGAAAGGTGACTATGCCAGGATGTATCAATTGGCAAATATTGCCCTTGCCCATGCAGAATCCTTTCTGGATAAAATCGATATCTACAAGGCCGAAGTCCATGCCTGCATTGCCCAGGAGGATTTTATAGCGGCCTTGACCATCGGCGTGTCCTTACAGGGTGTGATCTCACATTATCCATTGGCAGCCAGCCCATGGGATGTTTTCAGGGAATATGCCAGGTTAAGAGTCATGTTACTGGGCAAAAACATCGATAGCCTGATCAATCTGCCTGAAATGACGGACCCCGCGGTCCTAAAGACCCTTGAGGTCGGCTCCAGCCTGGGCATTGCTCTTTACAGCAAAGCCCCGAAGCTCCTGTCCTTATATGTCATTCTGTCGGTTCAAAATGCCTTGAAATATGGCAAGGCACCCGAGCACCCCATTTGCTTTTTTGCCTATGGGGCCATGCTGATATCCGTTTTCGGGGACATCAAAAACGGATGTAAATTCGGGACTCTGGGAATAAAGCTTGCCGAGCACCCCCATTGCCGGAAATACATGTCCATGTTCCTATGCGTCTATAATTGTCTGATACGACACTGGAAAGAACCCATTCGAAACACCCTCGAAGATTTTATCGACGGCTATCGTTATGGGCTCGAGTCGGGTGACCTGTTTTATGCGGCTCTGAATCTTTGCGTAAGCAACCAAATGGCCTATCATGCGGGAGTCCCACTTCCCCAGATTGAACAGAGCATCCGGGAAAAAAACATACTCATTAAATCCATTAATCAAAAACAGGTTTTAACTCTTCAGAAAATTTTATGGCAGGCCATCTTAAATCGTCTGGAGCCAAATGATGACCCAACTCAATTGATGGGTAACGTCTTCAACGAAAAAACCACCCTTCCGTTCTGGCAATCAACAAACAACAGACTGGCACTTGCCATTTTATACAATGCCAAACTCAATCTGGAAGTCGAGTACCATAAGTATACCCAGGCTTTATCCAGCCTTTCTGTGGTCAAAAAATACCGAAAATCCGTCTCCGGATTTATTGTGGAACGAGACATCCCTTACTACGATGCGTTGATTCGATTGGGCTTGTACCCCACCCTGTCCTATGCACAAAAGAAAATTTGCCTGATCCGGGTAAGAAATGATCTGAAAATACTCAAGAAAATGGTCACCCATGCACCCGCAAATAATTTACATCGCTTTTATCTTGTCAAAGCCGAATGCGCTCGTATTCTGAACAGAAAAAACAAGGCTGAAACCTATTATGATCTTGCCCTCACCTATGCCAGGGAATACAAATACATCCATGAGGAAGGCCAGGCCAATGAACTGGCGGCCCGCTACTATTTTTCCATGGGCAAGGATAAAATCGGAGCCCGCTGCATCAACGATGCCTACCAATGTTACCGCGAATGGGGAAATATTTCAAAGCTGGGGTATCTTGAGAAAAACTATGAGCCCTATCTTTTTATGGAAATACACGCATCATTGTCCTCTGCCGGTGCACTGGATCCTGGAAGCCAGAGTGTCAACCTGTCAAAGGTGTTCAAAGAATCCCAGGACATCGCCGAGGAGGTGGCCTATCCCAAGCTCCTGGAAAAAATGATGCGGATCACCATATCGAATATGGAAGCGGAAAAAGGATACATGATCCTTTTAAAACACAATCACCTGTTTATAGAAGCTGAAGGGCACGCTGGATCTGAAGATTTTCCTGTGTTGCAGTCCATACCCATCGACGAGCACACAGGCCTTTCCAAGGCAATCGTTCATGCCTGTGCACAGTCAATTCAGCCTATTTTGCTGAATAATGCCCGATCAGATGGCCCTTTTGTTGCTGACCCCTATATTGTTGTCCATAAGCCCAAATCCATTTATTGTTTTCCCATATTACACAAAGATGAATTGATGGGGATTCTTTATTTTGAGAACAACCTTATCATGGGGGCCTTTACGCCAGCACATAGAAAGTCTTTGGATTTACTTGCGGCACAAATCGCAATATCCATTGAAAACACACGGCTCTATGAGCAACTTGAAGAAACCGTCACCCAACGATCCAAAGAGCTCAGGCGGGCCATCAATGAATTGAATAAAGAAGCCTACAAGAGAAAATTAACCGAAGAGGAACTGTGCATTTCCAATTTCCGTCTTGCAAAAGTGCTGGACACCACCTCGGATACAATCATCGTCATCAATTATTTACGGGATATTATTTTTTATAATAAGGGTGCTGAAAATCTTTTTTCTTATACACCTGCTGAAATTATGCACCAGCCTGTCAACGGTCTTTTCCCCATGGACCAGCACTCATCCTTTGAAACACATATCCTTTCCCTCACGGCACTGACCGGATCGGGGGATAAGAACGAGCCTATTCTGATGGACCTGCAGCGTAAGGACGGGACACGGCTCCGGGGAAGCCTGTCCTTGGCGGCATTAAGCATTGATGACGAGCCTTATTATTCATTGATCATAAATCCTGTGATAGATATGGTTCACCAGGACCCATCACCACAGAAACCCCCAAATAATCCCATGGTGTATCCCGAGCCGAAGGTCCCGGTGGATAGCAGCAAAATTTCCGAAACGGTGGACCAGATGGCCTTCGATTTTGATGAGCGGCTTGCGGCTCTTGATTATGCTATCAAAGACATCAGTCACCATTTAAGCCCTCTGTATATCAAAGAATCTGAGATTCGAGAAAAAATTTCCGAATTATTGACCATGACACTGATGATCTGGGAAAATTCGACCAAAAAAACAAAAATCGATCTTGCTGAAGAAAGCGGCATCTGGAAAGCCTATTGTGACGGCGGCACATGGCGAACACGGACCATGGACAAATATCTGGATCCCGATACGATTCCTGAGCGGCCACGATACAATAACGTTATGAAAACCGTGGATTTTGTTCTGAAGAGTTGCGCCGAAGACACAGAACAGATCCGTTCACTCAAAAAGGCCGCCCAGGAGATGAAAGGGATTCTTCTTAAAAAAGGATATAAATTCTGATTTACCCTTACTGAATGGAAAATTGCGTAATCAGAAAAAGGCTCATCCATGGCACATAGGTAATCACCATCAATCCCAGAATCAAAATCATGATATATGGCACACATGCCCGATAAAGGGTGATGATGGACGTATCAAACCGAATACTTGATATAAACAGGTTCAGGCCCAGCGGCGGTGTTGAATAACCGATCTCAAGATTAGCAAGAAAGATAATTCCGAGATGGACAGGATCAATCCCATAACTGATAGCTATGGGAACAATGATGGGTACCACGACAACAAGGGCTGAATAAATATCCATAAGACAGCCCACACCCAAAAGAAACACGTTCAGGGCTATTAGAAAAACATAGGGTGAAGTGATGTATTCCTGTATGAATGCAAGAATACGCATGGGGATCTCTTCATCAATCATGTAGGTGGTCAGGGTCAAAGCCGAACCGATGATGATGAAGATAGCCCCCACCAGGACCATGCTCTCCTTGAAAATGGCCGGAAATCGCCCCAGGGCGATGTCTTTGTGGACAAAAACCTCCACGATAAATGTATACAGCACCAAAATGGATGCCACCTCTCCCAAGGTCACGATACCACTGAAAATCCCCGCAAGGAGGATCACCGGAATAAACAGCTCCCATTTGGCGACGCTTGCCGTGGTTAGAATCTGATGGAATGAAATGCTTACCCGTTTGGCCTGGGTCTTCTTTCCTGTCATGATACTGTAAAGGGACAGGATTAGGATAAGAAAAATGCCCGGAATAAGACCCGCTGCAAAAAGCTGTGGAATGCTCGTTTTGGACACAACCCCATAGATGATGATGGGAAGGCTCGGGAAAAAAAGAAGTCCAAGACTTCCCGATGAGGTTAAAAGTCCCAGGGTGAATTTTTCCGAATAACCGTCTTTAATCAAGGCAGGATAGAGCAATCCGCCAATGGCTATGATGGTGACGCCGGAGGCCCCTGTGAACGATGTAAAAAAGGCGCAGGCACATAACGATACAATGGCAAAGCCTCCGGGAAGCCACCCCAGCATGGCTTGGGAGACGTTGACCACCCGCGTTGAGGCTTTACTTTCTGAAAGGATGAAGCCCGCAAAGGTAAAAATGGGGATGGTGTATAAAACAGGGTTGTTGGAGAACTGGCTGTAGACATCAACGATGAGGGCGGCAAAGGGTACGCCAGAGACATAAAACCCCAATAGGGCAAAGGCGGATAAGACCGCAAAGACCGGGGCACCCAGAAGGGCCATGACAATGATCAGAATGACGATTGCTGAAACCATATTAGTGACCCCTTACCCCTATCCACTGTAAGCAGATGTTAAGACTTCTTACTAAAAACCAGAGCATGACAGCAAAATAACCCAGGGGTATGACTATCTCGAGAATCCAGGTGGGTGTGTCATGAAAGGCTATCACTGTCCCAGCGTGAAAGTCCACGAGGAGAAACCGGATGGACGCATAAAAAAGAATGGCACACACCGTCGTTGTGAAGGCCCCTGTGAGGACGTTTACAATCTGTTTCATGTTTGAAGGCAGTATCCTGTAAGCCACATCGATTTTGAGATGACTTTCACTGCGGGCAGCCATGGCCGCTCCAATAAATGCAACCCAGAGAACGAGGTGCCTTACAATCTCTGCACCCCCTGTTACCCCCGTAGAAAAAAAATTCCGCAGGATGATCTGAAACAAAACAAGGAACACCATGGCACAGAGCAACAGAGACACCAGGGCCGTTTCCACTTGGCTTATCAGCCTGGACAGTCGGTTGGGGGGCGGTATCAGGCCACCGCATTTTATGCATCGTCCGCCCAGGCTCCCCGCGTCTGAACCGCATGACGGACAACCCACGCTTGTTTGGTCTGAATTAAATGAATGATTCAATGAAAGGTCCTTTCTTTTCAAACAGAAAAATTTGGCAAACAGGTATTATTTTCTTTAGGTCATTCATGGTTGGCCTACGATGAAGCCTCAAACCCACTACCCATTTGCGTGTCGGGGGAGAAGCCTTGGCGAAGACCGGTCCAGCTTTTTAAGCTTGTCCCCGCGAAGGCTGGGAAGCTGGCCGCCGGAGGCATATTTCTTCGTACTCCTCGTGTTCTTCAGCGACCAAGGGGAGCGGGTGGTTGATAAAATTTTACCTGGCTGGAAGCCTGAAAACGCATACAACGACGGTTAGTTCAGGTCATGGCCCACCTCTTCCGTGGCTTTGTTTTTAATGCGTGTATGGGAATTTTTGTTTTCGATGATGCCGTGCTGGCGATAAGCAAACAAGGTATCGACCATGGTGATAAACATATTTTTATAAAGGCCCCAGGTTTCTTTGGATGTGGGCAAAAGGTAAGGTTGTTTTCGCATCTTTATCTTTCGCACCCGAAAGGGGTTCAACACGCTCAGATACACGATATTCATCGAGCGATAAAATGACTTGAGAGACATCTGGGTCGGTCTGATAACGCAGTGCTGGAAATCCCACAGGGCATGACCTGTTTCATAGGGAACGATCAGCCGGTCCTTATACTCGTGATAAAGATCCGTTGCAGGAAGAGGGGTCAGGGGGTTTAAAAAGATATAGACCAGGCCCAGTTCCTTGATATACCTGTTCAGCGCTTTGAAATGTTCTTTGGTATAATGGGGCTGCAGAATAAAGGATGCGGAAACGTCAATACCCAGTTCATGACAGATCTCCACGGCTTTTTTATTGTTTTCAATGCTGTTTCGTTTGTTGTACTGATCAAGTTCTTCGTTGGTGACCGCTTCGATTCCCACACGGAGCATCCGAAGGCCTATGTCTTCCCATTTTCTTAAAATCTCTTTGTTCTGTACAACAAAATCAGTGCGACCATAGACCAGATATTCCTTTTCAATGTTCCGCTCTTTGATCATATGATAGAGGGTATCTAAACGTTTCTTGTTGAAAAGAAAGGTGTCATCAATAATGAACACTTCCTTGGAATCAATGGATTCGATTTCATTGACCACGGATTCAGGTGAACGGGAGAAATACTTATCATCGGTCAGATGCCGGTTATAGCAGAAGGTGCACTGGTAAGGGCAGCCCCAGGAGGTCCTCATGATGGTCAGGGGGCGCCACTGGAGATAAAAATAGTCCTTTCGATACGGCTGGGTGAGTTTTCTGTCGGGCAGAGGGAATTGATCAACATCCTTGGGGAACGGTCTCACATCCGTAAAACAAAATCCCGCTTTTTTCCCATAACCGATGCCCTTTACCCTGGACAGATCCCCTCCGGTGTCCAGGCATTCGATCAATTCCTTGAATGTTGTCATGCCCTCGCCATGGACAATAAAATCCACGTATCTGTTTTGAAAGTCTTTTGGATTCAATGCCGCGTGGACCCCTCCCATGACGGTTCTGATACCGGGATCATACTGTTTTACACGCCTGCAGACGTCCAGAGCCTCGCTTATGTTATTGATGTAGCAACTCGTCCCCACCACCTGGGGATTGAATTCCTTCAGGCAGGCATCGAGATTATTGTCCACCATTAAATCACAGATAAGGACCTCATGATCCGGCACACTGGCCCCCACATATTCAAGTTCAAGGGGCTCGCAGATCATGATGAGTTTTAACCCATGGGTCTCTTCCGGTTGTTGTGGTCGAACAAGCAGTATGCGCATTGTCTAATCACCATGTCATTGAGTGATGATGCTATCAAATTCAGATCCGGGATGATTTTTCCTGTACTCGTCCACAAGGGCAAGGGTCCGATCCAGAAGTTCCTGTGAATACAACTTTCCCACAAGGTTTTGCCGGACCGTCTTGCTGGCTTCAAAAATATATTGACTATCCGGGCTGTTTATCTTGTCAATTTCTATGATTTTTATTCCGGCTTTTTTAAGGAGGACAAGACTTTTTGCGTCATCCTGGCGAACCGCCGCAACGATCCTTTCATGTTCCGTTCTGGAAATGTCCAAAATAATTTTCTGACTTTTTGGTGAAATCTTGTCCCAGATATCCTTGGTCACAATGGTGGCACCAAGAATATTGCAGGCAGGGACATTGGTCATGTATTTAAATCTCGTATACCACTGAAATGCCACGGCTCCAAAGGGATTTGAGCTGGCACAGTCAATGAGATTTGTCGATAAAGCGGTGGCCACATCGGCAATGGACAAAGAAATGGGGGATATTTCCAGGGTGTCAAAAATTTCCTGCACCAGGGGATCGCCTTCTATGGCCCACCATTTCTGCTTTCTCACAATATCAAGGGAGGTCAGGGGAATCTTGGAGAAATCATATACAAAACCCAGATCCAGCCAGCCAAGAACAATAAAACCCTTTTCTTCAAAACGTTTATCCATTTCACTCTCAAGCTGGGACCGGACATAGGACACTTCCCCATTACTCCAGAACACATAGGGGAGTTCCGTGACCCGAACCTGGGGGACGATGGTCCCCAGGCTTGGACCCATGATGCCGCCACCATGGAGCTGGCCGATTTTAATCTTCCGGATCACATCTTTTTCATCACCCTGGACACCGCCCCAGTAGACTTTAAATTGAACCTCATGGTTTGTTTCCTCATAGGTTCTTTTAATGAGATCTTCATAGATGTTGGCCATATTTGAGCCCTTGGGTGCAATGGACGCCATTTTTATGACGACCTTAGGTTCATCTGCCCCAACGTGACCTACGCTGAACATGATGAGTGACAACAGAGTCATGGCAATGATCAAGGTGTGTCTTTTCATATCCCGTTTTCCTTCCTCTTTATTCGCCCCATGGGGTTAATTTAAAAAAACTCATCCGCCTTTTGATAAAGATTTCCTGCCTTCCATTTGGCCAACGCATTGACAAAGCCCATCTCCGGGAAAATAGTATCCGGGGATGACATAACCTTGTCCAGCATCTGTGTAAAAAGCGCCTTGTCCAAGGACTGGGTTGCATAGTATTTGGCGTAGAGATAATGGAAAATCAGCATCTTGTTGTCAGAAATCTCAAAGGCCCTGTTAAAATGATACCGTGCTTTTTCAGGATTGCCCCCCACAGCTTTTGGAACGCTGTAATAGGTCCCGAGCAGAACATGGGCCGAACCATAGTAATACGTCTCATCCAGTTCAATAATTTTATTCAGCATAGCCACGACTTTGGGAATGTCCATAAAGGTCTCGGGATCATCCAGGTTGAGGCTGATCCAGCCCATCCATGCGTTTGCCGTCAAATAGAGAGCCGGAACATCCCGTCGGCTGAATCCGGCCAGCAGCTCGCTGAACTCCAAATCCGTTCGTTTATAATTTTCTGCAAAAAAACCATTGTGTTTGAGAGCCTGAATCCCATACTCTCTGGCTTTAGAATAAAGACGCCCTGCCCGTTTATTATCCACATCCTCAACAAATGCAAAGCTGTAGCCACTGTATGCCTCGCATGCATTCAGGAGCATGTCTTCATTGGGGTCCACCGTGATAAACCCATCCAGTTGGATAAGAACAAAGGGAAACGCATCACGGACCATCTCAATATCGGTATTCATGTTCACAGCAGCATTCATATCATCCATCAGGGGCACCATGGATCTGACCATCTGCACCTTCATGGAGCAGGCTGAAAAACAAACAAGTACCATGGGGATGACCATATAACTGAAAGCCCTGTTCAACAACGCCAAGGGCTTGATTTGAGGCGGTATCCCATAACGCATTTTTATCATGCTGTACTCCCTTCCTCTTTGTGTGTCTGAACGTTAAACAGCAGCCCTCGTTTTAAGGCATATTCCATGAATGTTTCAGGGTTAATGCATTCATTAAGATAAAAAACACCCGATTTATAAATGTCTTTATCAAGAATCATTTTTACGGTGATGGCTGCGGCTATGGCGGTTCCCAGGTACATATCATGGTGGGAAAGATCATATGTCAGAGATAATTTCTTATGATTTATTTGGCCATGGGCAATGGCTCTGATTGCATAGCCCCGTGGTCCTTTTCGGGTGCTGATGACACTTAAATAACGCAAGGCAGACGAGGCATACTTAAATAATTTTTCAGATCTTATTTTTCTAAATAGCCAGCAAAAAACAGCGATAAAGCTCATCAATTCGCTTTGCAATGCCCCGTAAAAGGCAAAATCATTCATGGCATACCGTGACGGAATGGAGGTCATATCATAAACCATTCCCGGAATGCAGAGTTTTGCCCCAAAAGGCTTTGGAAACACGATCTTTTTGATGGTGTATAGGGGCACGCTCTGCCACGTGCCTTGTTTGTAAATCGACAGATCTCCTTTTTTGAACTGGTCCACCGTGTCCCATGCCGATACAGCCGTCAGTTCATCATGAAAAATAAAACAGATGTCCATGGCGTCCACGGACTCCAGCCTCCCTGCAAGATAGCCTGGTATGATGCCGATCAGGCCGGGGACCAGGCCTGCGGATGTGCAGAAAATCAATTCTTTTGAACACACCGTTTGATTCCAGCTTTGAATTTTGCCCGTGGCTTCCTCGTAGCAGGCCACATCCACGTAATGACATCCTGACTCAAGGGCTGCCTCGGCGACAATGTGGTTGATTTCACTGCTCGGCCCCGCACAATTAAGGGTCAGAACTGCGTTGGCCATGGCACTTAAAAGAGATTGTTTGTCAAAAACATCCACGTAAGCACCCTGGACCCTGTGACCCAAGGTCCGGGCGAAGATATCCGCCTTTTTTTTATTCCTTCCGGCAACCGTCAATGGCGCATCCGTCATGGCCATGAGTTCCCGGGTCGTTGCGGCACCCACGCGGCCATATCCGCCCAGTATAAGTACGCTCTTACGATTCATGGATGATCTGTCTTTTTTTCCCCGGGCTAATTGATGTGATAATCATAAACCCGGTAGGTTTTATGGATCTTTGCCCCCAGCCACGTCGTGGTGCTGAGAAAGGGATTTTTTTCATGGGTCCAACCCCCTTCAAACCGTTTGTATCCTGCATGTATGTGGTTCATCCATGCATCTTCATAGATGAGAACGGCAGCACGTTTATCACGGAATTCCGGGAGCACTCCCAATGCGACCATTCGACCATACGATATTTTTTTCCTGAAGAAAAGCAACTTGAAAATGCCGAAGGGGAAAAGACGGCCATTGAGTTTTTTAAGGATAAAGTTGTAATCAGGAATGGACATGGAGTATCCGATAATTTTATTATCAATCTCGGCAAAAACAATCAGATCAGGGTCAATAAACGGTTTCATGGCTTTTGCCGTATACATGAATACATCGTCGCTGAACGGAAGATAACCCCAATTTTTTACCATGGCGCCATCGTATTGCTCCTTGATGAACGTTGCCTCCTCATAATAGTTATCCATATTTATTTTTCGAATGCGGATATTCGGATGATCCGCCCTGACATCCCGGGCTATCTGACGGACATGCTCCCCGGGCTTTTCCTTAAGATCCATCACCAGAGCGTACAGATCAGCTTCTTTAACAAACCCGAATGAGTCAATGAGATTCTCGTAATATCTGGGATTATAGGTCATCATAATGCAGGGACTGGAGTCAAACCCATCAACAAGCAAACCACAGGTGTCGTGTATGGAAAAATTCATGGGCCCGCGCATGATGGTCATCCCCCGGCATTTCAGCCAGGAAGATGCTGTTTCAAAAAGTGCGTGTGCAACCAATTGATCATCAATGGCTTCGAAGAATCCAAAAAAACCTGTGCTGTCATTGTGAATTTTGTTGTGATCATAAATAATGTGGGCCGAGATGGTCCCCACGGGTTTTTTTTCTCTGTAAGCAATAAACAATTGAACGATGGCATGATTGAAAAATGGGTTTTTTTCAGGATTTAAAAAGGATTTTCTATCTGAAATCAACGGAGGAACCCAGTTGGGATCTTTTTTATAAATCGTCCAGGGGAATGTGATGAATGTCATCATCTCTTTTTTTGTTTGTACCGGTTTGACTGTAATTTTCACCCGTACACCCTCCGTGTATTTCCGTCGCTGGCATCTGTGTATATTCGCCTGTCCTTTGGCTGTTTCAGAGCATGATGTACCGGTTGAAACAGTTTCATTTTCCGGTCATAAACATCGTAAAGGCAGTTGCAAAAATACTC
Source organism: Pseudomonadota bacterium (assembly GCA_018818835.1). Lineage (GTDB taxonomy): Bacteria > Desulfobacterota > Desulfobacteria > Desulfobacterales > Desulfolunaceae > JAHIRD01. The sequence goes on from JAHIRD010000065.1 coordinate 20,990, forward strand.
TATCTGTTCTTTTGTGTGCATGGCCGTGGGGATCACTCGAATCAAGGATGTGCTTATCGGCACTGCCGGAAAAATCACCGGTTGAACCCAAATAGCATAGTCCCTTCGAAGTTCCTCGCAAAGAAGGACCGCCTGCAATCCCGGAAAGGCGATGGGCGTGATGGGCGTTACCGTATCACCGATATTAAACCCCAATTCCACCAGACGTGTCTGTAAAGCCTGGGCATTGTCATGAAGTTTCTGCCGTAGGTCTGTGGCTTTACGCCCAATGTCAAGGGCTTTGATGGTGGCGGCCACAATAACGGCAGGCTGGGATTTAGTAAAAATGGTGGTATTCGCCATATGGCGTAAATAGGTGACAACATCTTTATTGGAAGCAATAAAACCGCCCTGTAGGCCAAACGCCTTGCTAAAGGTCCCGGCATGAATGTCAATCCGGTGTTCAACCCCCTGGACCTCTGCCACACCGCCCCCCCCGTTGCCAAGGGTCCCGTTTCCATGGGCATCATCCACAAAGAGCCTTGCATGGTACTTGTCCTTGAGATCGCATATCTCAACCAGGGGAGCCACATCACCGTTCATGCTGTATACCCCGTCAACAATGACGAGTTTTCCACGTTTGGGATCGACTTTCTTTAATATGTCTTCCAGTTGATTAAGGTCATTATGCTTGAACCGTTCGACCTTGGCCCGTGAAAGGACAGCTCCGCAATTCAGACTGGCATGGGCCAACTCATCACTGATAATCACATCCATGGGTGACACCAGAGCACTGACCGACCCGATCATGGCGTTGGCACCCACGGAAAAGGTCAGAGAGCCTTCTGTCTTTTTAAAATCCGCAATCTGCCGTTCAAGCTCCAGGTGAAGCTCCGTGGTACCACCCAGCATGCGTGAACCCATGGGTGACCCGATTCCGTAAACAGCCGCATAGTCGGCAGCCACGTTGATGACCTCAGGGTGTGTTGCCATGCCCAGGTAATTATTGGCGCAGAACTGGATCCAGCTCCTGCCCCGATGACTGATCAGGGGCCCCCCGTTGTTTATGGGCGCTGTGCTGTAAAAAATATCAAGGATGTCTTCAATGTGATGATCAATATAATGATCATCCAAACCCCATCGATGCTCCACAGATACGCTCTTATTAATACTCCTTACCAAGGCTTTTACCCGGTGTATGTTCCGGCATTTATCAAAAACATCACGCATCTGACGGCTTCCTTACATCTGAATCGTTTTTTCCCTATGAATCTTGATTGATTCAAGGGTATCTATGGGGTGCATAATCCTTGAAAAATAAGACTATTTACGTCCAGTTAATTTCCATCCATGGAAGATGTCAATATAAGGAATGGTTAAATATTAGGCCTGGTTTTTGACCAGTCAAAATTTAAGTGAAAAAAAAGACGTTCCGGGCAAAGCAGTTACCCCTTTTTATAATTTTAACATACTGTATTTTATTTATAATGTTACAAATGGCCACCTTTAAAAACACGAGGATGTAAAATTTATGTCATTGTAGGTGTTTTGCATGGATTACGTTATATTAACTGATCCCCATGCTTTCCTGCTGCATAGCGATATAGGATCAATTGTTTTTGTGACCTATCTGAAGAGTCACTTTACACAGAGACAGGTAAGAGTATAATAAAAAAATATGACGGTAATCCGACTTTTTTAAATGGGCAATGAACCCGTAAGATTTTGATGATGATTTTTAATGAAAGGAATGGCTCGCATGGATCAGATCCATAAAAAATGGCTTGGAACAAAACTGGGGGAGCACTGTGTGACGCACCTGATCAATCATCGGTTTGACGCCCACCTTGTTCAGACCCCCCAGGCGGCGGTCAATCTCATTCTTGACTGGACAGCACCCTTTGAACGGTTCGGATTCGGCGGTTCGGACACCATCAATGCCCTGGGAATCAAAGAACGTCTCAAGGACATGGGAAAACGGATCTTTGACCACAACGAAGAGGGGCTTTCCTTTGAAACCAGTCTGGAATACAGGAAAAAACAAAGCAACTGCGATTGTTTTCTCTGCAGCGCCAATGCCCTTTCCCAGACCGGTGAAATCGTGAATATGGACGGCATCGGAAACCGGATCAATGCCATGACCTTCGGCCCCAAAAAGGTGATCATTGTGGCTGGAATCAACAAAGTCACCCAGGATCTCGACTCGGCCATCCGCAGAATCAGAGAGGTTGCCGCCCCCATGCGGGCCAAAAGCCTCGGTGCAGACACGCCCTGCGCCCTGACCGGACGCTGCGCTGACTGCAACGCCCCCATGCGCATCTGCAATATCACGTCCATTTTACACCGCAAACCCATGCTGACCGATATCTCGATCATCGTGGTCAACGAAGAAATGGGCTATTGATAAGTCGAATCATAATATTTACAATTCAGGATAACCTGATGGGATCAGACAGACAAAGGCAAGTTGAACTTTTCCTGTATTTCGGATCTGGTGGTCCATATGCCCCGGAACAAAGGCCACACTTCCTGTGGTCACCTTCTTCCATGTGTCTTCCAAAAAAATTTCACCTTCACCCTGGTGGAAAAAAATTTCATGCTCCCATTCATGTTGATGCCTTGGTGTGTATCCGTCTTCATCAAGTTGAAACAGCCGCATGCAGAAATGATCCGCCCCGTCATTTTTTCCTATGAGGAGCCTTGCAGAAACCCCTTTGGCCACATCGTTGTCAATACGCGTGGGCACCTCGTCTGTATAATGAATCAGTTTCATGGCAGTCCTCCTTTGTCATGTTGCAAGTCCAAAAAAAACCGGCATTTCGTTGTATACCAAGGGCGGACTATAACGTCTGTCCGATAAAAGTTCAACACAAGCTTTAAATAGCATTACAAATGGGATTGGAGGGAGGGCTGAGAATAAGCCCAAACCCATGGAAGGCCATTACTGTCTCTCACGGGCAGGGCCCATATTGTTTTCGTGGAAATGTGTTTTGTCAAATTTTTTTAAAAAGCCGTCCCAAACGAAGTGAGGGGTTGGCTCACGGCAGGGCCGTCAGAGGCATGAAAAATTATGTTATCATGGAATGAGCATCACGGTTTTTTCCATCGCCAGTTTTCGTAATACTCCAGGCTCACATAGCTTTTTAAATTTTTAACCTCGTCGGACTTCAGGTTCAGGTCTGCCACCAAAAGATCCCGGGCGGTTAAAAGACCGATAATCTGTCCGTCTTTTTCAACAAACAGATGCCTGATGTAAAGCCCCACGCATTTGTCTTCCAGCTCTTCAAGGCTTGCCGTATGGGGAACCGTATAGAGATTTGTAACCATATAATCCCCAATCAATGCCGTTTGCATATCAAAGGGACCTGAAATCATATTGCGCATGAGGTCACGCTCGGTCCAGAGGCCCACAACCTGGCCCTGTCGTTCAACGCAAACGGCCCCACATTTGTTATCCACAATGGATTTAAGGGCATCGATAATCGTCATGTTCTCGGGCACCGTGATCATCGGATGATTGACCAGGCGCAAAATGGCTTCGGCACTTAACATATTTCTCTCCTGGGTCAGGGACAGGAATTTTTGGGGAAATCACGTGAGAGGCTGAGATATTTTCACTTTTTTGATTATAGTTGTTCTTGTGGTTTGAGTCAACCCAATAGGAAGGATTATTCTTGGAAAGAATCGGGTCTTAACCGTATGAATCCCTTAGAAAAGCTCGGGAATAAGACGGGCCATTGCCATGGCCACTGCGGGGACCATATAATCTTTCCGGGTGACGACACCCTGGGTCAGAATCCCGATGATCCCCTCGGAATAACCGATGCGGGGATTTTGTGTCAGACCCGATTGGAGAATGGCATCATCCAGCTCCATGTTTTGCTCAACCACAAGCCCGGTGATGGACTCGGGAAGTTCGAAAGCAGGACCCAGACCCACGAACATGGCGGTCCCGTTAAAAATAACACAGGCAGATAGATTCATGTATCCGGTGTGCGTCAGGGGAACCGGCACAAGGCCGGATTCCAGCCCCACGCTGAAATCACAATTTCCAAAAGCATTCTTCGCACGATTTTGAGCCCCCCTGATGGTCTCCTCAAGGCCCAAGGGCTGGTCAGAAACACCTGAATCAGCATGCATTCCTTTGAAATCTGAACCTTTGAACGGATCAAACATCACAAGTGCTTCTTTGACCGCTTGAATTTTATTGGGATTTTTGGAGCCGATATGGACCATCATATAAAACACCCTGCCTTTCGTTAGCCATCCGTCGACTTTTTAAGAGTTCTTCATAACTTTACATGGTGAAAATCTGTGACGTGTTCATAGCACAGAGCGCTTCATCCGGCAAGGCATAGCCATCTCATCGCCCATTCGCATAGCTTAATGAACACGAAGAACGCAGCGCGGCAAAGCCACAAGAAAAGTAGGTCTCTCACGGAGGCACAAAGAGCACGGGGACGGTCTTAAAGCCTGTGCTCCGATAGAACTAAATTCAGGATGTTTCAACAAATATCCTGAGTCGCGGAAAGTATTGTCTGCTTATGTCCTGCATGACCCGCTTGAGTTCAATGGAAAAAATTGTAACGCACTAGTTTTTAAAAGCTTATATTTTTATTCAATTATTTCAGTATATTGAAAGTTAATTGGATTTGACGTAATTTCTGGTAATTAATGCGCTATGCAGGTTGCTATAAGATACCCCGTACTTGGAAACGGATTAATTATACCTTGATATCGTCCATGATGAATGCCATATTTTTGTTTAATGTACGTTTTTGTTTATATTGATGGTGTTCTTCAATAAGTAGCAAGCAGAGAAAATAATGAGCAGCACGATTGATGGCGGCCACCAGGCGGTTGTCCGGGCAGAGGTTGAGGGATGCCTTTTCAATGGGATGATTTGTTCCGGCAACGTTTTATATGCTGTCCGGCTGAAGATGAAACAGGGTTCAGCCGATTATCTGAACGGTTCGGTAGCATTATTCGATCTTAAAACAGGCGGGCTTGTCCATGAGTCGCCCGTACAAACGTTTATGACACCCACGTCTACAATCTTGGGAAGGGAGAGTTTGTCTTTTGGCGGCTATATCCTCATGACCCAAATGTCCGAAAACGGCATTGGTGTTTATCGGATACCTGAAGATTTATAAATATGGAATTTGTCCGATTCCGAAAGCTCGCCCAAGAAATTCATCACCACCACCCGTTCGCGTGGCTCACTGAAGAACACGAAGAGCACGAAGAAAAACATGCCTCCAACGGCCAGATTTAAGAAATCTGAACAAATGGGGTGGTTCTCTATCTCAATTTATGGCATAATTCCACTTGACTGACATGAAATTTTTCTATAAAAGTACCGGGTCAGCACACATATGCTGGGGGATCGTCTAATGGTAGGACTGCGGATTCTGATTCCGCCTATCGGGGTTCAAATCCCTGTCCCTCAGCCACTTAAAATTTTAAAGGGCTCCCACACACATCAAGGGGGCCCTTTTTTTATTTAAAAATCAACCGACCATAACGGGTTCACAGGTCACCGACAAGCCGCAAGGACGTCCTTGGGATCTGCATGGTATCCGGCCTTGATGTCTTTATGCTCAAAAAGGAGCTGGTTTCCGGGACCAAGCACAAACACCCCCCCCTGTTGCCAAAGGTCTCCGGCGGAAAGCCCCTGGCGGAATCCCTTACCCATGGTTTTAATCCCCTTGGCAAGGGAACCCGGCCCAAGGGTCTTAAAAAATCCGCGTTCAAGGCCAAAGGCTTTGAACGATCCGATGTCCTTGTCCACATACATTTCCCCGGTGAAATTAAATTTCTCCACAAAATCCCGGGCCTGTGACGGTGTTCCACTTCCTATGGCCACAAGGGTGACACCCAGCTTATCCAGATCGTCTTTAATGGTATTCATGGCAACAGCCTGCTGCCGACAAAACATTCAGCCAAAATGACGTAAAAAAGCCAGGGCCACTCGCCGGTCCTTCCAAAGAGAGTCAAGGACCACCGGCTCTCTTTGCAGATTCAGGACCGTCAGACCCTGAACGTTTTCAAACAACTCGTTTGTATTCATGATAGTCTCCTTTGTGTTGATTTTTGTTGATAGCGTCGTAAAAAGTCCCAAATGCGGCGTTATCGTGTTTGGCCGGACGTTCGACATACGTTTGTGTATGCCTTTACGACCGGCCAAACAAGATGCCTTGCCTATGGACCTTTTTCCATAGCCATCCGTCGACTTTTTGCGAGTTCATCTTTGTTGAACGTTCCAAACGATATAAAACATAAGGAGGAAGATAATAAGTATGCATGATTTTAACGAATATTGCACTGACAATCCTCCTTGATCAAAAAACTATTTTCAAATATTTTAAGGGTGAATCTATCAGATAGATGTTAAAAATATGTGTTTGAATATGTAAAAGATATGACCAGGTCTCTTGAATCTTTTTACATTCTGAATAGACCTCTGGACATAGGTTGTTCATAAGTCCCATAGGTCCGATAAGTCCTATTTTGTTTCTGAGGCTTCAGTGATTCCCCTATGGTACCTGAGTAACGCACATAACCATTTTTTATCATTCCGGACAAATCACATCAAATTAACATCAACACCCTGTAATATCGAATGATGTTAATAATTATCAAATTTCAATATTGTGTTTTAAAAAAATAATCGATTACATTTTTGTTGATTTCTGTTATGTTATTTCATAAATGTTGTCGGCCATACTTGTTTGGTCCGTTTTTTGATCATGGTTTGAACCTAAGCACGGGAGTTTCGATGAAAAAAATTGATGAAGTCAAGCTGTTTTACGAAATCAGCAATGCCTTGAATGAACATCTGGATCTGAGAAAATCCCTGTATACTGTCCTTGATATCCTGGCCCAAAGCCTGGGCATGGTTCGGGGAACGGTGACCATTTTAAATCCCTTGCGCAATGAAATCAGTATTGAGGTGGCCCATGGCCTGTCCCGCAGCGCCATGGAAAAAGGCAAATACAAGGTTGGGGAAGGTATCACGGGCAGCGTCATCGAAAAGGGACAAGCCCTGGCTATTTCCAAAATCAGTGAAGAGCCTCTGTTTCTTGATAGAACCGCATCCCGGAAAAACCAGGACACCCCGGAACATTCCTTTTTCTGTGTCCCGGTGAAAAAAGGGAACCAAGTCATCGGGGCCCTATCTGCGGACAGACTCTACGATGAAACCTTTTCACTGAAAGACGGCACAACCATTCTTGCCGTGGTCGCTACCATGATCGCAACCCAGGTGATCAACCTTGAAAAAATCGGCCTTGAAAAAGAGCGGCTCAAGGAAGAGAATTCCCGCTTGAAAAATGAACTTGAAAACAAATACCGTTTTTCGAACATTATCGGAAACAGTAACAAGATGCGCGATGTCTACCAGATGATATCTCATGTGTCCAAAAGCAACGCCACGGTTCTGATCCGTGGAGAAAGCGGGACCGGCAAGGAGTTGGTGGCCAGTTCCATCCATTACAACAGCCACCGGGCCAAACAGCCCTTTGTCAAGGTCAACTGCGCTGCCCTGCCTGTCAATTTGATTGAAAGCGAACTGTTCGGACATGAAAAGGGCTCCTTCACAGGTGCAATAAACCAAAAACTCGGAAAATTCGAACTGGCCCACAAAGGGACCCTTTTTCTTGATGAAATCGGATCCATCAACCTGGATGTGCAGTCCAAACTGCTCCGGGTTCTTCAGGAACGGGAATTCGAGCGGGTGGGGGGCCATAAAACCATCAAGGTGGATGTCCGCATTGTTACGGCCACCAACAAAAACCTTGAAAAAGCCGTGGAAGAAGAACAATTCCGTGGGGATCTTTATTATCGACTGAATGTGTTTCCCATTTATATGCCGCCCCTGAAGGAGAGAAAAACCGATATTCTTCTTTTGGCAGATTATTTCCTGGAAAAATATTCCAGAGAACATACCAAAGACATCAAGCGGATCTCCACCCCCGGTATAGATATGCTTATGGCTTACCATTGGCCAGGCAACGTCAGGGAGCTTGAAAACTGTGTCGAACGAGCGGTTCTCCTCTGCGACGAAGGGGTGATTCACAGTTACCATCTTCCCCCGACGCTTCAGACCGGCTCCGAGTCCGGCACCCTTCCAGCTGCAACCCTTGAAGAAGCCGTGGCAAACCTGGAAACCGAAATGATCATTGATGCCCTGAAAAACACCCGTGGAAACATCTCCACAGCCTCGGACATGCTGGGTACCACCGTGAGAAAATTCTCTTACAAGGCCAAGCGTTACGGCGTGGATTACAGGAATTACCGATAATATGGCGTGATCCAACCGGGAGCTGGCATCATACATTTTTGTGATTTTGTATCCGAACAATCAACATAAATGTCATAAAGCCAGCTTCCTCTATTTTTTCCCCGGCTCTTTCCATCGCATTAAAAAAGCATTATAATAATTTATATCAGATAGTTAATGTATGTATCACCTCCTTGCTCATTTTAAATCAAACATCCATCCCTGGCACTTTTTCTCTAAAATACAACATTTTTGTTGATTTGTTTTACGACTTTCCATACATGATAGGTCAACACTAATCGTGACCTGGTATGCCTTTGTCTGATTTTAGGTCCGAAACCATGCTGATGGGGGGGATTTTTCATGCAGAATATCGACGAAACCAAGCTTTTTTATGACATCAGTATTGCCTTGAACGAGCATCTGGATCTGAAAAAATCCCTTTACAAGGTCCTGGACATTCTATCGGATACCATGGGCACGGTGCTCGGCACCGTCACGATTCTGAACCCCCTTCGAAATGAGATCACTATTGAGGTGGCCCAGGGCCTGTCCAAAAGCGCCATAAAAAAAGGGCGGTACAAACTGGGTGAAGGGGTTACCGGGGCTGTCATTGAAAAGGGACGTCCCATTGCCATCCCAAAGATCAGTGAAGAACCCTTGTTTTTAAACCGCACGGCCACCCGAAAAGGCCAGGACAAGAAAGAATTTTCCTTTATATGTGTTCCGGTAAAAAAAGGGAATCAGGTCATCGGGGCACTGTCGGTTGATCGCCCCTTTGACCCGCAGCTCTCCCTCAAACAGGCCACCCAAATCCTGTCTGTGGTGGCCACCATGCTGGCCACCCATGTCATCAACCTTGAAAAAATCAATCAGGAAAAAGAACGGCTCAAAGAGGAAAATCTCCGGTTAAAAACTGAGCTTGAATCCAAATACCGTTTTTCGAACATCATCGGCAACAGCAACAAAATGCGTGACGTGTACCAGATGATCTCCCATGTTTCAAGGAGCAACGCCACGGTCCTGGTCCGCGGAGAAAGCGGCACGGGCAAAGAACTGGTGGCCAGTTCCATTCATTACAACAGTCTTCGGGCCAAGCAGCCTTTTGTCAAAGTCAACTGTGCGGCCCTGCCGGCCAATTTGATCGAAAGTGAATTATTCGGACATGAGCGCGGCTCGTTTACCGGGGCCATCAACCAGAAAATCGGCAAATTCGAACTTGCAAACAAAGGCACCATCTTTCTGGATGAAATCGGCTCCATCGACCTGGATGTTCAGGTCAAACTGCTCCGTGTTCTCCAGGAACGCGAATTTGAGCGGGTGGGCGGGCATAAGACCATCAAGGTGGATGTCCGCATTGTTGCGGCAACCAATAAAAACCTTGAAAAAGCCGTGGAGCAGGAAGTTTTCAGGGGCGATCTCTACTACCGCCTCAACGTCTTTCCCATTTACCTTCCCCCCTTGCGGGAGCGTAAAACCGACATCCTGCTCCTGGCCGATTATTTTCTGGAAAAATATGCCGGGGAAAACAATAAGGACATCAAACGTATATCCACCCCGGGTATCGATATGCTCATGGGCTACCACTGGCCCGGCAATGTCCGGGAGCTTGAAAATTGCATCGAACGAGCCGTTCTCCTCTGTGATGAAGGCGTTATTCACAGCTATCACCTCCCCCCAACCCTGCAGACCGGAACCGAATCCGGAACACTCCCGGCCACAACCCTTGAAAACGCCGTGGCCAGCCTGGAACGGGAAATGATCATCGATGCCCTGAAAAACAGCCGGGGAAATGTCACGGCAGCAGCGGACATGTTGGGAACCACCGTAAGAAAATTTTCCTACAAGGCCAGTGCCTATCAGGTGGACTACAAGAATTACCGATAATTTATCCGGTTTGTCCCTGTTTTTTTATTCTGGGTGATGGTATGGTCATTCTTTATGATCCGCCACAAAGGGTGATGTATTTTTTTCATACACATCCCTTAAACGCCATCACGGTTTCATACAGAATTCAGGAGAAAATACCATGGAAGACAATCGTTTTGACCGCATGGCCGCAGCCTGGGATGAAGAACCCATGAGACTGAACATGGCCAAAGCCGTGGCGTCTAAGATCCTGGGCCGAATTGAGCTGAATACAACCATGACGGCCCTTGAAATCGGCTGTGGAACCGGCCTTGTCACGGTTCAGCTTGCGCCCCGTTTGGGTCAGGTCACCGCCCTTGACAGTTCCGAAAATATGCTTGCCGAACTTCAGAAAAAAACCCAAAGCCTGGATATCACAAATATCACACACCGGAAAATAGATCTTGAAAAAGACGATATCCCCGGGAAATCATATGATTTGATTTTCAGCAACATGACGTTCCACCACATCCTTGGGGGGGACAAGCTTCTTGAAAAAATCAACAGGGCTCTTGCCCCGGGAGGGGTTCTGGCTCTGGCGGACCTGGATTCGGAAGATGGCTCTTTTCACGGGGACATGCCGGGTGTTCATCATCTGGGCTTTTCCAGGGGAGCCCTGGTTTCAGCCCTTGAACGTTCAGGGCTCTATCATTGCACCATCGAAGACGCCCATACGGTGGAACGAAAAACCACCCAGGGGCAGATACGCAAATACACCCTGTTCCTTGCCACAGGGAAAAAACCTTAAAACGCGTGAACTCAGTCGTCTCCGAGACTGACAGCACGCATGAGCAAGGTCACCGCTTCATTGATTTCGGAAAATTTATCAATGCGGGTGTCATCTCTGCGAAAATACCAGCGCAAGGTCATATGGCTTGCAACACCGATAAAGAGATTTTTGAAAATCCTGTTGTTGATTTCCGGGCGGATGCAGCCCTCTTTTTTCCCCTGGTCCAGAACCGGATAAAGAGCTGTCACATAGGCCGTGTAACTTTTTTTTGCAGCTGACCGAAAGAAGCGTTTGTTGAAAATTCCGTCAAAGATAAAGACCTTCATGAATTCAGGTTGGCTCAGATACATGAAAAAATGATGCTGAATCATCTGTTTCAATTTCACCAAAGGGGACTGCCGGGTGCTGATTTCACGAAAAATTCCCGAATGGGTTTCCAGTCGGTTTCCCAAGGTGGAAAAAAGAAGGTCTTCCTTGTTTTTGAAGTATTCATAGAGGGTTCCTTCCGCAACCCCGGCTTTTCGTGAAATATCCAGGGTTGTCGTGTTGTCATACCCTTTCTGGGCAAAGATACTTTCGGCTGCGCTTTGAATGCGAAGGGCCTTGTTGGATTCGTCCTCCGCATGTTCGGCTCTTTGGCAAAGCATGGGCAGAAACAAAGCCATGATATCGTGGATATCCGAGTTAGCTTCTGCTGTTTCACCCGCTGCCAGGCTGTGGATGGACTCCATGTCCAGCAGGCCGAAAACCGCATCCCGGACCACGGGAATGGACAGATCGTTTCGGAAAACACCCGTTTCCATGCCGTCTTTAAGGATACCCTTCATGATGGCTGTCCAGTCTTTGAAATACTGAAACGACTCGTGATGAAAAAACCGCTCTTTGGACCGGCATTCAAAAATCGTAAGATTCGTGTAGTTGGGGTTTTTATCGTGATAGTGAAGCTGAAGCCACAGAAACTCTCTGAAACGATCCAGGGGAAGCGTGTGGCCTTCAAGATGATTTGTCAGCAGGGTGGTCAGGGCCCGGACCTGCTCACCGGCAGCATAAAACAGGAGGTCTTCCTTATTTTTAAAATAATGATAAATGATGGAGTCTGTGACACCAGCCTGTTTGCCGATTTCGGAAATCGTGGTTTTTTTTCCCTTTTCCCTGAAAATGGCAACGGCAGTTGCAAGGATTCTCTCCTTTTTGGATAGACTGATCAATCGTATTTCCCCTGTTTTATAAGTGATTTATTCCCCCTTGCCTGAAATTCGTTTTACACCAGGGAAAAGGGATATTCAAGTATCATTGATTTAAAATCAAATAACTGAGCAACATTCAATATATATTCACCTGATCATTTCCCTAAAACAAGGACATTCTGTCAGTAGACACACATGGGGCAAATGATCTACTATACTCTAAGATAGAGCTTTATTGTTAAAAATGAAAGGGAATATTATGGGCGTTTAAAAAAGATTGACAGGCTGTAAACTCTTTACTTATAATAGAATTTCGCTCAATTTTTATCCGATTGTCACCCATGACAGGGCACAGTCGCCATGAATAGAAAAGGATCTGATACATATGCAAGGAAAATTCGCCAGTGAAAAAAATGTGAAATTTCTTTTATACGATGTCTTTGATGCTCAATCACTCTGCACCCACGATCACTATAGCCAGCATACAAAAAAAATGTTCGACATGGTTCTTGCCGAGGCCATGAAGCTGGCCAAAAACCTGTATTATCCCATTTTCGAAGAGATGGACCGCAAACCCCCGGAATATAAAAACGGGTCGGTTCTGGTTCATCCCCAGGTGAGAAAAATCATGAGGGAATCAGGGCAGGGGGGGTGGATCGGCGCAACCTTTCCCCAAGAGCTTGGCGGAGATCAGCTGCCCTGGATCGTCGCAGGTGCCTGTTCCTATATGTTCATTGCCGCAAACTATTCGGCCAGCGTATACCCGGAACTCACCCGGGGTGCAGCCAACCTTATTGCATCCTATGGCAGCGAGGCCCTTAAAAAAGAGTACCTCCCCCCCATGCTTGCCGGACAATTCCAGGGGACCATGGCCCTCACCGAACCCGAAGCCGGAAGCTCTCTGGCTGACATCACCACAACTGCCCAGCCCTGCACTGAAGGGCATTACAGTATCAGTGGCCAAAAAGTATTTATCTCAGGTGGGGACCATGATGGCGTGGACAACGTGATTCACCTGATGCTGGCCAGGATTGAGGGGGCACCCCTTGGGGTCAAGGGCATTTCCCTGTTTGTGGTTCCCAAGCTGCGATGTGATGACAATGAAAACCCTGTACCCAATGATGTGGTGGTATCACAAATCTATCATAAAATGGGCTACCGGGGTTGCCCCATCACCCAACTGGTCATGGGCGAAAAAGGGGATTGTCGGGGATATCTGGTGGGTGAACCCCACAAAGGCCTGTTCTATATGTTCCAGATGATGAACGAGTCCCGGCTTGGTGTTGGCCTGGGTGCCACGGGTATTGCCAGCGCGGCCTATTATGCGGCCCTTGCCTACACTCAAACACGGAAACAAGGACGAAAACCAGGCCAGAAAGATCCGGCCAGCCCCATGGTCCCCATCATCGAGCACGCGGATGTCAAACGCATGCTCCTGTACCAGCGTTCAGTGACCGAAGGTGCCCTGTGCCTGATCATGCAGTGCTACGCCTATGCGGACATGGAACGGGTCAGCACGGGCCCGGACCGGGAAAAATACCACCTGCTTTTGGAGCTTCTCACGCCGGTGGCCAAAACCTTTCCATCCGAATACGGCATTCTGTCCGTTAGTCAGAGCCTCCAGTGTTTTGGGGGCTATGGTTACTGCGAAGATTTTCCCGTGGAACAACTTTACCGTGATGCCCGGATCCATCCCATTCACGAAGGCACCACCGCCATCCAGGGTATGGATATCCTGGGCCGAAAAGTGATGATGAACCAGGGCAAGGCCTACACCCTGTTCCTTGAGGAAGTGAATAAAGCACTTGATCAGGCCCAGACTCATTTGGACCTTAGCCCCTATGGAACAAAACTTGCCCAGGCCCTTGGGACCCTTGATCGGGTCACCGGGCATCTCATGGACCTTGCCCAGCAAAAGAACACGGAAATTTTTCTGGCCGATGCGGTTCTGTATCTGGACCTGTTCAGCCTGGTTGCCTTATCATGGCAATGGCTTTGCCAGGCCCTTGCTGCAAAAAAAGCCCTGACGAAAAACCCCTCGCAAAAGGACAGGGATTTTTACGAAGGGAAAGTCCTGTGTTTCAGATATTTTGTCAGTTACGAACTTCCCAAGATCAATGCCCTGGCAGAGCGGCTCACGGCCGAGGACCCCATCAGTGTGGAATGTCCTGCCTCTTATTTTAATGATTAGCCTGATTTTTAAACAAAAAAGGAGACTCTTATCATGATGACCCCCAAACAATACGAAGAAAGCTTACGAAAACTCAACCTCGTGGTGTATATGTTCGGCAAACGTGTGAAAAACGTGGTGGATGATCCCATCATCCGCCCCTCCATGAACGCCGTGGCTTATACCTATAAACTGGCCGGAGATCCCGAGTACCAGGATATCATGACCGCCATCAGCCACATCAGCGGAAAACGGATTAACCGTTTCACCCACATCCACCAGAGCACCGAGGATCTTGTAAAAAAGACCAAGATGGGACGTCTCCTGGGATCCCACACCGGTTGCTGTTTCCAGCGCTGCGTGGGCATGGATTCTTTAAATGCTCTGTCCGTCGTGACCTATGATATCGACCAGAAATATCAAACCTCCTACAACAAGCGATTTCTTTCCTACCTGGAAATGGCCCAGGACAAAGATCTTGTCATTGACGGGGCCATGACCGATCCCAAGGGAGACCGGGGTCTGCCGCCCCATAAACAGAGTGATCCGGACATGTTCCTCCGGGTTGTGGAAGAGCGGGCCGACGGTATTGTGGTCCGGGGAGCAAAGGCTCACCAGACCGGTGCTGTGAATTCCCATGAAATCATCATTATGCCCACCATATCCCTGGGTGAGGAAGACAAGGATTATGCCGTATCCTTTGCCCTGCCCAGCGATGCTCCGGGTATCACCTACATCATGGGACGCCAGTCCTGCGACACCCGCAAGCTGGAAGGGGGGACCATAGACATGGGCAACCGCTTCTTCGGCGGCCATGAAGCCCTGGTGGTTTTCGATGATGTGTTTGTGCCCTGGGACCGAATCTTCATGTACAAGGAATTTGAATTTGCCGGAAAGCTGGTGGAAGTGTTTGCGTCCTACCACCGCCAGAGTTATGCCTGCAAAACGGGCGTGGGCGACGTACTGATCGGTGCCACCCAGACCATAGCCGAGTACAACGGCGTGGAAAAGGCCTCCCATATCAAGGACAAGATCATTGAAATGAACCATCTGAACGAAACCCTGTTCTGCGGGTCCCTGGCCTGTGCATCCGAAGGCCACAAGGAGCCCAGCGGAACCTATTGCGTCAACACCTTGCTGGCCAATGTCTGCAAACAGAACGTTACCCGGTTCCCCTATGTAATCGGTCGTCTGGCCCAGGATGTGGCCGGTGGTCTCATGGTTACCCTGCCCTCGGAACAGGATTTCCGATCTCCTGAAACCGGAAAATGGGTTGAAAAATACTTCAAGGGCAATGCCACGGTTTCCACGGAAAACCGGATGAGGATCCTGAGGCTGATCGAAAATCTCACATTGGGTACCGCTGCCGTGGGGTACCTGACCGAGTCCATGCATGGTGCCGGATCTCCCCAGGCCCAGCGCATCATGATCGCTCGTCAGGTAAACATGAAGGAAAAACAGAAACATGCCAAAAAATTGAGCGGAATTACAGAGGATTGATCAAACCTTTCGGACCATGACAGGAGCTTTTTGATATGGACTTGCGATATTTAAAATTGGACACGGGGGATGGGGTGGCAACGGTCACCATCCATCGCCCCGAGAAAAAAAATGCACTGTCTCCGGAGGTGCTGGGTGAAATTGAAACCCTGTTCGGGCAGATCAGTCAACGGGAGGATATCCGTGTGGTGGTCCTCACCGGTGGGGAGACCATGTTTTCCGCCGGCTTTGACCTTGATGTGATCCGGACCATTGAAAAGGTCAGCAATGAGGAGTTTACGGCTTTGTTTCACAGGGCTTACCGGGCCATCATGTTCTGCAGCCAGCCTGTGATCGCTGCCGTGGGCGGTCCGGCCATTGCCGGTGGCTTTGATCTGACTCTGATGTGCGATATCCGCTATGCGTCCGAGCGGGCCAAATTCGGCCAGCGTGAAATTGCTTTGTCCCTGACTCCCATCATGGATCCCCTGTGGCGGATCATAGGTCTGGGCCGTGCCAAAGAAGTGGCCCTGACCGGCCGCATCTACGATGCCAACGAAGCCGAACGCATGGGCTATGTCAGCAAGGTCTTTCCCACAGGTGAACTCCTGACCAACGTCATGGATATCGCCAAAACCATGGCCACTTACGACCGAACCTGCTTAGCCGAAACAAAAATGCTGGCCAATATCATTCTCGACGAAGATCTCGACGGCGCCATGAAACAGCAGGAATGGCTCTTTCGAAGCTATATCGGCTCCGAAGACAACCATGAACGCATTGATGCCCTCATGAAAAAACTGAAACAAAAGTAATTCAGTTCTTCGAAGCTACGTTCAAAAAACGCCTCATAGGTCCCATGGGTCTTATACGTCCCATGGGGCCTATAAACATCAAACGAATCTTCAAAATCTTCAAAAGATAAAATACTTTTTTTCACCACCCGTTCGCGTCGCTCACTGAAGGACACGAAGGGCCACGAAGAAGGGCAAAAGACTTAGCCTCCGGCGGCCCTGCCGGGAGCCAAACTTTTAAAAAGTTTGATAAATAGGTTATTTGAATGCTTCAAGGATGGCTGCCACAAGGATCAGCATGATCCTTGCCCCCTCTTATAGCGAGTTTTGATTCATGCAACAACCATCCTGACACAGGGGGTGCTTTTAGGGCTTTTTTTGAGGTCATTTGCATTAATTCAAGCATGTTGCTGCGGTTGCCCGACCCCATTTGCTTCTTCGCACGGCCTTATATCTCAGCCTTAAATTCAATTTTCTCTTTGGGCATGGACAACTCAATCACCTTACGTACGCCATGTCCGGGATTGGCTTCCTTGTATACATGGATCAGGCCGTATTTCGAAAGCAGCTTTAAATCATTGTTGAGGCTTACCGGCGTACGATTCATATCGGTCATCAATTCTGAAAAAAATGATCGCTTTTTTCCCCTCAAATGCTGAATGAGCTTTGTGCGTTCAGGCTTCAAAATCGCCAGCAGATCTGAGGGCGACACCCAGATGGTATTTTTGGGTGTTATTTTCTTTCCGGCATCGATTTCTTTTGCCGTCTCCTTTGCAGAATCAAAGAAATCGGATAGAGATCCCGGCTTTATCTGTATACTCATTTTATAAACTCCTTTATTTCGTCCTCAAACCGCTGAACAATATCAAAATACGTTGTAAAGTCGTCAACGTCAGATATTTCCCCCATAAAGTGGCGGTGATGATGGGCATGGGTGTTGTCGTAGCCGAGAACACGGCCATTGTCCCCAGAAAATATTAGATGGTTTATGTATGCCATGCTGTATTTAACCACCTCACCAAGATGATTCTCCCACACGTCAATCTTGATTATACCGCCCCCTTTTTTGGGGCTTATAAAAAATGATGAACTCGTAAAAAGTAATTCAAGTTAAGTTACTGAAAAAATTATAAAATTGCAAATTTAACACTTGCCTTTTTCATTGAAATTTGATAAAGAAGTCTAATATTATCAATAATATAAAGGCAATTTTTATGATCAA
>JAHIRD010000066.1 GCA_018818835.1 Pseudomonadota bacterium
AACAAAATCGAGGTATGCTTTGTTTATGGGGATAACAAAGGGAGATGAATGTAATGAATTCTTCACACGTTAATAAGATTGAATTGCTTGGTCGCATCGCAGAGATGAAGCGAATTTATTCAGTCATAGAATCTTCGATCAAGGGTTCGGTCTGTATTGTGGTGACCAGCGGGTCTCAAGGGGAGGGCAAATCCACTTTGTCTGCAGGTCTTGCAATTGCTGCTGCAAAGAGAAACGATAATCGGGTTCTGCTGGTGGATTTCAACTGGTATGCACCGATTCTTCATCAGATTTTTGATGTGGATATGGGGGATATGGTTGACGGCTATACCAATGGTGGGCCCATGGAACAGGTTGTCAGGCACACATTAATAAACAATTTGGATCTCCTGCCTGCACTAAAAGAAACGATGACTGAAAGGAATGAGGAATTCAGGCATTTCCCCAGTTCTGAATTGCTGAGAAAAGCAAAGGCCGAGTATGATGTCGTGATCGTCGATACAGCAGCAGCTTTTCCCACGAATTATCGGATGATCGATCCCATTGAAATTTCAAAATCCTCTGATGGAGTCGTCCTTGTTACCTTGACCAATGTCACGCCACGCCAGGAATTGAAACGGGCCTGTACAGCCATCGAAACAGCTGGAGCGAATATTTTGGGTATCGTTGCAAATCAATGGCAGAATCCCATCGCATAATAGTGGGAATCAAGGAGAGACAATGAATTTTAATGTGAAAAGATATTATTACGGAATTGTTAAGCGACGGTTGTTGGCTTTGGTGATATTCATTATTCCCGCTGTGTTTTTAATCGTATCTGCTATTTTCCCAGACCGTTATACAGTTGTTCAGAACGTGACTATTTCTGAAGATTCTCCGGTGGCGCTTCTAACAAATCCTGTGGGGTTTATGGCCTTCAAGGAGCTCAATGAAGATCCTTCGGCCTTTTTTTTGAACGCGTATGCCCTTAACAAGATTACAGGGACCTTACTGTCGGGTTGGGCTGAAAAATACGGGCCAGTTATGGATGATGTCATAAAAACATCCATGAATATGGTTTTAGCAGGCAAAAATACTGTTCAGATCAGTTATTTCGGTAAAAGCAGGGAAGTGGGAGATATTCTCGTTTCCTTTTATTCGGACCGGCTTGTGAAAAAGGCCCTTGAGGGACTTGTTCGGAGCAACAACGAGGGCCCGGGTATCATGCCGGATCTATCCGGCGGTATCGAGGTCTATGAAATTCGAGCTGTTTGGCGCCCTGAACGTTTGAGGCCGCTTATATATTGCACCATGGCATCCATTATTCTTGTGTTGATACTATTTGGTTTTCTTGAATGGAATGATCCGTCATTCAAGTCGGAACGTCAGATTGCACGATATATTGGGCTTCCCATTTTGGGGAATGTTCCGGATCTCAACAAAGTGGCGGCATTGATTCGGGCTGAAGAATCGAATCGGATGTGATCAATAGTATGTTGCCAGATCAGTAACAAAGAGATGTAATGACGTGCATGGGGGTGCACGAAATATGGTATATTCTATGGTATGGAGATGGGGGAAAAAAAATATTCAAAAAGAAAATGATCAGAGATCAAGGCGCGTTGTTTTTTTCCTTATCGTGTGTGCTTTGGTTTTTGTTCTCATGGGAGAGGCCCCTTGTAACGCCGGGAACGTATCCCTTTCCTGGGATGTGAACAGCGATGCTGATTATTATGTGGTTTACTGGAACAATGGTCCTGAAACAGACATGAACAACTCGGATCATATTGTTGATAGGACCACCTATGTCCTTGAGAATCTTGAAGGTGGAAAAACCTATCATTTCGCAGTCAAAGCCTTTAATTCATGCGGGAATTCCAGTGATTTTTCCGATTGGGTAGTCCTAAGCCTTGACGCTGATCCCGTAAGTATACCTGTTGACCCTGCCTGGAGTGATACAGATTCAGAACCCGAAGAAGAGAACCCGGCATTTGTGATTTTAGCGGACAGCCCCGGAGAAAAAAGTTTTGATGGGTTTGTCCCCCAAACTCAAACAGCATTTATTCAGGACATTAATGGGAATCCCACCATTGAAATACTCGACTCTTTTTTTGCGCACCTTCGCTGGTTGAAAAGTGGCTGGAACGATTACAATGAAATGAACGGTGAAGCACGCATCGCCATGGGTGATATTGATGGGGATGGCCTGGACGAGATGATTATCGGTTTTGGCTCGGTTGTGTCCGACCTGTTAATCCCAGGAGGGTTTTTCCAGATTCTGGACCATGATTATTCCCATCTTGCCTGGGGCCGGGTTGAGTGGTCTGATTACAATGACAGCAACGGCGAAACATGGCCTGCATGCGGGGACATTGACGGTGATGGAAAAGACGAAATTATTATCGGACTGGGCCCCTATGGGAAAGGATATTTAGAGGTCTTCGGGTATGATAACGGTGCGCTAATGCATGAGTCATGGCTGGCTGTCCAATGGCCGGATTACAATGAAATAAACGGGGAGGTTCGTCCTGTATGCGGGGATATTGACGGAGACGGGATTGATGAAATTATTGCGGGCTTGAGTTCCAGAGGCGGAGATACCACCATTCCCGGAGGAAAGTTCGAGGTGTTCAGGAACGTTTCGAATGCCTGGTCCCATGTGATTTGGGGGGCCATTGACTGGCCTGAATACTCAGAAATAAATGGTGAAACATGGCCTTCAACCGGTGACCTTGACGGAGACGGTGATATTGAGCTGGTGGTGGGTCTGGGTTATGGCGGAGATGGCCAGATGGCAGTTTTTGAGTTCCAGAATAATAATGCGGTACTATCGGATTGGGCACGGATTGAATGGCCCGAATACAATGACGTGTCTGGCGAAACCCGTCCCGTTTGCGGTGATATTGATCATGACGGAAAGGATGAGATTGTCATTGGCTGGAATACGATGGCCAGCGATTCTGAACATGTGAATTACTTCAAGGTGCTTTCATACGTGAATAGCACCAAGAGTTGGGAAAATTTTATGGATTCCAAATCCATTGGAGCGGGTATTGACAGCATGCCGGTCAAGGGTGCTGTGGCCAGGGATGAAAGAATTATGGTGGGAATGGGTGGTGCATCAGGGAGCACAGATGTGATACTTCCGAATGCAGACCCCGGACTTTCTAACATTGTGGGGGCTGATGCAGGTGGCTCGAGCTGTTTTTTTGATTCGTCTCTGGATGCCTATTGATTTGTTGGTAAACTTATTTTTTTTAAACCACCCGTTCGCGTAGCTCACTGAAGGCCACGAAGAGCACGAAGAAAAACTATTATTCCCTTGTTTGTATACGTTCACAGGCTTCCATGACGAGACGTGGGAAATCCATGAAGGCAATTAAAACGATATGTAACAGAAGAGTAGGTCATGGCCTATCACTCCGCTGTGTCATTCCGGGCACGGCTTTTTGTGACCCGGAATCCATATC
>JAHIRD010000067.1 GCA_018818835.1 Pseudomonadota bacterium
AATATTCCATCTGATTTTGATTTTCAAAGAGCAAAGTCAAAAAAAAGATAAATTTAAGATTGCAAATATGTTTCGAAATGTTCGTTTATTACAATTTTGTATTTAATACTACTTCTGACTTTTTACAGGGCCATCAAAATTCACAATGCATTGAATGTTTATTTTTTGCGAGGCCCTAAACGCTTGACCGGCATGTTGAAAAAAGTGAGTTTGATGAAATCGAATCCGAACCGCATCATCTCCGTATCGCTGCGCCGGATTTTTTTCCGGATGTCGTCTTTGACCTTATAGCGTTTGAGAAAGGTGCTTCAAAAGACAAATTCCCGGAAGACATCCACATTGTAGGCGGTCATGGTGTTGAATTCCGGGGTCACCTTAGAATGGCACTAACTTAAGTTTTTGTATGTCTTTTCCGTTTTTTAACGGGTGTAGTTGTGTATTGGCATAGAAGAAGTGATATCACCTTCATTTTCTTGATAATATTGTCTAATTCGCGATTGTTGTCAATGGCCTTTTGGTAAGATTTGGCTTGACCTGCGGTGAGGTTTATCGTAGTCGTTTTCCCATTTTTTTTGAACGTCCACTGGTAGTAAGGGCCATAGGTTTTTTCTTTTGACGGATCCTTCGGGGCCTCCCGCACTATCTTTCTTTCTGTAATTGTTCCCTGCAAAACTAATCCTACTTTCCCCAGTCGCGATACCAGCCTTGCGTACTGTGCTTGTAGCTGCTTGGCTGATTTTTTGTCTTCAGTCATAAATCCTCCGTTTTTTTGTTGATTTTTATTACAAGTATATTTACTTGTAATAAATGATGTCAATAAAATTATGGAGGGATAATGAAAATGAAAAATAAGTCTATCTTGCTGGGCCAAAGTATAGCGGGTGTTGGGGTGTTGGGTCAAATCTTTATTCTTGACAAATCATAAATATTCAATAATTTCAGAATAATGGCATGACAACATTGCATCAAATATTCAGGCGAATATTATTATCATTGGGTCAACAATTCTATAATGAAAGCTCGGCCTCCCATGGGCATGGCTGAAGCCATGCGGCACACCCTCCCAGGGCAGGAGCCTGAGACAAGGGGGCTCAGGGTATAGGTCAGGAATGTAATTCCGTGAACAGCTTACATAATTATCCTAATATTAGCATTAAGTGGTCTATGTCAGTATGGGAAATCATGTGGACTATAATGTAGGACATGAAGAATACAAAAAATCACCTCAAAAGTATAAGTTGCAATCCAGATAGGTGCACGGCGCGCCATACCCCTACAATGTACGAACGTTTTTGCTCAACTGATTGACCCGGGTGAGGGGCAACATGGATTTATGAATAAGATTAAAGTCCTTTATAACATTGTCTTTAAACAAGTTGCATTTCATGGGTCCTTGTTGTCGACTTTTTATTCACCATAAAGGTCATGAAGCGATGGGCATGATATCCGGGTAAAATATACACATTTATAGAAACTGGATAAAAAGTATCCATTCATCGCCTTTTGCATTTGAAGGAATATTCGGGAGTGGAATTAAAAATCAGTTTAAAAATCAGTTTGTTAATACAATACATATTAAACTTGGCATATGCATTGCTTAACATGGAAGACATTAAAGGAGGTTGTTATGAAACACAGCTTAAAAAGTATGCCAGGGCTTTTTCCAGAAAACATCAAGCCCGTGGTTGATCCTAATGAGAATCTCGAAGGCATGGTTCGTCAAATCATCTGCGATATGGAAGAAACTCTTTGTAAGGCACGACAAAATGAAGCGGAAGCCATGGACACCCAAAAAAAACTTGAACATCAACTCAAACAAGCCCAAAACGACATCGTCAGATGGGAGCAATGTGCACAGCATTGCCTGAAAATCAATGACGGGGGCATGGCCAGCAGGGCGCTGGGTCAGAAGAACGATTCTGAAATCAGCGCCGCCTCTTTAAACAAAAGCCTGAAATCAGCGGCGGAAACATGCCATGAACTGGAACAGGAAATCAAACGGATGGGAAAAGAACTGGATGATATCAAACGAAAAGCCCTGGACCTTGGAATCTGGCAAAACGCTGCTTAAGTCTATTAATCTTGAGTGGTTATTTATTGCCCCGTTAACCCGTGCCTGCTCGTCGGCCTCTATGAACGGGTATCTGATTTCCTGGGGATTCAAAATTCATTAGATAGTTTTTGGCAATAGTCACAGCACCCTTTCGAACACGACCGCCTTTCCATGCGGTCAACCCCATATTGGGCTTCCGGGCCATCCGCCCTCTGGGAAATCAGCTCTACGGCCGTATGACCGGGGATGGCCCAGTGCATTTTATTCTGGACCGAGGCAAAAAAATTCCCGGTAATCTCGCAATGGGGGTCATAATCCATCTGATATTTTGATGCGCTTCATCATTGGCCCAATTCTTACACATCAATCACCATAACCCATTTGCCCAGCTTTTTTTAGCTTGTCCCCGCGAAGGCGGGGAAGCTGGCCGCCAGAGGCATGCCTTCCTTCATGAACTTCATGGCCTTCATGGTGACTAAAAAAAGGTTTAACCACGAAGAAGGGCAAACGATTATCCTTGCTGCCGGGGGCCCCAAAAATGTATTTTGGGATGAGTCAAATGTCCGCTGTCGAGAGGCAAACACGGGCACGACGCATCGTGCCCCTACCCTCCCGTGCGATGATCTCACTTGGGTGCTCTTTGTGCCTTCGTGAGAGACGACGCTTTTGGTTGTGGCTTTGCCGCTCTGTGCTACTATCTCGTAAAATTTAGTTTTTTTTGCTGGAAGTTGAAGCCATAAGAAAATAGCTTACTAAAAGTATTTGCTTTCCTTCGTGCCCTTCGTGTTCTTCAGAGAGCGTAGCGAACGGGTGGTTAAAAAAAATGTGTTTGCGGCTATGCCGCGCTGTGCTCTTCAAGACCTTCATGGTGATTATAGAAATCCCAGGCCTTGCCTGGGATTGAAAAAAAGCAGTTTAACCTTGCAACACCGTCTGCAGAACATATCCGTGTTTGACTGTGACAGTCCGTGTTTGTCCAGGCTATTTCTTTCGTGGACAAACACAGACGGCCAAGGACTGACACGGACATTTGAACACCGTCTGCGGAACATGTCCGTGTTTGTCTGTGACAGTCCGTGTTTGTCCAGGCTATTTCTTTCGTGGACGAACACAGAAAACCACGGACGAACACGGACATTGGAACACTGTCTGCCGCGCTGTGCTCTTCGTGTGCTTCAGTGAGCTATGCGAACGGGTGGTGAGTAAAAAATCACCAAAATCCTTTCTTCTCTGTGTTTATGTTTCAGCCGTACATCAGATGAGCACTGGTCAGAGTCTGCCCGATGATTTTTTCTTTGACACGCCTGATGTCTCGTTGTTCACGCATGATATAGCGATAAAGACCGGCATGGGTGATATCGCCCACCATTACCAGACCCACCAGGTGTTTGCCCTCTTTGGAAAACACCAGTTTCCGGTAGGCATTCCCGGAAACATTCCGATGGACCTCATAGTCTCCGCTGCCCGGATGGACCTGCCCCATAGACACAAAGGGGAGGCCAGCCACCTGGGTGGCGTTCATCACGCCGAATGTTCCGGCATAGGCCGTGGGATCGCCGGCCATATTTTTTCCGGCGCACAGGCCCATTTCAGCCGCATTGGTCCAGAGACCGGTCACGACCCTGTTTCCGGTGACAGGGTCAAAGGTCACGGCCACATCGCCTGCCGCAAAAATGTTTTCCCGACTGGTCCGGGTGTATGGATCCACCACCACGCCCTGGTCAATCTCCATATCCGATGATTTCAGAAAATCAACACAGGGCCGGACCCCTTTACCGATGAACACCATGTCGCACGGGATATCCACCCCGTTATCCAGAATCACGGCCTTGACCCCATTGGGCCCTTGCACAATGGTTTTTGCGGACCTGCCGGTCATGATTTTCAGACCTGCATGTTCAAGGGCCTGCCTTATCATCACCGCATCATCAGGCTCCATCAGCTGGGAAAGGATTTCCGGGGAATACACCACCAGAGTCACGGCAACTTTTTTTTCCAAAAGGGCAAAGGCCGCCTTGAGATTGAGCAGGCCTCCGCCCAGAAGAATGGCATGCCGGGCCGAAGATGACCGCTGGGCTGCATCCCGGGCCTGGGCAAGGGTTCGCAATGCATAGACACCCTTGATTCCAGTCCCCTCAATATCCCTGGGGATGTAAGGACTGCTTCCCGAAGCGATCAAAAGACGATCAAACAAGACCGTATCCCCGGATTTTGTTTTTACCTGGTTGCTGTGGGTGTCCAGACTGACAACCCGAGTATTCAGACGCAGATCAATGCCCTTTGCCTGATACGGCCCCTGTCCGGTCATGGCCACATCAGCCGGGGATTTCTCACCGCTGATGATAAACGGAATCATGGGTCTGAAGTAAGGCGAATCTGTTTCTTCGGACAGGACCGTGACCTTAGCCTCCGGTTCTGTTTTAACAATGGCGCAGGCTGCGGACAGACCTGCTGCACTGGCTCCGATAATCACATAAGTCTGGTTCGCGGCCATATCATCTCCCCTCACCCCGGCTCAATTCCTCAGCCGCTTTCCGCCGCAGGTCCTTGGAAAAGTCCGTCACCGTCTGATACACAAGAGCCTTGGTGGGACAGGCAGACACGCATGCCGGTTGATCCCGGTCCTGGCACCGGTCACACCGGTAGGCTTTCCTGGCCTCCAGATGCCTGCCGATGACCCCATAGGGGCAGACCATCACACAGGTCCAGCAGCCAATGCACTTATCGGCATCCGTGACCACAGCCTGGTCAGCTGTGCGATGAATGGCCCCGGCAATGCAGGCGTGCATGCAGGGTGCATCTTCGCAATGACGGCAAAGGATGGGAACAGGAACACTGGCTGACACCGTCTCAACGTAGACCCTGGATTTGGGCATGGGGTGTTCCCCCATGGCCTCATATATATTTTTTGATGCTGAATGGGCAACAGCACAGGCTAACTCACAGCTGTGGCATCCCATACACAGATCTTTTCGAACAAAAATTTCCTTTATCTGATCCATGGTGATCTCCTTTGGTTTTTCACATCAAAGCCCAAGACCTTTTCGACGCTCATCAATGGCAGCAAGAAGTTTGTCTGCCGCAGACTCGGGATCCAGATCAACGATAAAATAGCCTCCGGTCACGTCCCTGACTGTTTTCGTAAGCACCTCCACCACAAGGGGACTTCCCATGACAGGCAGCATCACCCCCACATGGGTGGGCAGGCCTGCGGCCACCGCATAGGTGCCGATGGACACGGCCTTTTCCGAAACAGCTTCGGCTGCCGAGGCCACCACAGGCAGGGCATCCGTATCCACTCCCAGATAATTGGCAACAGCCACGGCCAGGGCCACGGCCCTGGAATTATCCACACAGGAACCCATGTGAAGCACCGGAGGAAGGGGACCGCCCAGGCCGTTGGCTTCTCCAATGGCCGTGAGCACAGCCTTGATGCCATCCCCGCACAGCGCATCCACATTGGCCGGATCCATGAGGCCATGTCGCATCAAAGCACCTGCACCGCAACCTGTGGCCAGGATCAGAACATTTTCCTTGAGCATTTTTTTTGCCATGATCACGAAATTTTCATCCTGGGGCACCTTTACATTATTGCACCCGGCATAGAGGCACACCCCCCTGATATTTCCTGCTTTGAGATTATCCACCAACGGCTTTAAGGGATCAACGGCATTCAATTTAGATAAGGCCGCCACAATGGCTTCCACGGAAAACCCTGCCACCACAGGTGTTTTCACATCGGGAATCTCAACAGGTTTCCCCTTTCGTTTCGCATAATTTAAAGCGGCCATGGCCAGTATTTCTTCGGCCTTTTTACCCGCTTCTTCTTCGGAAAATTCCATGTGATCCGTTCCCGTGATTTTGCACAAATCCATGGTGGTCAGAACCTGGGTCCCCATGCATTGGGCCACCGTTGCCACCGAGGGCATGATGCACTGGTAATCCACCACCATCAGATCAACCGCCCCAGTTAAAATAGCAGTCTCCTGGCTCACCGAATGGGTGCAGGAAGGAATGCCGTGGCGCATCATGATCTCGTTTCCCGTGCAGCAGATCCCCACCAGATTAAAGCCTGCCGCGCCCTTGGCTTTGGCCATATCCTGTTTTTGGGCAGCCACGGACACCAGAATATCCGATAACACAGGATTGTGTCCGTGCAAGGCAATGTTCACCCAGTCTTTTTTCAAGGTACCCAGATTGGCCTCACTTTTCACAGGGGTGGGTGTACCAAAAAGAATATCCGCCAGGTCCGTGCCCATATAACATCCGGCCAGATCCGCCACCCCGCATCGCAGTCCCGCGAGAAGCAGATTTACAGCGTCGGCATCCACACCGTAAAGGGTCCGGTGCATGATTTCGGAGATTTCATGGTCAATGCCTTTGGGTACCAGGCCATGTTTCAATAAAACATCCACACGTTTCTGTGGCACCACTGTGGCTGCCCACATGACCGGGGTTTCCTTTTCATGAAAATCAGCCAGGGCAGCCATGGCCAGATCCTTGGCAATATCTGCGATGCTTCGGCCGTCCACGGGAATTCCCATGCGTGTTGACACGGATTTTAATTTGGCTTCATCCTTGATCCGGTAGTCCTTTGTCTTACCCGTGGCCATTTTCAAGAGGGTGTGAGCCAGATGCTTGGCATGTCCCGAATGGGCTGCTGTTCCGGCAGCAATGGCACGGTCCAGCCCCCTGGCCACCATGACATCAGCCGAGGCACCGCAGATGCCTTCCCTGGGACCTTCCCCAAAGGGATCAATGCGGCAGGGCCCCTGGAGACAATGTCTGCAGCACAAACCCGTATCACCAAAACCGCACTGGGGAAGCATGGTCTCATACCTGTCCCATATGGTTTGAATGTTTTCTTTTTTTGCTTTGGCAAGCATCTGATTTACTGCCGGATCAAGACTCTTTTTCCTTGGAACCCTCGCATCTGCCATGGCCAATCCTCCTGGAATTGATTGTCATAGACCGTCATGTCAACGGACCTTCAAAACAGCTTAAACTCACTTTTTTCATAAAAATGATGATGTATTTGGCGTTCAAATAACCTGAAACGGTATCGTTTAATCTTGCGGCTTATCTGATCACTTGTTATAAGCACACCCTTTTTAAATCGCAATAATTAAATACCATATCAGCGGAACTTCTTTTCATTGTTAAAATTGCAGATTGACTCAACTCTTTAACGATAGTATGATTTACATACTCTATCAAAAACGAATCAGTTCCGGACCCTATCTTTTCGATATAATTGTTTGTTCATATAAATCTTGGTAAACTCATGATTTAATATGGTTAAAATTATTTATTCATTAAAAAAGGGGGGTGACTTATGGGCAAAAACATGAACACTATTTTATGTTTTTCGTTTATCATTTTCATCACAATGGGTCTTGCCGGTTGTAAATTAAGCGGGTGTATCACGACCGCTGACGGAGTCCCACTTGAAGGTGTAACCCTTGTATTGAGCGGGAATACCAATGGGACAACCACAACAGATAGCAATGGCAACTATGAATTCGAGGTGCCAAACAACGATGCCGATTACACGATCACCCCGTCCTTGAATCGTTATGCCTTTACCCCCGAACGCTACGATGTCCAATCGAACAAATCCACGGTGGATGGGTTGGATTTTACCGGAGAACGTGTTGCCTACACCCTGAGCGGAACCCTCAAAACACGTTATTTTGATGACCCCATTATCAATGCGACACTTCGTGTGAGCGGGGATGCCAGCGCCACAAGTTCAACTGACATAAATGGTAACTTTGAATTGGACATCCCCACTGATTTCGGGACATACACCATCACACCAACATTGACCCGATATGTTTTCAATCCTGCTCACATCGACATTACGGTGGACGAGACCACACAGGCCGAAGATTATCGTATCCAAGGAATCAATTTTACGGGTGAATACATGGTAAGTTCCGAATTCAACGACATCACCTATTATCATGCCTGCGACAACACCGGGCCGCCTTCCATTCACAGGGGAGACAGCGCATATGATATCACGTTCGAAGTCCGTGATAGTGATCCTGTCAACCAGACACCCTACTGGTACAAAAACGGGAAATATGTCAATGGCACGACCTACCATGCCCGTGATATTTATCGTGATAATTTTTCATTTGAAACAGGACGTATCGGCTTTTATATCCAACTCGACATCACAAGCACACCACCCCAGTTCGTGTTCAGGGATTCAGCATTTGCATCGGACAGCAGCCGGTTTGTCATATCCATTGAAGGGACCCAATTGGGCATTGTTTATCGTGGAGAGACAGAAATCTTTGACGATGTCATTCCCCATATGACCTGGTTTTTCCTGGAAATGAAATTCAGTGATCATGTCCTCACCCTGTTCATTGATGACGAGGTCATTGGCAGCGTGGCAGGCAGCTCCCTTTTCACACAACCCGATACCGTGAGCTTTGGCCTTGGCGAGGCTGGCCTGGTTTCTTTTGATCAGATATTGTCCGCAAATGATCCGGACCGGAATCTGTATGAGCTAAGAAGCAGGACTGAATTTTAATTCGTTTGCCCCATAAGCGCTAAGTTATTTTTTATTTATAACACCATTTGAAAATTCACAACTCCAAGCAAAAAAATATGTTCCCAGGCCGAAGCCTGGGAACATATACAACCATTTTGTATTTTTTCAATTTTGTTCCTGATTGCGATTATCCCAACAACACTCTAAGTGCCATCAGTACCCATCGGTCAGTGTCTGGAGAAAGGCCACCAGATCATCAACATCGCTGTCACTCAGGCCCAGATTACCCACATCGCCGACAATATTCCGGTCAAGTTCCGGGATATAGGCACTGCTGTCATTAATAAATGCCACCATATCCCTCAGAGAGGCAAAATAGCCATTGTGGGCATAGGGCGGTGAGGCCGCGATATTTCTCAAGGTGGGAACCTTGAATTTTCCATCCTGGTTCGAATCTGAGACCGTTGCACCCAGCCCAGGATCCGGTTCAGGCAGCGGGACCAGCGGATTGGCAGGGGCTCCGATATTCGCATACTGATAATTGGTAAACAATGGCGCCGGTGCTCCAAAGGCTGCGGCGCTGCTGTGACAGTCGGCACAATTTAATTCAAACAGAGCCATACCCCGATTTTCAGCAGCCGTGAATCGACTTTTCGCTTTGTCATATTTTGATGTAAAGCTCGTCACTTCATAGGACCGTTCATAAGCGGCAATGGCCCGGCCAAAATTATTGTAAGCCACTTCCACGTCATCGAATGCACCGGGTCCAAACACAGTTAAAAACAGATTGGCATAGGTTGACGCTTGGATAACAGCGATGACAGCGTCCTTGCTCGCCATGGCCATTTCAAGAGGATTCAAAGGGGGCCCCAAGGCTTGTTCAGCCAAGGGATCGTCAAGCACGGAACCGTCGGCCCGGCCATCCCAGAACATCCCCCCCACCCACTGATCACCCACCAGATCAAGGGAAGGGCTGAAACCCGCATAGGCAGCAGTGGGCGCATTCCGGCCACCTTTGCTCACACCGTCAGCACCCAGGGAAACCACACTAACCTCGGGGTTAAGGGCATTTCGCCGATCCGCAAATCCCGCAAAGGGATGATGACAGACCTGGCAGGACTGGGTTCCATTATAGGACAGATTTTTGTCTTTATAAAGATGTCTGCCAAGAATCTCTATGGGAGTCAAACCCGTTGAAGGCACGGCAAACGAGACCGCAGAACATAAAAGCGTAAGAATTGCACTCGCAAACACTATTTTCTTCATGACTGTATCTCCTTATAGATCATTTAACGTTTTTTTAAACGACATATGATAATACACGTTCCAGGTATCACCTCCTTTTTTGGGTCACTCATCGTGGCTGGGGGTATGGGTTTTGAATAAGGGTCACAGACCCCATAACACATCATCAACGCTTAAACATATGTGGGTAACTGTAAATGGCTCAAAGGCCGGAGCGTAATGGCTGAATAGCCTAAATCAAAGCTTTAACGTTACTGAGGACGGATTGTTACACATTTTTTAAACTTATTTTGTATCCTTTTTTATTTTTCAGGTTCTATAGTTTATGGAAAGAGTTTAGAATAAAGGTGACATCATATAAGGAGTGAAACATGAACGAAGTTTTGAGTTTTATTGCCATCATCGCAATCTGGTATCTTCTCCAGGCTGTCATTCTTCCCAAAATGGGAATCAGCACATGAATGAAAGATTCCTGCCAGGTGGCAGACAAGAAAAAACATGATAAAAAATAACACACAAGGCCTGGTCCCTGATGAAGACCAGGCCTTGATTGACGGGATTAAACGCGGTGAGACCGGTCTTTTCGAAACCCTGGTGGACAAGTACTCGCCCAGGCTGTACAATTTCGGTCTGAAAATCTGCAAAAGTCGTGAAGATGCCGAAGATCTGGTCCAAGAAAGCTTTATAAACATTTTCAGATATGTAAAGGATTTCAGGCAGGAAGCCAGTCTCAAGAACTGGATGTACCGCATTGCCGCGTCGGTCTGCTGGAAAATGAAACGCAAAACCGGATCGATAAAAGAAAAGGATCTGTCTCTGGAGGAGTTGATGCCCGACCATCATGCGTCCCCGGAACAGGTTCCACCGGCCTGGGCCCATGAGCCCGTGGCCCAGCTTCTCAATCAGGAACTTTCCGGCCAGATTCAGAATGCCATATCCCGATTGCCCACCCCCTACCGGCTGGTTCTGGTCCTGCGGGATATGGAAGGGTTCTCCACCGATGAAACAGCGGACATCCTCTCCATTACCCCAGCCAATGTCAAAGTCCGGCTTCACAGGGCCCGGCTCTTTGTCCGGGATGATCTAAAGGAATATTATGAACACCGACCATAACCATGACATGTGCAAGGCGTATTTTGCAAAGCTGTCCGAATTCATCGATCAGGAACTGGGCGATGATGTGTGCAGGGATATCCAAAAGCACCTTGAATCCTGTGGCTGCTGCAATGCATGCCTTGAAACCCTGAAAAAAACCATTCAACTTTGCGCAAACATCAAGGACAAGCCTGTGCCTTCCGAGCTTTCACGAAAACTCAAACATATGATCAGACACCGGATATAGGGCCTGCCCAATAATTTTATATTGAAAAATAGGAGTCGAAGTCCTATTTTTCAATATAACTATTTCGGAAAGGACATCAAAGGCTTCCATTCTTCTAAAGCCTGTTTTCCGGAAGAAACCTGTCATACCGGACTTATCATCTATTCCATTGAATCACCGCAAATGATATCCGAGCATGTCCTTGCTGTCCCCTGGTGGTTTATCTGAACCTTACGCCGTTTTGAATTTTGCCCTAAAAGCATGGCAAACGTTAGAGTCTACGGTGTGAACATAAACCTGGCCCCTTGCATCAATGCCCCGGATCAGGCCGTCCTCCATAAAGGCGTTTATCAGTGTGATTCCGACCTGGAATCGGTCTTTGGGATCAAGGATTTCCGATGAACTAAGCTTTAACGGGTGGATGCTGACGTTTCTTTTTTTAAGTTCTTTGGAGAAATTCAAAATCCGGCCCAGTCGTAGCAGGGTCACGGATTCCAGGCGGGTGGTGCTGTCTGACACGGGGATAGCTGTTGATCGCATCAGTGAAAACGTTTCCGGCAGACCCTGTGTTTTAGCCAGCTGGTCATAATCAAAACTGCCGGGAGCCGGGTAATAAACCGAAACCCCGGCCAGGGTATCCTTGGTTCCAAGATAAATCAGATCATCAACCGATTCCATGGCTGTTTGGCCAGGCGCACCCACCAGGATATAACATACCGATGTCATACCATGGTGTTTGGCAGACAAAAGGACACGTTCAAGGGCTTCCCGGACATCCACCCGCCTGAACCGTTTGAGCTGGCGTTGACTCAGGGTACACACGGACAGGTTCAGGGCTGTGAATCCTGCCTGCTTAAGGGCAGCCACCAGGTCATCATCCAAAGATGGGGGAAACAGGCCGTTCATGGCCCGGAGTTCCAGGCCCAGATGGCCAAAATGATCTGTAATCCGTGTCATCAGATCCAGGCACCAGGCCTTGTCCAGGGTCAGGTTCTCATCTTCAAAGTCAATAAACCTGACCCCATATTCAGTGACAGCCTGGGTGATTTCCTCAAACACCGAGTCCACGGATCGTTTCCTGTAAGGGGAAGCCGGCGATGCAACACAGCAATAGGTGCATTTCATAGGGCAGCCCCTGCTGGCTGTAATCACAGCGCTACCGCCTTCTTTCCTGCCGTAAAATCCATGATTGACCAGATCCATACGGGGTAAGGGGAACTCATCGGGCCTGTCCATGAACGAGGGGGGGCTCATGTGCAATGCCCCACTGTCTTTTCTGAATACAAGACCGTTGATCCTGTCAAGGGGTGATCCGGTGACCAGGGCCCGGGCCAAGTGTGGCATGACAGCCTCCCCTTCCCCTCGCACCACAAAATCAACGCACGGATGGCTTAGAACAGCCTCGGGCAGCTGGGTGGGATGATGTCCCCCTAAAACAATCCGACTCAAAGGGAGCTGTTTCCTGACTTCCATTGCCACCTCAAGGGCCTCATCAGCATAGGCTGTAAACAAGGATGAAATGCCCACGAGAAAGGCCCCGGATTCCCTGGCCATACGCCCGATATGTTCAACGCTGTAACCAAAGTGCCTGAAGGTGTGAAACAGGGAAAAGGGAGACAGGTCCTCCTTCCCGTAGAAAGGCTCAAGATAGGCCATGTCGCTTGGTGTTTGTATGACTTTGGATTTTGAGGTAGCCAGACCGTCAACAAGGAGAACGGGAAACCCGTCTTTTTCAAGCGCGGCGGCAATGGAAATCAACCCGTAGGGAATGCTTCGTTTGCGGGTAAAATAAAAATCCCTTATGGGGGGTTGAATCAAAAGGATTCTGTTTGACATGAAAAGTCTCATTAAAAAACGTCTGTATCCACGGCCTGTTGGCCAACTCCGGAACAAATCACTTCACGTGTTGGGTGCCATCCTATCATTCACCTGTGACCTTATCGGTGGCACAATCATCAGGCAGGCATTTTCTTTTTCCACTTATACAGCCACTATTCCATCATAAGGTCAATCCTTTTTTCCCTGTGAGATATTTCATAGCAGACCAGGAAATTTTCATCTATCCTTGGACCATGGTTGTATATTAATAAAAAAAAGGAAGGACATATCATGGGTTATGCCATTTTCAATAAATCATCTGGAAGAAAAAAACATTCATTGGAGAAAACGACATTGACCAAAGGAAGAAAGGCGCGGTCTTCGGGTCAAGGATATTTATCAATAATCCAGTACCTCGAAGAGTTGGAATCCCAAATCCAGGCGGATATGATCAGGTCAGAGTCAACACAGACGACTGAGCACTAGCTGACCTGACATATACAAAAAGGGAGCGAGGCAAAGCCTGCTCCCTTGATATATCAATAAGCGGACAGAAAATCTTAACGTTTGGAGAACTGGAACCGTGCTCGGGCACCTTTCTGACCGTATTTCTTACGCTCTTTCACTCGGGAATCACGGGTGATGAACCCTGCTTTTTTGAGTACGGATCGGAGTTCAGGATCAACCTGAAGAAGAGCTTTTGTAATGCCGTGTCTCACAGCACCAGCCTGTCCGATAAGACCGCCGCCTTTTACTGACACTGTGATATCATACGATTCAATGCCACCGATAAGTGTCAGGGGTTCGGTCAAAATAAGTCGTGCAGATGCACTGAAGTAGTCTTCAACAGGTTTGTTGTTTACGACAATTTTGCCGTTACCCGGAGTCAGCCAGGTTCGAGCTACTCCATTTTTTCGTTTACCGGTTGCGTAATAAGTGTTTTCCATGTCTAAACATTTCCTCGGTATATTTTTTCGAACAGATTATAATTCAATTTTAAGAACATCCGGATTTTGAGCCGCATGGGGATGTTCGGAGCCGGAATAAACATGAAGTTTTTTGTTCAGATCTCGTCCCAGCCTGTTTTTTGGAAGCATACCTCTTACTGCAAAACGGAGCACGTCTTCGGGTCGTTTTTTCAAAAGATCACCGGCAGATGTACTGGTCAGTCCGCCCATGTAACCGCTGTGTCTGTGATAAAA
Organism: Pseudomonadota bacterium; assembly: GCA_018818835.1. Taxonomy (GTDB): domain Bacteria; phylum Desulfobacterota; class Desulfobacteria; order Desulfobacterales; family Desulfolunaceae; genus JAHIRD01. The sequence continues at coordinate 14,148 of JAHIRD010000067.1, forward strand.
TTTATCTTTCAGCTTATTTCCGGTCAAAACAACCTTATCGGCATTGATGACAACAATCCAGTCACCCGTATCAGTATGGGGAGTGTACATGGGATTGAATTTACCACGGATTCTGGCAGCTATCATTGATGCAAGACGGCCCATAACCTGGCCTTCGGCATCGACAACATACCATTTTTCCTTATTATCTGAACGTTTTGCGCTATATGTATACTTTTTCACGTTTATACTCCTGATCAAGTTTCAAAAAAATAACTTGAATTAAATAATTGAATTAGCACCTGCTGTCAAGGTAATTTTTCCGATAATACGCACAAATTTGAAAGAGGCGCTCTCTGTTACCGGTTGCCCACGGTCATCATTGATAATAAAAAACCCATTACTGGAATACATTCCCCCTGTTTTCACAAATCAGGATATGGATGGTTAAAATCATCGGCCTGCACTAAAGTTCAATGGCCTTGTCTTTCAACTTATTCAGATCCGATGCCTTCTGGGGCTGCCGCGAGGTCTTGCATGAGACTTCTGCATTGAGAATTCCGCCGCTTTCCACGATCAAATCCCGGCACACCACTTTACCGGAGCAAGAACCTGTGGACAGTATCACCAGCTCTTCCGTCGCTTCGATTTCACCTTCAAAGGTACCACCGATGGTGATTCCCGTAACCTTTGCATCACAGTAGACAGAACCTTCTTCTGCGATCACGACAATTTCACCCCTGATTTCACCTTTAACCGTCCCCTTGATCACCAGCCGACCCTTGCTTGAAATATTCCCGTCAACCACAAGGTCACGATCAATGATTGACAGGTTTTTCGATTTGCTCATCCCGATCCATCTCCCGAGTGTAATTAATTGAAACTGAACCTATTAGAAGCTCATCCCGCAGCACCTCGATCCGGTGGGGGCTGGAGAAAAATTGATTGTTCAACATATCATGCCCGACAACAATAGGCGTATTGATTTTAAGGGGAAAGGCCCCGGACGCCTGACTTGAAATTCTGATTTCAAGATTAGAAATCTTCTCCACATTGCTTATGACATCGACCAGTGTCAGCGTCCTCCCCAGTTTCTTAAGGTCACCAAAAAGGATTGAGCCGCCATTTTCAAAACAGGTGATGGGTTGACCCTCTGTTTTAATCAGCATATAATTCAACACGGGCGTATCCAGTTCAACGAATAATTTACCAATTATAGCATTTTCTCCATGAGTTACAACCTGATATTTCAAGCCTTTCCGGTCCAGGGAATAATTGGGCCAAAGATCTTTGGCCGTGTTGATGCGGCAGCCCCTGTCCTCCCCGGTATTTTCTGATTCCGGTCCCACATAGCCCTTGAAATTCACCTGGAGACGGGAGGGGTCAAAGGCGTCTGAAATGACATCCTCCAACTCAAAGATATCCCCTTTGATCATTCTGATCGTACTGTAGTTTTCCATGATCAGTTCCTTGCCGTTCACCTTCACGCGGTACAGAAGAAATGATCCACCCTTACCTTTTTTATCACTGACCGTAATACAACCGGCATCTTTACCTCCGTTTTCATCCAGAGCCAGATAGACACTTCCGCACGGGTAAAAATCCTTTCGAACGGTAATCCGGGTTGAGCGATCAATGGCAAGGGGCTTTCTAAAATCGTTCACCGATCCAAAACCCAGGATATCTGCGCTGAGTCCCCTCTCGAAATTTGCCTCGATATGAGTGATGCTGACCACATCATTGGGCCGGATGGTCAGGATCTGGTCGCACCGCACCACAATGGGCTGGGTGTCGTTCACGGTTATTACCAGATATTTCAAATCCGGTTCTTCAAGATTCACAGACGGAAGCTCGGGCACCACTCCAAATTCATCCATAAATGCATTGATCGCATGGATATGATGACGAATCTTCATCTCAAGGGGGAGGGATTTACTTGACTCCACCCCGAATGCCGGAATTCCGCATTTGGTCAGGGCATAATAGGTCGCTGATTTCCGCTGGGCCTTATGAATCGTATGTTCGGAAAAGGTGTTGTGGTTGTTGAAATGAAAATGATATTCATTATTTTCAATATCCCTGTTGATCTTGTCAACCACACGACGTCCGATGTCTCCCAGTTCAATGACCAGCCCATCCTTTTCCCGGCGCTCACAATCTGCAATCACAGACTGGCCAAATTTTTTTGGATTCCGGTCATCATCGACCCACACCTCCGAATAAAACCCTGAACCGTCATGGAGATTCAACAGGCAGTCGCTCTCTGCAATCAGGTCCTTTAAAATGGCCACCACCTTGGTTTCGTAATTCGGCTTACTGTCTTCGGCGAATTTCCGGTTCATGTCCTCATTCACCTGCCTCTGATTGAGAACAATGGAATGAAAATTCGCCCGGGGAACGACAATCAGGTTGCCTTTGGACAAACTCATATCCGCATAGATATCCGCCGACAAAAAACCTCCGGGCTCATCCCCCTGTATCCCGCCGATCAATAGAATGGTCTTTCCGTCTTCCTTACCATAGACCCTGTATACGTTGAGTTCATAGTCCGTCCCCTCAAAAAAAACCATATGGGTCCGTTTCGCCTCTGCGATTCCTGAAAAAAACAGGGCCAGGAACAAAACCACCCCAAAGCTAATCCTCATTGGGTTTTTCACCGTCACTGGCTCCTTCAGGGGAATCACTTCCCGGGTCAGTGGCTGGATTGTCACCAACCGGTATGGCACGGTCTGTTGTCACTACGGTTACGCCTTCTTTAGCCATGGGTTTTGGCTCACTGCCCAACGGTAGGCCCGGTTTTCCATGAGACTCATTGGGAGGAACGGAAACGGACGTCTTATCATTATTTTCTGCGGAGCCCTTATCTGGCGGATCGGCCTTGGGTTTTTTAATCACATCCAGATCCACGTCAAAGGTGTTTTCATAGATCTTGTCACCGTCCGTAGAAAATATATACACATCCATTTTTTTATAATGGTCATCGGGAAAAGGATTGTTAAATTTGAATTTCACACTTTTAAAATGATTGATTGAAAAAAACTGCCCCATACTCGGCATGGAAGGGATACCGTCCTTTAGGGTTACCGGCGGCATGGTCAACCAGTCCTGAGAATTATTCGAATCCGGCCTGAGGATCACGAACACCCGGCCTGCAATAGCATCAAGTTTGCACGTATTCTTAACGATAAACCGAATCCTGGTTTCGCTGTCCCCTTCATTTTTGGAAAACGTCAGGTCCTTCACGTCCGCTGTCATTTTTTCAGCCTTCTTGGTCTCTTTCTTGGGGGTCGGCTTGGGGGCATCGTCTGCCTTCTTTTCAGCCTTTACTTTGGGCTCAGCGGTTTCCAGTTTTTTCTTGGGAATAAATAACTGGGCTTGCAGATGTTCCTTTTCATCCTGAAGGTGTTTTCTTTCATTTTCCACCGAGACAAGGCTCACTCTGAGTTCCTTGTTTTGATCCCTTGATTTAAAATACATCATGGAAAAAAAGGCCGAAAAACCCAGTGAGAGAGCAAGTACAACAACCACGGTAATCACAAATTCCCTGTATCTCTTGATGGCAATGGTTTTTCCATCCTCGCTCACAAAAAGCATCTGCCATTTACCCGTACGTTTGAAGGGGTTGGGAACCGAATACTTTTTCAGTTCTTTTTCCATATCTCTTGAAGAATCTTCCATGTTTGTTCCTCCTTCACCAGTACAAGAGTTTTTATCCCGGAAGCTGTGTAGCCACTTGATTTATAGTTCTGTCTGAAATCTGCACGAACCTGATTTTGTTCAATGGTCAGAGTCGGTTCGGAAATCGTGATTGTAATATAATCATAGACCGTGCTCAGATAACGCTTCCGGTCCAGCCAGGCTTTCTTGTCCATGTCACCGGACTGAAATCCCTGGGCATAGCACGCCCCGTAGTGTTCGATATCCCCTTTGCCCCATGCCTCTAACCAGACATCAATGGTTTGTCTGACCTCAGTGAGGACCCTTGCCGCACGGCCTTTTCGCTCCTGTTCAAGAATTTGATCTGCTGCCCATAAAATAGGCTGACGTTTCTTCATGTCCGGCTCACGGCTTGCCCCTGCAGAATGAATGACTTTATGGGTATCCCCGATAATTTTATATTCCTCTGATTTCAGGGAAATGTAGAGCTTTCGTATTCCGGCATCATGGCCATAATCTCCCCGGTTGAGTTTCAACCTGAAAATGACCACCAACACATCCCCATCTCTGTAAATTCCACGGTTATCAATCTCAACTGAAAAGGGCCCTGTTTCGGCCTTTGCCTTATCCCGAATCGAGCGCCAGTCATTCCACCACGCCATGTGGGGGAGATATTCCGATGCATAAAAAGAAAGATAGACATGGTAATCCCCATCACTGATGCTGTCTTTCCATTTGGCCAAGAATGAGTCAACAGCCTCGGATATCACGGCCTGATCATTGTTTTCCGAAAAGTCTATTTTTTCAGAAATAATAATGGGGGTAAAATCAAGGGATATGTCCTTTTCCACACCGACAAGCTGACCGTTTTCAAGGGCAACACATCCGTTGGAATCCATGGGCTTTAAATCCCTGTCTGTCCCATGCAACCAGATTGCACTCCCGTTACGCCCCCCGACACAGTCAAGAAGATTGGGATAATCCGTGGGCAAGGCCATGACCCCGTAAACAGGCGCCAGATCTTTTTCAAGATACTTTCCAACAAAAAAATAGACCCCTTCCGGGGTTTTTTGATCACCGGCTATCTGTTTTCGCCCCTGAACTTTACCGGTGGAGCACGTTAAGGTGCGTTCAAGAACCACCTCCATATCAGACCGGTAAAGGTAAAGGGTCTGACTTGATTTTTCTACCACAATGACCGTGCTTCCGTTGCCCGGCATGGAAACAATGGATGAGGGCAACATCGCAGAGTATACCGAACGGGCCTCCATGGTATATGACATGATCAGGCCGCCTAAGACAACACATAACAAAAACCGTTTCAATACAACTCCTTAAACTATCGAACAATTAAAAAAAGGTTCTCTGAACCTTGAATCCCATGTGACGGTAAGCATCTTCAGATGCTTTTCGACCTGAAGAGGTGCGCGTCAGCATTCCTATTTTTAAAAGATAGGGCTCCACCACATCGACCAGGGTGTCGGTTTCTTCCTGGAGGGTTGCGGCAATGGCCTCAATCCCCACCGGCCCACCATGGTAGTACTCAATGATGGTTCGCAAAAATTGTCTATCCAGATTTGTCAGCCCTTTTTCATCAACCCCTTCAAGGGCCAGGGCAGATTTTACGGTGTCACATGTCAATGAGCCATCGGACCGAACCTGGGCATAATCCCTAACCCGTTTAATCAGCCTGTTGACGATCCGGGGTGTGCCCCGGGAACGACGGGCAAGCTCATAGGCCCCTTCGTCGTTGATGGACACCCCCAGAAGATCTGCGGAACGTCTCGTGATGGTCACCAGATCTTCGATGGAATAAAAATCAAGACTTCGAAAGATCCCGAAACGGTCCCGCAAGGGTGCTGAAAGCAGGCCCACCCGGGTGGTGGCACCCACCAGGACAAACTGTTTCAAACGAAAGCGATGGCTCCGGGCATGCATACCCTTGTCAAACACAAAATCAATGGAAAAATCCTCCATGGCCGGATACAAGAATTCTTCAACGGTTTTGGGCAAGCGATGAATCTCATCAATAAAAAGAATGTCCCCCTGCCCCAGGTGGGTGAGTACCCCGATCAGATCGCCGCCTTTTTCAAGGGCGGGGCCCGAGGTAATGGTCAGCTCCCCCCCCATCTCATTGGCGATGATATGGGCAAGGGTTGTTTTGCCCAGACCCGGAGGCCCATGAAACAGAACATGCTCTATGGGCTCCCCCCTCATTTTGGCCGCCTGAATGGCAATTTTGAGCGTCTCGACAGCTTCTTTCTGGCCCACGTAATCATCAAATTTATCGGGCCTCAGGGATACGATATCCTGGCTGTCGTCCATGGGGAGGTCTTTTTTGGTCAAAAGCCCTTGCTTTTCCGAAGAAAATGTCAGAACATCATCGCCCATGGCTATGCCCCTCGCGCCGTATCAAACATTCTAAAGATTCTTTTCACCGCGGTATACCTCATCGAACAGGTCTTCGGGTGTTCCAATCGATGGATTTCGTTCAAAGGCCTCGGCGATCATCGTCCTGGCATCAGGAGCCCTGTGACCCAGTTGAGTGACCAGAACATCCAGAACCATATCGGTAAAATCCCCAAGCTGAACCGGTTTTTCAATGGATTCGCCCGGATGAATCAGGGCAAATTTACCCATTTTCCCCTCAAGGGTTGCGATGATCTTCTGGGCCGTCCGTTTACCAATGCCATCCAGTTTTTGGAGGGTAATAACATCCTTATTTTCAATGGCCCTGGCAATTTCACGCGCCGGAAGCGTCATGGCCTTGACCGCCTTCATGGGGCCAATGGCTTCCACACTGATGAAGTATTGAAAAAATTCTTTTTCCGCTTCCAGATTAAAACCGATGAGGGTGGGCTTGGGCTGGCGCTCTGTCTGGTGATAATAGATATAAAGTGAGGTCGTCTCGTCGTCTCCTCGTGAGCCCATGGTTTCCAGCACATTTGCAGGAAGAAGAATTTCATAACCCACATGATTGACAAGGAGGATAATTCGGTCCTCTTCCTTTTTAATGATTTTCCCCTCAAGGTAGGCAATCATATGGCCATATCCCCAGTCTCCCCTAATGATGCATTCGTAAAAACAATGCCAGATGGCTATGGAAAAAGGCCATCAGGTATTTAATATCTGAAAAGCCCAATCAAAGCCAGAGACAATGCATCGGACGCATGATAAGGCCGGATGGGCTTTTCATGGTGAAGATAACGGCGAACCGCTTGTTCAAGCTGTTCCTTTCCTGCGTTTCCATTACCTGAAAGTATTTTCTTGGATTCACGTACAGGAACTTCAACGACGGATATACCGGAGTGAGCAGCAGCCAGAAGCACAACCCCACTTACTTTACCCAGAAGAATACCTGATTTGGGGTAGCGTTCCAAGGAAAAAACATCTTCGACCACCATAAGATCCGGTTTCTGATCGTTCAGAATACCCATAATCTTGTCGTAAATATGGGCAAGTCGAATGGACAAGGTATCTGTTTTTTGTGTGTCGATGCTCCCGAAAGAATAGCTATCGATTTTCATTCCCATCCCCGAAACAAGCCCGATCCCCGTCCCGGCAAGCCCCGGATCAATACCAATAACCCTTTTCATTACCGCCATGGCCACCTATTTACTGGAATCAAGTTTCTTTTTGGCAATGGCAGCTTCGCTTGAGCCTTGAAATTTTTTTATCAGTTCGTTCAAAATCAGTTTTGCATTATCAGCTTCACCCAGTTCAAAAAATGCCAGACCCTGTTTCAAATAGGCACTGGCAACCTTATTGCCCTTGGGATAATTCTCTATCACTTTCTGATATTCAAGGATCGCCTTCTGATACCATTTCTCCCTGTAAAAGGATTCGCCGATCCAGAACTGGGCATTATCCGCGTTGGGTGAATTCGGATAATTTTTAATCAGTCTGCCAAAGCCCTCCCTGGCCGTTTTCATATCATCTTTTTCAAGGGCTGCCTGGGCGTCAATATATAGCTGGGCTTCAGGTGAGGTATTTGTCACGGGTGCTGTTATGGGAGCCGTGTTTACCGGAGCAGACATTCGGGGTGCATCGCTGTTAAAACCCACATATGTTTCAAGATGGGCCATTCGTCGTGAAAGATCCGCCAAGAGAAGATCAAGCCGTTCGATTTCCGTGGTAAGCTTATCCGATGAACTTTTGTTTTTTTCCTGGATGTATGTGTTTTCTTCGAAACGGCCATCGATTCGGCGGATCTGTTCGGCAAGATTGTCAAATCGATTGTTCAGTTTGGCGTATTCTCCCTTGATGTTCTTGGAGCTGTCTTCAACGGAGACTTTCTGGTTGGATATTTTTTTTTCAATGACATCAATCCGGTCATCCAGATACACCACGTCACGGCTCAAGGCACATCCCGACATAAGGATTAAACAGGATACCACGATGATTATTTTTCTATTCATATGCCCTGCCTTAAGTATCATCACTTTCTGTTGAAATTTATTCTGCCTTTTAAAACACGTTACGAGCAGCAGAAAATCTGCTGCTCGTTTTATTTCTTTTCAACGTATTTTCACTACTCCCGACATGGAGTCCGGGATTTTTTTCTTACTTGATCACAAAATGAGCCCGTCTGTTTTTTGACCAGGCGGCTTCGGAATGTCCCATGACAATCGGTCGTTCTTCGCCATAGCTGAGTGTTTTAATCCTTGCTGAATCAACGCCCAGATTCATGAGGGTGCTCTTGACACGTGCGGCACGTCGATCACCAAGGGCAAGGTTGTACTCTGTGGTTCCACGCTCATCACAATGTCCTTCAATGACGACGGTGACATTGGTGTTTGCAAGAAGCCAGTTTGCTTTATTCTCAATAATACCCATGGCGGAGTCCTGGATCACGGAGCTGTCATAGTCAAAATAAAGATCAATATTGATAAAATCATCTTCGGCCTGGGCCATGGCAGCGGCTTCTCTGTTGGCTTCATCTTCGGAAGCGTCCATGGCCACATCCTCTTCCGTCGCTGTATCCGCTGCCGTATCAACCATATCCGTGGCCGTATCCATTGTATCGGTCACAGCCTGATCAGCATTGGGGTCAGTCGTAACCTTCTTTTTGCCACATGATACAACAAGCATCAAAGACAGAAGAATACATACCAAAGATAACTTTATCGTCCAGGTTCTGTTCATTTTTCCTCCTAACGTTCATTTTTTTAGTTGTTGAATATGTTTGGTGACCACTTGGGGTTCGTCTGCTCACCCGACAAAAACAAGAGGCGTCTCTGGTCCGTACCTGAAGAAGTCATTACATAAATCCTCGTGTATCCTTCCCGGGAGGATGAAAAAGCGATCATACTTCCGTCCGGAGACCACGAAGGCGATTCATTGTCACCTGCCTCGCGGGTCAACTGCTCAACTTCACCTGTCTTGAGATCCATGACATAAATCTCAAATTTTGATTCTGACACACCGGAGTAAGCGATTTTTTGACCCGTGGGTGACCATGATGGAGATGTATTGTACTTCCCTTGATACGTTAACCGTTTGACGCGTCCAGAGTCCATATGTTGCATGTATATCTGTGGAGTGCCGGACCGTTTGGATACAAAAGCCATATTGTCTCCATCCGGTGAAAAGGACGGTGATACATCAATGCCCCATTCACTCCATTTGCTTGTAATCCTTTTACGTATTTTACCTTCCCGGGTCAATAAATAAATTCCCTGCCCACCCTCAAAGGAAAGTGAGGCTGCCAAGTCATGTTTCCCGGGAACCCAGGCCGGTGTGATATTGGTCCCTGTCATGGCCGTCAAAAGAGTCACATTGCCCCGGCCCAAGTTTTTTATAAATATGTCCGGTTTGCCCTTTTCATAGGATGTATAAGCAAGCTGGGTACCATCCGAAGACCAGGCCGGAGACAGGGTAATGCTTTTGGTATTCGTGACTTTGACCGGATTTTCTCCGTCAAACTCACAGATGTAAATTTCCTTATTTCCCGTTCCCGAGGAGACAAACGCGATTTTACTGTGAAACAGCCCCTGGCTTCCGGTGAATTTCCTGATGATTTCCGTTCCGAACCGTCGGCAGATATCCCGGATGCTTTTGTCGCTGCCTTTGTACCTCTTGGCCACCAGCTGCTGTTCCCTGAATGTATCATAAAGATAAAATTCTATGGTCACATCGCCGTTCTTTTCGAGAATACTTCCGGTGACCAGGAGTTCGGATCCGATCATGGTCCAGTTTCTGAAATTGATCTTGAAGACATCAATCCCTTTAACACCCGGATTTTCAAGGAAAGCCGCATGATCGATCAATTTAAAATACCCTGTGAATTCCAGCAGTGACGACAGGGTTTTACACGCTTCTGCGGAAAGGCGCTCTTCCACCTTACTCTTGCTCATGGTCATCAGAAGGGGCACAGCAAGCGGTGCTTTCCGTGTAAACGGATTTGATATGGTGATATATCCGTTATCATCCCCGAAACATATGGAGGACGACATCATGACAATCACGACTAAACCCAACATTTTTATATTCACAATTCGATCCACGTATCTCAGTAATGTCATTGTCATTATTCCAGACCCTTTGGGGTAAACTCAAAACGCACCTCAATAAAGGGCTTGTTTAAGCCAGGGGGATGGGGCCGCACCGGGCTTGATTTCAATATGGCCATGGTGGCAGAGCTGTCCATATAATCATTCCCGGATTTCCGGGTGATTCGAACATTCCGGATGTCGCCATTGGGCAGCACCTCAAAGGTCACTTTGGTCAGTAAATTTTTCTGCCCTGCGGCCAGATTTTCAGAAAAGGCCCAGTTTTCGTGTATCTCCACACCCAAATTAAGCCTGTAACGCTCTATCAGACTGGCATCGTAGGCTGAATCGCTCTTCATATCATCAGATAATCCATCACGCCCCTGTTTTTGAGATTCCGTAGCGCGGGTTTCTTTTTCCAGCCGTTTTATCCGATCGGCAATGGGGTCGGTTTTGGGTGCTGCGGCCAGATTTTTTTCCAGTCGTTTAATCGCTTTGTCAATAACATCCTTAGGGTCTTCCTTCTTTTTCGTTTTGACAGGTGCTTTTTTCTTTTTCGGGGCAATGGATGTTTTTTTTGTTTCAACAGGTTTTGATTGTTTTTTCTCGACTTTTTTTTCAGGTACAGGGCTTTCTTTCTTGGGTGACGGGGCTTGGGGCTCGGGTTTGCCTTTGGGGGGCGGGGCATAGGCCAAATCCACGTCAATGTACCTGAGCGGAATGGCCTTACTATAAAAATTATTGGAAAAAAAAGCGATCACGATACAAAATCCAATATGCAGTAAAACGGATACGCCAAGGGCCACCGTCCAATCTCGGAATTCTTCGTCCGCCTTGACAACAAAGGCAGGGTTTCTATTCATGTTTCTTCCATTTTACACTTATTCAGGTCTTTTTTTCAGGTATGGGATCGGTAATCAAGGCGAGTTTTTCTATCCCTGCGCCCCTGATTTCAGACATGACGTCCATGACCGTCCCGTAAGGCACCCGCTTATCAGCCCGTACATATACCTTTTGTGTGGGTTTTTCCTTGAAAATGGCCTGAAGTTTGGTACCCAGCTTCCCGGCATCCACCATAAAATCATTGATAAAAACGCGGCCCTCCTTGTTGATGGAAACAACAAAGGGGACATCTTCTTCCTGGTGAAGGGACTGGGTTGTGACTTCCGGAAGGGAAACATCAACCCCCTGGGTCATCATGGGAGCCGCCACCATGAAAATAATCAAAAGAACAAGCATAACATCCACAAAGGGAGTCACATTGATTTCCGACATCAACGGAGCGTCACCACCACCCACCATCATGTGTTTTCACCTTTTGGTCTGAAAATATCGCGTTCCACGATGTTTAAAAAATCCGCAGAAAAACTTCTCAGGTCCGAATCAATGACCCTGACTTTCTGAGAAAAATAATTAAATGCGATGACCGAGGGGATGGCAACCAAAAGGCCCACGGCCGTTGCCACAAGTGCCTCGGCAATACCCGGGGCAACCACGGCAAGATTAGCTGAGCCTTTGTTGGCAATTCCCTGAAAGGAGGACATGATCCCCCACACCGTTCCGAACAGGCCGATAAACGGAGCGGTACTTCCGGCCGTTGCCAGAAAAGGAATCAACTGGGCCATCCGTGTCACTTCTTCGTCCGTTGCTTTTCGAAGGGTTCGCCTCATGTGTTCGACGCCGGAGCGGGTGTCCAGAGATGAATTGCCATTCTGATCAAGGCTTGACTCCTGTCCCTGTACTCCGCTTGGATTGGTCAAACGTTTCAGCTCCATATAAACGGTCCTGAAAACCCGGGCGACCGAACTTTCTTTGAGCTGCCGGGCCTTGGAATAGGCATCTGCCAGATTCCTGCTTTTCCAGAATGCATCAATAAAGGCAACGGTTTCCTTATGGGCTTTGCTGATAAGTCTGAATTTCAAAATGATAATGGCCCAAGATGTGGCCGAAAAACCAAGGAGAAGCAAAAGGACCAGTTTGACAACCAGACTGGCACCAATGATCATTTGAAATACACCTAAAGATTCATGAGCCATTGAGGAACTCCACATATTTTTTGAGGATGATCGATTTTATTGTGACCTGTAATCTATATAAGGTATTATGCTGTGTCAAGAAAATACAACAGGTTTTTACGATGAGCGTTAAGGAGCCTGACAACATTGTCACGACCAAGCCCATGGTATGTCCGTCCATGCGACGCATGGGCAACAGGCATTTTTAAGTCAACGCCTTTCCTTTCGGGGCGGACGGCTCACCGCAGTGTCTTTTCAAAAAGTCACTAACAAAAAAGCCCCCGTAACCGGGGGCTTTTTTACAGTTTAACTGCGTGGATCAAACACAAAGCAGATTACATCATTCCGCCCATGCCGCCCATGCCACCCATTCCGCCCATACCACCGCCGGCGGGCATTGCAGGTTCATTTTTCTCAGGGATATCTGCGATCATCGCTTCGGTGGTGATCATAATCGAGGCCACGCTTCCTGCGTTCTGCAGTGCAAACCGAACCACTTTGGTAGGATCGATAACGCCTGCGGCGATCAGGTCTTCGAAGGTATCTGTGGCTGCGTTATAACCATACGCATCTTTGCCTTCAAGAACTTTGTTAAGCACAACAGAGCCTTCAACACCGGCGTTGTTCGCAATCATTCGAAGGGGCTCTTCAATGGCTTTCATCACCACTTTCACGCCCATTTTTTCTTCGGCCTTGACTTTGAGTTTGCTCAACATTTCGATGCAACGGACCAGGGCAACACCACCGCCGGGAACGATACCTTCTTCTACGGCTGCACGTGTCGCATTGAGTGCATCTTCAACGCGGGCTTTCTTTTCTTTCATTTCCGTTTCAGTGGCTGCACCCACACTGATGACGGCAACGCCACCAATGAGTTTGGCAAGACGTTCCTGAAGTTTTTCACGATCATAATCCGATGTGGTTTCTTCAGCCTGGGCACGAATCATTTTTACGCGGCCCTCAAGGGCTTCACGTGAACCTGCACCATCAACGATGGTGGTATTGTCTTTGTCGATCATAACGCTCTTGGCACGGCCAAGACCCTCGAGGGTGATGTTTTCCAGTTTCACACCCAGATCTTCGGAAACCACTTCACCGCCGGTAAGGACGGCGATATCTTCAAGCATGGATTTACGTCTGTCACCAAAACCTGGAGCTTTTACAGCGGCCACGCTGATGGTGCCTCGGAGTTTGTTCACAACCAGTGTTGCAAGGGCTTCACCATCAACATCTTCGGCGATGATCAAGAGAGGTTTGCCTGTTTTGGCGACCTGCTCAAGAATGGGAAGAAGGTCTTTCATATTGCTGACCTTTTTTTCGCACAAAAGAATAAAGGGGCCGTCAAGGGCGGCAACCATTTTTTCCGTATCTGTTACAAAATAGGGAGAAAGATAACCACGATCAAACTGCATGCCTTCAACAACTTCAAGGGTGGTCTCCATGGATTTTGCTTCTTCAACCGTGATAACACCTTCTTTACCGACCTTGCTCATGGCTTCGGCAATGATGTTTCCGATGGTGGTATCGCTGTTGGCGGAAATGGTGCCAACCTGTGCGATTTCGGATTGATCCTTGGTGGGTTTGCTCATCTTGGCGAGTTCTTTGACTGTGGCTTCAATGGCCTTGTCAATACCGCGTTTGATGGCCATGGGGTTGTTTCCGGCCACCACAAGTTTCTGTCCTTCTTCATAAATGGCGCGGGCAAGAACGGTTGCTGTGGTTGTTCCATCACCGGCAGTGTCACTTGTTTTGCTGGACACTTCTTTAACCATCTGGGCGCCCATATTTTCGAACTTATCTTCCAGTTCGATTTCCTTGGCAACGGTTACGCCATCTTTGGTTACGGTGGGAGATCCCCAGGACTTGTCAAGGACAACGTTTCTACCTTTGGGACCAAGGGTGACAGCCACTGCATTCGCAAGGGTTTTCACGCCTTTCAGCATCTTTTCTCGGGCTTTTGCATCATAAATAATCTGTTTGGCCATTGTATTAAAACCTCCGTCTTCTTTATTTGAGATCTATATTTTAATGAAATGATCGATCAAAAGTCTCACAAACACAATCACGCATCAACAACACAAAGAACATCATCCTGGCTCATGATCAGATATTCTTTTCCATCAAGTTTCACTTCAGTACCGCCATATTTGCTGAAAAGAATTCGATCACCCACCTTCAATTCCATGGCGATCACGTTCCCTTGTTTATCGACCTTACCTTTTCCAACAGCCACAACAGTCCCCTCAGCAGGTTTTTCTTTTGCAGTATCAGGAATGATAATTCCACCTTTGGTTTTTGTTTCTTCCGCAAGCCGTTCCACCAGAATTCGATCCTGTAATGGTCTGATTTTCATTTTTCTTACTCCTTTTTTTGTTCAACTTTGTTAATTTTTTCAGATTAATAATCAAGAGTTATCAATGAAATAACATGATAGTATATGATACAATACTCTTCACCTGTGTGTTACAAAAACATACTGAAATCACTGCACCATGAAAAATGATTAATCCGTTTTAAAACCTGTCAAAAAGCTGGGTTTGACAGGAGGGAATCCGGATCAACTATCGGATTTCTTAACGCTGCTTGTGTCCGTAGTACTTGCTGCTGCGGGTTTCGATACCGTGGAACCGGTACTTGATTTATTACCATAATTATCCGCATACCATCCTCCACCTTTCAGGTGAAAGGCGCTCTGGGAAATCAGTTTCCTGAGACCACCGGAACAGTGCCTGCATTGAGTTAGCGGCTTATCGGATACTTTCTGAACGATTTCGTCCACCCGGCCACATTCGGTGCATTCGTATTCATAAATCGGCATGTTCTTAAACCTCCCGGCAAATCCAATGAAAATAAGATCAAAGTTGTTAATCCCACATGAACTGGAATAATATAGTCAGTCATTATCCATTGTCAAGCAGACTGATTCAAAAAATTATTTATTTTTATATTCAATATCTTATTAATTATTATCCGGTCAACAACCATAAAATTTAAAGACCTCTTTCATCCCGCTGATGTTTATTTTCTTCAATATATCCACGGTGCTTTGGTGGACAATGGTTTCTTCAAGGGCACGTTCGTCAGGGGAGGCATCGAAGAATTGAATAAACTTCCCAAATCGAATAATATGGATCAATTCATGGGCTATGATATAAAGAACAAAGGGGTCCAGCCTGAGGCTGAAATTTTCTCTGAGAGCCTGGATAATTGAATGGTCCTGAAGACATATCCTGTAGAAATCAAAATCACCTGACCCCAGTTGGGATTTGTTTCGCTTGCCCAGATAACGAACAATCTGGGCAAAGGGCCCAAAAACAATTTCCGACTTGGAAAGCTGGGACAGGGTCAGAACATCATATCGGTTCCTCAGCCACTGGCTGGAAGACATTTTGTAGAATTCACTCACAATGTCCTCGGCCATTTCAATGGCATTATTTACAATGACAATCTGCTCATCACTGAATTCTTCAATTTTTTTCATTGTATTTCGTCCATCCATTCCCATGCTTTCATTGATTCCTATCACATAAAAAAACTATGGACAAACTCATGAAAAGGGTGTTACAGTTCCGCCTTATTAAAATAATACTACTTTGATTGGAGGTGGTCTTTTGGGCAGTGTTATCAAGAAACGAAGAAAAAAGATGCGTAAACATAAGCACAAAAAACTGTTAGCCCGTACAAGACATCAAAGAAGAAAAGGGAAATAATCCTTAAACTTTCTTTGTTTTTGTATACAATTAGAAAAAGCACCCGACATAATTCTATGGAAGGTGCTTTTTCTGTATGGCCTCCAATCCCGGCCCTTTAACGTATCTAATTCCGGCCGTTGATATATTTCAAAAATTCCGAGTCTGTTGACAACAAAATGGTGCTGTCCTTATCCATGGACTGATTATAAATCTCCAGGGATTTTACAAAGGAATAGAATTCAGGATCCTTACCATAGGCATCGGCATAGATTTTTGTCACGGTTGCGTCGGACTCCCCTTTGAGCATCTGGGCTTTCTTATATGCTTCGGAGGTGATTCTCTTAAGTTCCTTTTCTTTATCACCTTTGATTTTCTGGGCTTCCCCGCGACCTTCGGATCGGAACTTCTCAACAATCTGGGTACGTTCTGCAATCATCCGGTCGTAGACTGACCGCTGGACATCGTCCCTGTAATTGATCCGCTTGATTTTAACGTCCACCAATTCAATGCCGTAAATCTCAAGCTTCACTTTGGCCTGTTCCAAAATCTGCCGGGTGATTTTTTCCCGGCCCACGGTGATGTTGTAGTTGACCCTTTCGCCCACCATTTTCCCTGATACCGGTTCAACCTCCGTAATTTCATAGTCAAATTCCCGGTTGGTATTCCGAACTGACTCGATCAAATCATAGGAGGCAATGGCATTTTTCACCGAAGGATCAATGATATCACCGATAAGTGCGAGGGCCCGCCTCAAGTCTTCACAGTTTTTCAAAAACAGAATCGGATCATCAATTCTCCACCTGGCAAAGGCATCCACCCAGATATAGGTTTTATTTTTTGTGGGAATTTCTCCCCGTTCACCGTCCCATTCCAGAAGATTTTTAGGGTACGTGTTGACAATATCCACAAACGGAAACTTGAAATGAAGACCGGCATCTTTGATCGCCGCGCCTTCGACCTTTCCGAATCGTGTGATGACCACCTGCTGGGTCTCATCCACCGTATACATTGAAAAAAGTGCGGTCATCATGATCACCGCAACGATTGCCATTACGACTCCGCTGATTTTCATTTTATTTCACCCTCCATTTTTCCCATATTCAGCAAGGGCAGAATATTTTTCTGTTTGGAATCCACGATGTATTTTTTCCCTATTTTGGGAAGAAGCTCACCCATTTTTTCAAGATATATCCTGCGGGTGGTCACATCTTTGGCCTTGGAGTATTCCGTGTACATGGATATAAATCGGGCCGCGTCACCCTGGGCACGATTGATCTTGTCCAAGGAGTATCCTTCGGCTTCTCTGATGGTCCTCTCGGCCTCACCCAGGGCGGCAGGGATGGCCTGGTTGTATTCCTCGTTGGCCTTGTAGATCATGGTTTCCTTTTCCTGCTGGGCCTTGTTCACCTCATTGAATGAAGGCTGGACAGTTTCGGGGACATTGGTTTTCTTCATTTCGATGGTTTTGACCTTGATGCCCATCTCAGCTGAGTCAAGCTCACTCTGTAAAAGATCTTTACAGGCCATGGCGATTTCATCACGTTTGATAATCACCTCATCCACGCTTCGGTCTCCCACAATAAGCCGCATGGTGGCCTGGGAGAGGTCGTTGAGCAGATTTTCCGGATCATGGACCTTGAACAGATATTTTTCCGGCTCAAACACCTGATACTGGACAAGCCAGGGGACCACCGCCACATTCAAATCTCCGGTGAGCATCAGAGTCACATCCCCTGTCTCAGCGCCGGCCCTGTACTGACTCTGTGTCTGGTAGCCGAACTCCATCCTGTGTACCGAATCCACCTTGATTTTGGTCAGTTTTTCAATGCCCCGGGGGAATTTGAAATGAAGCCCGGCTTTTTCTTTTCGGACAAACTCTCCGAACCGCTGGACAATGCCCACCTCATTGGCTTCGATGGTATACACCATGGACGAACCGAAAATCAGAAGAAACACCAGAAGCACCAGAAAGCCTCCGGGCATCTTGAATTTTTTAAATTGTTCAATGATATCATCGAGGGGGGGCGGTTCATCGCCGCTCCCACCGCTACTGGGGCTTTTCTTCTGACGTTGCTGCTGTTCCCTTAACTTTTCCCAATCCCAATTCATAGGTCTTTACCTGTCTTGTTTTGATTAATTATTATTTAAAAGAAACCATTTTCGTGATTCAATGAATAACACTGGCTCACTCCGAAATGCGTGTGGAAGGAATTTTGATGGCGTCGTAACACGTCCCATATGCAGCGTCGACTTTTACGAGTTCATCAATTTTTGATCGATTTAGACCAAGTATAAACGTCATATGTAAATTCTTAATGTTTTTGCATGAATCACCATCATTTTCAAGACAAAAAGGGTTTTTCTAATATTGGCCAGTATTTTTAAGGCCCCCTAAAACCCTTTTATTCATTTCCCTTGACAGGGAAATCCTACTTTCTGTAGTCTCTATCCATGAAAAAAGAAAATCAGAAAGACATGATGCATATCGGAAATATTCTCACCCGTTCCTTGAAATCCTTCAGAAGTCAAGGAGATGGGGACATGACCCGCATCTGGGACATATGGGACATTGCCGTGGGGGACGTTGTCGCACAAAACACCCGGCCAGCAGCGTTCAAGGGTCATCTTCTCCAGGTGAATGTTTCCAGTTCATCCTGGCTTTATCATCTGAATTTTCTTAAATCCGAACTGCTGGAAAAAATCAATACAGCCCTTGGCTCACAGATGGTGAGGGAGATGATTTTTAAAATCGGAAAAATCAGCCCCTGAAATCTCCCATGGAACCCGTCACCATAGACAGCCTCTTCGGAGGCGCCATACAAATGAAACAATATCTGTCGGGATACCGTTATACCATTGATCCGGTCCTCCTGGCTCATTTTGTCAGGCCCGGATCCAAGGACAGGGTCATGGATCTTGGCACCGGAGCGGGTATCATCCCGGCAATCCTGTCACACCGTTATCCGGGCCTTACCATATGTGGCATTGAAATCCAGGCCAGACTGGCAAAACTGGCCCTGTCAAATATTCAGGAAAACGACCTGGCCCATGGTGTATCCATCATTTGCGGTGACATGACTCAACCATCTGTGTTCCCAACATCAGGCGACATGGATTTTGTGTTATCCAACCCTCCGTATATCCCTCATAGGGCAGGCCGGTTGAACCCTTCCGACGAAAAGGCCATTGCCCGCCATGAAGTCAAAATAACACTCCGCCAACTGATCCTGACGGCAGTATCTTTGTTGAAAGACAAAGGGCATTTTGCCGTAATATACCCCCAAAATCGTCTTGTGGATCTTTTGATTGAGATGAGGGCAGCAGGCCTTGAACCCCGGACCCTGCAAATGGTCCAACCCCACTCAGGGGGGACGGTCAAACGTGTCCTCGTTGAATCGGTCAAAGGAGGCAAGCCGGACCTGACCATCCTTAAAACCCTATCCATCTACCAAAGGCCGGGCATTTACAGTGACGAAATAAAAGACATGTTCCGTTGATCTTCCATTGCTGTGCCTAAGTCAAATGTGTTATCTTAAACCATCTAACACCAAGCTGAGGCGCACAGTTTTATGCGTCGCCTCCAGCTGTTGGTTGGCGACGTACCGTACTCGTGCGCGTACTCGAGTCATGCTGCCACGGTATACATCACGTTTTTCATGGTCGAACATTTTGCACCTTTTCGAGTACGCGTACGAGAGACGCCCCTTCGGGGCTGAGTACGCGTACGACTATTAAGGAAAACATACGGTGTACAACACCCACATCACTGAAAAACAGTTTAAAAATCTTGTCGGCATTGTGCATAAGGTCAGCGGTATCAGCCTTAACGAAAGTAAAAAAAGCCTCTTGAAGGCCCGTATTGCAAAACGACTCAGAGCCACCCGGATCAATTCCATCTCTGACTATATCCAGCTGATTGATCAGGACAAAGATGAATTCGATAATTTCATAGACGGGATCACCACCAACCACACCTATTTTTTCAGGGAAAACAAACATTGCGAATACATCATCAACACCATGGACCCAAGCAAATCACTGAAAATCTGGAGTGCGGCCTCGTCAAGCGGTGAAGAAGCTTATTCCATTGCCATACAGCTGATTGAGAACCATTTCCGTTTTGAAATATTTGCATCTGACATTTCGGACACCATGCTTGAAATAGCCGGCCGGGGAATCTATCCCCTTGATCGGGTCCGTGCTGTTCCTAAACAGCTTCTGCATAAATATTTCCAGAAAGGTGTCAACCATTCTGCCAACAAGGTCAAGGTTAAACCTGAGGTGAAAACACACATCCGGTTTGGGAAATACAATCTGGTTACGGCCCCACCCCCCAAGGCGGAATATGATATTATTTTCTGCAGAAATGTAATGATCTATTTTGATCTTCCCACCAAACAAAAGGTCATGGACGATATGTGGACCGCCCTGAAAACCGGAGGCTATTTTATTTTTGGCCAGTCCGAAAGTATTGTGGGTATCAAGACACCCCTGAAAACCATTTCGCCGAGTATTTATCAAAAGCGTTGAATAACCATTGATGTATTCATACTCATAAGCTTGACAGACCCCTGTATTTTATTGTCTAATCCATGTGATTGAATTATAGTGCGGGGAAGCAATTCACCAATATCAAGCGTTTATGTTATTTCATAATAACTTTAATAACCCTTCATTTTTGATGACAGGACCGGCCATGCCCTTACTCAAGCATTTCGTATGTTTCGTCATTAGTCTTTTATTAATTCCCTGCTCAGGTTACGGGGAAAAAAAGCCTGACATCCCCGAGGCCCTGAAACCCTGGAAAGAGTGGGTTCTTTATGGCAAGGAATATTACACCTGCCCCAGGGCATATAATGCATCAGACGAATTTTTCTGCGTCTGGCCCGAGATTCTTGATCTTGACTTTACCGCTTCGGGAGGCGTCTTCAAGCAGATCGTCACGGTGTTCTCTCCGAGCCCTGTCCCTCTTCCCGGTGACAGGGTTCTCTGGCCTCTGTCTGTGCTGGTGGATGGAAACGCGACACCTATTCTTTCTTCTAACGGAACCCCCAGCGTCTACCTGGAAACAGGCAGCCACACCCTTTCCGGCAAATTTGGCTGGAACACCCTGCCCTCCTTTTTCCCTGTCCCCGAACATACGGGCCTGGTCTCCTTGCGGGTCAACGGCACCATGCAGGTTTCACCTGCCATTGATACAGAAAACCGTCTGTGGATCAGCAAAAAAAGCCTTGATGAAAACCCTCCTGAGACCAAAGAGATGAACAGCGTCAATGTGTCTCTTTACCGGTTGGTGGATGACGGGAATCCCATGGTCATCGAAACCCGGATGGAACTTTCGGTATCCGGAGACAAACGTCGCGAAAAACTAAATCTTTTTCTTCCGCATCCGGCAGCCGTTGTTTCGTTGACCAGCCCCCTTCCCCTGAAACTTATGGAAGACGGCACCCTTTGGGTTGATGTGAAAAGCGGAACCTATGCCATAACCATCAGCTCTGTCATCAATGCCCCGGTATCCGAACTGGGTCCCCTTAAAACCCTTTATGGGGAAGAACTCTGGGCCTTTAAATCCAGACCGGACATGAGAACAACCCGCATCGAAGGAGTTCAGGCCATTGACCCCATGCAAAGCAATCTGCCTGAGGCATGGAAAAAATACAGCTCATACAGAATCACCGATGGCAGCAAAATTA
>JAHIRD010000068.1 GCA_018818835.1 Pseudomonadota bacterium
CTCACCCTTGGCAAAGGCAAAAAGAGTAATCCCTACGGCCTGTTTATTAGCAAGGGTCCGGCTGACCACCCGCCCCTCTTCGTAATCCACCAGGGATTCTATGTTTACGGCTTCGGAATAAGGAATATTTTTAATCAAGTCGTCGTTTGTCATTATGTACCTGCCTTAATAATTGTTATGGTTAAAGATATTAAACGTCAAAAAGCGCGATAAGATTTTTATAAAAAAAACCATGCCGTTACCATTCCATATCACAATTCATGGAATACCATCATCTATAATTCCATATTCGTGAGGATGAACAACTTAAGTTAATACGTCATAACTTTTTTAAGGCCAGGATCAACAGACCTTCTTTTAATCATGAATAATCCTTGCGTTCCTCCTTATGACTGTGTCACCATTTGTCATCAACAGGAGATCACCATATGATGGAAAATAATGTTTTTTCAGGGACCCTTGATAATCAGGAAGCCCTTCAGGTTCTCGATTCCTTGCCCGATGCCGTGGTCGTTATCGGCCTTGATTTTAATGTGCGATGGGTGAATAAGACCTTCACAAAATTGACCGGTATTTCACGAGGACAGGCTTTTAACAAAAAATGCTATGATGTATTTCCAGGTCATGTCTGCCGGACCCAGGAATGCCCCTTGAGCTGCATCCTCAAGGGTGCGGAACAATGCCGATATGAAGCGGATAAACATTACGCCGTCAACAGAAGTTCTCCGGGGATTATCACGGCCACCCCCTACAAGGCGTCCGATGGGACCCTGGCCGGTATCATCGAAGTTGTCAGTGACATGACGCCATTATACGAAAGCCGAGAGAGGTTTCGTAAAGCCATGGGTGGCGTCATCCAGGCCATGTCCCTGACCATCGAGAAAAGGGACTCCTACACGGCCTGCCACCAGCGCCGGGTTACAAAACTGTGTCGAGGCATCGCCAGGGAATTGGGGTTTTCCTGGGAGAGAACCCAGGGACTTCGTATGGCTGCCGCCATCCATGACCTGGGGAAAATACTTGTTCCCGCAGCCATATTAAACAAGTCAGGACCGTTATCCGAACATGAACTGGCCATTATCCGTGCCCATCCGCAGTCGGCCTTTGATATTTTAAAAGATATCGATTTCCCCTGGCCCCTGGCCGAAACCATTTACCAACACCATGAACGCATGGACGGATCAGGATATCCACGGGGACTTTCGGGCAATGACATTCTCATTGAAGCCCGTATCCTTGCCGTTGCGGATGTGTTTGATGCCATCACATGTTTTCGATCCTATCGACCGGCAGTGGGGCCGGATACGGCCCTGGCTGAATTAAAAGCCAACCGGGGCACACGCTATGATGAAGATGTCGTGGATGCCTGTGAGCGGGTTATGATTTCAGGGAAAGTGGATCTGGGAGATACTAAAAAGAATTAGCTGGTTATGCTCTTGGCTATAACGATCTTTCAAGGGTTTCATGGAAAACAAATGAATGTTTGGAGCCCCCGGCAAAGAAATGGATCTCGCTGAGGCGCTGAGGGCGCTGAGAAAAGCTTTGGGATTGTAGAAATTAATTATTTGAGCCCCCCTGTTTTTCTGTTTTTTTGCCCTTCTCCGTGATCTTTGTGCCTCTGTGAGAGACGAGGCTTTTTGGTTGTGGCTATGCCGCGCTGTGCTCTTCGTGTCCTTCAGTGAACTGCGCGAACGGGTGGTGGATAAAAAAGAAAACAACGTTTCATTGCCAGGCAACTGGCAATGAAACAAAAACGATTTTACAAGCACATGAAGGTCATGAAGAAAAACGATTAAATAGTTTAACCACCCTCTCCCTTTGGTCGTTCAAGAACAAGACTACGAAGAAAAGCATGCCTCCGGCGGCCAGCTTCCCCGCCTTCGCGGGGACAAGCTTAAAAAGCTGGGCAAAGGGGTGGTGATTAAAAATTGGGTGTGTTAAGAGCTTCGTTCCCTTGATTCTGCCGGGTGTCGAGTCCAGGGAAAACATGGCCCCGTGAATTTAAACCATTATTTTGGAATCAGCGCATGGGTCTTGGATATGACGCCATCGAGACGTCCCTTGGGAATCTGAAAGATTAAAAGCACCATATCAAGTGCCCGATATATCACCATGGGACCCCCATGTTTTTTATTATAAAGTGCATCCTGAATAAAACTATGGAGTATCCCTTTGATGGCAAGGCACATGATATAAAATTCATCGTGGGTAACATGGGGAAGGCTGGCCTGAAACATATCCTGGTTTCGGGCCTGGGCACGCTGGACAATATACCGAGAAATGGCTTCCGATTCATAGGACAAAAGGTACAATTCCCCAATGGGCCCATGGCTCAGTATTAAATTAAACTGCAAGGCAATTTCCAATGACAATCGAAGCCAGGGATCATTGTCTTGTCCCAGAATATCATCGGACATGGTTGCCGCAAGGTCAAACACCTCCTGGGTCATGTGCAGCAGGATATCTTCTTTGTCTTTGAAAAAATGGTAGAGACTTCCAGTGGTAATTTCCGCTTTTTGGGTTATCTCTTTTATGGTTGTTTTTGAATAGCCCTGGGCAATAAACAGTTGCTTTGCAACCTCTAAGACCCGGCTTTTTACAGCCATTTTGTGTTTATCCCGTTTCATGACCCTTCCATAATATCCGTGTCTCATCTATTCAATTAAAACGTATGTCGAGTACGCGTACGAGAGACGCCTCTTCGGGGCTGAGTACGCGTACGACTATTTTGGATCGCCAACGCCGCATATGGGGCTATTTACGACGCCATCATTTTTAAATGGTATCGCACAAACCAGTAGGATACAAGAAAATATGACCAAGAGAAAGTATGAAAGAATTATAATTCGAACCCATTTAAATAAATTATTGACAAGGCCAAGGGTTGAACATATAAATAAATTAGAATCCATTCTAATTTTATATCTGTATTAAAACGTCATGGATGCTTATTTAGTGTCTATCCAGAAGAGGAGAAAAAACATGATCATTGTTAAGCGTATGTTCATAATGATACTCTCTGGCCTATGCTTTAGTATGTGGGGCTGTAGCCAGAACACACTCGACTATGGGCTGACCGATGAAGAAATGACCATGCCAGAAGCGGCATATTATTCAACCGATTTTGCGGAGATGCCTGATGATGTTGCGGAGGCAGTGGCCAACGGACCCATTGCCCCGGAAGATGTTTTAGCATTTGAAGACATCGGCCGTCTTGCGGAACCCGGGTATTTGCCAGTTGAAAACGGATATTGCGTCTTAAAAGACAACACAGCCTTTGTGGCTGTAAAAACGGATTTCCCCAATACCAAAAAAGAAATGATTCACTGGTGGTTCTCGTGGCATGCCCTTAAAAGCATTCGCTATAAAATCTGGTACCCGGGTTATCATTATGCAATTTCGGTCAAAGATGCGGATCAGTTAACAGATCAAAGTCTGCCTCCAGAGGAACGTTACCTGAACAACCGCCAATACCCTATGGAAGACGTGGGGGCAGGCTTGTTTCCCATATCCATAAAATTTGTATCACCGGAGTCCTTTGGTTTTGATACTTCAAAATTCGAAAGCCAGGGGATTGAAGCCGTTATTTGCGCCATTGTCGGTTTCAGACTCTCTGATTCGACCATTGAGCATACGTATATGTGTCATCTGTATCGAAAAAAAGGAGATGGCCTTGAACAACGAAGCCGTTTCTGGCTTGGGAAACGATTTCCAAGCCGAACGCTTAGAAAACTGTTTATCAATGAGCAAATGGCGCTTGATATGATGCTCCACTGTTCTGGAGAGTATACCCATCTGGCCTCGTTTCTCCCTGATATTTATGATGAGTTTTCAGATAACGTGACTAACTGATAAGAAACGTTATATTGATCAACTAAAACCAATCCTGCGGGGGCCGGATCCTGGGCCTTACATCCCACCCCCCCCAAAAAAACCAGAGAGATCTGTTCCCCAAAGGATTGGACTTCCTTTCGTTCAAGAATACATGGAAGAAAAAAACCTCGCCTCACGTCCTGACCCTCACATATGACGAGCTCGTAAATAGTTAACAGATGGATTCGACTCTAAGTCGGTCCTATTCGGATGCACAATCAAAGAAACTTGATTTGAGCATATGATTATGTTAATACAAACGGAACATCATCTGTTAAATTTTCCATAAGTAACTGCACCCCATATAATCACATCTGACGTTATCTTAAAATTCATTTTTAAATATAAGGGTGTAGGTCTCAGGGTCACAATGACATGCCCAAAAAATGTTTTTAATTCTATTTTCAAGTGGCATCATCCTCTTACCATGATTCAAAAAGACATGTATCATTAGACCATGTGATACACGAAACACATATATATAACCTTGAGTTATGTTATCATTTACAAATCAACAGGGCCGAATTCATAATTTATTGAGACAATAATAACATTCCAGCATTAGTAACACCTGTTATTCACGTGTGATCAGTGAAGAGTATCCATACATTATAAACCATTTATCATCTAAATACTTATTTGGCATTATTCATGCTTATTATGTGAAAGCAATTTAAGGGTTCCAGTATTTCCGTTTAAAAATGGATGACGTCGTAAATAAACAACACAGCTATCATATACTATGAATGGGCTTAAGTTTGACAGATGAAATAATCTTGATTCACTTTTAAATTAACGTCACGGAGGGACACATGAGACAGAAAAGTTTATTATTTTCACTAATGATGGTTATTGGAAGCATGGGATTTTCACAGTATGGGCAATGCGAGACACAGGCCGGTGACATTTTTTTATCTCCCATGATCGGTGGGCATATTTTCGAAGGAAATCAGGACCCCTTTGGTGCCGATGAAGAACTTGACCATGGAATGACCGTGGCACTTGGCCTGGGATATCAGGTCACGGATCATGCCGGTGTTGAGCTTTTTGCAAACATGACCGATACCCAGGCTGATCCGGGTGACGTTGATGTGGATGTTTATCCTGTGCGCTTTGATGTTTTTTACAATCTGACACCGGACAAAGCCTTTGTTCCCTACGTGGCGACTGGCCTTGGAACCATCACCTTCAGTGCCAAGGATGTGGAAGACGATACGGATTTCATGGTGAACTACGGAGCGGGCATCAAATATTTCATGACCCGGTCCGTTGCCTTAAGGGCAGATGTCCGTCACCTGATCTCTTTCAAGGAAACCCAGAGCAATCTTTTATATACCCTGGGTCTTGTATTCAGCTTTGGAAGTGAGCATCAGGAAAAGGCAAAACCCGTTGAAAAAGTAGCGATGGTTATTGATAACGATTCGGATAACGATGGTGTTATGGATTCAATGGATTCATGCGCCAATACACCTGCTGGCATTAAAGTGGATGCCATGGGATGTCCCGTGGACAGCGATCATGACGGCGTGACCGATGATAAGGACAAATGCCCTGCAACTGAAAAAGGGATTGCCGTTGATGATAAAGGGTGTCCCATAGTAAAAGCAGTTATGATCGTTGACACCGACAAGGATGGTGTTCCCGATTCCAAGGATGCCTGCCCGGATACAAAAACAGGGGTAACCGTGGATGACAAAGGCTGCCCGGTGGACAGTGACAAGGACGGCATAAGCGATGATAAGGATCTTTGCCCCGGAACGCCCAAAGGTGCCACCGTTAATTCCCGTGGTTGCTGGGTGATCAAAGAGCTTCGCTTTGATTCTGGGAAAACAACGATCCTTGAATCGTCCAAGAACAATGTGGATGATGTTGTGGTTGTGATGGAAAACAATCCTGAATTAAAACTAGAAATTCAAGGATACACCGATAACAAAGGATCAGCTGCGTTCAATAAAACCCTGTCAGAAAAACGCGCCCAGGCTGTCATGGCCTATATTGTTTCAAAAGGCATTGACGCACAACGCATGAGCGCCAAAGGCTACGGCATTGAAAACCCCGTCGAAACAAACGACACCAAAGAAGGACGAGCCCTGAACCGCCGCGTTGAACTTAAACCTCTTTTATAGGGGGTATTCTTCAACAGAAGGTTTATAGACAAATCAGACACACTCCCTGACAAAGCCTGGGAGTGTGTTAAAAACAGTTTATCCACCACCTTGGGGGGATACTCATAAATTTTTCTCACAGAGGCACAAAGATCACAAAGAAAAAACTATTATTCCCTTGTTTTTTATACGTTCACAGGCTTCCATGACGAGACGTGGGAAATCCATGAAGGCAATTAAAACGATATGTAACAGAAGAGTAGGTCATGGCCTATCACTCCGCTGTGTCATTCCGGGCACGGCTTTTTGTGACCCGGAATCCATATC
>JAHIRD010000270.1 GCA_018818835.1 Pseudomonadota bacterium
ACACGAAAAGCATCCTGAACCACTGCTTCTGCCCCAGTACCCATGGCTGTTCTTTCAGGATGTAGTTTGGCGATGGTCTCTAAAGTCTCTTTTGCGAAAGGATAACGAGCTATTAAGACTTTCTTTTGCAATCCTTTGTATAATTTAGTTGGGACTTTAGCCGCTAGACTTATGGGTTTTGTTATAGGATACGCTGCTGCTCTTTCAATCGTGTTTATAGACCTGGCAGCCATCTGTAAAGTCTTCCCCGTACCTTTCAATCCCACCCTAGTTGCGGCCCTTCCTGCTAGTCCGACTGTGCCACCAATAGGAATCATCCAGGGAAGCATCTCGGCAAGTCCTTTAGCACCCCACGGGGAATCCCATTCTTCATATTCCCTTCTTTTCCATGCCATCCAACTCTCGCCAGGTTTCCTCCGAAGTGGAGGAGACCATCGGGATGTAATCAGGGAAGCAACGGGCTTTTCCACATGCTCACTAACCCACTCAAATGCCCCAAGTGTTTGCTTAATACCGGGGAACTGAGTCCATCCTGATTGTTCCTGTGCCTGTGGTTGTTGTTGCCGTAAGGATGCAAGCTCTTCTTCTGGCAAAAGAGGGTATCTGCCAACAACTCTATCCAAGTTTCTATCTATTCCTGTTGTCATTTCACAAATCTCGACCTCGCTCTACTTCCTGGAACTACTGCCTTTTTAGTTGTCGGTATCAACTTCTCGAAGTAACCACGACCCAACCCGCCAACGAACTCTTCAAAGGGTTGTGCCGCTTGCGCTCCCCCCATCGTAACACGCTCTGGCTCCGCCAAATACTGTGTGTAAACTTCTGGGAACCAACTCAATAAAGAACTCAATTCATCTGGTTCCTTGAACTCTCTGCCTAGATATTCCTGGAATACCCGTTGAGCCTCTGATTGGACTGTTTGCTGTCCTTTGCCATAACCAGGGTACTTTTCCATTGGATACATCTGGGAGAAACGTTCACCCACCTGCTCCGCTGGTATTCCTGCCCTAACCCCTGGTGGTGTTCCAGCGGGGAAGATTGGTTCTTGGGAAATCTGACCTGTGCGCAACTCTTGCTGCACTTGTGGGGGGAGGTATGATAGATCCCCAGGATATTGTGCAAACTCCCTCTGCGCTTCCACAAACGCTTCTTCTATTATCTGCCCCATCGTTGGGTCTATACCCTGGTCAGCCAAATCCCTCAGTGAATCCCGATAGGCACGAGTAATATCAAATTCCCCTGTTCTAAAATAGGATGGATTTGTCATTGCTGCCATTGTGTTTATGGCACGAGAAGATGCCTCGAAATTAGGGTCAGCTTGCAACGCATCAAACCACACTCTTTGCTGAATACCGGAAGGAACTTGATAAGCCTCCATAGATTTGTTCCATTCTTCTGCAAATTCTTCTTCGTCAAGTTCGGTAACTTCAGGGTGTTCCCCCTGGTAGTCAAACCACTTGCGTTCAAAATCTCTTGCAACTGCATTTTCCATCGCCATCCTTAAGTCATCCGGCCATCCCCTAACCATACCAGCAATCTTCTGCTGATATGGATTAAGGCGTGCTCCTACATACTGAGGAGCTAAGGTGCGTTCCTGCCATGCTGTAACATCCATATTGAATTGAACGTCCTCAATGGGAAGTTGCTCTTGTAGGGTTTGTCCAATGGGGCCATACCATCCCACCTTATCAAGATAGGGAAAGAGGTTTTTGCCTCCTGGATCATCGCCTGCCAAGTAGGCATCTACTAACGCTTGGGCTTCAGGAGGAACATCGATTTGAGGTGCAAAGATTTCCTCGATTGTCGAACCAGGGTACATATTTTCATATGCAGCCCTAACCTCTGGGGACATATCTGACATAATCTGCTCTGTTGGGACATCTGTATTATATTGCAATGCAGCATATTCTACGCCTAGTCCTGGTAGATTAAAGTCAGCCGCAGGCTCTATAACACCTTCTTTGATTAATGAAAACACTATATCAGGTTCACTCAGAATAGTCTCCCACTTCCTTAATACAGGTGTGGGCTCGGTGAGGTCAACACCCTCTTTTTCTAATGCCTTCTTCCACTTAGCCTCATCCTTGACGGTAAAATTGCCCCATATAGTTTCATAAGCCTTTCCTTCTGGCTCACCTTTACCCTTTCCGCCACCTAGAATAGCAGTTGCCCCCGCCCCTATTACACCCAACCAGGGGTGGCCTGTCATTAACCCAAACAGAAGCACACCAGCAGGCCCCATCCCCGCTGGTGGCTCTTCCATTGGAGCTTCTTCCCCTTTTCTTACCTTTTCTTCTCTTGTCGGTTCGGCAACTCGTTTAATAATCCCCATTTGCTCAAGGGTATCGGCTACCAGTGGAAGCTGCATAGATTGAATACTCTCAACCCCCCAAGCCTCTGCTATTCGATTAAGCCCTTCAATATCCGCAATACGATATACAACCCTTACTCCCCGTGCATCTGTAATTGCAAATGTATTAGGTTCTGGCATCTTATCTTCTCCCTATTTCAATTCCAGCCCTTGCCCCCGCCCTTTCCTGTGGTGTTCTGGTTGGCCTATTAGGGCTTGGCGGGGGCTGTCCCCTCATACCTCTTCCTTCGGCGGCTG
>JAHIRD010000069.1 GCA_018818835.1 Pseudomonadota bacterium
AAATATTAGCGTAAATTAGCGTCATTAGCGGCAAGAACGGTTTTTAGCCACGTATGATGCGAATGGCCGTGAATGAGAAAGAAAAAGAATATGAGTTGGTTTTTAAATATTAGCGTAAATTAGCGTCATTAGCGGCAAGAAAAGGTTTTAGCCACGAATGACGCGAATGGCCGCGAATGAGAAAGAAAAAGAATATGATTTGGTTTTTAAATATTCGTGTAAATTAGCGTCATTAGCGGCAAGAAAAGTTTTTAGCCACGAATGACGCGAATGGCCGCGAATGAGAAAGAAAAAGAATATGATTTGGTTTTTAAATATTCGTGTAAATTAGCGTCATTAGCGGCAAGAAAAGGTTTTAGCCACGAATGACGCGAATGGCCGTGAATGAGAAAGAAAAAGAATATAAGTTGTTTATTTAAATATAAGTGTAAATTCGCGGCAAGAATAAAAAAGACTGATAATCATGAAATTCAGACCTGAGATCGAAATTTTAATAGCAAGTTCCTGCGTCAATCCTGATGCTGATATTCAGGGAAAATTAAGGAAGCTTTCGGTCCAGGGCATTGATTGGGATTTACTGATCATAGGGTCTATGAACCATAAGGTTATGCCCCTGGTTTATAGTAATTTGAAAACCTATTGCTCGGATCTTGTCCCTGCGGATGTTTTGGAACGATTCAGGGTAAGTTATCTTGGGAACATGGTCCATAATATTAGCCTATCGGATGAACTTTGCCGGGTTCTGGATCTTTTTAAAGTGAATGGGATTCCAGCCCTGACATTCAAGGGGCCTGTTCTTTCAGAAATGGCTTATGGGGATATGTCTTGTCGGATGTCGTCAGACCTGGATATTCTGGTGTCTGTTCATGATGCTATCAGAGCAAGAGATCTTTTGATTGAGAAGGGGTATCTGGGTGACATTGATTTAACGGATATTCAGACAAAGCTGTATGTTGAAAATGAAAATTATTTTAACCTGAATAAGAAAGAGCTGTCCGTTGATCTCCACTGGGAAATGAGCGGGAAATATACCCTTCAGCCCCTTCATTTTGGGGCTTTTGAAATGGATCTTGAGAGCATTTCCTTTCAGGGATGCGAGGTCCCTTCACTTTGTCCTGAGGCCCTTATTGTATATCTTTCCATACATAGCTCTAAGCATTGTTGGAACCATCTGGAAGATTTAGCCTGTATGTCATCCATCCTTCGATCACATCCAAGTCTGAATAGTGAAAAAATGATTTCGGTGGCAAAGGGATTCAGGTCGTTGCGGATATTTTTAACCGGGCTTTATCTGTGCTCGGAATTATTTGATGTGGGAGTATCTGATGAGATAGGAAACCTGGTCCGGAACGACAAAGCAGTGAAAAGGATTGGGGATTTAGTTATTGGGAATCTTTTCAACGATGTGCCTATGCCGACTGAGCAGGGGATTAACTGGCGTTTTTCTTTGATTCATTTCAGGATCAGGGATAACTGGTTTGATGCGGCACATTATGCTTTGCGTCTTTTGTTTCGACCGACCATCAAAGAATGGTTGTATTTCCCCCTTCCTGCACCCCTGACGTTTATCCATTACCTGCTTCGGCCCTTTCGGTTGGCCACGGAATATTTTAAGGCTTCGAAATGATCTCTTGTCGTTAAGCCCTCCTCTGCGCTTCTGCGAGAAAAAAATAATACTCAGAACTTGTGAAGGTTTGAGCGGACATTGTGAGTCGCCGTTGCGGGTATCATCGTGATTCTGAAAAAAAATGGGTCTCGCGGAGGCGCTGAGGGCGCAGAGAAAAGCTTGGGGGCATGGTTTATATGCCTTCCTTTGCTTCACCTGCGCCTCAATCTGTGCTGAATCTTGTTATTTTTTATTATTAGTTGTATGATTTAGATCATGAACATAAATGAACGTGTTAAATATTGGATTGATAGTTCTGATGGTGATTTTCAGGCTATGATCCATTTGTTCGAAAAAGGGGATAACACATGGTCTCTATTTATTGGACACATCGTTTTGGAAAAGTTGTTGAAAGCATGGTATGTCAAAGTCAATTCAAATACTCCGCCTTTTATTCATGATCTTGTACGTTTAGCAGAAAAAGGGAACTTAGAAATTGATGATGATCAGAAAGATATTTTGGATACCATTTCTGCTTTTAATATACGGGGGAGATATGATGACTATAAAAGAGAATTTTATAAAAAATGTTCAAATACGTTTACAAAAGAGTGGGTTCATAATATCGAGGAGTTTAGAGAATGGATAAAGAAAAAGCTTCTGAAATAGCTCGTAATTATTTCGATTTTATTAAAAAAAGAGATCCTAATGTCAAAAAAGCTTATATGTTTGGCTCATACGTTAAAGGTACAGTAACAGAAGATAGCGACATTGATTTGGCTATCATTTTTAAAAATCTTAGCGATACCTTTGATATGCAGGTTCAATTAATGAAGCTTAGAAGAAAATTTGATAATAGAATTGAACCCCATGCATTCAGGGAATCTGATTTCAAGAATTCAAATCCTTTGGCTGAAGAAATATTGAAGACCGGTCTGGAAATTATTTGATTTTTTCCTGATTAAATATCATCTCCCCTCCTCTGCGCCTCTGCGAGAAAAAATAATACTCCGAACTTGTGAGGGTTTGGGCGTATATTGTGAGCCGCCGTTTCGGGTATCATCGTGATTCTGAAAGAAAAAAACTGGGTCTTGCGGAGTCGCTGAGGGCGCAGAGAAAAGCTTGGGATAGTGCGCATAGGTGACAGGTAGATTATAATCAGTGATTGAAGGCCTTTGATTACAGATAATTGGAATTCCATTCCCGGATTTGATTGAGCATTAATTTTTGTTTTTCCCCAACAACTCTGTACTACGAATGGGAATTCAGGGTGCAGTTCGGACAACAAAAACCGGATAAAAAATATGGGCAAGCGGTTTTGAATGGTGTAGGCTGATTTATTAAAATGTGTTGGAGTATAATGACGGTTTAATTGATGTGGCGGTATCATGACAAAAGAAAAACTTTTTGAAATCATTAAAAACGATCAACTATTCTGGAGTTACAATGTGGGGTGTGCCGAGGACATCAGCGATGATCTTTTAATCGAGCATATTCTGATCTATTCCGATGTGGACGTTATTAAAGCGCTTTTCTCGGTTTACGATCATCAACGAATCAGGCTAGTCTGGGAACAACGAATTATAACGGACAATCGATACAAGCGGTTGAATGTTTACCTGGGGAGAATTTTTTTTAATATCGAAGAGATTGGAGCCTTCATTCATGAAAAAAATGCAGCCCACAGCCGATATGATAAACTTAAACGGCTTGACACCTGATACGAAATCACTTCTCCATGACATGGCGGGTTTTGATTTTTTTAATGAATTCGTTTTTGTTGGAGGCTCGGCAATCAGTGTGTACCTTCAGCATCGCTTGAGTGAAGACCTTGATTTTTTTACTCCCACAGCCACATTACCGATAGAAAAGATCCTTGGGCAGATTCGTCAGATATTCCCCGATCAGTTTATGATAAGGTACATTGATGAAGGCCATCTTGACTTGAGAATCAAAACGGTCAATGTCACATTTTCAGCGAACCGGTGGAAACGGTTCGGTGAAACGGAACCTCTGAGCGGTTATGTCCGCATTGCACCCATTGACGTATTGACCGCCATGAAAATAAACACCCTTTTTTTGAGGGCCAAATTCAGAGATTATTATGATGTATATGCCTTAAACAAAAACATGTATTCTCTGCCCAGGATGTTTGAAATATTTAAAAACTATCTGCCCGAAATGAATAAAAAACTTTTCCAGACCGCCCTGATCTACACCGAAGACATACAGGAAGACAACATCATTCACCTCAAGCCTATATACCCACTGGGCATAAACAGCATACGCACCCATTTTGAACGGGAAATCAAACAATGGATTTCTTCAGGGGAATAATCACGGATTGATAAGCTTATTCTTGCGGCTAATAGCAAACAGAGATTCGGCAAATATAACGCCGCATATGGGACTTTTTACGACTCCATCAAGGTGTGTGGCCGCGCTTGCCTTCACGACTGATCAGGTTGCCTGCGGCATTGAAATGGTAATCGTTTTTTCGTGGTTAAGGTGGCGTGAGCCGTCGTATTCTTCTTTGTCTCCGCGTTTGAACAGGTCGCCTGCGGGGTCATGGAGGAATTCTTTGATTTTTTGTTCGAGGTCGGTGTATTGGGTGATCCGGCCCATGGTGTTGTAGGTGAAAAAGCGGCTGCCTTTGATGGAATATTAGTTTAGCCACGAATTGTTATTTCCCAAACACCCATAAGAAAATCCACATAAAAGTTCCGAAATAAACACGTATGTATGTTTTTTTTTTGATCCCCTTTAATTTGGGAAAATCAGGGGAATTATTCAAGCTGTCCACTCATGCCTAAAAAACCCATAAAATCAGAGTGAGCGAAGCGAAACCATTTATGAAAGGTGTTAAATTCTGCTAATGTCGAATCAT
>JAHIRD010000070.1 GCA_018818835.1 Pseudomonadota bacterium
AAAATGATGAAGCTGAGGAATTTGTCGTTTCGAACCGAAGGCTGTTATCTGCAAGCCGTTGAAAAACTCTCAAAGTATTGCAAGAAATCACCGGATAAGATCACACCCGAAGAGGTTCAGGACTATCTGGTCATGCTTCAAGTGGAAAAAAATCTGTCGTTCAGTACCTGCAATCAGGCACGATCCGGCATTGTGTTTTTTTTCAGGTATGTAATGAAAGACAAACGTCTGGATGTAGAGCTTCCAAAACGGAAATCGGAAAAAAGAATAGTAGAAATCCTGAGCCAGGGCGAGGTGGTCCGGCTTTTGGATGCCACGACGAATTTTCGTGATCGTTTGATATTCGAGCTGATTTACTCGGCGGGATTGCGGGGTAATGAAGCATTGAACTTGAAAGTATCCCATATCGACAACGCACGGATGATCATCCGGATTGTTCAGGCCAAAGGACACAAGGATCGGCATGTGACCTTATCTCAAACGGTATTGCATCGGCTTCGACAGTACCGGCAATCATGCAATCCTGAGGCGTATCTGTTCCCATCCGAAAATGAAATATCAGGCAAACCCATATCCATTTCAGCGGTCCAAAAACAGTTTGCCAAGGCAAAGAAAAAAGCAGGGATCACCAAAACCGGCAGTCTGCATATGCTGCGGCACAGTTACGCCACTCATCTTCTTGAATCGGGCTACGATCCGAGTGTCATTCAACGCCTTTTGGGACATTCGCAGATTGCAACAACCATGAAGTATTTGCATACGACATGCAAACCCGCCCAAGTGGTTAGTCCTTTGGATATGATTTACATCAAAAAGGAACTGCCCTGGGGGGATGATGACTCAGATAAATAATGATTGCCGTGCATCACCTGACAAAACCGCACCGCATTCCCCGGAACTGGCCGATATCCTGAGGCGCCATATCTCCGACTACCGACAGCATTACGCACTTCATCCGGAACACTACAAAGTGGTGGGGGATATCATGCAATGCCGGACAGCCTATCTCGGGGGCCATATGCATCACTGCAGCGCCTGCGATAAAGAGCTGAATGTATATAATTCATGCCGGAACCGCCATTGCCCCAAATGTCAGACCATGACCAAGGCCAAATGGCTGGAAGACCGCAAGGCAGAACTTCTTCCGGTCACCTATTTTCATTCTGTGTTTACCTTACCCCACGACATCAATCCGGTGGCCTTGTGTAACAAGCGCAAGGTTTACGGAATTTTATTTCAAGCCGTATCGAAAACCCTGTTGAAGTTCGGCAGAAATCCGGAAAACGGGCTTGAGGGAAAACTTGGGGTGATCGCCATTTTGCACACCTGGAACCAGAGACTCGAAGATCACATCCACCTGCATGGCGTCATCCCCGGCGGCGTGTTGTCATTTGACCACACGGCCTTCCGGCCCTGTGCCCATGATTTTCTTTTTCCTGTGAAGGCCTTATCCAAAGTGTTTCGTGGTATTTTTATGGAGCTTTTTGTTGCGGCCTTTGAAAAAGGTGAGCTGATTTTCCCCGGCAGAACCGAGTGCTTTGGAACAAAAAGCGGGTTTAAAAAACTTAGGAAAACGCTCTGGTCAAAGGCTTGGGTCGTGTATGCCAAAAAGCCCTTTGACGGTCCCAAGGATGTTCTGGGTTACATTGCACGATACACCCATCGGGTGGCCATTTCGAATCATAGGATTGTGGCGTGCGAAGGAGGCAAGGTCACCTTTAATTACCGAAACAGAAAAGCAAACACCATTGAAAATGAAACCATTGATGCCGTAGAATTCATCCGCCGGTTTCTTCTGCATGCGGTTCCCCCGAACTTCATGCGGATACGGCATTACGGTTTGTTCGCAAACCGGAATAAAAAAGCCAACATCAACCGGTGCCGGACTCTTTTGGGCATCAAAGGCGATTTGCCCCAACGGGTAAAAAAATCCGTTGAACAACTGATGCTGGAGCTCACCGGAAACGATATCAGTCGCTGTCCTTTTTGTAAAAAAGGCGTCATGAAGCAGATGATGACCATCCCACGGTTCAGCGGTCCCGGCTCCCATGAACTCCTGAACCGCAGAGCAGGAAAGGATTCGTCATGATCTGAACCCGGCAGCGTCATCCATTTTTTTATTGAAACATGCATCATCAGGTGTAACCGGAGAGGTGTTTGTGACCGTTGGCTTTTCGGCAGAAACTCAGCCCGATTCTAAAAAAGATCTCTTCGGATGGATCTTGGGAGGTTATAATTTTAGGAATAACGTCCAGGCTTGTTGCCTGAAAAGAAACACTTGAAACATCACAAAATCAATCGCTGAAAAAATAACCCGCGATTAAATCCCCATAGTAACGTTCGCTGTCTCAGGCGACTCAGTCCAACAAGCTTTATAAAGCATCCCATTGACATTTCGATTGATTTTTATCTTAGTTTCTGTAAAGTTTGATAAACTGTTCGTCCTTGTTGGACATGGGACGCTTTATAAAACTATACGATGGAACAATTATCCAATAAGATACAAGACAAACGC
This sequence comes from Pseudomonadota bacterium, assembly GCA_018818835.1. Classification (GTDB taxonomy): domain Bacteria; phylum Desulfobacterota; class Desulfobacteria; order Desulfobacterales; family Desulfolunaceae; genus JAHIRD01. Next base: position 2,516 of record JAHIRD010000070.1, read on the forward strand.
TTTCTAAGATATATTCGAAGGATGTTTAAGGCAGGTATTCTCAGTAATGGAGAATTAACAGTAAGTGACGAAGGAGTGCCACAAGGTAGTGTCTGTAGCCCAATATTAGCCAATATCTATGCTCATTATGCACTTGATGACTGGTTTAACGGGACCGTTAAGAACTATTGTAAAGGTAGTGTTGAAATTATTCGCTATGCAGATGATGCAGTTATCTGTTGTGAAAATGCAAAAGATGCGGAAAGAATCAGGTCAGCTCTGCCAAAACGTTTATCTAAATTCAAACTTGAGTTGAATAAAGACAAAACCAAAACAATTGTTTTTAACAGGTTTGAGAAGGAGAACAGTGAATCATTCGACTTTTTAGGATTCACATTTTACCTTGGATTAACAAAGGGTGGCATGGTTGTACCAAAACTAAAAAGCTGTGGTAAGAAATTAAGAAGTAAACTTACCAAAGTGAATTTATGGTGCAAAGATAATCGGAATACTTACCCATTACCGGAATTATGGAAATCTTTTTGTAGAAAATTAAGAGGACATGCTCAATATTACGGCATATCCTTTAATTCGAAAGCTGTTCAAGGCTTTATCCTTAAATCTGTAAAGATATTTTTCAAATGGATGAACAGGCGTAGTCAGAGGAAATCGATGACTTTTGAAAAGTTTTCACTGTTTCTATTGAAATTTCCGCCTCCAAAGGCAAAAATATACCATAGGTTATTTTGAATACCAAATTATACAAAGATATAATCGTGAGCCTATTGCCTTAATTGGGCACGATGGGTTCTAACGGGGATTACCTCAGGTGACTGTGGTTTTTACCCAATGCTGCTGAAAAGCACGAACTGACCAAAAATATAAAGCTTAAATACAGTCATGTCATATTGGAATTACAGAATTATTCGTAAATACCACAAGGAAAGTGATACAGATACTTTTCACGTTCATGAGGTATACTATAATGATGAGAATCAGATCGAGGGCTGGACAGAATCAGCTTGTGCACCAATGGGCGAAACCCTTTCAGAGTTGAAAGAGGATATTGAGCTGTTTTTAAAAGCTTTTGAAAAACCTGTTCTATTTGAAAAATTGAAAACAGTAAAGAATTATTGGTAGAAGATACTGCAATTATCTGTTAACAAGGCTGTTTCACTCGGATCGGGCTACAGCGGCGCGTTTTTTGAGCGGTGTTTTGGTTCAAATTTTTTCGTTTATCGGCGGTCTTCATTTTGCGCCGTCCGTCCGGTGAACAGCAGCGTTCTGCACATAGAAACCTCACTTGACGTCATTTATATAGTATGATATATAATACCATATGAAAATTGTTATCGATACAAATGTTTTAGTTTCATCGTTAAAATCACGGCGCGGAGCATCTTATAAACTGATTTCGATTCTTCCTAATCAGAATATTGTACCCGTTCTTTCAGTACCTTTGGTTGTTGAATACGAAGCCGTCTTAAAAAGAGCTGATTTGATAACTGAAATATCACACAAAGACATTGAAACTTTTATTGATTATCTTTGTAATCTTTCAGAATTTCAGGATATTTACTTTTTATGGCGACCCTTTTTAGCCGATCCTTTTGATGACCATATCTTAGAAGTGGCCGTAGCTTCAGGCTCTGATGCTATTATTACATATAATAAACGAGATTTTAGAGGCATCGAAAAATTTGGTTTAGAACTTCTTGATCCAAAAGAAATTTTGATCGAGATAGGAGAATTATCATGAGTACTTTAAGTTTAAGATTACCTAATTCACTTCATGAGAAATTACGCCAGTTGGCAAAACAGGAAGGGATTTCAATTAATCAATTTATTGCTTCCGCTGCAGCTGAAAAAATGGCTTCTTTACTAACCGAAAGTTATCTCAGGAATAGAGCTAAAAAAGCCGATTATAATAAATTCAAAGCTGTTTTAGATAAAGTCCCAGATGTTGAACCAGAGGAACGCGATAAAATAGAATAGTTTATGCAGAACAAGCGGTTACTATAGATCGCAGGGGCGGAGCCGCTTTAAATTATTTGAATAAATACGGCATTCTATCATTTATTAATTTTTTAGATAAGCCTCTGCGCCAGGAGAACCGCGACGTTCTATTCCCTCAATCTCACCAACTCCAAATAATGTTGACATAAGGCAGGCATAAGGCAGACAAAAGCATATATTATTAACATGAAATATTTGAATTGGAATCCTGAAAAAAACGAAATTTTAAAAAAAGATCGCGGGATATCTTTTGAGGAAATAGCCTATTTCATGGAGTCTGGGCGAGTGATCGGAATCGAAGAAAATCCGGGGCACCCCAATCAAAAGATGAAGGATTACCACCAAATTCAGATAAAGGCAATTGAAGAAGGCATACCATATCAAACACTTATCTCAAGTCTCGTGCATAAATATCTGAACGGTTCCCTGACTCACGGATCATAGGAGGGAAATAGATTTTATGTTCTTCAAAACTAACGTCATTTTTATTTGTATAAATGATGCCGGATGTGATGACATAGAGATAATCGAAAGAGATCCATACCCTGAGATGGAGTACCAAAGCCGCAGGACTTAGGTATTTGCAAAGAAACCAAAAGTGCAAGATTTTTTAAAAATCGAGCAGATAAACTTTTGGTTGGCAGTTTTGGGCACGTGATGAAAGCGCAGCTTTGAAAAGATTCCAAAATAATAGGCCTTCTTATAACTGGACAGCATATGGCTAAAACACTGATAGAAGAAGCATCTTCAAACATGAGGCATCAGAGCGTCGACGCTGGTGATTTCGGCTCTTGGCTCGCACAGGTTCAGGCGTCGTTTAGAGGAACAGACGGAACCGTCGTACCGTGTGGCGACTGTCGGGGTTGTTGTACATCTTCCCAGTTCATCCATGTGTGTCCGCAGGAGACTCGGACGATTGTGTTCATACCAAAGAATCTGCTCGTGAAAGCACCTGGCTTGGAAGCTGGTCATATGGTTTTGGGCTTTTCTTCAGACGGATCATGCCCCATGTTTCTGGATAACATGTGTTCAATCTATGAACATCGCCCGAAGACATGCTGCGACTATGACTGCCGGGTGTTTGCCGCAGCCGGGCTTGACGCAGGAGGTCAAGAAAAGGGGCAAATTAATAAGCGCGTTCGAGCATGGCAATTTACATACTCGGCTGAGCGGGATAGTGATACGCACCATGCAATAAAAGCAGCAGCTAAGTTCATTCAAGACCAGCGGGCTTCATTCCCCGGCGGCCGTGCACCCATTGCGCCGGGCGACATCGCTGTGTTGGCCATTAAGGTGTGCTCAGTCTTTCTGGCGCCAAAGGTAGCAATATGTGCCCCCGCAGAGATAGCCGCTGCCATTATTCGGGCAAGTCGGGAATTTGAAATGGAACATGCAACGTTACAACGGCGTTTCAAGGGATAACCATTTACCTGAAATCAAAATTTAAAAGATTCGACGTCAACTGCTGAGCTTGTTGATCTGATTGGCTCGAAGCTGGCCGCAGGCCGCTGAAATATCCTTTCCCATACTTTTTCTTACAATCGCTGTATACCCCTTGTCGTGGAGAATGGACAGGAAATTCAAGATGGTTTCCTCGTCAGGTGTTTTGAACTCACAGCCTTCAAACTCATTGAACGGGATCAGGTTGATCTTTGCCTTGACCGGTGCAAGGAGCTTGGCAAGATCCAGGGCGTTTTTTTCCGAATCATTGATCCCTTTTATAAGGATGTATTCAAAGGTGATTTTTTCCCGCTTAGTCATGGGGAAACGAGCACAGGCATCGATTAGCTTTTCAATGGGATAAATCCGGTTTACTGGCATCAGTGAGGTCCGGGTTTCATTGTCCGTGGCATTGAGTGAGACCGCAAGATTGACGCCGAATCGATCTCCAAGGTCATTGAAACGTTCCACAAGGCCACAGGTGGACAGGGTTATTTTCCGTGAGGAAAATTTAAGCCCGTAATCCGAATCCATGATAATTTCAAGGGCATCGGAAACATTGCTGAAATTGGCCAGAGGTTCTCCCATGCCCATGAAGACGATGTTCTGGAATGACTTTGCCGTGTCGGGCTCGCCTTCTTTTTTAGGGATATCGTGGAGGATATCACGGATCTGTGAAACGATTTCACCGCTGGTGAGATTTCGTTTGAATCCACCCCGGGCCGTGAGACAGAAGCGGCAACCCTGGGCACAACCCACCTGGCTTGAGATGCAGAGGGTGTAACGGTTTTTCCCCGGAATAAGGACGCATTCCGTATATTCTCCGTCTTCAAGGCGGAAGAGATATTTAATTGTTCCATCAGATGATATTTCTGTGTTTGATTTTTCAAGACGATGTATGCTAAAGTTGTTTTTAAGAATCTCCCGTGTATTTTTACTGAGGTCGGTCATCTCGTCAAACGAATCAGTCTGACGAAGATAGAGCCACTTGAAAACCTGTCCGGCGCGATAGGGTTTTTCGCCATTTTCTTGGAGCCAATCGGCTAATTTTTTTTGAGAAATTTCCTTAATGTCTTTTTTTTCCATGTATTTTCCATAAAAACCGTGTATAGTAAGGAGTTTTTTTGTTCTTGACATACCATTAATTTAATTATAATTCCATGATTTTCTCATGGTGTTGAATTGTTGGTCGTTTAGGGTGAGGTCTGGTATCTGAAATTATGTTCGAAAATTTAAGTGACAAGCTGGCTTCGGTTTTCAAAAACCTCAAGGGGCACGGCAAACTTACAGAAAATAATATTGAAGAGGCTTTAAAAGAGGTCCGCATGGCCCTCCTTGAGGCTGACGTTCATTATAAGGTGACGAAAAATTTTGTCGCCGGAATCAAGGAACGTGCCATTGGGCATGAAGTCATGCAGAGCCTTACTCCTGGCCAACAGGTGGTCAAGATTGTCAATGATTGTCTGACTGAATTGATGGGCGAAAGCCATGCCGACCTTGATCTTGGCGGAGAAAAACCCGTTTCCGTGATGTTGGTTGGCCTTCAGGGTTCAGGAAAGACGACCACTGCCGGAAAGTTAGCTTTATTTTTGCGAAAAAAGGGAAAGACACCCTACCTTGTTCCTGCAGATGTTTACAGGCCTGCAGCGATTTTGCAATTAATGAAAGTGGCGGGTCAGTTGGATGTGCCCGTTTTCGAATCAACGCCCGATATGGACCCGGTGGAGATTTGTAAAAAAGCCCGCATTTCTGCGCAACAACAGGGGTGCGATGTCCTGATTATCGATACGGCGGGGCGACTTCATATCGATGAAGAGCTGATGGGGGAACTTGGGCGGATTAAAGAAGCCCTTAACCCGTCGGATATTCTTCTGGTGGCCGATGCCATGACGGGTCAGGATGCCGTGAATATCGCCGGAACATTTAATGAGGCCCTGGATATTGGCGGGGTTGTTCTGACCAAGATGGATGGCGATGCACGGGGTGGAGCGGCTTTGTCAATCAAGGCTGTAACCGGAAAGCCTATAAAATTCATCGGGCTCGGAGAAAAATCAAGTGCATTTGAGGTTTTTCATCCGGATCGGATGGCATCGCGGATTCTCGGCATGGGCGATGTGCTCAGCCTGGTTGAAAAAGCCACGGAAATGGTGGATGCCAAGAAGGCAGCTGAACTTGAAAAAAAGTTTCGTAAAAATCAGTTCTCGTTAGATGATTTCAAAGATCAAATGATATCGATACGAAAAATGGGATCCATTGGAGACATGCTTAAAATGATTCCCGGGGTTTCAAACAACAAGCAGCTTAAAAATATCGATGTGGATGAGAAAGAACTGGTTCGTGTGGAAGCCATTATTAACTCCATGACTCCGGAAGAGCGGCGTAAACATCAGATTATCAACGGAAGCAGGAGAAAACGGATAGCCATGGGTAGTGGCACAAAAGTTCAGGATGTTAACAAACTTTTGAAAAATTATACCCAAGTTACGAAAATGATGAAGAAATTTAATAAAGGCGGCATCAGATCACTAAGGGGAATGTTGCCGTTTTAACAAGGAGGATGCGAATGTCAGTAAAAATCAGATTGGCCAGGAGAGGCGCGAAGAAGAAACCGTTTTATCGTATTGTTGTCGCGGACATTGAAGCGCCGCGAGATGGGAAATTTGTTGAAATCTTAGGTACTTATGACCCACTGCAGAACCCTGCAGCCGTGACTCTGAAGGAAGATCGGATCAACTACTGGATCGGTGAGGGTGCTATCCCCACAGGTACGGTCAGTGATATTCTGAAAAGGGAAGGTCTGCCCAAGGTTTCTGCGTAACATCAAATCATCCAGATTCTCAAAGTCTAAAAAGGAGATGAGTTATGAAAGAGCTGATCAACTATATTGCACAGGCACTCGTTGACAAACCAGACGAGGTAGAAGTTTCGGAGATAGAGGGGAACCAGACTTCTGTACTTGAGCTGAAAGTGGCGAAAGAGGATTTGGGGAAAGTGATAGGTAAACAGGGAAGAACTGCAAGAGCCATGCGTACGATTTTGAGCGCTGCCTCTGCCAAAGTCAAGAAACGTACGGTTCTTGAAATTGTAGAATAAGGGAGATGACGGAAGACGATTATATCCTGATCGGACAAATCCGTGGAATACACGGTCTTCATGGAAATATGAAGGTGTATTCCTATACGGAAACCCTGGATTTGTATGAAAAAGGCCTCACACTTCTGATTCGTGAGCCTTCGAAGCCCGGTGAATACCATACGATTAAAGAAGCAAAGCCTTATAAAAAAGGTGTGTTGCTTTCAATCGATGGGATAGAGGATATTTCTTCTGCTGAAAAACTTATTGGTTCGGATATATGGATAGCCAGAGATCTTCTTCCCGAAACGGATGATGATGAATACTACTGGTTTGAAATTATCGGATTGAGCGTTTATACAGTCACAGGGGAAGCTCTGGGCGTGGTGAAATCAATTTTCCCAACGGGCAGCAATGACGTTTATGTTGTTGAATCCAAAGGGGAAGAACGACTCATTCCTGCCCTTGAATCTGTCATCATATCCATAGATTTAGACACGCGCACCATGACGGTTGACCTGCCCGAAGGCTTATGATGGATGTCATCGTTCTGACGATTTTTCCTGAAATGGTTGAACCTTATTTTTCATACGGAATGATACGAAAAGCGCATGAAGACGGCTTTATTCGCGTCTCTGCCATGAATATTCGGGATTATGCCCAGGGAAAACATCGTGTAACCGATGACAAACCTTACGGTGGTGGCTGTGGGATGGTTATGAAACCCGAACCTCTGGCAGCGGCCATTGATTCGGCTCTTCAGAAGTCACCCGGGGCAAAAGTGGTTCACATGACACCCCAGGGTCGGCCGTTTAATCAGGCCATTGCCCAGGAACTGTCACTTTGTGATGGGCTCATTTTTTTATGTGGCCGTTATGAAGGCATTGATGAACGCATCTGTCAGAACTATATTGACGATGAGATATCCATCGGGGATTATGTCCTTACCGGTGGTGAACTCGGTGCTCTGGTTGTGGCCGATGCCGTGATTCGTTTGATACCGGGAGTTCTTGGTGGAGATGACTCGGCTGAAAAAGACAGCTTTGCACACGGTCTTCTGGAACATGCCCAGTATACGAGGCCCTGTGAGTTCGATTCCATGCGTGTTCCCGATGTTCTTTTATCCGGTAACCATGCCTTGATCGATAAATGGCGACTTGAGACCTCTTTGATCAGGACGTTTTTGAAACGACCGGATCTCCTTGGAATACGGTCGTTCAGTGTGGAAGAAAAAAAGATTCTAAAAAACTGGTACCTTAAACTTGAACACATCATACAAGGGGATGGACAAAAATGATCCTCGGGTGCGGTGTGAGCCGGAACATGTATGAATGAGTCAGGTTCTGCCCAACTATATATTGCACTGATTCATCATCCGGTCTTGAATAAAAAAGGGGATGTGATCTGTTCCGCCATAACCAATCTTGATCTTCATGATATTGCGCGGGCGGCACAAACATTTGGTGTTAAACGGTATTATGTGGTTAATCCCCTGACCGATCAGGTTGTTCTTGCTGATAAAATTGTGCATCACTGGACCGAGGGAAAAGGTGGTCAGGTGAATCCGGCCAGGCGAAAAGCCCTTAGCTTGATTCGAATTACATCATCCCTGGATGATGTGATCGAGGATATTGTCCTTGAAAGCGGTCAGCCTGTTAAGGTCATTGCGACCTCGGCCAGGCAAGAGTCTAGCACCATTTGTTTTTCAGATTTAAAAAAGGATTTGGCCTGCGGTGACAGCGTTCTACTTCTTTTTGGAACGGCCTGGGGCCTTGCCGAGGAAATTATGGATAAGGCACACGGTGTCCTTGAACCTGTCATGGGAAATGGAGAATACAACCATCTTTCAGTGCGTTCTGCCGTATCCATTATTCTTGACCGCGTGATGTCATCCAGGGGCCGGTTATGAAAATAGATATAAATTACGATTGGATATTGACGGGTTGATGTTTTGTCTGATATAGACTATCGGATTTTAAAATATGTGTGATTCATGTGATTTTTGTTTGGGAGAAAATAATGGATATCATCAAAAAGATTGAAAATGAGCAGTTGCGCCTTGATATGCCGGCATTCAAGTCCGGAGATACAGTTAAGGTATATGTGAAGATAGTCGAGGGCGAAAAAACCCGTATTCAGGTTTTTGAAGGCGTCGTTATCAGCAAGACCCGCGGTGGAGCTAATGCACATTTTACCGTCCGAAAGATCTCAAGCGGGATCGGTGTTGAACGTGTATTTCCTTTAAGCTCGCCTGTTCTTGATAAAATAGAATTGGTCAGCCGTGGTCGTGTTCGACGTTCAAAAATATACTATCTTCGTGATTTACGCGGTAAAGCGGCACGTATCAAAGAACTCAGAAACTAATTCCGGAAATAGATTTTTTTATTTTTTGAATTTTTCTCTCTGGGCTATTTGTCTGGTCTGAACCGGGGAAAACATGATGTGGTCTTATGAAGAAAAAGCCGCTTTAAGCGGCTTTTTGACGATTGCAGGTGTTGACGAAGCAGGGCGCGGTCCCCTGGCTGGACCTGTTGTTTCCGCAGCTGTGGTTCTCCCGGTTGATTTTCCTTCCGAGGGAATTACCGATTCAAAAAAGTTGAGCCCGGGGAAACGAGATCGGCTTTACGACCGTATCGTTAAAAAAGCCATTGCCGTTGGTGTGGGAATGGCTGAACCCGAAGAAATTGACACCATTAATATTCTTCAAGCCTCCCTTCTTTCCATGGAGCGAGCTGTTCATGATCTTCATGTGATTCCCGATTATCTTCTTATTGACGGAATCTTCACCATTTCATACGATGCACCCCAAGAGGCAATCAAGAAAGGGGATATGCTGAGTATATCCATTGCATCCGCATCCATTGTGGCCAAGGTGACCCGTGACAGGATTATGAAATCCTATGACCTCATCTATCCGGACTATGGGCTGGCCGGGCATAAGGGCTATCCCACAAAAAACCACAAAGATGCCATTGCCGCTTTCGGCGTGAGCCCCATCCACAGAAAAAGCTTCAAAGGGGTCAAAGAATACCTCTGATTTATTATGGACGGGCTTTTTTATATCCGGATGACCGAGCGTGCTATAAATAGGCCGATTTCATCATAAATAAATAGGGCACTGATTGATTCATGCTTAATATTCGTCAACTATTTGGGAAATCCGGAGAAAGTCTTGCCCTAAGCTATTTGAAAAAAAAAGGATACCGGATTTTAGAAACCAATTATCGAAACAAGATGGGTGAAATCGATATTATTGCCTTGGATAAGGATGTGATTGTTTTTGTCGAAGTAAAAACCAGACAGAGCACATTTTTTTCCCATCCCAAGGAAGCGGTGACCGTGACAAAGCAGGTGACAATGTCACGGGTTGCCCAGGCATGGTTGAAGTCCAGGAACAAAAATGATTCCAAAGCCCGATTCGACGTGGTGGCGATTTTGTCTGACAACAACACACATGAGATTGAGTTGATAAAAAATGCCTTTGACCTTAGATCCGGTACATGAAAATGTAATGGCCCCAAAAGGGGTTCTTTATATCGTTGCAACCCCTATAGGGAACTTGGACGATATTACCCTCAGAGCCTTGAATGTACTGAAATCCGTTGATATTATCGCCGCTGAAGACACACGCCATACCGTAAAACTTCTTTCACGATATTCTATCAAAAAGCACCTTTTTTCATTCCATGACCATAATGAACGTGACCGAATGGATATTCTTCTGTCCAAAATCAAAGAAGGAAACAGTGTGGCCCTGGTCTCCGATGCGGGGACGCCGTCAGTTTCCGATCCTGGGTTCAGGCTTGTTCGAGAGGCGGCAAGTCAAGGGCTGACCATTGTGCCCGTGCCTGGAGTGTCTGCTGCAGTCACTGCTCTCTGTGCCTCTGGCCTGCCCACGGATGCCTTTGTTTTCTTAGGGTTCCCCCCCAGAAAAAAAGGAAAGAGAATTGAATTTTTGTCTGATCTGAAAGATGAAAAAAAGACCCTGATTTTTTATGAATCTCCCCATAGGATTATTCAGTTTATTGACGAAGCCATAGACATTCTGGGGCCCAGGGAAGCGGTTCTTGCACGGGAAATGACCAAGATACATGAAGAATTTATAAGGGGCTCTTTTGAGGATATCAAAGGGTCACTATCCCGTAGAGAGCAGATCCGGGGTGAATGTACGCTGATTGTATCAGGTGCCCAGGATTGTGTCGTGGATGTTTCCATGCTGGACCAGGAAATACGTGATAAACTCCTTCGGGGAACACCTCCACCTTCGGTTCTGGCCAAGGATCTTTCCATGAAATATCCGGTGAAGAAGCGTGATATTTATGAAAAGATACTTCGTATACGTGATACACTTACTGGCTAACGATTGCTTGAACGGGAGCAGCCTTAAGATATGCCAAATACTGACGAAATAACAAGCAGATCCAAACAAACTCGGTTCAAGCCCCAGCTGACCATTTCAGTTAAGATGCTTGTCGGCTATATTCCCCTGGTTGTTTTTGCCATTGTGATGTCAATTTATGTTCTTTGGGGCCTGAATACGGTCAATGACATCAATCGTCGAATCATAGAAAATGATACCTCCATTATTTCATTTGCAGGGATGCTGGTTGACGATCTTTTGGGCCAGGAATCCTATGGCCAGAAGTTTGTGATTATGGGCAGCGAAGAAATGAAGGGCCTTTTCCTCCAACGAAGCCAGGATTTCAGGACGGTTCTTTACCAGATGGGGAATACATCCCCGGATGATCGTGATCTGTTGCAAATCATAAGGAGCCTTCATGATGAATACCTCGATTTTTATGAGGATTATTTTAAAATGGACCCGAAAAGTCAGGGACTCGCTAATGAAGCCTATGACAGTCGTATCAAGACGGTTGTTGATCAGATCCTTAAATCCATTGACCGCCTTTCCAGGAGCGTTGAACAGAGGCGCTCCGCAAATCTTTTGAGAATTGGTGAAATCAGCCAACAGATGTTCAGGGTCATATCGGTGATGACATGTGTCGGGATAATTATCGGTATGGGAGCCGCTTTTATAATCACACGGGATGTGTCAGGCGCCATTACCAAGCTGACAAAAGCAACAGACCTGATATCTGAAGGTAAATTTGATCCTGCGCTTCCCCTTGAACGAAATGATGAGCTGGGGGATCTTGCCAGGGCCTTCGGTGAAATGGCCCATCGTTTGTCCCGCTGGGAGGAAATGTATCTGGATGCAAGCCCACTCACCCGATTACCTGGGGGGGTTGCCATTGACAATGTTCTTAAAAAAAGATTGGATGCGGGTAAAGCCATTTCTTTCTGCCTTCTGGATATCGACAATTTCAAGTCATATAATGATAAATATGGTTATTCACGGGGAAATACGGTTATCCAGAATACAGCCAGAATCATTGAAACCACGGTGGCGCGTCTTGGTAATGGGGATGACTTTATCGGGCATATCGGTGGTGATGATTTTGTGGTCATAACCACCCCGGATAAGTATTCCGATTTGATTCAGGAAATACTTGATGACTTTGATAAGGCAATTCCCGGATTATATGATGAAGACGACAGGGCAACGGGATATATCCGGGGTAAGACCAGGCAGGGAGAGCCGGTCAATTTCCCGACCATGACCTTGTCAGTGGCCGTCGTATCCAATGATAAGGTAAATATTACAAATTATTTGGATGTGGGTGAAATCGTTGCAGAACTGAAGGACCACGCCAAACTGATCCCGGGCAGTAAAATGGTGACGAACCGAAGAGCCAGTGATGAAAAAAATGTGTGAACGATTCATGAAAAAGGATATTCCCATGACGATTTATCGGGCAGGTTATCGAGCACTGGCATGTGTCATGAGTTGCCTGATTGTTCTTGTCTTGATGTCATGCATACCCCTTAGAAAGAATGACATTTCATCGAAACCATATCTTATCAAGGACGTTGAACAGAGTTCTTCCATTCAGGGCAATGGGTCAGGTGATGAAAATCCAGCCCCTTGCCTGGGTCTGGATGACTTTCAAGATATTCTGTTTTTTTCTGATCCTTCAAATCCGGGTCTGGATTATGCCCGTGCCATGGAGTCCCTTGCTCTATATTTAGCCCGAAGCAAGGACGAGAATCGCACATCCATGGGAATGCATTTGTCTGCCATGGTGAGAACACTTGACCACCAATCCTCACGCATCCATGGCCTGTTAAAGGAAAATGAAACGTTGAAACATGACAATAACATCCTGACAGAAAGTATAAAAAAAATGGAGGAAAAACTTTCAGAGCTGAAATCCCTGGATATCCGCCTGGAAGAAAAAAGGAGTCAGGCACGTTGATCATGTTTTATAAATTCGTAAAACGTCGACGTATGGCTTATGACGGGTTGGTTTAATAATTATTACTTGCTGTTTCATGGGCAATTCTTTATAAATATCGGATTGATCGACAACGAGAAATTGTTATGAACTCGCAAAAAGTCGACGGATGATTATGGGACTTTTTACGACGCCATCAATTGTAAACGTTTTGAATCATAAACCAGTTATTATGGAGTCAGATATGGATGATCAAAAGAAAGGAACCGGCGAAAAGGGGTTTGTCATGAGTGACGGCGAAAAAATCGATCCCAAAAGTACGCGGATGCCCTTAATCGATTTCTCAACGTTTATATTTTCATTGAATTCCTCTGCTCTGGTTCATCTTGGTATAATCAGCGAACCAGGCAGTGATAAAAAAATGAAAAGTTTGCCCTTGGCAAAGCAGACCATCGACATTCTCGGGATGCTTCAGGAAAAAACAAAGGGAAATCTTACCAATGACGAAGAAAATCTTTTTAAAAACATGCTTCATGATTTAAGGCTGATGTATGTCCGGGAGAAAGACAAAGCCTAAAATGGAATTACTGTCCCCTGCAAAAATCAATCTTTTTCTCCATGTCACAGGCAAACGTTCGAATGGATATCATGACCTTTATATGCTGGTCTCTGCCGTGACGTTGTTTGACCGGATCACACTTGATCCCGATGCAGAAAACTTCACCATTTCATGCTCATCACCCCATATCCCCACCGATGAAACAAATCTGGCTCAAAGGGCAGCACGATTATTCAAGGAACGATTGAATGTTGGGGGTGGGGTGGCCATTCATCTTGAAAAAAATATCCCTGCCGGTGCGGGACTTGGAGGTGGGAGCAGCAATGCTGCTACGGTTCTTAGGGGTTTGAACGCCTATTTCAATAACCCTTTCTCTGACCAGGAGCTGATCAGTATGGGATTGACCTTAGGGTCGGATGTCCCCTTTTTTATCCATGGCCGGCCCGCATGGGTAAGTGGCTTGGGTGAAAAAATTGAATTTTGTGAAAAAATAAAGCCTTACAAGGTGGTCATTATTTTCCCCGGCATTGGGCTTTCCACGGCAGAGGTCTACAAAAAACTGAATTTTGGATTGACAAAAAGTGAAAAAAAAATTAAAAGTCCTCTGTTGAATAAAGGGTTGGTGGACCCGGTAAAGCATCTGTCCAATGATCTGGAAATATCTGCATTCTCAATATGTAGTGATATTAAGGGGTTGAAAGATGTCTTGACGATTCAAAATGCTGAAGGGGTTTTAATGTCCGGTAGCGGATCTTCAGTGTTTGGCCTTTATTCTGATGGAGACCATGCCAGCGCCGCCTGTGAGAACATAAAAAAATATGCTCTCGAACAGGGCGGTACCAAAAAATGGCAGGTGTTTCTGGCCGATATAATTATGTGATTATTGGGGCGTCGTCAAGCGGTAAGACACAGGATTTTGATTCCTGCATTCGGAGGTTCGAATCCTCCCGCCCCAGCCATTTTGATAACGTTAAACTGCTTGATCCGGGAAAAGGGAAACATGAACGATCTTTCGATATTTACCGGTAACTCAAACCCTGGCCTTGCCGATAAAGTCTCCAAGTACCTTTTTAAAAAACTTGGAAGCGCCAAGGTCAACCGATTCAGTGATGGTGAGATACAGATTGAGATTAAGGAAAATGTTCGTTCGAAAGATGTTTTCATTATTCAATCCACATGTAATCCGGTCAATGACAATCTCATGGAACTTCTGTTGATGCTTGATGCCATGAGACGATCATCCGCATCTCGTATCACGGCCGTTATTCCTTACTACGGTTATGCGCGTCAGGATAAGAAAGTCGCCCCACGTGTCCCCATTTCAGCCAAAGTCGTGGCAGATTTGTTGACCCATGCCGGGGCAAACAGGGTCATTACCATGGATCTCCATGCCGGACAGATCCAAGGTTTTTTTAATATCCCCGTTGATAATCTGTACGCGGCTCCGGTTTTGATCGAGCATATCCGGCATAAGTTCTGCGATCAGGATCTGGTGGTGGTATCACCCGATGCCGGAGGCGTTGAGCGTGCACGTGCATTTGCGAAACGCCTGGACGCGGGACTTGCCATTGTTGACAAACGGCGTGACAAGCCAAACGAGGCCAAAGCCATGGCAGTTATTGGTGATGTTGCCGATAAAGTGGCTATTATTCTTGATGATATGGTTGATACAGCCGGAACACTTACGGAAGCGTCAAACGCCATCAATGAAAAGGGAGCAAAAGAAGTTCATGCCTGCTGCGCTCATGCTGTTTTATCAGGGCCTGCAGTGGGTCGAATAGAGAAATCGGCATTAAAAACTCTGGTGACGACCGATACAATTCCTTTGAGTGAAGAGGCAACGATGTGTGATAAGATTGAGGTTCTTTCTATTGCACCTCTTGTTGGTGAAGCGATCATACGAAGCCACAGGGGTGATTCCGTCACCACACTGTTTGTGTAGAACATGCCGCTAAATATAATAATGTTATGTGGGTTAGGAGGATTAACTTTTGGAACTTTTTGAGCTAAAAGCAAATATACGCGAGAACACAGGGAAGGGAACCGCACGGAAACTTCGCATGAACGAAAGTATTCCTGCAGTCCTTTACGGACCGAAAACCGAACCTATCAGCCTGACAGTCCATTCAAAGCTGATTGAAAACGCTTTTAAAGAGAGTGAACGCTCTCAGGTTCTGGTCAATTTAACGGTGCTGGACGCAGATGGAAAAGAAATACGTACATGTCCGGCCATTATCAAGGACGTCCAATTATCACCCCTTTCAAAAGAACTCCTTCATACGGATTTCATGGAGATAGACCTGAGTAAAAAAGTCCGGGTGAATGTTCCTGTTGAACCGATCGGTAAATCAAAAGGCGTCGAACTGGGAGGTCTGCTTCAGGTGATCCGCCGTGAACTTGAGGTTTTTTGCATGCCCCTTGAAACCCCTGAAAGTATCCAGGTGGATATAACCAATCTGGACGTGGGTGATTCTGTCCATGTGCATGAAATCAAGGTGGATGGCATTGAAATCCCCTCGGATGTAAACTTTACCGTGATCACCATTGTCGCACCTAAATCAGGTCCTGCAGGTGAGGGTGAAGAAGAGGACGAAGGGACAGAAGCGAGCGCATAGCGTGCGTCTCCACTTACGATCAGTACCACGGTGGGGCAGTGTTTGCTCTTTTATAAATTGAACGCAGCGTGATGGGGTATGTATGTCCGATAAGAGAATTGTCCTCATAGCCGGTCTTGGCAATCCCGGGGATAAGTATGAAAAAACCCGGCACAATGCCGGATTTCTCGTTGTCGATGGGCTTTCTCACTCTTTTTCAATCCCTCTTGTCAAAAACAAGTTTGATCTTGTCTTTGGTCGGGGGACCATGGAGGGTGTTGATGTCATTCTCGCAAAACCCATGGCATATATGAACAGAAGTGGCCCTCCCATAAAAAAGCTTGCGGATTATTACGGAATTAAATGTGAGGATCTTTTTATCATTTATGATGATATTGATCTCACGTTCGAGCGGATAAGAATAAAGGAAAAAGGGGGTCATGGGGGTCATAATGGAATAAGGTCCCTTATTGATGCCTTCGGGACAAATGACTTTCCTCGTCTTCGTTTGGGCATAGGACGTCCTGGTTCGTCGACCGATGTCACCGGACATGTACTGGGGAGATTTACTGTAGAAGAAGCAGAAATTTTTACCAGGATGGTTGATTGTGCTGGAAAAGCTGTTGTCGCTGTTTTAAAAGACGGGTTAACAGTGGCTATGAACAATTTTAATTGTTTGAGATAGTGTTCACGTTTTAAAACTTTTTAACTATTTTGATGGAGGTAAGAATGGAAAATTTACCGTTGTTGTGTACGTATGCGGGTCTTGCCGGTGTTGCTTTTGCAATTGCCATGGCAATTGCCGTAAAAGCGGCTCCCGCAGGTAACGAAAAAATGAATGAAATTGCCGATGCGATTAAAGCGGGTGCCATCGCTTATCTTAATCGTCAGGCAAAAAGCATGGGTATTACCGGTATCATTATTGCCGCAATTATCTATTTTGCTCCCGGTTATGGCCTTTATGCCACATTAGGCTTTGTGGTTGGTGCTCTTGCATCTTACCTTGCAGGCTATGTCGGAATGCGCGTTTCCGTTATCGCCAATGTGCGAACTGCTGAAGCTTCACGTCACGGCCTCAATGCCGGTCTTCGTATGGCTTTCAATGGCGGTACAGTTACAGGTATGATGGTTGCCGGTCTTGCCCTTACCGTTTGTGCAGGTCTCTATACATTCCTTGTTTTCAAAGCCATTGATCCTAAACAGATCAACGTTGCCCTTATCGCCCTTGGTTTTGGAGGTAGTCTTATCTCTATCTTCGCCCGTTTGGGTGGTGGTATTTTCACCAAAGGTGCTGATGTTGGAGCTGACCTTGTAGGTAAAATCGAAGCCGGTATTCCCGAAGATGACCCACGAAACCCTGCAACCATCGCAGATAACGTCGGTGACAACGTGGGTGACTGTGCCGGTATGGCTGCCGATCTTTTCGAAACGTATGCGGTAACCACCGTTGCGGCCATGGTTCTTGCTGAGATTCTTTTCCCGAAAAACAACATGGCCATTATTCTTCCCCTTATTTTGGGTGCCATTTCAATTTTTGCTTCCGGTATTGCGACATTTTTTGTTCGCCTTAACGAAGGTGACGATTACATCATGGGTGCTCTTTATAAAGGACAGTTCGGAGCTGCTATCATCGCTGCTGCCGGGTTCTTTTTCGTATTCAAGAAAATCGGTGTTATTGGTGACTACACTGTAGCTCAGCTTTATGCAAGTTCTCTTGTTGGCCTTGTTCTTACCGTTGTGATCGTTATTATCACAGAATACTACACCGGTATTTACGCACCGGTTAAAGGTATTGCCGAAGCGTCAACAACCGGTCATGGTACAAACATGATCGCTGGTCTTGCCGTATCCATGGTTTCAACGGCAGCTCCTGTTCTTGCCATCTGTGCTTCAATCTATACTGCTAATCATTATGCCGGCCTTTATGGTATTGCTATTGCCGCTGTTTCCATGCTGTCCATGACAGGTATGGTTATTGCCATCGACGCATACGGTCCTATTACCGATAACGCCGGTGGTATTGCAGAAATGGCCGGTATGGATGATTCTGTTCGTGCTGTAACTGATCCTCTGGATGCTGTTGGTAACACCACAAAAGCTGTAACCAAAGGTTATGCCATCGGTTCTGCAGCCCTTGCAGCCATGGTTCTTTTTTCAGCTTACACCCAGGAATTTGCACATGCCGGTACAAAACTTCTCTTTGACCTTTCACAGGTTGAAGTTCTGATCGGTCTTTTCATTGGTGGTCTTCTTCCTTACCTGTTCGGTGCCATGGCCATGAAAGCAGTTGGTAAAGCCGGTCATGCTGTTGTTAACGAAGTTCGTCGTCAGTTTAAAGAAATTCCGGGTATCATGGAAGGTACAGCCAAACCTGATTACGCTGCATGTGTTGACATCGTAACCAAGTTCGCTCTTTCCGAAATGATGATTCCTGCACTTCTTCCGATCGTCGTTCCTGTTATCGTTGGTTTTGTTCTTGGGCCAGAAGCTCTTGGCGGACTCCTCATTGGTAGTATTATTACCGGTCTTTTCGTGGGTATCTCCATGACAACCGGTGGTGCTGCATGGGATAATGCAAAAAAATACATCGAAGACGACCATTACGGCGGAAAAGGCAGCGATGCCCATAAAGCTGCTGTTACCGGTGACACCGTAGGTGACCCCTACAAAGATACAGCCGGTCCTGCGATCAACCCGATGATTAAAATCCTCAACGTTGTCGCACTTCTTCTGGTTCCCTTTATTGGCTAAGCCAGCGGACCGATAGAAAGTTGATCTCCTAAGGGGGTGGCGTAAGCCACCCCCTTTTTTTATTGAACAAAATCTTCGACTGTGATATAACATGAATACGTTTGATTATTGTCTTACTATTACAATTTAATGGGTTCAGCACGACGGCATAATGCGAACTGTTAACGTCATTGTTGACGTTTATAGCTTCGTGTACCTCAACGCTAATTCAAGGGGATAAGTGTTGCTGTCGGGCGTCTCACAGGTGGTGAAAATGGAACAGGATGCGATAAGAGCGTTTCAGGTAGGCGACCTTGCGGTTTATCCCGCACATGGAGTCGGCCGGATAGAGTCCATCGAATCGCGTGAAATCGGTGGCGAGGATATGGACTTTTATATTATGAAAGTTCTTGAAAACGGTATGGTTATAATGATTCCGACCAGTAATGTGGAATCAGTCGGCTTGAGAAGCTTGATTGGCGAAAGCGATATCCCAAAAGTTTACGAAATCATAACCAAGAAAAAAGATTGCTCACTGGATAACCAGACGTGGAACCGACGATACAGAGAATATATGGATAAAATCAAAACCGGTTCACTCTTTGATGTGGCCGAAGTCTTCCGCGATCTCTTTCTGCTTCGACTGACCAAAGATCTATCCTTTGGGGAACGAAAGTTACTCGACACAGCCCAGAGCCTTCTTCTCAAAGAACTCTGTACAGCCAAAGATATGAATGAAAAAGAAATGATGGCTGAAATCGAATCTTTATTTGTAAAAGCCGGTTGTAACCCGGATGCTCAGGCCAGTTAGACAGGTGAGGCCATTCTGAGCGAAAAAATGGTGGATAAACAAGGCGCTTTTAAGATCGTTGCAAATGACAATGACTATGGAAAGCGCCTTGACTATTTTTTGAAAGAAGCCATAGACCAAGGACAGCGATCCCGCATTGTTGATTTGGTCAAACAAAAGTCCATTTTCGTCAACGGATCGTCCAAAAAACCCTCGTATAAACTAAAGCCCGGTGACATTGTCACGGGAGACATTCCCCCCATTGAACACATTCCCTTTGAACCTGAAGACATCAGTCTGGACATTCTGTTCGAGGACAAGGATATGGTTGTGATAAACAAGCAGGCCGGGCTGGTGGTCCATCCTGCGCCGGGAAACTGGACAGGGACTCTGGTCAATGGCCTTCTCTACCATTACCCTGGCATACAGTCCTGTGACGATGAAATCCGCCCCGGGATCGTTCATCGGCTGGACAGGGATACCTCGGGGGTCATGGTCGTTGCCAAGAACAGAGACGCCCTTTTTAAGCTATCTGAATTGTTTCGAACACGTGAGGTCACCAAGCGATACCTCGCCATTGTTCATGGTGTTGTGAAACAGGACGCGTCCATCATCGATTTAAGCATTGGCCGGCATCCTGTGGACAGAAAAAAAATGAGCACCATGAGTCCACGCGGAAAAAAGGCCGAAACCCATTTTCGTGTTGAAAAACGATATCCCCATGCAACGGTCTTACAGTGCGAGATTAAAACAGGCCGAACACATCAGATCCGCGTTCATTGCCAGTCCATGAACCACCCCTTGGTGGGCGATAAAATTTATATCGGTGGAAAACGAGTTGTAAAAAAAGGGGAGATATCCCCATGGGAGCGGACTTTAAATGATGTCAAACGCCAGATGCTTCATTCCTTTTTTTTAAAATTTACTCATCCGGTAACCGGAAAAAACGTTGAATTCCAGGCTCCCTTACCCCAGGACATGCTTGCACTTATCAACGAACTTGAGCTATCCATTGCGGCTGATATACCTGCTTCATAAATCATTCTATTAATCTACGTCCCTTTGTTTGATGAACTCCTAAAAAATCGACAGATGACTATGGAAAAATGCCCATAGGCAAGGCATCGTGTTTGGCCGGGCGTGAAGGCATACTTTTACTTGTATGTCGAACGTCAGGCCAAACGCTATAACGCCGCATATGGGCCATTTTACGACGCCATCTTGTTTAAAAAAACTTGCGGGATAATAATAAGGAAATTAATCATTTAAAACAAGTCCCTCCAAAATCCTTCAAAAAGCCCTTGACTAATCCGGCATTGTTTATAATAGTGTCCCGAAAATCTGTTGTGTTGCAATAGCAGATAGTGCTTCATTCATTTATATATATTAAAAATTGTTTAACTATTTTCGTCGTAATAAGGTGTCTGCGCTAATCGACCTTGTTAAGAGGGGGGTCATCCGATGACTGAAAGCTGCCTCACTGACTACATGTACATTCTTTTGTTCATGGTGGGAGGATGTCTTGCCGTATTTTTACCCTTCGTTATTGCCTATTATCTCCGTCCCAAAACAACAGAATATGTGAGATCGTTTCAGGCCTATGAGTGCGGCGTTACTCCCTTTAATCAGATGTGGGATTATCGTTTTGGTGTTTCATACTATTTATATGCACTTATTTTTCTAGCCTTTGATGTGGACGTACTTTATCTATTTCCTGTTGCCACGGTGTATAACACGGATGTTGTATCCAAGATCAGGGGTATTTCAGAATTGTTTATTTTCATAGGTATTTTGTCGCTGGCTATCATTTATGCCTGGGTCAAAGGAGTTTTCAAGTGGGAGAGGAAAATAAAATCATAAAACAGGTTGACGCGTTTGCATGTCAGCTTCGTGAAGAATCGGATCAAGGCGCCATTGAGCATGAAGGGGCTCTTCTGAGTCAGCTTCTTCTGACAGACAAAGTTCTTAAAGTCTGTCAGGCAAACTCCTTGTGGCCCCTGACCTTTGGTTTGGCCTGTTGTGCCATTGAGATGATGGCCACGGGTATGGCCAGAATCGATATCTCCAGGTATGGCGCTGAAGTTTTCAGGCCATCGGCAAGACAGTGCGACCTTTTGATCATATCCGGTACGGTCAATAAAAAAATGGCCCCGGCGGTGGTGACACTCTATGAACAGATGCCAGCGCCCAAATGGGTCATTGCCATGGGGAACTGTGCCATTTCAGGGGGGCCCTTTGCCGTTGAGGAAAACTACAATGTCATTGAAGGGGTCGATAAGATTATACCTGTTGATGTGTATATTCCCGGATGTCCTCCGCGGCCTGAAGCTCTTATCGAAGGGATTTTGAAACTCCAGGAGAAAATCGCCGGGGTCCGGCATCCCTGGCCCCAGAGAAAGATGCCTGAAAATCCGGAGGTAATAAAGATATGAGCCTGACACAAGAACTTATCAGCACCCTTACTGCCATGCAGGTTGAGGCAGGAGAAACTGACTATTCAAAATGTGGATACCATATTGGGGTTCATCTTAAAGACGACCAGGTGAGAAACTTTGCCCAGGCTATGCTTGAAAAGGGTTTCTACCTGGATTTTGTTACGGCCATTCATGTCACGCCTCAATTTCAGATCGTGTATCAATTTGCAAAATTTGAAGAGGCTTGCCGGGTGAATGCCAAAGCTCTTGCCCTTGACGATGGGTCCATTCCGACCATCTCGGATATTTATCATGGTGCAGACTGGCACGAACGAGAAACCCATGACTTTTATGGCGTTTCCTTCACGGGCCACCAGGATCTGAGAACGCTTTTGCTTTGTGACGAGGACAGCGATTTGAAACCCCTTCTGAAAAAAGAGGAAAAGCTGTTATCCATTGAAGGAATTACCCGGAAGGCCGTTGAAAACAAAGATACAAAGGCTGAAAAAACGGAAAAAACGAATCATAGCCCGGAGCAAGAGTGATGGCAACACAAACAAAATTTGACACCCAGGATAAACATCGTTTTTTATTGAACATGGGACCTCAGCATCCTGCAACCCACGGGGTTTTACGCGTTGTTCTTGAAATGGACGGCGAGTATACCATGGGCATTGATCCCATCCTCGGCTACGGACATCGAATGCAGGAAAAAATGGGTGAGAGCAAGGTCTGGCCAGGTTTTTATCCCAACACAGGCCGAATGGACTATGTTGGCGCCATGCCTTTCAACCATGGGTATGTTGCTCTGATTGAGCGCATGGCCGGCGTCACCGTTCCGGAACGTGCCGAGTACATCCGTGTGATCACCTCGGAATTGAACAGGATTTCAAGCCATCTTCTTGGAATTGGAGCCTATGTTCTTGATCTTGGAGCCTTTACGCCGATTCTGTATGCCTTTGATGATCGCGAAGACATTCTTGACGCCTTGGAAGATATCACCGGATCACGGTTGACTTATTGCTACTACCGTGCGGGAGGTGTTTCCAAAGATATCGATGATACCTTTATAAGACGAACACGGGCATTCATTGAGAACTTTAGAACACGCATCCCCATGTACAACGACCTTGTGACCAATAATATTATTTTCATCAAACGGACCAAGGATGTGGGTATCATTACAGCGGATATGGCCCGGCGTTACGGTGCAACTGGTCCGGTTTTAAGGGGATCGGGTATTGCCTATGATATCCGTAAAAGTGAACCGTACTCGGTCTACTCTCAGTTTGATTTTGACATTCCCACCGGAGAAAACGGCGATTCCCTGGACAGATACAATGTTCGGATCCATGAAATGGAACAGAGTTTAAGGATCATTGAGCAGGCGTTGGATAAATTGCCCGACGGGCCTGTGTATGAAAAGCCCAAGAAAGTAAAGCTCCAGCCCGGTGACTGCAGTTTCTCCGTCGAAACGGCTCGGGGCGCACTCACCTATTATCTTGTGGGTGATGGCAGTGAAACACCTTACAAATTAAAAATCAGAGTTCCTTCGTTCAGTAATTTGAGCCTGCTCAGAGAAATGTGCGAAGGCATGCTTATCGCAGATCTTGTTTCTGCCATGGGTAGCCTTGATCTGGTTATTCCGGAAATCGACAGGTAGGGTATATGGAACAGATTATCAAATTCATTCAGACGTACAGTTTATTGCGGATGCTTCTGGCCTTTTGCTGCCTGATCGGGATTATATTTGCAAATGCCATTGTCATGGGTTACCTGGAACGCAAGATCGCAGCACGAATTCAGCGCCGATGGGGACCCATGGAAGTCGGTCTTCAGGGTTGGCTCCAGATGATTCTAGATGGGGTTAAAATTCTGAGCAAACAGCTGATCGTGCCCAAGGATGCCAACAGATTCCTTTTTCGGCTGGCACCTCTTCTTTGTTTCACGCCGGTGGCCATGGTATTTGTCGCTCTTCCTATTAGTCGATCCTTGTACGGTATCAACCTGAATATCGGCCTTATCTATATCATCGCCATGGGGTCCATCAATGTGTTTTCCATTCTGATTGCAGGATGGAGCTCAAATAATAAATATTCATTGTTCGGTGCCATGCGATCGGTGGCCCAGAACATCGCTTATGAAGTTCCGATTCTTTTGTCGCTTCTTGCGGTGGTCTTGACAACGTCCACCTTTGACCTCCAGGAAATTGTCAAGGCACAGAGCGGCCCTATCTGGTTCGTTCTTTATCCAAATCTGTTTGTGGCCTTTGTGATCTATCTGATCGCCGGATGCGCCGAAACCAACAGGGCGCCCTTTGACCTTCCCGAGGCTGAAAGCGAACTTACCGCGGGTTACCACACCGAATACAGTGGATTTGCCTTCGGACTCTTTGCCATTGCGGAATACGGCAACCTCTTTATTATGGCTTCCATTGCCACCATAATGTTTCTGGGTGGTTGGAATGGTCCTTTTGGATTTTTAAGCGGCCCTGTCATGGGGGCAATCTGGTTTTTGTCGAAAGTATTTATCCTAATGCTGACCATGATGTGGGTCAGATGGACCTATCCCAGGGTCCGTTTTGATCAGCTCATGAACCTTGCATGGAAATACCTGATCCCCTTTTCATTGGTCAATCTTTTAATTACAGCATTGGTAGTGAAGATAATATGAGCGGATATTTTAGTGAAATATATACCGGTGGAAAAAGTCTTCTCATTGGTCTGGGCGTAACCTTCAGGGCGTTTATCAAACCCGTTGTCACGGTTCAGTATCCAAGGGAAAAGATAGACGTAAGCCCCAATATCCGGGGCCACATCGAACTCATTAAATGTAACGACATCGAGGCAAAACATGATTGCCGTGTTTGTGGCATGTGTGCAAAAAACTGCCCCTGTAACTGTATTGTCGTTGAGGGTGAAAAACAGGAAGGCGTCAAGGGTAAGGTCCTCACCGTATTTACGGTGGATTTCACCAAGTGCAGTCTTTGCGGACTTTGCGTGGAAACATGCAGCCGTTCAGCTTTGCGGTTTTCCAATGAATACGAACTCGCCGGTTTTACACGTGAAGAGTTCCATTTTGATTTGATCAAGCGGCTTGAGGAAAAATAATGAATGCGTATTACCAGTTTGTCGCGGAAGTTTTTTTTGTCATGTTTATTCTGCTCACACTCATAGGTAGCTGGCTTGCCGTGAATGCGCGGATTCTTATGCACTCGGTTCTGGGCCTTGCGGTCAGTCTTCTGGGTGTGGCCGGGCTTTATTTTTACCTGGGAAGCATGTTCCTGACCATGATGCAGATTCTGATTTATATGGGAGCGGTCTGTATCGTTCTTGTCTTTGGAATCATGGTGGGCTACACACCCAACGAAAGTGCCGATAAACATGAACTCAGCAGAAACATGATGCTTGGTCTGGTGACATCAGGCGTTGCTGCCTTTCTGCTGATTGTGGTTGCCATAGGAAAAACAACCTGGACACAGGCGGTACAGACAACAGGAAATTTCAGTATCGAGTGGCTTGGGAAGAGTCTGCTTCTTGAATACTGTCTGGCCTTTGAACTTATTTCGGTTGTTCTGTTGATCGCCATTGTCGGGGCAATTATTTTAGCACGTGGTGGAAGGGAGGAAGAGATATGATCTTATTAAGCCAGAGTTTAAATACCTATCTCATTCTTGCAGTGTTTCTCCTTGTGATCGGGATTTACGGGATGATCCGCCACAAGACGTTCATAGGTATGCTTGTTTCGACTGAACTTGTGTTAAATGGCGCGGGATTGAATTTCATGGCCTTTAACAAATTTACGGGACCGGACCCGGCTGTCGGCCAGGTTTTTACCTTGTTTATCATGGGGATTGCAGCAGCGGAAGCGGCTATTGTGGTGAGCTTTATTCTTGCTGTTTACCGCAAGTACCAAACGAGCGATCCTGAAAATGTCAACGGACTTCAGGGTTAACTGTAACGGATTAAAGTACTTATTGGGTATTTACTGAGAAGGTTTATTATTTTATGGATATTTCAAACACACCCAGCTTGATTTTTCTGACGACGGCCATACCCATGATTACATCGTTGTTTTTGATGGTATCTGGAAAACGTCCGAATGTCCGCGAGTCCTGGTCAGTCATAGGAGCGATACTGACTTTCCTTTCCGTCCTGAATCTTCTGCCCTATATCTTGTCAGGCGTTCCCCTTGAGCATACTTTTTTTACGATTTACCCTGGTGTATGTGTTAAATTCAGGCTTGACGGCATGGGTCTCCTTTTTGCCGGTACCTCATCCTTTTTATGGATCCTTGCCGCATTTTACTGCGTGGGATACATGCGGGGACTTGATGAACATGCCCAGACACGGTTTTACGCATGCTATGCCATCTCGGTGGGCGGAGCCATGGGAGCCGCCTTTGCTGGCAATCTTTTTACACTTTACCTTTTCTATGAAATCGTATCCATTGCAACCTATCCTCTGGTCATGCATCATCAGGACAAGGAAGGCTATGAGGGTGGGAAAAAATACATTGTCTATCTTTTCTTTACCTCCAAAGCGTTCCTGCTCACCGGTATGGTTCTCTTGTACATGCAATGCAATACCTTGGATTTCGATGCAACGGGAATTGTCAATGGGATCTTGCCTGCAGGCGCTAACCGTACCCTGGTGACCATCACCTACCTGATGTTTTTGTTCGGTTTTGCCAAGTCGGGGATCATGCCCCTTCATAACTGGCTCCCGTCAGCCATGGTCGCCCCCACTCCGGTCAGTGCCCTTCTCCATGCGGTGGTGGTTGTTAAGGTCGGTGTGTTCTCAACGGCCCGTGTCATGCTCTCAATTTTCGGAACACAACTTCTTTCGGATACGGGACTTGGAATTTTTACGGCCTATTTTGTGTCCATCACCATTGTAACGGCCTCGGTGATCGCCCTGACCAAAACCAATTTGAAAGCAAGGCTGGCCTATTCAACGGTCAGTCAGTTATCCTATATTCTTCTGGGTGTGGCCATGCTCACGCCCAACAGCGTGACCGGTGGTCTGATTCATATCACCAACCATGCGTTTTCAAAAATCACACTCTTCTTCTGCGCGGGCTGCATCTTTGTGGCTACCGGGAAGAAGGATATCAAGGAAATGGGCGGGCTTGGATACAGGATGCCCTTTACCATGGTGGCATTTGCCCTGGCTTCCTTAAGCATGATCGGCGTTCCGCCGGTCTCCGGTTTTGTCACCAAGTGGTATCTGGCCATAGGAGCCATGGATATCCACAACTGGATCATTCTGACCATTTTGCTGGTGAGCAGTCTATTGAATGCGGGCTATTTTGTTCCGGTTGTTATTCAGGCTTTCTACGGGAAACCTCTTCCCGAAGATGAAGGGTTGACAACGAGTCTTGAAAAGAGACCCCTGATCTTGTTCATGGTGATTCCGCTCATGATAACGGCTGCATTTTCCGTTATCTTCGGATTTTATCCTGATTTGTTCATCAGGTTAGTCGGTGCAGTGGATAAAGGTTTTTTTGGACATATAATTAATGGAATAGCGGGGTCATGATGGCTAGATTGATCACTTATCTGCGGGACCATTCCCGGGCATTGAAATATGTATTTTTTGCCTATCTTGTTTTTACAATTGCCTTTGATTATTTTGCCGAAAGGCATGTGCCCCATTTCTTCGGTGATTCGATCATAGGATTCTGGGCTTTTTTCGGAACGGTAGGATGCCTTGGAATGGCGGTTGTCTGTAAGGGGCTGTATAACAACTGGCTGCATCAGGATGAGGATTATTATGATAAGTAACAGTATTTTTATGCACCCGGCAACCTTGTTTATTCTGGGTGCGCTATTATTGCCGATCTTAAAACGCATCCATATCAGTTTGCAGAAAGTCATTCTTGTGGTGATTCCCATTCTTGCAATCATTCAGATTTATCATCTGCCTGATAGCTTCGGGATAACACGGTATATGGGCTTTGACCTTATTTTCGGCCGTGTGGACCAACTGACCCGGGTGTTTTTGAATGTCTTTACGATTATGGCCCTGATCGGAACCATCTATGGCCTTCATGTGAATGAAAGCGGTCAGCATATAGCCGGATGGCTCTATGTGGCCGGTTCATTGGGAGTGACCCTATGCGGGGATTATCTGACCCTTTTTATATTCTGGGAACTCATGGCCTTTGCTTCCACCTTTCTTGTCTGGTATCGCAAGAAAAAACGTTCCATTGAAGCAGGGTTCAGGTATCTTCTCGTTCATACGGCAGGCGGTCTGATTCTCCTTGCCGGTATCTTTCTGCGATACAAAAATGTGGGTATGGAAGGCCTTCGCTTTGAACAAATTGCGGTGGATGGAGCAACCCTTGCTGATTATCTGATCATGATCGGCTTTATGTTGAATGCAGCTGTTCCACCTATCCACGCCTGGCTGCCCGATGCCTATCCCGAAGCCACGGTGACCGGGGCGGTTTTCATGTGCGCCTTTACCACAAAAACAGCCGTTTATGTTCTGGCTCGTGCCTTTCCGGGCTTTGAAGTTTTGGCCATCATGGGAGCCATCATGACGCTCTATGGTGTCGGCTACGCGATCATTGAGAACGATGCCCGAAGGATTTTAGCCTATCATATTGTCAGTCAGGTCGGTTACATGGTCTGCGGCATTGGAATCGGCACGGCCATGGCCATCAACGGTGCCTGTGCCCATGCCTATGCCCATATCCTCTATAAAGCCCTTCTGTTCATGGGCGTGGGTGCTGTTCTGGAAATGACCGGGAAATCCAAACTCAGCGAGCTTGGCGGCTTGTACGCCAAAATGCCATTGGCTTTGATATTCACCGTCATCGGCGGCATATCAATCTCGGGTTTTCCTCTGACCAGCGGGTTTATCAGTAAGTCCATGATTATTGCAGCTGCCGGTGAAAATCACCAGGTTGTGATCATGGTGATGCTTCTTTTGGCTGCCGTGGGAACCTTTCTTTCTGTGGGCATTAAACTGCCCTACTTTATCTGGTTCGGCGGTAAAAAAGACAGTGAATGTAAAATTGATGCCAAGGACGCCCCCTGGAACATGACCCTGGGTATGGCCATGGCAGCGTTTTTCTGTATTGCCCTGGGTTTCAAAGGTCATTTCTTCGGGTATAACTGGTTGTATGACATGCTTCCCACAGCGGTTCACTGGGATCCCTATACATCCTATCACCTGTCTGAGACCTTTCAACTGTTAGGCTTTACCGGTTTTGGTTTCTATCTTCTGGTGAAATTCCTGAAACCCAAGCCTTATATTGCCCTTGACCTGGACTGGTTTTACAGAAAGGGTGCCCGGGTGTTCATGTGGTTTGCGTCAAAACCCATCAATGCTGTGAATGAATTTGCAGACAATGTATGGAAAAATATCGGGATCGCCTTTACCATGCTCGTGGCCAGGTTTTTCTCATGGTTCGATAAGGAAGCGATTGACTGGGTCATTGATGGCTCGGCCCAATCTGTTGTTGAAGGCGGGAATCAATTACGTCAGATAGAAACCGGAAAAATTCAGCAGTACATTGGCGCTGCTGTCTTGATCATGTTTGTCATTTTGCTTGCCGTTGTCCTTAATGCATAAATGGATGTGATCCCAAAATAATTTTCGACTATTATTTAGGAAGAATGGGAAAGTATGGAACACTATTTAATTGAAAATGCACTGAGTTATCCCATATTGACGGTTTTAATCCTTGTGCCCCTCATTGGTGCAGGTGTTACTTTATTCCTTAAAAGTGATTTAATGATTAAAGCATGGGGATTGATGGTTACCGTTTTAACGGCTGCTTTATCACTGCCCCTGTTTTTCAACTGGGATTTTCAGACACCCAAGTATCAATTTGCCCAGCTCTCGGAATGGTTTCCTATTCTTCACCTGAATTATGTGGTGGGAGTGGATGGCATCAGCGTCCTTCTGGTTCTTCTGACCACCTTTGTGATGCCCCTTTGCATTCTCTGTTCCTGGACATATATCAAGACACGATTCAAGGAGTTTGTTCTGGTCACACTTCTGATGGAAACAGCCATGATCGGTGTTTTTATCAGCCTGAACACCGTCCTTTTCTTTGTTTTCTGGGAAGCCATGCTGGTTCCCATGTATCTTCTGATCGCCATATGGGGCGGTGAGAGAAAAGATTATGCATCCATCAAGTTTTTTCTCTACACCCTTTTGGGAAGTATTTTTCTTCTGGTATCCATTGTGGCCCTCTACGTTAAAACAGGGACCTTTTTTATCCCTGAACTGATGACCCACACCTACAGTTTCGGCTTTCAGATGTGGATTTTTCTTGCCTTTACTCTTGCTTTTGCCATCAAGGTTCCCATGTTTCCATTTCACACATGGTTACCGGCTGCCCATGTTGAAGCCCCTGTGGCAGGCAGTGTGATTCTTGCAAGTATTCTTTTGAAAATGGGCGGTTATGGTTTTTTAAGGTTCTGCCTTCCCATGGCACCGGCTGCAACCAATTATTGTATGCCATACCTGATTTTGTTTTCAGTGATATCCATTGTGGTGGGCGGGTACCTGGCTCTGGGCCAGTCCGACATTAAAAAGTTGATCGCTTATTCCAGCGTGGGCCATATGGGGTTTGTGACCCTGGGTATTTTTCTGCTCAGCGACGAAGGTCTTAAAGGCGCCATGATGCAGATGATCAATCACGGCGTGACCACGGGTGCACTGTTCATCCTGGTGGGGATCATATATGAGAGGACCCACAGCAGGGAGATTGCTGACAATTCGGCCCTGGGTATGCTGATGCCTGCCTATGTGACCTTTTTGGTTCTTTTCTCTTTGGCATCTTTTGGCTTCCCTGGAACAAACGGTTTTGTGGGTGAGTTCCTGGTTCTTCTGGCTGTTTTTAAAACCCATAAAGTTGCCGGTGCTTTCAGCATCGTGGGAGCTATCCTCGCGGCGGCATACATGCTGCGTCTTGTACAGAAAATGGTCTGGTCCGATTCGGACGGGCATGCCCACCATGATCATGGCGATGGACACGGAGATAGTCATGGCGGCCATCATGCACTTTATGATTTAAACATGCGTGAAGCTGGCACCCTTATTTTTCTCCTCTGCTTCGTGTTCTGGATCGGCTTGAATCCCAAACCCCTGCTTGATGTCATGGATGTCAGCGTGACCCATCTTTTGCAGCAGGTCAGTGATGGGGCGCAGATTATTCCGACAGGTGGTGAACATGGTGGCGGACATCATGCCTCACTCATGGAATGGGGTCAGAATATAAAGCAGTTTTTTGCTTTCAGATAATGGATGATCTATAGAAGCTTTGGAAAACGAATTTTCCATGATTTAATGAAGATTGGCGTAAGGAATATATGAACATGTCTCTATTTCTACCAGAGTTGGCACTGATATCAATGGCCTTGGTTTTCTTTTTCATGTCCCTTGGAAAGCCTAAATCCTCTTTTCTTCAAGGGGTTGCCCTTGCCCAGGCTGCGATTGTCGTTTTCATTGCTCTGTTTGCATTCAAGTTTTCATGCAATCAGCCTGCACAGACCATGTTTTACGATGCGTACCGCGTTGATGCTTTTTCCCAGCTATTTAAGATTATTCTTACTTTCGGACTCTTTCTTGTGATCTATCTGGGGGCGGGCCTTAAAGGAATCACCGATAATCTCAAAGCCGAATATTACATGTTCATGACCTTGAGTGTTCTTGGTCTTGTCTTTCTCAGCTCCGCTGTTGAACTTCTGACCATTGTGATCAGCCTTGAAATATCATCCTTTGCCCTCTATGTCATTATTCCTTTCCGTTTTCAAAAAGGATACAGAAAGCAGATGGAAGCCGGTATCAAATATGTGATGTTCGGTGCCATGGCAACGGGTATTTCATTGTATGGCATGAGCTATATTTACGGCATGGCCCATACAACGTATTTGAATGAGCTTGTTCAGGTTCTGCCGGGTATGCTTAAACATCAACCGGCCATTATCATTGGTCTTATTTTGATGATGGCCAGTTTCTTTTATAAACTGGCCATGTTTCCCATGCACTTCTGGGCACCGGATGTGTATGAAGGCTCATCCAATGAAACCGCAGGTTTTATCGCCACCTTGCCCAAGGTGGGCGCTGTTGCGCTTTTGATACGGCTTGTGGCCCTGGCTGGTATTGAGATCAATCAGATTACAGGTATTCTTGCAATTTTTGCCATTTTATCCATGGTGGTGGGGAACCTTTCCGCCTTGGTCCAGGACGATTTGAAACGCCTTCTTGCCTACTCAAGTATTGCCCATGCAGGCTATGTCATGGTGGCCATCTTGTGCGTCAACACCCTGGGGTTTTCTGCTGCGATTTATTACATTGCAGGATACCTGGTGATGAATCTGGCCTGTTTTTATGTGATTTATAATATTTCTCCCAAAGGGGAAAATGTGACATTTGCCGATTTAAAAGGGCTGTATAAAAACTCACCCATGCTTGCATTGACTTTGGTGCTCGGCGCATTTGGTATGGCCGGAATCCCACCCACCGTCGGTTTTTTCGGAAAGTTTTTCATTTTTACTGCCGCCATTGAAAAGTCCTTGTATGCCATTGTTATTCTCACGGTGATCAATGCCGGTATATCCGCTTTCTACTATTTGAAAATGGTCCGGGCCGCCTTCATGACAAGCGATGAAGAAAGTTCAGTCATTCAAATGGATCTTTCCGCATACATTCTCGGTCTGATACTCATTGTAACGATTCTCGGAATCGGGATTTTTCCACAGACATTTATGCATTATGCTGAAATGGCTGCGGGCACTATTTTATAAAATTGATGGCGTCGTAAAAAGTCCCATATGCGGCGTTATAGCGTTTGGTCGGACGTTCGACATACGACCAAGTATGCCTTCACGCCCGGCCAAACACTATGCCTTGCCTATGGACCTTTTTCCATAGCCATCCTTTGTCGACTTTTTACGAGTTCATCAAAATTAGTTCAATTTTTTTTAACAAAAGGGGTATGCACGGCGTGTATACCCCTTTTTTTGTTTATAAATCCTTAAGTTTATGTTAGGAGTATAAAACTTATCTCATCTACTATCTATGTATAACGTCAAATTATGGGGAAACATTATGAAGAACATGTTGCTTAAGGGGTGTTGTGCGTTATCTGTAATGATTATAGCTTGTTGGCTTGTTGGCGTTCCCTTTGTTTTTTCAGATAGCCTGGGTGCAAGGGGTGATGCCAAAGTGAATCTTTTCAATTCAGCAGACCAGGCATTAAAAGAAGCCCAGCTCAATAAGGCGGAATTGTTTTCACCAAGGGCATATAAAGAAGGTGTGGAATACTACAATGATGCAGATGAGGCTTTTTCAAAAGGTAAAGATCTTGCCGGTATAGAAAGAAAACTATCCAAGGCCGTTGAATATTTTAAAAAAGCCCTGGAAACCAGTGGGCATGCCTCGGAATTTTTTCAGAAAGCCAAAAAAGCACGGGATGATGCTGAAAATGTCGACGCACTCAAGTACGAGTACAAACTCTGGAAAGAGGCGGATGATCGTTTTAATAAGGCCATCCTGCGTTATGAAAACGGAGATCTGGATAAGGCCCGCACGGATGCCAAGGATGCAGAAAAACTGTACCGGGATGCAGAACTTGAAACCATTAAGACCAGCTATCTTGATAGTGTCCGTAAAGACATCCGGACCCTGAAAGACCTTGGTAAAAAGAACAATGCGCCCAAAATTTTCACGAAGGCAGAAAAGCTTACATTAAATGCTGCAAAGGAAATTGAACGTCAACGTTACAGCAATGATAATGCAGGCCAAATCGTCGCCGAGGCCGGTTATGAAAGCAAACATGCTCTTTATGTCCATCATTTGATCCGAAAAATGAAAGATGCAGATTATACCTTTGAGGATGTCGTTCTTGAAGGAGAACGCTCCTTGACCCGCATCTGTGATGAGGCGGGTATCGTCCCTAAATTTGACAAAGGCTTGGGTGACGTGGATAGAGCCATTGTCGATGAAATAAAAAAGCTGAAATTTAAAAACAACCAGCTGGAAAAAAATCTCCAGGTCATGAATGAAAAGGCCATAAGCTTGGAAAGCCAGATTTCACGCTTGATGAATGACGAGGAAGAACTCAAGCGCCAGAGACATCTGGCCGAAGACGCACTGAAAAAGCAGAAGATGAAACAGGCCCAGCATGAAAAAAAGATCCAGAGCATTCGATCGGCCTTTGCCCATGATGAGGGTAAGGTGCTTATGGATGGGAAGAATGTCATTATCCGTTTGTACGGTTTGAATTTCCCCAGCGGTAAAGCGGTGATCGAACCCAGGTATTTCGGGCTTTTGACCAAAGTAAAAAAATCATTTGCTATGTTCAGGGATTGCGAAGTGGTTATCGAAGGTCACACGGACGCCCTTGGAAGTGATGCCGTGAACCAGAAACTTTCCGAAGAACGGGCCGAAGCCGTCAAACAATATATCCTTGCCAATGCAGCGATTCCAGAAAGCCGCATCACGGCCATTGGTTACGGCGAAACAAAACCCGTTGCCAGCAACGAAACCGAAGCGGGTCAGACCAAAAACCGGCGTATTGATGTTGTCATTGTTCCCGCCACCGAATAGGTGTGATCCTGATTGATAAAAAATTCCCCTCCTTATGAGGAGGGGAATTTTTTAACACACTGCTTTTTTGAAGGTTTTGTCATGTTTTCAAAATTAAAGAAACTTATAAAAAGCGGTAAAAATAAATTCGGGAAATCAGAAAAACGGGTCCATGACCGCCATGATTCGCACCAGGATACGAGTATAAGCCCTCCTGTCACCGTAACTCCCATAGCCAAGCCCCATAAAAAATCGGCTCCCGTTCGATTTAACAAAAAAGGTATCAGGGTTTTTGAAAATGACCAGGATGTCTCTCAGCTATTTGGCATAGACGATACCGGGGCCAACGAGCTTGCAGAACGAGTTGAAGATATAATCTGTGTCAAAGGACCCCAAAAGAAAGTGCATGTTCCTAAACCCCGGTTTAATAGGCATGGGTTCCCCATTCTGGACCAGGAAGAAGACCTTGGGGCTTTGATGGCAGTACGAGGCTTAAAAGATAATATGTCAGAGCGTGAGTCAGATGACAGGCCCCAGAAAAAAGTTTCAAAAAAAGATGCCCCCAAGGATAAGCACGGAATCCCCATCCTTGAACCGGGTGCCAGTCTTTTCGGGTCAAAGGACTCTTCCGGACAGAGCGAGAGTTTCAACGACCTTCTGTTGGAGTCCCTGGGTGACAAGAGTTTTGATGTCCTTCTGCATGAAAAGAAAGATCTGATTAAAAAACGAAAAAAACTCAGCCTCAAGCAGATGCTCAAAGCCTTTCCCTTGCCCCAGGGTCGTCTGGACCTGCATGGCTACACAGCCCTCAAGGCAGAACTCAGAGCCGAGTCCTACCTTAAAAACGCTTTTTACAATCAGACCCACACCGTGATTATCATTGTGGGTAAGGGCCTCCACTCGGATGAGGGGGCTGTTTTGCCCGATGTGGTCGAAGGAAAGGTGATTCACCTCAAGAAGGAAGGCCTTGTTCTTGCCTATGAGTGGGATAATAAAAAGAAATCACGAAGTGGCGCCGTGACCGTATTTTTGAATAATATGGCGTTCGGTTGAAAAAAACAGATGATTACGATGAACTATGGAGTAGGGCAGGCGTGAACGATTTCCGTAATAGATACACCTTGACCCATTATGTTTATTGTTATACGATATGGTCGTATAATATAGTTGACAAATATTCTTTTTAATCATATATATCAATAATGGATGAAATCTTATATCAGTATAATCCCTGGTGGGAAGAACTTGCTTTCAATGAAGACCTTAAGCCCAGGGAACGCTATCTTAGTAAGCTTAGAGGGTATTTGGATAATAAACAAATCATTTCCCTGACAGGATTACGTCGTGTTGGTAAAACGACTTTGATGAAGTTGATTATTGAAGAACTTATTCGAAAAGGTATACCTCCAAAATCAATCCTTTATGTCAGCTTAGATGATTACCTTTTTCAGCAGAACAGCATCATTGAAATTATTAATGAATATAGAAAACTTCATAAGCATAAAATTGAAGAGAAAATCTACCTTTTTCTGGATGAAGTTACCTTTAAACAGGACGTTCATGTACAACTAAAAAATATTTATGATTCCCAAAATACAAAAATTTTTGCTGCATCTTCTTCTGCTTCAATGTTAAGAGATAAAAATGCCAGTTTAACCGGTCGAGCTATAACCCTTGAAATAAAGCCCTTAGATTTGGAGGAGTACCTTTATTTTAAGGGGATTACCTTAAAGAAACGTGATAAACAACTCAATAAATCATATTTTCTTGACTACATCAAGGATGGGGGCTTGCCGGAAAATGTTTTGAATCCGAGTAGAGAATATCTGATGAATCTGGTTGACGATATTATCCAAAAGGATATTACAGCCTTTCATGGTTTGAAGAACCATAGAATTCTCAGAGATTACTTCATGCTTTTAATGGAGAGGAGCGGGAAACAATTAAGTATTAACAAAATCGCAAAAATCTTGAGTATATCACCCGATACATCAAAAAGATATTTAAGCTATTTCGAATCGACTTATCTTATACATCTGCTCCCTCGTTGGGGTAAAACCAATCAGAAACTATTGTCTCCCAAAAAAATATATGCGTCCGACCTGGGTATAAAGCATCTTTTCATGGGCAGCAGAGATCTTGGGAGCTATTTTGAAAATTACATATATTTGGTATTACGCAACAAAAAAACAGTCTACTATTTATACGAAAATACCGTTGAGATAGACTTTTATACGGATGATTCGATTTTAATCGAATCAAAATTTTATTCACCGCTCAATGAGAAACAAAAAGCGTTGTTTTCCGAATATCCTGCAAATAAAAAAATTGTCATAGACTCAGTTGATAAATTAGACCTTCTCTATGATTTGTAAACGGAGGGTTCGCATATTGGACAGGATTAAATCCTGAGCTGGATATCGGTGATATGGCCTGTGACTCCGGTGCGAATATGGGCGGCGTTGGCTTCGTCCGTATCAATATGCATGGCCAGTTTGAATTTGGGACTGACCCGGACCAGAACATCACCGAAAATCAGTTCCCGATCTCCATGGATCTGAACCCGGACCACATCCCGGTCGTGGAGGCCGAATTCAATGGCGTCTTCGGGTGTCATGTGGATGTGCCTGAGGGCACAAATCACACCTTTGTCAATGGTGACTTGGCCTTCAGACCCTTCAAGGGTGATTCCCGGTGTATTGATGATATTTCCCGACGCGCGTATGGGGGGCTGGATCCCTAATTGGAACTGTTCTGTCATGGATATTTCCACCTGGGTATCATTACGGACAGGCCCAAGGATTCGGACCCGTTCTACCCGGCCCTTGGGTCCGATAAGGGCCACCTGCTCTTCGCAGGCAAACTGGCCGGGCTGGGAAAGCTCGGATTTGGGGGTCAGGGTATGGCCTTTTCCGTAAAGGGCTTCCACGTGCTCCTGGGTCAGATGGACATGATGGGCAGACACTTCGATCATCAAGGGGGCATGTTTGCGTTTCAAAACGTGGGTCACGGCATGGTACTTCATGGTCTTCAAAGACTCACGAGCGATCATCCTCTCTTCATCTGTTGGAATGACCAGAACAAAGATGCGTGAGTCATCGGTTGAAATGATTATGGGCTCATTGCAGGTTGATGCCTGTTTGTTTTTTTCAGGATCAATGATGATCCCCATGCATTCAAGGCCCTGGCAGGCCTGGCTTCTGACGCTGTGATCACTTTGGCCGAGCCATCCCGTGAATACAAGGGCATCGATGCCCTCCATGGCTGCAATATAGGCACCGATGTATTTTCGAATTCTGTAACAGAAGGCTTTAAATGCAAGCAGGGCACGATGATCGCCCTTGTTTGCCGCCTCCATGATTTCGGGCATGCTGTTAGATATGCCGGACAATCCTTTGAGACCGCTTTCTCTGTTCAAGAGTATTTCCAGTTCATCCACAGACAGGTTTTTATCCCGCATGAGTTTAAGGATCACCGAGGGGTCTATGTCCCCGCACCGTGTTCCCATCATCAGGCCTTCGGTGGGGGACAGGCCCATGGTGGTGTCCACGGAGCGCCCATGGTCCACGGCACAAAGGGAGGCCGTGTTTTCCAGATGGCAGGTGACGATTTCAAGTTTGTTGTAGGGCCGCTTGAGGATTTCGGCTGTTTTTAATGAGGCGTAGGCATGGGACATGCCATGGAATCCGTAACGCCGTATCTTGTGTTGTTCGTAAAATTCGTAAGGGATGCCGTAAAGGTAGGCGTAAGGGGGCATGGTGTGATGAAATGCCGTATCAAAAACAGCCACATGCAAGGCATCCTGGAAAAACGCCATGCCTTTATTTATGCCGATAAGATTGAAGGGGTTATGCTGGGGGGCCAGGGGGGATAAGTCCTTGATCTTTGAGATGATATCCTCGGTGATCACTGCGGGGGTTTCAAAGTCACTTCCTCCATGAACCACCCGGTGGCCCACCAGAGTCACATCAAAGGGAGAGTCGATGACACCGTTTTTTTTGTCTGTCAGCTGTTCAAACATGAGTTTAAAGGCCGTATCATGGTCAATATTCCCCAGGTCATGGCTGATTTGCCCTTTTGAGTATGTGTAGATATGGCGGCCTTTGTCCGATCCCAGATGGATGATTCGCCCCGTGATGTTCAGACTTTCGTCGGCGGTATTGTAAAGATTGTATTTAAGGGAGGAGGCCCCGCAGTTGATCACCATAATCTTGATGGGTTCACTGGACTGGAGTTTGAAGCCATAGAGATCTCTGTTTTTCCCAAAGGCCCGTGCTGCATTTTCGCGCCCCTCTTCATCAATGGTAAATGTATGAAGGAGCTTGCTCATCATCTTTGTGATCACCCGAATGGTGGGCAGATGGGTGAGAATAAGGCTTGCGAAAACCGTCTGTGGGATCACAAGCACTCTGCACCGGCTGACCCCGATGATGTCCGAGGGATTGAGTTCGCCTGTCATCATGGGGATCAGGCCGATGATGCCACCGGGTCCCAGGGTCAAAAGGACATTTTGCTCTCCAAGATTGTTGGTGACCGATGCCACGGCTTTACCCTCAAGGATGATACCCAAAAAATGGGCTTCTTCACCGAATTCCACGATGCCTTCGTTTTCTTCAAATGTTTTTTCATAGGAGTCCTTGAGCAGCTCTGCCAGTTGCTCATCGGAAAAGTGGGTGAATAATTCCGTTTTGGTTTTAAGAATATCAATAAGCGCCATGGTATTCATATGTGCTGTCTCCATTTTCTTGGGTCGTTTAAACGATGCAAGGCCAGGGACGGCTTAGTGTAAATGGTCTGAAAGGCTTGCATCACAGAGTGGTGTCAGGGAAGCTAAATGGGTATAATATGTTTCTGGACTATTCTTGCTTATTTTTGTATAATATCAATCAACCTTGAATAATTCAAGGCATATCGACATATCGCAAACAAATCCGTTCGTTAAGATATCATTATATTCAAAATCTTACATTTGTTGATCATTTCGTAAAGAAGGTGGATCTGAATGCATATGCAAACAGAGTGTCCTCCCGTCTAAACATAAAAAAATAAGTTGAAGGAGATTTCTATGAAAGCGATGAAATTCGTCTGTATTGTGTTGTGTGTGGCAGGGATGATTTTTTGTTCAACGGCATGGGCTGCGAAAACGGTTGTGGTTATATCCGGAGTCAGCAAGGAATCAGCCATTAAGGTGGGATATGGCCAAGTGTTTGAGGGTATCAAGGAAGGCTTTAAACCCGCAGGGATTGAACCGGTATTTCAATGGGTGGAACTGGATACATTGGCGACGGAAGAGCTTAAGGCAGTGGCCGGAGCAAAGGCCCTGGCCGAGGTAAGGAAGCTCAAGCCGGACCTTATCGTGACATTGAATGATGATTGCCTTAAATATGTGGGAACGAAAGTTGATGATCTTCCCGTTGTATTTGCCTGGATTTTCGGCCATCCCCAAACCCTTGGCTTGCCTAAAGCAAATATCACCGGAGTGACCCGGGGGTCCTATGCCGTGGATACCTGGATCATGGCCAAACAATTGACCGGAGCTAAAACCGTGGCTTTGCTCAGTAAAGACAGCAACTCCATGGCGGGTGTCAAACAGTACCTGGCAGCAGGGGCAGATAAACTGGAGGCTGCTTCAGGTGTTCGCTATAAAGATATGTATCTGCTGAACACCTTTGCGGAGTGGGAAAAGGCTGTCAATGATTTTGCCTATGATTTTATTTATCTGGCCGATACAAGCCGGATTATAAAAGATGGCAAGGAACTTACCCGGGCCGAAACCGTGGGCTGGACCGTGGAACATGCCAAGGTTCCAGTCATTGCTGCAAGTGAGACCGATGTTGAAGCAGGAGCCCTTTACGCCATCGTAACCTCTGAAAGAACGATTGGTAACATGGCTGCCGAATCAGCCATAAAAATACTGAATGGTGCCAAGCTGGCTGATGTCCCCTATGTGACGACGACCAAGGGCAAACTGGTGATCAATGTGAAAACGGCGAATAAATATAAAATTGAAATCCCTTACGATATATTATCATCTGCAGAAAAGATTTACGAATAGATGACGAGGACCAAACTTTTTGACCAGGGAATATGACATATGGGAAATTTGTGGAAGAAAATGACGCTGCGAAACAAGTTTTTGCTACCCACCGTTTTTTTGATGTTGATTGGCATGGGGATATCTGCCACGATTTCTTCATTGTCTTCGAAGAATACCTTGAACGATATCTTTACGAAAGACATCAAAAAGACCGCCAATCTCACGGCAAAGATGCTTGACAGCTGGACCAAGGACCGGACCCTGGATGTCCAGAACTGGGCCCAGCAAAAGATCTATCTTGCATCTCTCCAGGAGACCTTTATGGGTAAGGCTGCTGCCAAAGGTGCCAGTGTGGAACTTGTGAAGCTCAAAGAGGGTTATGGCTATTACAAAAGCATTCTTCTGGTTAAGCCTGACGGAAAAATCGCAGCGTCAGCCAGCCCTGAAGATATCGGAAAACAGAGTGATACAGAAGCCTCGTATTTTAAAACGGTGATGGGGGGGGCTCCCTTTGTTCATGCAGTTCAAAAAAATCCTGAAACCGGAAAACCTGAATTGATTCTGTCGGCATATGTCAGTGATGGAAAACAATCTCCCGGTGCCATTGTTTGCATCATCGAAATAGAAAAACTTCATCAGTTGTTTATTGACACAATCAAGGTGGGGGATACGGGTTACGCCTTCGTCATTGACGATTCAGGGCAAATGATCGTCCACCCCAACCGGGATATGGAGTTGAATTTCAACCTGGGCAGCCAGCCCGAGTATCAATCCTGGAAAGGGAAAACGGAGGGAGTCTATGCTTATGAGTTTAATGGTGTCAAGAAATGGGCCGCATTTAAAGAACTTACAGCCATTCCCTGGCTGGTGACCATTACCGTGAGCGAGGATGAGATCATCGCACCAGCCCGTAAGCTGGGTAAAATTAATCTGGTGGTCACCCTTGTGGCTGTATTTATTGCAGGGGTGATGATGTATCTGATCGCTGTTTCCGTTGCCAGGCCCATCAAGGATGTTGTCCA
Organism: Pseudomonadota bacterium; assembly: GCA_018818835.1. Lineage (GTDB taxonomy): Bacteria > Desulfobacterota > Desulfobacteria > Desulfobacterales > Desulfolunaceae > JAHIRD01. The sequence continues at coordinate 44,016 of JAHIRD010000070.1, forward strand.
GGGTCTGAAAGATGCGGCCGAAGGTGAAGGCGATCTGACCAAACGGATTTATGTGAACAGCGAGGATGAAGTGGGAGATCTGGCCAGCTGGTTCAATATTTTTATCGAAAAAGTGCAGGTGATCATAAGGGATGTGGCCGGTTATGCCGGGCAGATCAAAACAAGCAGCAGTGACCTGTATGGCATTTCGGTGACCATGGCAACCGGTGCCAATCAAACCATGGAACGTTCTCATTCTGTGGCTTCTGCATCCGAAGAGATGAGTGCCAACATGGTCTCGGTGGCATCGGCCATGGAGGAGACATCCACCAATGTGAATATGGTTGCCACAGCAACAGAGGAAATGAGTGTCACGATCAATGAAATTGCCCAAAATGCCGAGAAGGCCAGAGGGGTAACGGACAATGCGGTTGCCCAGGCCCGGGAAGCATCAGACCAAGTGGATGAACTGGGTCGGGTGGCATTGGGAATTGAAAAATTTATTGAAACGGTGACGGAAATTTCCGAACAGGTCAATCTGTTGGCGTTGAATGCTACCATTGAGGCTGCCCGCGCCGGAGATGCCGGCCGGGGTTTTGCCGTGGTTGCCAATGAGATCAAAGAGTTGGCTAAGCAGACTGCCGCGGCAACCGGTGAAATTAAAAATCAGGTGGCCAGCATCAAGTCATCGACCCAGTTCACCGTTTCAAAAATTGGGGCCATCACGACCGTGGTAGGCGAAGTCTCAGACATTGTTTCCATGATTGCCACAGCCGTGGAGGAACAATCGGCCACAACCCGGGAAATCGCAAGTAACGTGTCAGAGGCTTCCATCGGCATCGGTGATGTGAATGTCCGTGTGAGTCAAAGTAATACCGTTGCTGCGGATATTGCCAAGGAAATCGCTGGTGTCACACATGAAGCGGGTAACATGAGTGAGGGGAGTACCCAGGTCAAAGTCAATGCCGAAGAAATGGCCAAGCTGGCCAATCATCTGGATGAGTCCGTGGGTAAATTTAAAATTTCTTAGGGGCACAGCAACCGTGCCCCTAAGAAAAAAAAATAAAAAATCAGAATGTGATGGCCTGGGAGTTCTTCAATAATCGCTCCAATTCCAGAATCCAGTTATTCCCACCTGTTTTCAATGCCAGTTCAACAGCCATATGACGTGGAATGGCTCCGGTGTCCATATTCCGCCCCAGACCCTGGATACAGGCCGGGCAGTTGGTGAGGATGACCTTGGGACTGTTTCCCACGGCAGCCTGGAGGGTCCTTCGTTTTCTATCCAGCATGGCATTGGAAATATCCGGGCGGGATAAGGGCATGGTTCCACTTTCGGAACAGCAATGGGGGGTCGGGGTCACGCTATACCCTGCACGGCTTTTCAGAATATCCACCGCTTTTCCCTGGAGTGAGTCATGGCAGGGTGCATGGTAGAGAAACTGGCCTTCTCCTTTGACCTTCAATCCGTTTTCAAGCACAAAGGCACTGATATCGGTAATGGGACTTTTGAAAATATTTTCAGCATCAACTTCCATCAGGGCTTCACGGCAGGTTCCGCAACTGATAATGCAGGCACTGAAGTTGATGTAGTTGAGCATTTCCCGGATCTGGCTGAAAATGATTGTGTTTTTCAAGGTGATCCGGTCGTGCTGGTCCACTTTTGCGTTGACTTTCAAGGGGAATCCGCAGCAGAGGAACGGGGGTGGCAGGACCACCTGGATGCCGGCCTTGAGCAGAATATAAATGGAGGCCTTAGAGATATCTGAGAAAAGCCGTTCAGAGCCGCAACCCGGAAAATAAAATACGGATGTGTCACTATTCCCCGGAGGATTGATCACCAGGGCCTGGTTATTCTGGCAGGCGGGCAGGAGATCTCTCAGTGTCGTTTCTGATGGTTTTGGCAAAGGAGATTTGAGCATCTGCATCACATAGAGATCTTTGATCTGTCTGTATTGCTCAAGGGGCCGGGTCAGTTTGTGCCCCAGCCGTTGAGCGTTTCCTCCCCAGGTGAGAACGACTTTTCTGAATGTGGCATTGATGATTTTGGACTGACTCTGCAGATACCTGAGGGACAGCCGTGTGGCCATGGATGTATGCTTGAATTTTTTGGCGGAAAGGATATTCCTCTCCAATATGGACACGGAACCTGTGTCAATGGACACCGGGCAGGGGGCCAGGCACTTGTGGCACACGGTGCAATGATCCGCTATGTCTTCCAATTGTTTCAAATGCTTGAAACGGGTGGAGTGGGACCGGAGCACATCATACAAGATGGCCTCAATCAAGGATGCAATGGCCAGGTTTTTATTCCTGGGATGATAGAACATATTGGTTTTTGGATAAAAGGTGCAGCAATCGATCTTGCATTTCCCGCAACGAACACAGGTGGAGATACGCGCTGCCAGATCTTCCAGTGAGCCGTGCTGGAGTATCCGTGCTTCCAGTTCCAGAAGATTAAACGATGGGGTAAATACCTTCTCATGGATTTTGGGGTCCCTCAGCTGGCCAGGGTTCATCACGCCCCTTGGATCCACGGATTTTCTGTATTCGGAAAGGGCTTTCACATGCTTCGGGTCCAGGTATTTCATTTTGGTAATCCCGATGCCATGTTCACCGCTGACCACACCATTAAGAGATACGGCTTTGTCCATGACAGCATCGGCTGTTTGGGCGGCCCGTGCCATCATCTCCATGTCGTTGGAAAAAACGGGGATGTTTACATGGATGTTACCGTCTCCGGCATGCATGTGTGTGGCAATCACAATACATCGTTCCCGGTTGGCTTGATAGAGTCGCTTTATTTCCGCAAGAATGCGCTCATAGCCTCTGAAAAACTCCAGAAGATCGGATAACAGCCGTTTGGAAAAGGCTTCGTGTTTGAGCACCTCCGGGATTGCAGCCTTGAGCTCGGTCACGGCGTGAAGGCAAAGCTCTTTGGCCTTTGGCAGCCGGGCAATGAGCCACTCCCGGTCTTCCAGGGGTTCAGCAAGATCCAGATAAGCCAGAACCTCATGGATAAAAGATTCCTGATTGAAACGGTCTTCCTCGATATTGTAGAGGTCGGTAAATGACGTGAATTCACCGAGGGCATCCAGGGGAAGGACGATGTCTTCATTGAGTTTGAAGGCATTGGTTCGTTTGGCAATGGCCCCCAGTTTTTTTCTGTCCTTCCAGAAACGCTCGGCTTCGTGTTCGTCCTTGGCCACAAAAATATAGGTGTTTGCATAGGGTTCGAGAAGGGTCTCAAGACGGTTGACCCCGGATTCGATCTGGTCTGTTGTGTGCCCCACCATGTCGATGAGCAAGGCTGCCTTGGGGCTTTCTTTCCGGGGGGCTTTAACCTTGTAATTGATTGCCGCCATGTATTCGTCATCAAAGTGTTCCAGGGCGATAAGGGCTTCTTTGCCCTCATTGACGAATTCTTTGGAAATTTCAACAATCACACGGCTGGCTTCTTCCATGTCATTGCCGAAAAATTCCAGGCAGAAGGTTTTTTTGCACTCGTATTCCGGGTAAAGAATGAAACGGGCGGAGGTGATAATGCCGTCGGTGCCTTCTTTCTGGATGCCCGGGAGTCCGTTCAGGGCTTTGTTGGTAATGTCTTTCCCAAGGCCGGCTTTTCTGATATCGCTTCCGGAAAGAACAATGGTCCGGTCCAGCTTGCCTGTTTCATCAAAAACGGAAAAACTCACCGTGTCACTGTGCAGAATTTTTCGCAAGGGGTGGTCGTCCCTTCGGACTTCCAGGGACCTTCCTCCGGGCATGGCAATACGGTAGGATACCAGATTGTCGATGGCGGTTCCCCACATGACGGCTTTTTTACCACCGGCATTTTCGGCGATATTTCCGCCGATGGTGCAAGCCCAGGAACTGGTGGGGTCTGTGGCAAAGACAAGTCCTTGCCTGGATGCATATTCCATGGCATTCTGTGTGATAACACCTGATTCCAGGTGGAGAAGGCTCATGGTCACAGTGCCATTGTCTTGGGTGTCGAACTCACAGGGCTCGATCCCTCGGATGGTGTTGAGCTTTTCCGTATTGATGATCACGCAATTGGGAGAAACCGGCACACAACCACCGGTGAGCCCAGTGCCAGCACCCCTGGGTATCACGTGGAGATTCAACTCCTCCACACCTTTTAAAAGAGGGGCAATCTGGTCTTCACGGGTGGGTCTAAGAACAGCCAAGGGCAGATAAAGCCTCCAGTCTGTGGCATCCGTGGAATGGCTGATCAGGGTGAAGGGGTCAAAAAAAATATTTTCCTTCCCGATGACAGCACCCAGAACCCTTTTCATTCGCCGCCTTTTTTGAGCATGGTGGGTAATCCCATCGGATAGTTTTTTTAAATATTTCCGGCAGAGTTTGATGATTCTGGCTACTTCGGCACCGGAACCTGTTTTTTCAATAATGGCCAGGTCATGGGTGGCGGTTGTGAAAAAACGCCGTTTTCTGGGAAGGGAGTCCACCAGGTCCTGATACAGGAAGGGGTTCCGCCTCAGAATAAACATATCTCCCATCAGGCGCATTAACAGTTTTGCTGAACGGCCGGTGATTCTCCTGCTGCGAAGGGCTTCCAGGTCATTCCATACGGAATCCCCGAACAGGTGTTTGACGATCAACTCGTCATGGGCTGATGTATAGTTGTAGGGTATTTCCCTGAATTTTTTGCTCATGGTTGCACCTAATGTATATTTCGGCCGGGATTTTGATCAGTGCCCGGCAGTTATGTCAGTTGAATTCCCGGGTTTTCTTAAACCGGATATCCGGGTTCTGTTCCATAACAAAACCCAGTTGCCACTCACTCGTGGTCAGATAACTTAAATGCCCTTCCGAATCAAGGGCAAGGTTCGACAGGTTCTTTTCTTTGAACGAGTCCAGGGTTTTGGGGTTTGTGCAATCCACCCATCGTGTGACGCCGTAGTCCACGTGTTCATAAATTGCATCAACACTGTATTCGTTTTTAAGCCTGGCCATGGTCACCTCGAACTGTAATTCTCCAACGGCCCCTAATATGAATTGGCCTCCGCGCATGGGTTTGAAAACTTGAACAGTTCCTTCTTCGGCCAGCTGGGTCAACCCTTTCTGGAGCTGTTTTGTTTTCAGGGGGTTTTTCAGGATCACCCGTTTGAAATGTTCGGGGGCAAAACTTGGAATACCCGTGAATTTAAGCTCTTCCTTGATGGAAAAGGTGTCTCCTATCTTGATGGTTCCGTGATTGTGGAGCCCGATGATGTCTCCGGGATAGGCTTCTTCCACATGGGTTCTGTCCTGGGCCATAAAAATCGTGGCATTGGAAAGGGTGATTTCTTTTCCAATGCGGTGGTGACGTACTTTCATTCCTTTGGTGAATTTACCTGAACAGATTCGTAAGAACGCAATGCGGTCCCTGTGTGCAGGGTCCATGTTGGCCTGGATTTTAAACACAAAGCCGGAAAAGGGTTCTTCATATGGTGAAATTTCCCGGGTCAGGGTCATCCGGGGTATGGGTTTTGGCGCCATGGTCACAAAGACTTCAAGGAGTTCACGGACTCCGAAATTGTTCACGGCGCTTCCAAAAAATACCGGAGTCTGCGTGCCTTTAAGGTATAGATCCAGATCCAGGGGGTCGGCAGCACCTTCGATCAGCTCAATATCTTCCCTGAGTTCATCGGCCTGGCTTCCCAGAAGATCATTCAGTTTGGGATCATTCAGATCTTTAATGGTGATACCCGCGCCATCCATGGCGTTACTTCCCGGCGAGAACAAATGAAGCTCTTTTTTGTAGATGTTATAAACCCCTTTGAAACGCTTGCCCATTCCGATGGGCCAGGTCAGGGGGGTGCATTCAATCTGAAGTTTGTCTTCGATATCCCCCATGATGTCCAAGGGGTTCATTCCCTCACGGTCCAGTTTGTTGATGAAGGTCATGATGGGCGTATTCCTCATGCGGCAGACGGCCATGAGCTTTTCAGTCTGGTTTTCAACACCTTTGGCACTATCAATAACCATCATGGCACTGTCCACCGCCGTTAGAACCCGGTACGTGTCTTCGGAAAAATCCTTGTGCCCCGGGGTGTCCAGGAGATTAATTTCAAAGTTTTTGTAATTGAATTTCATCACCGAGGAGGTGACGGAAATCCCACGCTCCTGTTCGATGGTCATCCAGTCACTGGTGGTATGGCGATCATTTTTTCTTGCCTTGACAGCCCCGGCCTGCTGAATGGCCCCTCCGAACAGAAGAAGTTTTTCCGTAAGGGTCGTTTTCCCTGCATCCGGGTGGCTGATGATTCCAAAGGTCCTTCGTTTGTCGATTTCTTTGATATCTGAAGATTTTAAGGCCGTAACAGTCATAATGAACTATATTCCATAGGTTTATTATCAATAAAATTTATCCTATCCTTTTTTTAAAAGGAAAGCTTACATTATATTAAAAACAAAAGTTTAATTAAATAAAATAATTATATTTTTGAAAGAAAAGAAAGCATGGGCAATTTATGAAGGTCTTTTGTTAGGGGATGCCGGAAAGATTTTATTGACTTAAAGGCATTCTTGAAATAGATTTTTTTATATTTATTTATTTTATTATTGTGTTATCTGTTCAGTGATTACCGAATTCATCTCGTGACGTTTTATCATTATGACGTTGTTTGATGCTAAGTACCATGTTTTTTTCTGTTATTAATCAATAGCAAAATAAATTATGCCTAAAATTCTGACCATTGATGACATAGAAGACAATCTTATCATTCAGTCTGTTATCCTGACACGATACATACCTGATTGTACTGTTATTACAGCAACATCTGGCCTTGATGGTATTGAAAAAGCCATCAAGGAACTTCCGGACACTATCCTGCTTGATATCATGATGCCTGGACTGGACGGTTTTGAAGTTTGCCGACGCTTGAAATGCATTGACGAAACACGTTCTATCCCTGTGATTATGCTCACGGGTGTCAGGATGGATACCCGGAATCGCGTGAAGGGTCTGGATGTAGGAGCGGATGCTTTTTTGACCAAGCCCGTGGAAGCCATTGAACTGGTGGCCCAGGTGAATGTCATGCTCAGGATCAAACATGCCGAGGCAGAGCTCCGCCAGGAAAAAGAACACCTGGAACAGGTGGTCAGGAAACGGACCCGGGCACTCCAGACCCTGAGTCACTGCAGCAGGGCCCTGGTTCATTCGGAAAGTGAACTGGAATTCGTTCAGGATATTTGCCGTATCGTCGTTGAACAAGGCCAGTACCGGATGGCCTGGGTGGGATTTTCCGATGATGATAATGATAAAACAGTCCATTCCATTGCCTATTGGGGAGACAGGGACTGGTATCAGTCTCTGACAAAGGTGAAACTCACCTGGGATGATGCAGGGATCGGTATGGGTCCTGTGGGCTCAGCGATCAGAACTGGAAAACCCTGCGTGGTCCATGACCTGAAAAACGATCCGTTTTATCAACAATGGCGGGCAGATGCCCTTAACAAAGGATGCGCTTCGGTGATTGCACTTCCCTTGATGAATGGGGATAATGCCATCGGAGTCTTGAATATCATTGCCGAGGAAACCGGCGTGTTTGTGGATACGGAATACGATCTTTTAATGGAACTGGCCGATGATCTGGCCTATGGTATTATGATGTTCCGGCTTCAGGTGGAGCGGGAAGCTGCACAGGCCGCACTGAAAAACAGTGAGGAACAGTACCGCAGCCTGTTCAACGGTGTCCCTGTGGGCATATACAGGGCCTCCACGGATGGCAAGGTTATTGATGCCAATCCTACCCTTTATCATATTCTCGGGAGTACAGATCAAGGTGCCTTACAATCCATCAATTTTATCAAAACTTACCTGACCGAAGAAGAAGCCGGACGTTTGTTCGCAGAAGTGAGGGACACCGGGAAAGTGGATAATTTTGAAACACGGATCATAACGTTTGCAGGAAATGAAATCTGGATTTCACTGAAACTCCAGGCCGTGTATGATAATCAGAAAAAAAGGATTCTCTATGTGGAAGGGGCGGTGGAAGATATCACCCACCGGAAACGTTCCGAAGAGCATATCCATACCCTTACCCAGGAACTGATCAAAGCCCAGGAAAGCGAACGTCAACGTATCGCACGGGATCTGCATGACCACGTGGCCCAGAATCTGGGAGCTCTAAAAATAACATGTAATACGCTTATTATGAATCAGCTGGATAACCCCGAGTTGATGAAAAAAAGCATCATCAATTTTTCGGAGGTGCTTTCCGAATCCATTTCCTCTGTCCGGGATATTGCCTACAATCTTCGGCCACCCAATCTGGACCAGATGGGCCTGATCAGGACCATCGCCCAGTATTGCGACGATTTTTCGGATAGAAGTAACATGATGGTTGACTTTTATTCCGCCGGCATGGAACATGTCAATCTTGATTTCGATATGGAAATCAATTTGTACCGTCTGATTCAGGAAGCTCTGAACAACATCAGGAAACATTCCGAAGCCCGCAACGTCATGATTCGGATTGTGGCGTCTTCACCGGATATTATCGTGCGAATAGAGGATGACGGGAAAGGCTTTGAGGTGGAAAAGAGGATGTTTGACGCCTTCCAGGAAAAAAGGATGGGCCTCAAAAGCATGGAGGAGAGGGTCAGTCTTTTGGGGGGAAGTATGAGCATCAAATCCCGTCTCAACGAAGGCACGAAAATTGTTATCAAAGTGAAAAACATCAACCCGGATGCCGTCATGAATGCCTTTGAGGGGATCCGGGAAATTGATTTCGGTTAAGTGTGATAGCGTCGTAAAAAGCCCCATTTGCTGCCGTGCATAGGGGGCTTTTTCCATCGCTGTCGTCTTTTTACGCGTATTGACTTAAGAACGTCTTATGATATGGAATACGGGGTAAGTTTTTTGTTAGGATCCCGTTTAATGAACCGTATGTGAACTGATGGTGTACTTGAATTCTTTTTCCAGGATGCTCAGAATAAGTTCCAGAATATAATCGTCAACCGCTTGTGCCTGCCAGCCCAGAACTTCAAGCTCCTGGTTAATGTAACCCACCGTAAAAACGCCACCTTCTTTGAGGATGTTGAAAACATCCTTGACCAGCTGATTGACCTGGGTCGGTATTAAACCCTGCTCGGAAAGATGCCAGAAAAGTGTGGAACATATATCTGTGGTATTGACTTCTTCTCTTTGTTCCATGAAACACTCCTTTCATTGATAATGACACAAACCATGTCCTGGAACATCAGGAACGCACACATATCTTTTTCAAGAAATATGCCAGCCCTGTTGGAAAATGTAATAAGTAACAAACTAAGATAGATAGCGTGTGTATCCCGGAGAGAGGTGACGAGAGATCCGTGTGTCAGAACGATGTTATTAGAACGGGTGTTCACAAAAGTGGAAAAGTGTTCAGTTTATGACATCCCCAGGCTATTTTCAGATGACCATCCGAACCGGGAGATGTTATACTTTTTTAAAAGGGTATAGAGCCGTGTCCTACCCAGGCCTGAAATTTGGCAGGATTGTTTTATGTTGCCTTGGGTCAGCATCATCAGGTTCTTGAGGTAGCGGATATCCGCCTCTTCAAGGGCATCTTCCCGGGACCCCATGGTTTTCAGGGACATTACCTTTGCGATATCATGGTTGTCTGATGTTGATCCGTCTGATTTTTCAAGCGATTTCTGGACGAAATAGGCGTGATGATCCGGTTTGTTTTTGTTTATTTTAAGGTCCACAGATGAACGTATCACATGGACTCTGATGGTCTCCGGCAGGTGTTTGGGAAAAAGAATGGGTTCGTCGTAAGCCTTACTGACGGACCCTTCAAGGGTGTTGACCAGTTCGCGGATATTGCCGGGCCATTTATAGCGGGAAAGGGTGCTCATGAAGTCCGGGGAGCAGCCTTTGACTTCGAGACTAAGGCCGATGCAGATCCGTTTAATATGAAAAAGGACGATTTCATTGATGTCTTCCGCATGGCTTCGAAGGGCCGGAAGTTCTATGGTGATTGTTTTCAGACGGTAGAGAATGTCATTCCTGAACTGGTTATTTTTGACCATGGTTTCCAGATTACGGTTGGTGGCGGCAACCAGCCGGAAATCGCTTTTGATTTCCGATTTACCCCCTACCGGCCTGAATCGTTTTTCCTGGAGAACCCGTAAGAAAACCTTCTGGAGGGTCGGGTTAAGTTCACCGACTTCATCCAGGAAAAGGGTTCCGCCATCCGCCTGTTTCACAAGACCTTCCGCTGCATTGTCCGCCCCTGTGAAAGCACCTTTGGCATGCCCGAAAAGAGCACTTTCCTTGAGAGATTCAGGGAGTGCTGCACAGTCAACCACAACGAAATTCCCATTGGATCGTTTGCTGTTTGCATGGAGTGCCCGGGCAAATAATTCTTTACCGGTACCTGTTTCTCCGGTGATCAGTACGTTGGCATCATTTCGTGAGGCCTGGGCCAGGATGGTCAGGCATTCATGGATTTCCTTACCGCTTCCGATGATGCCTTCGCGCTTCAGAACCACAGCTGGGGCCAGGCTGGCTTCCAGATTGTCCCGGTATTGAAGAACCCGGGTCAAGGGTAAGGTGATATCATTTAAAGAAAAGGGCTTTTGGAGATAGTCCCAGGCACCGTTTTTGATGGCCATTTCAGCGCCGTCAGGATCACCGGCACCTGTGATGATGATGACTTCCGGTTTTGACGGTGTCGCTCGAATGTTGCTGATGGACTGCAGCCCGTTCCCGTCAGGCATACCCACATCAAGAAAGACCACATCAAATTTTTCCTTGCTTACACAGTCGAGGCCGTCTCTCAGGGTATATTCACAGGAGGCATGGTGACCTATTCGCTGGACAAGATTACAAAGAATTTCGCAGATAACACTGTCGTCATCAATAATCAGTACATTGGCCATGAAAAATTCCGAAGAGCTAATATGAGTTAAAAAAATATACCCTGTATGCCCTTATGTACGGGCATAATGTTTCGAATGGACGACATCGAAAACTGGGACTTACGGCTGTGAGGGGAGATCAAAAGAAATTCAACCGGAAAACGCCGAAAACAGATTATTATTCTATAATGTAACAAGTTCGGGGATGTTTTTCAATGGGGAAGTTGTATCAAAAATGTAGTCCCCTGTCCTGGTTTGCTTTCGCAGGTGATCTGCCCATTTAATTTACCGGTCACGATGTTGTAAACAATATGCATGCCCAGACCCGTTCCGCCCGAAGCACGTTTGGTGGTGTAAAAGGGGTCGTATACATGCTTCAGGGTCTTTTCGTCCATGCCTTTTCCATCATCACGGTATTCGATGAACAGGATTTGGTGGGTTGCCCACATCTTTACATTGATGTCTCCCTTATCCTGTGCGTCAAAGCCGTGAATCAGGGAATTCATCACCAGATTGGTTAAAATTTGAGATAAGGCACCCGGAAAGCTTTCCACCGTGATGTGATCGGGACAGTCAAGCTGGATTCTGAAGGCGGTTCGTTTGAATCGTGGATTCAGGCTATGGAGGATACTTTGGGTATAGCTTTTGAGATTGAAATGACGCTTCATCTCATTGGATTGGTCAACGGAAATCTGTTTGAAGCTGTTGATCAACTCCGAGGCCCTGTTTAAGTTGTTCGAGATCATGGCCGTGGACTCAAGGGCCAGGTTGATGTATGTGTCTAAATCTTTTATTGTGAGTCGGCCCTCTTTTTTTTTAAGTTCGAATTCGGCTGTTTTTTGCTGGAGAAAGGAGGATGCGGTGACACTGATGCCCAGAGGGGTGCTAATTTCATGGGACACACCGGCCACCAGGCTGCCCAGAGCGGCCATTTTTTCAGATTGGATAAGTTGCTCCTGGGTTTTCTGTAGGGCTTCCCAGGATGTTATGGCTTTGCCCTCGGCTTTTTTCCGTTCACTGATATCCCGGGTGACCCCGACAAGACCCACGTAATTCCCTTCAGTGTCCCGGATGAAGGAGACTTTGACTTCTGCCCAGTAATGTGTGCCTGATTTATGAATGTGCTCAAGTTCAAGCAGGATGAATGGGTTATAGGCTTCCATTTTTGTGCCATTGTTTTTCATAAGAGCATCCAAGGTCTGCAAAAGCAGAATCCCGGATTCATGGGTCATGTGAGTGCCAACCGGGCAATTCATCAGCTCATCCATGGAATAGCCGGTCATGGGACAGGCCGACGGACTATAGTAAATGGGCTTCCGGTCCAGGCTTGATGTCCATATCACATCCATGGCGTTCTCGGCCAGAAGCCTGTAGAGCTTTTCACTTTTTAAGAGGGCCTTTACTGCATTTCGCCGTTCTCTGGAAAGGTTATCAAGATCGTATTTGATTAGGGCTATGGCTTCGAAGACATGGCTGAACGGGTGTGCAGAAGGAATCTTTCCCATGGTGCTGTCCAGCCCGTCGATTTCCCAGTTGATATTCCCCAGAAAATGGAGCAACTCATCCACATAATGTTCTATCTGAACCGAGAAATGAGGGCTTTTATAGGTAACCAGGTCCTTCCATGATGAAAAAAAATTGTAAGGGGGAATCTGGCCGGTATGGTGATGATAATCCATGGCTGAGATGGCCATACGAATGGCTTTTTCATAATTTGGAACCACTTGGACCGGACAAATGGGACGTACCAGCCGTTTCCCCACATTGAGTGAAAATTTTACACCCACGGGGGCATTGAAGGCGATAAACCCTATGATGCGATTTTTATCCACCAGCATTTGTTCGATAAAAAGGTGACGCATGTTTTTTGGCGGTGTCCGTGTGGTTCCATAGTCCTTGATTTCAAAAAAAGGCTTATCCGTGCCAAAGGCTTCCTGGATGACGTTCGCCCTCATCTTGAAAAAACTCTTAAATTCGTCAAAACCAGCACGGCCACAGGGGTCGGCCCAAAGGATGCTGTTGCCGATGATTTTAAATGTGGCAGAATAACCATTGCCGAAATCCACCTGGGTCCATTCAGGCCTCGTGTATATGGGTAGACCCGACACAGGGCAGTATTCATCGGTCTCAAACGCGGTGAAGGGCTTGAGGGTGGTGTCCACCTGGAGCTGGCTGCTCGCCGGGATATGGGTGTTGATCAGTTTCACGGCCAGATTAACCGCTTCGTCGTAATTATTGACAATGTGGGCTCCGAAGCCCACCTGGTTCAGTTTCCGTCCAAGCCGCATGGAGATATTGAACATCAGGGATGTGTTGTAAAAAATATGGCCGAGAACCCCTTTCCGCCTCTGGATGACCCGTTGATAATTTTTACGGGAAGCCAGTGAAAACCCCGTGCTTTCTTTCATATCAAAGATCTGGACAAAACCTCCGGCTGTATTCAAATATTCGGGAATGATTTGATCGAAAACATGGGCTGTTTTACGGCTTTCCTGCCGGGTTGAATAACCGTGGATTTCCGCTTTAAGAATCTGGTTTCCCAAAATGGAGATTGCCGCCCTGTAATTTTTTTCAGGGACGGCAACGTTCCATTCGGGTTTGCCTATAATTTTCAAGCCTGTGATCGGGCAGGTGGATTGAAGCTCATCCACGGCATTCCTTTCGTATTTTCCAAGCTAAAGAATGGGTTTAACGGGTCATCTGCCTGTATTTGATTCTGTGTGGCTGATCCGCGGCAATGCCTAGACGTTTTTTTCTGTCTTTTTCGTATTCCGTATAGTTCCCATCAAACCAGATCACCTGACTGTCTCCCTCAAAGGCAAGAATATGAGTGACAATCCTGTCCAGAAACCACCGGTCATGGCTGATGACCACGGCGCAGCCTGCAAAATTTTCAAGGGCTTCTTCCAGGGCACGCATGGTGTTGACATCCAGGTCGTTGGTTGGCTCATCCAACAGCAGGACATTGGCCCCAGTTTTTAAAATTCGAGCCAGATGAACTCGGTTTCTCATACCCCCTGACAGGGTGCTGACTTTCTGTTGCTGATCGGAACCTGAAAAATTGAATTTGGACACATAGGCCCTTGAATTCACTTCACGGTTTCCAAGGACCACCGTATCCTGTCCTTCGGCAATGGTTTCCCAGATGGTTTTGTTGGGATCAAGTATATCCCGGCTTTGGTCCACATAACCCAGTTTGGCAGTTTGACCGATGGTGATGGTTCCGTTTTCGGCTTTTTCCATCCCGGTGATCAGCTTGAACAGGGTCGTTTTCCCGGCGCCATTGGGGCCGATTACACCGATGATGCCTCCAGGGGGCAAGGAAAAATTCATGTTTTCAAAAAGCAGTTTGCCCTCAAAGGATTTGGAAAGATTTTCAGCCGTGATGACAACATCGCCCAGACGTGGTCCGGGTGGAATATAAATTTCGATTTCCTTTTCTTGTTTTGATACATCTTCGTTGAGCATTTTTTCATAGGAATTGATACGGGCCTTGGACTTGGTATGGCGGCCTTTGGGGGACAAGCCGATCCATTCGAGTTCTCTCTCAAGGGTTTTCTGACGCTGGCTCTGGGATTTTTCTTCCTGTTTGAGTCGTTTGCTTTTCTGTTCCAGCCAGGAGGAATAGTTTCCTTTCCAGGGAATGCCCTCGCCACGGTCAAGTTCGAGAATCCAGCCTGCCACGTTGTCCAGGAAATACCGGTCATGGGTTACGGCAATGACGGTTCCCTCATACCGCTGGAGGTGGTGTTCCAGCCAGGCAACCGACTCGGCATCCAGATGGTTGGTGGGTTCATCCAGGAGGAGGATGTCGGGTTTTTTCAAAAGCAGCCGACAGAGGGCCACACGCCTTTTTTCTCCACCTGAGAGCAGGGCTGTTTTTGAATCACCCGGTGGGCAACGAAGGGCGTCCATGGCCATTTCAAGCCTGGAATCCAAATCCCAGGCATCAAGATTGTCCAGTTTTTCCTGGACATTGCCTTGCCGTGTGATTAGAGCATCCATGGCGTCATCACTCATGGGTTCTGCAAATTTCTCGTTAATGGCCTCGTATTCCTTCATCAAGTCCACCACGTCCTGGACCCCTTCCTCGACAAGTTGGCGAACCGTTTTGGCCGGATCAAGGTTAGGCTCCTGCTCAAGAAAGCCCACAGTCAAACCCGGTGAAATAATGGTTTCACCGTTGAAGTCCTTGTCCACACCGGCAAGGATGCGTAAGAGTGAGCTTTTCCCCGACCCATTGAGGCCGAGAACACCGATTTTGGCTCCGTAGAAATAGGATAAGGAAATATCTTTGATAACCGGTTTTTTGTCATAATACTTACTGACTTTGATCATGGAATAAATGATTTTATTGGGCTCGTTGGCCATGGTGGTCCTTCCTTTATATGTGTTGAATGCTGTGATTTTTTATATGAAAATACATGTCGACGTACAATATCAAACCCGGCAGAAAGCTGCAAGTGGCATTGAAATTTGAAGCATTATAAGATTGTATATGTTCTCAGATGTGTGACCCAAGACGAAGATGTGATCATCAAAAACTGGTTCGGTGGTTTTATAGCACTTATGAGACGTATGGGACCTATATCATTGCCACAATGATCTCATCCGCACAATCAACTGAGCCAGTCCAGTTTCAGTATCCTGCGTTCTTTTCCGACTGTTAATGTGGACTGGTTTTTTTGATATAGGTCCTAACACCTTCAACAATAGAATCGCAGATTCGGTCCTGGTAGGCGTTGCTCCTTAGGCGGGTGCATTCCCTTTTATTGCTGATAAACGAGGTTTCAACCAGGATGGCGGGCATGCGTGCTCCGAGCAGGACATAGAATGGCGCTTGTTTGACACCTTTGTTTTTGACGGAGCTGTATTTTTTTCTCATGCCGGCATAGAGGTCATCCTGGACATAGGTGGCCAGTTTGCTTGATTCTATGATTTTGGTGTTTCGCATCAGACTGTCCAGGATGGTTTGGAGGTCGCTGATGTTTTTTTCCGAGGTGGCATTTTCCCTGGCGGCAACAGACACCGAATGCTTGTCTTTAGCCAGGTTCAGAAAATAGGTTTCTATACCGTAGGCCCGTTTGTCCCGTGAGGCATTGGTGTGGATGGAGATGAACAGATCGGCTTTTTTTCTATTGGCCATCTGGGTTCTCTCTTCAAGGGTGATGAAGGTGTCATCCGATCGCGTCATGATCACTTCCAGATCCAGCTCTTTCGTCAGCTTTGCGGCCAGTTTTTTTGCAAGGGACAGGACGATATCTTTTTCATAGACCCCTTTGAAATATCCGGGGGCTCCCCGGTCCTGGCCGCCGTGGCCGGGA
The DNA here is from genome assembly GCA_018818835.1 of Pseudomonadota bacterium. Lineage (GTDB taxonomy): Bacteria > Desulfobacterota > Desulfobacteria > Desulfobacterales > Desulfolunaceae > JAHIRD01. Next base: position 60,176 of record JAHIRD010000070.1, read on the forward strand.
TCAATAACCACCCGCTTGACACCCAGCTGCAATTGTTTGGCCAGATCCTTGGTATTGATGATGGAGTTGATCGTGGTGCTGGCCACAGTGGTGTCGGTGTCGTCCTGCTCCTGTTCGTCTTCTAACTCGGGTGAAGAAGATTTTCCCCATACGTCGATGACCACACGGGAGGGACTTCTAAGGGAAAATATTTTATAATCTTTGAAGGTTTTGATGTCGATGGCCACCCTGACTACGTTGTTGCTCTGGGCTGCCGTTCTTATCCCCATAACGCGCTCATCATCAATGGTGATATCTGTTTTTGCCTTTGGAGAAAGCTGGCTGTTACGGATATCGATATACAGACGTTGGAGTTTGTTGTTTTCAGGGTCTTTTCTTAAAAGTCCATGCTTGTAGGATACGGCATTGTCTGTGTCGATCACGATGCGGGTTCGGGTGGGCAGGGTGCCAAATCTCAAGTCCTTGACGGTGGTCTGGGACGATCGTGTGTCGGTCTTCGATTGAGTTGTATTTTTGATCGTCTCTTGGACCGGGTTTCTTGTTTCAGGTTCTTTTTCTTTTTTGACCTGGGGCAGGGCCCTCAATAGCTTGACCGCTTCAAGACTGTATTTGCTTTTTCTGAAATCAGTTGTTTTCTCAAGGAGTTCTATGGCTTGACTCAGGTCTTCGGACCGTGAGGAATAATTATACAGGTTTTTGCTTAAAAGTCCTGCCATATAGAGACCAGCCGGAGCCCATGGCCCGTCGGGCTCCTGATCGTAAACTTTTTTAAAGCCGTTGATGCATGAGACCCATTTATCCCGTCGGCTTTTAAGTTTGGGGCTTTTTAGAAGGGTATTGTATGCCTTTTCTGCTTTATAGTAATTGCATTCCGGGGTGGTACACCCGGATGCGGCCAGGACATTCCCTTTGATTCCGGGGCATGACAGAAAAAGGATTATAAAAAGGGTCATGACCCAGGTTACGGATTCAAGGGATTTTATAAGGGATCCTATCATAAAAAAACTATTATTCTTCCCAGGCATGGTGACATTCCATGACGCGTTAACAGTATGAATCATCATGAGATATGTTTTTTGCCTGTTCTTTGAGTTCATTTAATATATTTATGGCATCAAGAGGAGTCATTACAGAAATATCGATATTTTGCAACTGTTCTATGACCGGATGAGCCGGTTTTTTAAAAAGACTGAGTTGAATCGGTTTTTTTTGTTTTTCCGATTCCTTGTCCTCGGGATGTGCGTTTTTATCCAAGGCTGTTCCAAGACTTTGTCCCAGACTCCGATTTAACCCTTCGGAACCATTTTCAATGGAGGTAAGGACTTTTTTGGCACGACGGATAATGGATGCCGGAACACCGGCAAGCCGAGCCACCTGGATACCGTAACTCCGGTTTGTGGAACCTTCCACCAGCTTTCTCAGGAAAATGATAGTGTCATTCCACTCCTTGACAGCAATGTTGAAATTTTTCACCCGTGGTTTCAGACGGGCAAGGTCTGTCAACTCGTGGTAATGGGTGGCGAACAGGGTTTTAACCCCTTTGCCCTGAAGCTCATGGAGATATTCAGCCACGGCCCAGGCAATGGAAAGCCCGTCAAAGGTACTGGTTCCCCGGCCGATTTCATCCATGATGATCAAGCTGTCAGGTGTGGCGTTATTCATGATGTTGGCGGTTTCTTCCATCTCAACCATGAAGGTGCTTTGTCCCTGGGATAGGTTGTCCAGAGCCCCCACCCGTGTGAAGATCCTGTCCGTGATGGCAATGGTCGCCGAATTGGCAGGAACAAAGGAGCCGATCTGGGCCATGATGCTGATCAACGCCACCTGGCGTAATACGGTGGATTTTCCTGCCATGTTCGGGCCGGTGATCAGCAGTACCTGGTTCTCCTCATTGTCCAGACTGATGGTGTTGGGAACATAACGTTCATTTTTCATCATCTGTTCAACCACAGGATGGCGGCCGTCTTCGATATGAATTTTACCCAGGGTGTTGATGTCCGGCCGTATATAGCGGTTGTGGTCGGCAATTTCGGAAAGGTTGAGCAGAACATCCACCAGGGCCAGATGACGGGAAACCGCCTGGATGGACGGGATATGTCCAAGGACCTCATTTTTAATGGCGGTGTAAATCTCGTATTCACGACTGCATCGCTTTTCCTGGGCTTCAAGTACCCTGACTTCGAAATCTTTCAGGTCTTCCGTGATGTAACGTTCCGCATTGACCAGGGTCTGCTTCCGGATATAATGGGCAGGCGCATCTTTGGCCTGGCCTTTTGAAAGTTCGATAAAATATCCGAAGACTCTATTGTATTTGACTTTGAGGGAGCTGAGTCCGGTCTGTTTTTTTTCGCGTGTCTCCAGCTCGGCAATAAAACTTTTACTGTCCCTACTGAGTCTGATCAGCTCATCCACGTCAGGATCATATCCTGTTTTGATGATGCCCCCCTCGGTGACAAGGGGCGGGGCGTCTTCCCGGATGGCTCGTTCTATGATGTCTTCAAGGGTTTGCAGGGGCTTGATATCCACCGATGAATGGAGCAGGGGCGATGCAAAGCCATGGATTCCCCTAAACACGTCCGGAAGGACAGAAAGAGACTGTTTGAGTGCCGTGAGGTCTCGTGCATTGGACTGACCCATGGCAATTTTACTGGATAGCCTTTCCAGGTCATACATTGATTTCAGCGACGTTCTGATAGACTGCCTTAAAGGGATATTATTTTTAGCCTCTTCCACCGCATCCAGACGTTCCCGGATGGCCTTTTCATGGATCAGGGGATATTTCAGCCAGGTTTTGATCAACCGACTTCCCATGGACGTGACGGTTTTGTCTATAACACTCAAAAGGGTCCCCTGGCGGGTTCCGTTCCGGATATTGTGGGTCAGCTCAAGATTCCGGCAGCTTGAATCATCAATGATCATATGATCACTCAACTGGTAGGTTTCAATACCTTCGAGGTGTTCAATTTTTCGAAGCTGGGTTTCCCGGACATAAAAAAGAAGGGCGCCGGCAGCCCCCACGCCCGCCTTTAGATTTTCGCAGCCAAAGCCTTCCAGGGATCGGGTGTTGAACTGTTCAATGATTCGATCACGCCCCCGTTTGTATTCAAATTCCCGGTCATCCAAAAATGTGATGGCCGTCTTTGATAAAGACGCAGCAATTTTTGAAAAAGAATGGTGATTCTTAAATGATTCGGACAAAAGAACTTCGCTGGGAGATAATTTTAAGGTTTCATCCAGGAGGGATTTGAAATCCGGTGACTCGGAAAGTCTGAACAGACCCGTTGAAATATCCAGACAAGCCAGACCCGATATGCCGTTTTTTCTGACAAGGGAGAGGATGAAATTGTTTGAACTGGCGTCCAGGAGGGTGTTGTCCAGAATCATGCCGGGTGTGATAATACGAACCACTTCACGTTTGACAAGGCCTTTGGCTGTGGCAGGATCTTCGACCTGCTCACAGACCGATACTTTCCGACCGCTTGAAATAAGACGGGCAATATAGTTATCTGCCGCCTTGACCGGAACACCGCACATGGGAATGGGGAAGTCGGATTTTTTGTCTCGGGACGTCAGGGTGATTTCGAGGATTTCCGAGGCTTCCTTTGCATCGTCGAAAAACATCTCGTAAAAATCACCCATTCGGTAGAACAAGATGGAATCAGGGTGTTTCTCCTTGATTCTTAAATACTGGGCCATCATGGGTGTGGCTGTTTGTTGGGTCATAACGCGTTGTTTAAATAATACCTTTTTTTAACCTTGCACTGCTGTATTTTCTTCAGGGAGATTTATTTCCATAGAGGCCTCAGGAGTCGGACGGACATGGTTCCTCTTGAGAAATTCGACTTCTTTGTTCAAAGAAGAAAGTTTTTCCATCTGGGATGACACCGTGTTTTTCAAGGTGTCAATTTTCTTTTTGGCATGGAAACGCGCCATGAGTCCACTGAACGAGGCAATCAGATAGCCTGATAAAAAGAAACCCAGAAGGTATAAGCCGTTTTCAATGGCCGGTATTTCATAGACTTTGTAAATCAGATTGACAACCAGGGCATGCTTGGTGCTGAAAAAAATCCAGTTCCCCTTGATCATGATTCCCAATGCTGCGATAAGAAGAAAAAAGAAGGCTATTTTAAACTTTTTCATTATTAATCTCCTGTTCCAATCACATCCGTGCTCACGAAAGTTAAAATAGATACCATAAAACTATGAGAAAGCCAATCATGGAATCCGGCTTATTTTTAGCATGCGCTAAATATTTACAGGCTCATCAAATGTGATGCTTATGAATACATGTTGAATCTATAAAACGAAACGATTGATCGTTTTCAATTACGCTTTTCCTGAATAAAATTCAAGCCTTTTTTGACAGGCTCACCAGTTCGACGTCGCCCCATAGACCCACTTTTGATCCCACAATGATCACGATTCCCTGGACCCCCCGGATGCTTTTACCAAAGGCAATGGCGGAATCTATATCCTTTTCCATGGAGACCCTGTTTCCAATGGAGGTCGCCGCTGCATCGGCAAGGAGCGCTGAATCCGAAACAATGCAGACGGCATCGGATGATCCGAAGCTCAATGAATGGCCCACGGTACCCGATGAGGTGCATACGGAAAATGGTCTGTTTTTTCGATCCATGACAAGACCGATTTTCATGCTGAGAGGTGATGTGCCCGCATAAATTCCAATGGTTACAGGCCTCTTTGTCCGGATAAAAATATCCCCCCCGTTTTCGATGATGATTTCACTGGAAAAGGCAAGAAGTTCACGCCCCACATATTCGGCCAGGGCTCCGGCCACCGATGCCATGGGGCCCACGCCCGCATCCCTTGACGCTGCAATCATATCCCGAATGATCTTGGGGGCAGGGCCCTTGGATGGAAATGGGGCCAGGGTGGTTGCAAATTCAGGATACTGGCTGATATAGGATTCGATATAGCCCCTGTGGCAGAGCAGTTGCTCCGTGGCCTGCTTTTGCAGATTGTGTTCTGCAAGAATCTGGAGATTGGTCTGGCAACAGGTGACGGAGAAAGGCAAAAGGCCCGGACGGTCCACGCGACGTCGGTATATATGGCGGTTTTCAAACATTTTTTTAGAAAATAATCGTTTTAGGTTTCAAAGAATCGGGGCATTGATCCAGGAAAAAGCTGTCTGTCATCCCGGCGATAAAATCCCTGACCATGGCGGCATGGGGCATGTTGTCCCGATATTCCGGATTCATATGGGACAGAAAGGATGTGACAATGACCGAATGGTCAAAGCCTTGCTCAAGATCCCTGAGATACCGGGTGAAAAGATACTCGAAAAGGTCTTTGATATTTGAAAGATGTTGTTTGGCACCGGGATGTTTGTAGATTCGTTCAAGGTTGAAGGCTTTGAGGGTACGTATGGCAAAGGATAATTCTTCAGAATAGGAAATGGCGTCTTTGCCAAGGCTGTTGGCAATAATATCCGTGACCATGGTGTAGACCATGGTGCCATTGCTTTCACCCAGTATCCGGGTGCATGCTTCAGGAAGATCGCTTCGTTTGAGCAGCCCAAGACGGATGGCATCTTCAATATCACGACCCAGGTAGCTGATGGTGTCAGCCATTCGGACCACACATCCTTCCAGAGTCATGGGAATGGGACGGGGATTTATGCCGGAAACAGCTGCCTCAATTTCTCGCTCAAGGTCTGAAAACCCTTTTTCGCGCATGGGTTTTAGGCAGGTGTCATGGACTTCTCCGTTGTGACAGAATATTCCGTCCAGGCTTTCCAGGGTGAGGTTCCAGCCCTGGCCGTTTCGTTCAACACGGTTCAGAAAATGAACACTCTGCACATTGTGGTGAAATTCTCCGATGCCGCTTTGTATGCACAGATCCGAGAGGTATCGCTCTCCATCATGCCCAAACGGCGTATGCCCGATGTCATGCCCCAGGGCCACGGCTTCGATAAGATCTTCATTTAGGTCCAGAGCCCGTCCGATGGTGCGGGCAATTTTTGAGACCAGCTGGACATGGAGCACACGGTGGGTGATATGATCATTTCGGATCAGGGAAAAAACCTGGGTTTTATCAATATAGCGTGTATAAGCATGGGAATTGAGAATTCGGTCCGTATCCACTGAAAAGGCAAGTCTGTAACCTCGTTCTTCTGCATGATCCGGTTTGAACCTTTGGGCACGGGCACTCAATGCCGCAAGAGAGGATAGGAAATTTCGCTCTTTTTTATCCAGTCTTTTTTTTAAATAGTGCGGATCCATAGGGAATTGCGTCTTTGTCACATTCTGTCTCCAGAGGTTTGCAGTTGAACCCATTTGGTTTTTCCGGAAATGGCCGTCCGGAATCCAAAAGCCAGGCACGTTTGAATATATTCAGGCCATCATAATATAAAAAAATCCCCCTGGCCATTTTTATTTGGTCAGGGGGATTATGAACAGCTTTGGGATGTGATTTTGAAAAAACGGTTTAAATGGTTTTGACCATGTTTTCGATGATTTCAGTCAAGGCCATGGAAAAATCATTGTTTCTGTTCTTGGTGATAATGGGTGTTCCGTCATCGGATGCCTCCACCACTTCAGGGCTGAAAGGAAGAGTGCCCAAAAAGGGTATGTCCATTTTCCGGGCTGTTTTTTCACCCCCGCCGCTTTTAAAAAGAGCGATGGCCTGGTCGCAGCCAGGGCACTTGAACGGACCCATGTTTTCAATAAGACCGATGATGGGAATTTTGACAGTTTGACAGAAATTGATGGACTTACGCACATCAGAAAGGGCCACTTCCTGGGGGGTTGTCACCACGATGGCCTTGGCTTCCGGAATGGTCTGGATCACGGTAAGGGGTTCGTCCCCTGTTCCCGGAGGCGCATCAATGATTAGAAAATCAAGATTACCCCATTCCACCTGGCCCACAAACTGCTGGATCATGCCTGCCTTGGCCGGCCCACGCCAAATGACGGCCTGGTCAGCATCCTGCATCAATGACTGCATGGATACGACCTTCAGGTTTTCGTTATGGGAATAGGGAATGAGTTTTCGGTTTTCAGAAATGCTGAGCATGCCTTCAAGCCCCATGATTTTGGCGATGCTTGGGCCATGGAGATCCACATCCATAAGGCCGGTCTTGAAGCCTTTGTCAGCCAGCCCCGTGGCCAGATTCGCCGAAATGCTGCTTTTACCCACCCCGCCTTTACCGCTCATGACAAAAATTTTATGAGTGATTTTTGAAAGAGCCTCTCGAATAGATTCCTGCTGTTTGTCCACACCGGCGGGTTTTCCGCAAGCGGTTTGTTTCTTTACCTTGTCCATACTGTCATGTATCATGGCAAACTCCTAATTTCACGAAACAATGTTTGATCAGGGACAGACCCTTTAGGATGGTTCATCATCCAAATTTGAAATATACTCCCTATCATGCATGGTAACCGTCTGTCACATTCTTTTTTAGTGAAGAACCAATTTAAAGGCATCGGCAGGAAGATCGGGGTTGGGTTGGATCTGATCAACACGGAGGATGAATGAACGATCGCCTTGATGGATTTCCAGCTGACTGGGAAAGGAAAGATCACTGGGGTTGTTATCTTCAAAGGCCTTAAGATCGACCCGATATCGGGTCTTTTTTTTCCCCGTGATCTCATAGGCCGTGACATGCTTTTCAGGATCAAGGTAAATAATCTCCACCTCCCGCTTATGCCTGTTTAAGAGAGACAAGACATATCCACCGTCCGCTTCGTTTGACAGGCGAGCTCCTTGATGGGGTTCTATGGGGATTCGGCCCGATAAAAAACCGATGATCTGTTCGGTGCGGAGGGGAAGGGTGGTCAGCTTTTCCAGATCCGGGTTTTTTGTCCGTTTTTTGTACAACTCATGGGCATTGGTGTGGGACTGGATGCTAAGGTCGTGACCGTCATAGACGATGGATTCCATGGGCTTTCCCGAGAACAGAACGATCATGCGTATCCTGTCTGGGACGGCTGCGGCCCAGGCCAGGCGGTATCGGGTTGCTTGAGCATTATCGGAGATGGTGATCCCGCCGAGCCCGTTGAGGGTTAAAACCGTCTGATTCCGGTTTTCAACTCTGGCAAGGATTTCTGCAATACCGGGATCATAGGACGGGATCGATCGGGAGGTGAGGGCACACCCCCCCAAGGAAAAAACCAAAAGTAGAAAGACCAGCGAGCAGATCCTGGAGAATAGAATACGGGTCATGGGTTCAGTGATGTTTGTTTGTTCATCAATCGATCAATTTTTAATTTGAGTGCGTCATGGCCTTTTTTCTTGTTTTTGAGCGAGCGCTGATAAAATTCGAGTGCCTTTTCTGTATCGGACGTTTTAAAGAAGGCATCCCCGAGGTGCTCAAGTAAGATGGGGTCGTCCGGGATCATGCCCACGGCTTTTTCAAGGGTTGCCACGGCTTTTTCATAATTGCCTTTTTGATAATACACCCAGCCCAGGGAATCGGTGATGTACCCGTCATCGGGCTTAAAGCTGAGAGCTTTGGTTATCAGTTCCTCGGCCTCTTCCAGGTTCATTCCCAGATCGGCATAGGTATATCCAAGATAATTCAGGGCATTGGCATCATCAGGGTCTATCTTGAGGACCTTTTTCATCTCTTCGATGCATGATATTCTGTCACCTTTTTTATCATAGACCACACCCAGTCTGAAATACAATTTGGTGCTGTTCTGGTCAATGGACAGCCCTTTCAAGTACATATCCAAGGCCTTTTGATACATTTCTTCCTCTTCATAAAAGGAGCCCAGATAAAGGATGAACTCAATGTTCTCCGGTCTGTCCACAAGGGCCTGCTCAAGAAGGGCGATGGCTTTGTCGTTTTTCTTCATATCCATATAATGGAAGGCCGTGATCAGTACGGATTTTTCAAAATATTTGGATTCGAAGGGCACATGTTCGAAAGCCTCTACAGCCGCCTGGGTGTTTTTACTTTCTTCCTGGCAAAGGCCCAGAAAATAATAAATATCCCCCTTGGATGCAGCTGTTTTCAGCATATTTTCGAGCAGGTAGATGGATTCGGGATACAGGGTTTTTTTAATATAATACCGGACCACATACCTTAGAATATCAGACTCATTGGTGCTGCGTTCCCCCAGTTTTGCGAGGATGCCCAGGGCTTTTTTCTCTTTTTTGGTCGTGTGGTAGATAAGGGCCAGGGCAAGTGACGCCCTTGCATCTTCCGGATCTTTGTCAAGTATTTGAGCATAGAGGCCAGGAAGGGGCTTGTTGTTTTTCTGAATTTCATAGATCTGTATCAAACCGTACAGAGCCTCCACCAGGTCGGAATTCAGTCTGTAGGCTTCGTTTAATTCTTTTTTGGCTTCCGAATAATTTTCTTCAACCATATGGAGTTTTCCAAGGTAATAATGCCCGGAAAATGATTCCGGGAATTGGACGGTGAGGCGTTTGAACGTGTCAATGGCTTTCGGGGTCTGGTTCATTTTTGAATAAAGCCCCCCCAAAAGGAAATAGACCGCCTGATCCTTGGGATTGATCGAAAGAATTTTCTCAAAGATGATGGGTACTTCCGCCTCGTTGTTCTGCATCAGTTTGATCTGGGCAAGAACCGTGAGGAAGTCAATGTTTTCAGGGTGATCTTCAAGCCCTTTTCTGATCAGTGTCAGGGCCTCCGGGATGTCGTTTTTGTAAACCAGGAGCTTGGCAAGTTCCATTTTGAGAAACATGGATTCCGGGTCAGCTTCAATGGCTTTGTTCATATAAACCAGAGCCTGGTCAACGTCCCCTTTTTGCCGGTTCAGTTCGGCCTGGAGAAAATAGAACACATGGGCTTTTTCGCCGGGTTCAAGTTTCGGAGCCTGTACTTTTTCGATTTTGGCAAGGCCCGGTGCCGGGTGTTTTGTCAAGGCGCAGGCAGAAAGCATGGCCGCACAGGCGAAAATCCCAACGGTCTTCACCCATGTCAGAGAAATTTTGCGTGTCAATCGTGATTTTAAATTCATACGTTTTTTCCCCGGCTCATTCATCGTTGCTGTAAAGATGAAAATCCGGAATTTCCTTTTTAAAAAACTCTTTCATTCGTTTGGTGATACTTTTTTCAATCTGTCTCACCCTCTCTCTGGATATATCGTACTTTTCTCCGATTTCCTGAAGTGTTAAAGGCTCATCCGAATAAATTCTTAGGTCAAAAATTTCAAGTTCCCGGTCTGACATGGTTTTCTTAAATTCAGCCACTTTGTCATGGAGCATGTTTTCCATTTGTTTGTTCCCGACGATATCTTCTGCCGAATCACTGCCCGAATTCAGAAATTCAATGCGCTGGGTATCTGAATCTTCTTTGAGGGGGGCATCCAGGGAAATGTCCCAGCCGTCAAGCCTCTGGTCCATGTCAATGATTTCACGCTGGGAAACACCGAGTCGCTCGGATAGAAGTTTGGGTTTGGGATCAAAACCCTGCTCAATCAGTAGTTGCTTTTCTTTTTTTAGTTTGAAGAAGAGTTTTCGCTGGCCCTGGGTGGTTCCGATTTTGACCATGCGCCAGTTGTCCATGATGAATTTAAGAATATAGGCTTTTATCCAGAATGATGCATAATAGGAAAATTTAACGTTTTTATACGGGTCGAATTTCTTCACTGCCTGCATAAGTCCGATATTCCCTTCCTGGATTAAATCCAAAAGATTCTGCATCCACACCCGCTGGAAATCAAGGGCAATCTTTACCACCAGCCTGAGATTTGAGGTGACGAGCTGGTAGGCTGCCTCGGGGTCATCGTCCTCCTGGACACGGGTCCCCAGTTCCACCTCTTGCTCCCGGGTCAGCAGATTATATTTACTAATTTCGGAAAGGTAACTCTGAAGCGGATCGTATTTGATCAGGGAATGGTGGGCCGGGAGAGGTGAAATCGTTTTTTCAACCTCTTCCACAGGGTCGCTATCATCGAATTCGTCATCATGGTCATCGTCTAAATGTTCGGAGTCTTTGTTCATTGATTTATTTTTCTTCCTGTGGCCCGTCGCATACCCTTGAAGAATCGGGTTGAGAAGCCATTTTAAAAGTGATTGTACACTGTTGTTTTTCTGAGTTTTTTTTCATTAGCCAGTGTCTTTTCTATGGACAAAGGGGGAGATGTCTGCTAAAAACACCACTTCTGTTGAATGCGCCTGTAGCTCAGTTGGATAGAGCAACGGACTTCTAATCCGTAGGTCGTACGTTCGAGTCGTACCAGGCGCGCCATGAAAATCAAAGGGATTGTCCCACGGGTCAATCCCTTTTTGCTTTTTAAGTGACCCGGAGATACACATCCATCGCTCCGGGTATTTTTCCGGCCCAAAGCCTCAAGGCTGTTCAGCGGATGGCTGATAACCGGATTCCGGTATGGTCTGTTCAGATTCCGCAAAAAATGTCCTTCACTGACACCGTTAAAAATTTAAATTTGAATAATATTTACAATAGCCTGAAATGTCAAGAAAGACAAACTATTTACATACAGAGTCTTATCTTTGAGCACATCAATAAGGCCCGGTGCTGTGGTTTTCATGGGTGCGAATAAAATTTTCGAAATCATCCAGAATATCGGGACTCATCAAGGAGTATTTACGAGCAGCTTCCGGAGTGAACAGCCTGAAGGTACCCCTTGATTTTGCACATACCTCGCCCTCACTGTCAAAAATCGTCCCTTCCATGATGGCTTCTCGTTCACTTATCCGTTCAAGGACTTTACCTTGTGATGTTATGGCTTTAGCTGCAAACACGGGCTTGATGAAGTCCACGGTGATGGACGTTGTCAGGACCACCCGTTTCAACAAGTAGATTGTGGACCAGCTCATGGTTTCGTCTAAAATGGCTGACACGATTCCGCCATGAACAATATGGCGCCACCCGCAAAGGTGTTGCGGAACGTTTAGGCGGGATATCACCGAGTCTTTTCCTGCATGGAAGCGCATTTTAAGACCCGCTTCGTTGGAAGGGCTGCAACCGAAACAATAGGTATCGGTCATTTTGATCAGGGGTTTGAAATCGTTTTCGAGATCGAATAGGTCCATGGCGTGTTCCTGTTGTTCTTTTCGTATGATCATGAAGAGTCATAAGGGTTCGTTCTTATTTTGGGGGCACTATATCACATGGTCATGACTCTTTCCAGGCTGATATAAGGAAAAAAAATGAAAGTAGGAAAAGAGGCGGCATGATAACACAGATGAGGTGATTATATAAAAAAAGGGCGATTCATTGCGAATCGCCCAAAACAGGGGGGGAGATGCGATAGGTGAGGGGAAGAACTTGGATAACATTATAGGTAATGGGTGTCGGGCTGTCCATAGAGCAAAACGCTCATTTTTTCGGGATAAATTCCCATGGGTATTTGGCCCTGCGGGAAAATCGGGAGGCTATCTCAGTCCAGGCCCAGAGTCCCACCCGGATTCATGATCCCCCGGGGATCGAAATGATTTTTCAGCCCCTTGAGTACAGCCATCTGCTCCTTGCCCAGATGCCGTTCCATAAAAGGCGCAATCATCTTTCCCACACCATGGTGGTGGCTGAGAGACCCCCCGCTGGTTTCTATGTGATCAATGATGTTTTCCTGAAATGTTTTGTACTCATCCCGGTTTGAAAATTGTCCGATAAAAATGAAATACAGGTTGGTCCCCTGGGGGTAAAAATGGGAACAGTGTGTCAGGCAAAGGGTCTGGGGTCTGGATTTGACAAAGGCCCGTACTTTTTCATGGACATTCATAAGATTGTCCCAGGAAACGCCGGTTTCAAGGGTGTCAATCACAATTCCGAAATCATTGAGATCTTCCCGCATATACGGGTCTGAATATTTCCCTTTTTCCCACTTTGTGACCGGATATCCGGTTAAAGAGAGTCCCTGATTGGTTTTACATATTTTTTTTAGTGTTCGGTACACATGGTGGGAAAAGTTTTTTTCACCCTCCGTATGGCCGATCATCAGGCATCGCTGGCCTCCTTTGTATCCCCTTGCCGTGATGTAGGTGTCCAGAATGCCCCCTTCAATACCATGTTGTTTTAATCCAACAAAGGTTTCCTCGGGATCTGAAATTCTCAATACCGAAGGCATTCCGAATTCCCCTTGTGAAATATCCCGGCATGCTTTTACAGCATGCTCCCAGTCAGGAAAGATAAAACTGAATTTTTTTCTGTTCCCAGGCATGAAACGGAAGATTTTCAGGGTGACACTGACCAGAATTCCAAAAGATCCTTCGCTTCCTTTCATGATATCATTGACCAGGGGGCCTGTGGCCGTGGCCGGGTAAGCATGGGTTTTGAATGATCCCGTTGGTGTGACATACTCCTGGCTGACCACGAGATCACAGGCATCCCCATAATACGAGGACATTTGGCCTGAGCCCTTGGTCACGATCCAGCCCCCCACGGAAGAAAATTCAAAGGACTGGGGGAAATGACCGCAGGTGTAGGGGCATCCGGCCTTGAACAAAGAGGGGGCTCGGTTCAGGCTTTTTTCAAAGTCAGGTCCCATCATCCCGCTTTCAACAGTGACCGTCTGGTTGGTTTCATTGAATTCGAGGATTCGATTCATATGGGTGCTCATCACCAGGGTGATACCCCCTTTGATGGGCCTGAGCCCCAAGGTTACCGAACTGCCCCCACCAAACACATAGACCGGGATGTTTTCCTGGTTGGCGAATCGGACAATATTTTGAACATCCATGGCATCCCTTGGATGAATCACCAGATCACAAAGATGATCGACGTTTCCGTCCCTTAGATCATAGATTTCTTCCATGGTTTTTCCGTATGAAAATTTGACCCTGGAATAGTCATCACCCGTGATGTTTTCTTTACCTACTATATTCTCCAGGGTTTTGACCTGGTCATCTGTGAGTTGTGGTGGGCATGTATCACCCAGAAGGACGGTCTCGTCACCTTCCCGTTGGGGTGTTTTGAAATCTGCATCATCCAAGCCGAATGAATTTTTGAGCAAGGTGTAAAGCCCGGCGTTGGGGTGCTTGAATTGGTCTGGAGCTCCCCATTTAAAAATAGATCTCCAGGATTTTTCCAAGGGTTGACGTGTTCTCCAGCCCGGCTGGAAGGGGTGGGGCTTATTCATAATGGGATGACTCTCCTTTTTTATGACTCGGGATATCCCGTGATATTCCGGATATTCTTGTAAAGGGGTTTCAAGGAGGTATAGATTTTCTGGTACACACCCTGAAACAGTTTGTTATAGGTCTCGGCATGGGCCGGGTTGGGCTCAAAAACGGTGTCATAGCAGACCATGGCATCAATGGCATCGTGGATAGAATCGAACAGTCCTGTCCCCGAAGCTGTCAAGATGGCCGCGCCAAGCCCGGACGTTTCCGTTGTTTTTCCCCGGACCAGCGGGCGGTTGAAAATATCCGCAGAAATCTGGCAGATTTGATCGCTTTGGGAAGCACCTCCGGAAACAGCCAGTTTTTTAATCTTTGTTTTACCCCGTTTTTCAAGGATATGAACACCGTCCAGGAGGGCATAGGCCAGTCCTTCGATGACAGCCCGGTAAACATGGGCTTTGGTGTGTACGTCTCCAAATCCGATCATGGCCCCTTTGGCATCGGGATGATTCAGCCCGGGGCCCCAGTATGGTTGAACCACAAGACCCATGGCCCCGGGGGGCGATTGAATCAGAAGATTGTCCAGTTCCAGTTCTGGCGGGATTCCTTTTTTTTCGGCTGTGGCCACTTCTTTATGGGCAAATTCGTTTTTAAACCATGTAATCATCCAGTAGCCCCGGAAGATTTCAATTTCGGGATTGTAGTGGCCCGGAATGGGAGCCGGGTAGGGCGGCATCAGGGGGATGGCTTCAAAATAAGCGGCGCTGGTGGTCTGGACCGTGGCCGTGGTTCCGAAACTCAGACTGGCCATGTCCGTGTTGAGGACGCCCATTCCCAGAGTTTCACATCCTTTGTCAGAGCCACAGGCAATCACGGGGAGTCCTTCACAAAGGCCCGTGAGTTCTGCGGCTTGCCGGGTGATCCTGCCAATAGTCTCTCCAGGCGGGATAAGCTCAGGGAGTTTTTCACGCTCCACATGAAAGACCACCGAGGCCGGCTCCAGTGACTTGCACCAGGTCATTTTTTTATAGTTAAAGGGAAGGTGTCCGATCTGTGACGCCACGGAATCCTTGAATTCTCCTGTGAGCCTGAAATTCAAAAATCCTGAAACCTGGAGGTATTTGTGGGTTTTCTTCCAGAGATCCGGCTGGTTCTGTCTGATCCAGTTGCATTTTCCATCCCGGTAAAGTTGTGACACGAGCCGGTCCAGGTGTCCGATTTTGAGAAATGGATAAAGAACTGATTTCATTGGGAATTTATCAACTGCTTTACGTTGATCCAGCCAGGTGATGGCTGATCTTAAGGGCTTGCCCGACAGGTCTGTATTGATCATGGTGGCCCGTTGACTTGTGATTCCCATGCCGTGAATCGTTTCAAACAGATCAGGATTTTTTTGTTTCAAGCCCTGGCAGGCCCGAACCAGACTATTCCAGAATATTTCCGGATCTTGTTCAGCCCATCCGGGCTGGGGGCTAACATAGGGGTCGTATAGGATTTTTTCGGAAGCCAAAAGTTCTCCTTTGGTTGAAAAAATCAGTGCTCTCAAACTTTGGGTCCCGCAATCTATGGACAAAATAGTCTTTCCCATGGCTGCTCCTTTGGCGTCATTGGGTGTCTGTGGAGTGGTATGACCTCTTACCAGATTTTTTCTTGACAAGGTGAACATCCACTGGTATGACCTCTTACCAGAAACAAACGAATATGAAAAGAAAAATTTTAGCAGAGGGCTGGATTATGGGTAAAATTTTTTTTTCCAGGGATTTTTTGTCAACGTTATCGGAATTTTGCAAAGTGGTATGACCTCTTACCAGATTTTTCTTGACAGGGAAAATATCAAGTGGTATGACCTCTTACCAGAAGCGGAATTATCGAAACAGAACATTTAAACAGGGGATTGAACAATGCTAACTGAAAAATTGATGAAACCGGCTCAATTTGCTGAGCATCAACTTTTGACTGGGATTTTGAAGGGAGAATTTCCGCCAGGGACAATCCTGCCCGGAGAGAGAAAACTGGCAGAGCAGATCGGGGTTACCCGGCCGACCTTGAGGGAAACGCTTCAGAAGATGGCACGTGAAGGATGGCTGAACATCCGTCATGGAAAATCAACCATGGTTAAGGACTATATGAGCGAAGGCGGAATGGGTGTGCTTTCGACCATGGCCCGCTTTGGTGAGGATCTTCCCAAACGTTTTGTGGAGCATTTTCTAAAGGTGCGTTGTGTGGTTCTCCCTTCGGTTGCCAAAATGACCATGGAAATTAACCCGGAGGTTCTGGAGAGCTATCTGTTGGAGTCCAAGGACCTTGATGATAATCACCTGGCGTACACGGACTATGACTGGAAATTGCAGTTGCTGATGGCCACCCAGTCCGGTAATCCGTTTTTCCGGATTATTCTGAATGATTTTGATTTTATGTACAGGCAGATGGGTGCTGATTATTTTCTTTTAAAAGAGACACGGGCCGTTTCCCTGGCTTATTACAACGAGCTTCTTGAACTTGTACGCAATAGGGATGCGGAGGGTGTCTATGACAGAGTGGCCAGGGTGATGGACGATGCCCTGGCTCTCTGGAAGGCGTTTATGGCATGAAACAATCCCTTGCAATGGAACAGATGGATCAGGATTGGGACCTTGTTGTCATCGGCGGCGGTATCACAGGGGCCGGTGTGCTGAGGGAAGCTGTTCGCAATGGATTTCATGCCCTTCTCGTGGAACAGAGGGATTTTGCCTGGGGCACCTCCAGCCGATCCTCCAAGCTTGTACACGGGGGATTGCGTTATCTGAAAGAGGGTAACTTCAAATTGACACGGGAATCCATTATAGAAAGGGAGCGCCTGCTCAAAGAAGCTCCTGGCCTGGTAAGGTCTCTGGAATTTCTTTTGCCAATTTATCAGGGAAAAAAACCTGGGAAATGGGCCATGGAAGCTGGGCTGGCAATCTATGACATGCTCTCCGGAAAGTGGCGGCATCGATTTTTTGACAAAGATATTTTTCTGCAAAAAGAACCCCTGGTGGACAACTGCAGACTGATGGGCGGTTTTAGTTTTTTGGATGCCCAGGTGGATGATGCACGTCTTGTCCTGCGTCTGATTAAAGAAGCAGAGGCCCATGGGGCTATGGCCCTGAATTACACCCGAGCCATGGAGCTTTTAAGATCCGATACAGGCGAAATTAAAGGTCTTCGGATTGAAGACAGCGAGACACATGAACAAAAAGAAATCAGGACCAGACTTGTGATCAACGCAACAGGTGCCTGGGCTGAAACCCTCCATCCCTCACCTGAAAAAAATCAGCACCTCAGGCCTTTGAGAGGAAGCCATCTGATCTTTCCCAGAGATGTGATTCCCCTTGGAACCACTGTCAGTTTTTTTAATCCGGAAGATGGGAGGGCACTTTTCGCCATCCCCTGGGAAGGTGCTGTGCTTGTGGGGACAACAGATATAGACCACTTAAGCCCCCTGTCCATGGAACCATCCATCACACGAGACGAAGCGGATTATCTCATCAAGGGTCTTAAAACGGTGTTCCCATCCCTTGATCTTTCTCTTTCCATGGCCATTTCAAGTTTTTCAGGGGTCCGTCCTGTGGTCAGCGAAGGCAAGGTGGCAGCAGATAAAGAATCACGAGAGCATGTCATCTGGCATGACAAAGGACTGGTTACTGTAACAGGTGGAAAACTGACCACATTCAGGTCACTTGCCTGGGATACACTCCATGCCGCATTGGCTTATCTGCCTGTCCGAAAACTCCAGGGTAGAAATGAACCCGTATTTGATCGTGTCTCCGCTCCGGTGATATCCACGGCCTTGTCCGAAGAAGCCACCCGCGTCCTTTACGGACGATACGGAATGGACGCAGGGAACATGATTCGTCGCGCATTACCGGAAGATCTTGAGTATATTCCCGGAACACAGACCCTTTGGGCTGAGCTTCCCCAGGGGGCCTCCCAGGAAAAAATAAGACATCTGGATGATTTGCTTCTAAGACGTGTGAGAATCGGTCTTTTACTTAAGGATGGGGGCCGCATGTATATGGATCGTATCAGGACATACTGTGAACCTGCTCTTGACTGGGATCCTTTACGCTGGGAAAAGGAAATTGAAGATTACTTCACACTGTGGCAGAATTGTTATTCCCTCCCCAAAAAAGACGGCCAATAAATGAGATACCCCCTTTGGGGATAGGGTTATAAAAAAATAAGATGTCGAAGATTCCACCCGTTTTCCCTCCTTGTATTATGGCCTCCTCGCCCAACGATAAGGACATATTTCCTTATGTCCTTAAAAAATTCTTTTGACACAAAAGTCATACTTCATTTATGTTTGTCTAATATATTTAATTCTAATATATAAATTCTTGTGTTTAAAAAATCATAAATAGCCGTGATGGACAGATAAAAAGACCGGAAAGAGGCGCATGGTTTGAAAAAAGTATCGGTCAAAATTGCACTAGCTTCGTTTATTGTTCTCATATTGACGGTGCTGTTTCCTGATAAAGTCGGACGGGTATCCTCACACCTTGCCCGGTCACTGGACCAATTCTTCATCCTGTGTGAAACAGGAATTAAACATCTATTCCCAGGTATACATCTCACCAGAGAAATGATCTTTGCCATTCCGTTCTGGGTTCTTATTATTCTCTTATGTGTGACCGGAGTCAATTGGATCGTACGGAAACGGTTCAGGAAAAAAGAAGAACGCCCTGTTGAACTGAAGGACGTGGCCTGTGATGTAATCCCACCCAAGAAGGCTGATATCGCCAAGGGTGAGGAATATAACCGGGAAGTGGTGGTGCAGTTTTTTTTGAAAATTTATAAAATTCAGCTTGGGGCTATGAAAACGGCACCGGAAAAGTTCCAACCGGTGACCAGCATTAATGTCTGGCCCAAAAGGGTTTACGAGTTAAGTGTGTTCCATGAGGGAGACTGGGTGTCACGACGCCTGACCATTGGCCCCTTGGGTGATGACGGGGTGAGTAAAAGCATATGTTATTATGTTATTTATGATGATCATCTGGTGGTCAAAATTCCTCCGGAACCCATTACGGATTTTCAGGAATACTTAGCCTGTATCAAGGCTGATTTAAGGATTGCACGGCGCCTGTCTCCCAAGGAATGTATCATCCCTCGGGTCTCGGTTATCCTTGGGCGCCTCGTGTCCCATGGCTCGAAGAAGGTTGACGCACGATACCTTGAAAAGAGGTATGTGGATCGACTAAGTACAAACGCCCAGTTCCAGGAGTATCTGAAAATTGGGGACACGTTTGCTTTTTTTATGGACCTTTCCCGCTACTATTTTCTGAGCAGTGTCCTCACGGAAATGCACGATATGGAAAACGCCATGCCCCAGGAAATCCTCAGGCATCCCCATATCATTTGGGATACCTATGAGTTTGAAGGGCGCTATGGCATTGAAAATGCGCATATCGGCTTTGAAATGCGCAATATATATGATGAGTATGAACGTGAGATCAGCCGCCTTAAGATTCAATATGGTGTCACCAAAATCACTCCCACCTTCACCATAAAAAATTGGTTTCTGATTCATCTGTCAGGCCGGGGACGAATTGAATCGGAAGGGGACTATTCAAAGAGCTTTTTTGAAGATTTGAACGCACTTTCAAGGGAATCCATGATTGATAACCGTATGTCCATTGAAAGTTACCGAAAAGTCATCCGGGAATTTATTTACACCTCCACCATTGCCCGGTTCAAGGCTGAGATGGGGAGCATTGTAACGAATCTGATCGGGCTATTGATATGGCTGGGTCGCAAACAGATAGCCATGAGAGACCTTAAGCCGGATAACCTTCTGATCGCGGGTGATCCGGGGAAATACCCCCATTTTCTTCGTTCTCCGGATCAGTTTTCCATGGGATTCATTGATGTGGAAACGTCTGTTGATTACGGCAAAGACTCCCTTGAGGATATCATACAACCCCAACTGGGAGGGACTCCCAAATACGCAACGCCATCCCATCTGTTTCCCAATGAACTGATCATTTCCGTTTTTGGGGATTTGAAACGGATTCTCCATCTTCAGGACTGGTATGCGGCGGTGGCCATGATCTTCAAGGTGATCACCGGAGGTACTCTGTTTGAAAAAACAGCCACACTTCTCCCCGAAATCAAACGGATTATGGAAGCTCCTTTCAATGATGGTGAACAGCTTGCTTCCATCATCGAGTATGTCAGCCGGATGTTCTGGAAATGTTCTGTGGAAGAATTTTATGAACAACTGGAAAAGAATCGAAAGATCTTGAATACGGTTCATGTGATTGTGCTTGAAAATGACAAACGAAGTCTCATTTCCCAGATGCTCAGGGAAAAAAAGATCCTTTCGGCAAGAATAGCCGTGAAAATAAAAGATCAGACCTTGTTCAAAAGCAAGCAGAACAGAGATTTTCTTTTCCATTCCCCACCACATAAAATTACGGCCATGAGAAAGAAATGTGAAACGGCTGGGGAACGTATGTTGAATAAAAAAGAGGAGATCGTTCAGTTTTTACACGAATTTGAGCTGCTAAAAATACAATACGAGCAACGGTGTTCAAATATTGATTTTTTGAAATCGCCAAGAACTGAAATTCCTGTTGCCACAATTATGGAAGTGATGTTTAATATCGTCATGACCGCCATGTATACCGAACCCTGGGGTGAGTTGATTGATGAGGGGGAAAACCAAAGAACGGAAGGTGATATGGCTGAGTCATATGAAGCGACAATATAAGATGGCGTCGTATAAAGTCCCATATGCGGCGTTATAGTGTTTGGCCTATGGACCTTTTTCCATAGCCATCCGTTGCCTTTTAAGAGTACATCATATAACAATGAACGATTGTGACCACCGAAGATGAGGAACGAGAATGCCGATTTTGACATTGAAATTTAAAGATAATGTTATTAAAACGTATCCCTTCACCAAGGATAAACCCATGAGTATCGGTCGAAGGGAGAATAATGACATTGTTATCGCCAACCTCACGGTATCAGGGAACCATGCTAAAATTGACTATAACGGAGATGGCTTCATCCTGACGGACCTTAAAAGCAAAAATCAGACATTTATCAACGATGAACCCGTGACATCCATTCAGATGAACGATGGGGATGTCATCACCATTGGCAAACACACGCTTTTGTTCCAATTGGAAGACGGAGATCTTATTCCCTTGGATCATGAAAACGGAATGGACCAGACCATGGCCATGAATACCGAAGCCCACAGGGGCTTGATCAAACAGGCCATGATGAATGTCAAAGATGAGCAGAGAATCGGGGTTCTGGGTTTTGTAGAAGGCGGCGATGGTAAAATCGAATTGAATCGGAAACTGACCAAAATCGGGAAGGATCCTTCCAATGATATTATTGTTCATGGGTTTATGGTCGGGAAAACGGCCGCATTACTGAGCCAGACCCCCCAGGGATATTCCATCAGCCATTACGGAGGGTTGTCCAAGGTCAAGGTGAACAATCAGGTGATCAAAAATTCCGTGCTTCTTGAAGAATTTGATGTGATCCAGATCGGATCGGCTGAATTACAGTTTTTTTATAAATAGTGTTTTATTTATGTTAATCATTGCCTATGAATACCTATGTGTATGATGGTCATGGCCCAAGGTTTTTGCGTGTGATACCCTTTATTGCAGTTCTGGTTTCAATTGTATGGGTATGTGGGGTGGATGCGGCCGACAATCTGCAGTTTAGAATTGCAACCTACAATGTGGAAAACTTGTTTGACCTTGAAAACCAGGGGACAGAATACACCGAGTATATTCCCGGGGGGAGTTCAGGATGGGGGCCTGACATCGCTCATATCAAATACAACCATATGTCCCAGGTTCTGTCGGATCTCAAGGCCGATCTGGTCGCTCTTCAAGAGGTTGAATCCGAGGGTGCCCTTATTCGTCTTCAAGATCAATTGAAGGAAAGGGGTATGATTTATCCCCATCGGGCTTTTTTGAAAGCCGGTAAACAGGCCGTGGGCTGTGCTCTTTTTTCTCGTTTCCCCATTCGAAGACAGTCAGGTATTCCCGTGCGTCACGGACGGGGGAGAAGTATTTTAAAGGTTGAGGTGGATGTCAAAGGGACCCCTCTTCTTCTCTATATCAATCACTGGCAATCAAAGAAAAACCCTGAAAGTGCCCGGATGGATTATGCCCGGGCACTTGAACAGGACATGGGCTCATTGAAGCCCCACTGTGATTTTGTGGTTTTGGGAGATTTTAATTCCGATTATGACGAGTACCGGACTTTTTTGAACAACAGGTTCCTGAACGACACAAACGGGGAGACCGGAATCAATCATGTGCTTGGAACCGTCCGTTTATCCCAAGCCATTACGGAAAAAAAACTGGTTGAACCGGGCTGTGAACGATGTCTGTTTGATCTCTGGCTGGAATTTCCCATTGGGGATCGCTGGTCCTATCTTTTTTTTGGCAGGAAAGGATCATTGGACCATATTCTGGTTCCGGCATCCCTTTACGATGGCCGGGGCATCAACTATCTGGCGTATTCGTTCAAACGTTTTATGCCGGAATATGTGTTTCAGGGCAAATCCCTGAACCGCTGGCAGTTAACAGACAGGGGGCATGGGCGGCATCTTGGCATAGGATATTCAGATCATCTGCCCCTTTACGCTGATTTTACGACACAGATAAACTGACGAAGACGTGGGGTTGTACTTGACACCCTTTGGGTAATTAAATACTATCGGGATACATGTGATTGAAGATCCTATAATCAGAAGGTAAATACCATTGCGTAAAACTGTTTCAGTCGCAGTATTATTTGCAGACATCGCCAGAAGCACCCAATTGTACGATATACTCGGAGACAAACGGGCACAGATCCAGATTACGGATTGGTTAAAGATTCTGTCCGAGGTCACGGTCAGGCACAGAGGTCTTGTGATCAAGACCATCGGTGACGAAGTCTTGTGTACATTCAGAAACGTTCAGCATGCTGTGGCCGCAGGTAAAGAGATGCATCAGGCCCTGGACAGGATGCCGGTTCAGGACGCTCCCGAGGTAGGGTCCCCCAATATCTACATCGGAATTCATTGGGGTCAGGTCATTGTAGAAGAGGGAGATATCTTCGGGGATGTTGTGAATGTTGCCGCCCGTCTGGTGACCCTTGCCAAGCAGCGGCAGATTCTTTTGAGTGAAGATGCCATGCTTAACCTTTCGTCCGATGAGCAGAACCACACTAAATTTATCGACATGGAGGTGGTCAAAGGAAAGTTCGAAGAAGTCAGGTACTTTGAATACATATGGGAACAACTGGATCTGACCATGATCGTGGATAAGAACCTGGATAAAAAAGCCATGATGTATTCCCTGGAGTTGAGAACAAAGACCCATATCACCCTGGTTGACCAGACTCACCCTGTGGTCACCTTCGGGCGCCAGGGCCATAATGATTTTATCTTAAAAAATAAGCGTGTGTCCCGCACCCATGCCCGCATTGAGTACCGATGGGGAAAATTCGTTTTGATTGATCAAAGTTCAAACGGAACCTATGTGATTGACCAGAAGGACAAAAAACGATTTCTCAAACGGGGTGAAACCGTTCTGCCCCCAAGCGGTTTTTTGAACTTTGGCGACGAAACCGGAGAAAACTCCTCTGATACCGTCCGCTTTACCCGGAAATAATGCCTCTTAATCCATTCCCGGAATGTACTTCGCTCCAGTCATTTTCCAAGCGTTTCCTTTAAAAAAATAAATATATACTACGAAGAACAGAACGCTGCAAAGCCGCAACCAAAATGCAGGTCTCACACGGAGGCGTGCCCCTGGCAGCCCTGCGGGGCCAAACTTTTGAAAAGTTTGATAAACATACATTGCCTTTCTTCGAATGTTTCTTATTTAACATATTCTTACACACCAAACACCCCAACCCATTTGCCCAGCTTTTTAAAAGCTGGCCGCCGGAGGCATGTTTTTCTTCGTGCTTCGTGGTTAAACAGTTTTTTTATTTCGTTTCCAGGCAAAGCCTGGAAACTTAAATTTTTTTTATTCAACATGAAGGACATGAAGTTTAGGGTGGAGATGTTTTCTTTTCTTCATGGTAAACTTGTTTTTTCTTTTTTTAAAACCACCCGTTCGCGTAGCTCACCGAAGGACACGAAGTGAACGAAGAAAAGCAAATAATTTTAGTATGTTATTTTGCCATTCTCCTTAACTCAGTGAGAGACCGGTTTTAGATATCCAGTTTGGGAATAAAGCGCCGGATCATATCTTTTTCCGTGTTCATGGGATTTCGCCATTGAATGGAATAAATCATTTCCTGGCCGTCATGGTATCGGGGCTTCATATAGGCCACGGTCATTTTAGCGGGAAGGCTGGGGTCGTATTCCACCCAGAGGGTACGTCTGATATCCAGGTGAAAGTCCAGATAGATCTGACGTCCAAGGGTTTCGGCACAGATTTTTCGTCTGGGACCATCTGAGATGTCCGAGGCAACCACGATGGTGGGGCGGATGAAAACAATCTCCGGATGGCTCAACGAAAGATCAATAATCCACAAATGGCAGGTCATGATCCAGAGTGCCTGGTCACCATGGGCTGGCCCTTCCCATGTATATATATCATCGTAAATCAGCATGCGTCATGGCCATGTTTTTAAGCGAAACGTTCAAACACTGTAAACCCTTATTCCTGTGCAGGAGGAGCCGCCACACGTGGTGTGGCAGCCTTTGTCTGCGCTGCTTTCAAATTGCTTAGTTTCTTTTCGACCTTATCGCTAAGCTCCTGAATTTCAAGTTGGTAAAAAACTTTCTGTTTTTTCAGGGCAGTTGCAAGTTCATTTTTATCCGCCATATCGTTCTTCAGAGACTCGATGGAGTTTTTAAGGGCATCCTGGGCAGCGGAGATGGCTGGGATATCTTTTGTCCGTGTCTGAAGCTCCTGTGCAATGGTCACCAGCTTCGTGTGCTGATCACCCAGGTTGGCCAGATCTTTTTTTAGAGATTCATGGGTGGTCGTGACTTTTTGAATTTCAGAATCCAGGGCCTTTTTATCGATTTTGATAGAAGAAAGATAATCGATATCTTTTCCCATTTTTGAAATTTTAGCCGTGATTGGAGCCAGGGATTTTTCAAGGGCTGCTAATTTCCCATCCAGGCGTTTTTCAAACTCCGCGCTTGCCGTTTGGAGATCCTGGATTTCTTTATTGAGGTCATCGGCTGTTTTTTGGACCTCGGATGACCCGGTGTTATGCACCTGAACCACCTTGTTTTTCATATCCAGATACATAAACACGAAAATGATTCCGAGTATGGATGGAATGAGAATCGATAACAGGGTAATCTTCTGATTCAGCTTATCAAATCGCTGGTTCTGGGTGCTTTCATTATAAGTGTCACTATCATCTGAACCGAAAATAAAATTTTGGTTCTCGTTATTTTCCATCATGGTTTATTCCCATTCAATGGTTCCAGGAGGTTTGGAGGTGATGTCATAGGTCACCCGGTTGACACCGTTGACCTCATTGATAATTCGGTTTGAAATTCTTCCCAGAACCTCATAAGGAAGTTTGGCCCAGTCCGCTGTCATGGCATCTTTGCTGGTTACCGCCCGGATGACAATGGTGTTTTCGTAAGTGCGTTGATCACCCATGACCCCCACACTTTTTATGGGCAGAAGCACGGCAAAGGATTGCCAGACTTTTTTGTAGTATCCGGCCTTTTTGATCTCATCGAGGAGCACGGCGTCTGCTTCCCTGAGGACGTCCAGTCGTTCTCGGGTTATGGCGCCCATGATACGTATGCCCAGGCCAGGCCCAGGGAAAGGCTGACGCCATACCAGATCATCGGGCAGGCCGATTTCCGCTCCCAGTTGCCTGACTTCGTCTTTGAACAGGTACTTCAACGGTTCAACCAGCTTGAGTTTCATGTTTTCAGGAAGACCACCCACATTGTGGTGGGACTTGATCACATCCGAAGGGCCTCCAAAGGCCGATTGGGATTCTATGATATCCGGATAAAGGGTGCCTTGCCCCAGAAATTCGGCGTCTTTGATCCGTGACGCTTCCTTGTCAAATACATTGATAAACACATTCCCTATGATTTTACGTTTTTTTTCAGGGTCTGTCACATCCTTAAGGGGCGTAAGGAAATCATCTGCGGCATTGACAAACCGGATGTTCATGTCCAGATGACGGGTCAGGGTCTCCTTGAGGATCTTGCTTTCGTTTTTCCTCATGAGCCCATTATCAACATAGATGCAGGTGAGGTTTTTACCGATGGCTTTGTGAATCAGAAGGGCGGCCACCGATGAGTCTACTCCACCGCTCAAACCAAGGATTGCTTTCTTGTCGCCGATGGTTTTACGGATGTCTTCGATGGTGTTCTGGGCAAAGGATTTCATGGTCCAGTTTTGTTTGCATGAGCAAATCCTGAAGAGAAAATTTGAAAGAATTTCCCGGCCCATGAGGGTATGATCCACTTCCGGATGGAACTGGAGGCCATAGAGATTTTTTTCAGGATTGGATGCGGCGGCAACCCGTGTGTTGTCCGTGGATGCCGTGATGGTAAAGCCCTTGGGCAGTTCTGAGATGGAGTCGCCATGACTCATCCAGCACTGGGTTTTTTGGTCAATACCCTGGAAAAGATCACTGTGGGTGCTGATACTCAGTTCAGCAAAACCGTATTCTCGCTTTTCGGATCGTTGAACCTTACCGCCCAAGGCATGAACCATGAACTGGAGACCATAGCAGATTCCAAGAACAGGAACTTCTCCGTTAAAAATAAAGGGATTCACCTTTGGGCTGTCCTGGCCATAAATGCTGGATGGGCCACCGGACAGGATGATGCCTTCCGGCTTGACCTCACGAATATACTCCTCGGTGAGCATGGCCGGGGGAATGATCTGACAATAGACCTGGTGCTCCCTGACTCTTCGAGCGATCAATTGGTTGAATTGTGAGCCGAAATCAATAATCAGTATCATGAAAAACCTCAAAATGGTTGTATATCAGGCAGAACGACCTGCGAATGATTTCAAAGATAAACATAAAAGATGGCATATCAGATACAAAATGACCATGCTTTCGAAGCGTCAGATCAGACTTTTATCAATTTGCCAAAACACGATGAATATGGTAAAAACTGCGGAAAAAGTCAACTGATTTTAGAATGATAACGGTTCTTTTTCATGGGAAGGTTTACGTCCGGACCCCTCACGTGAGACGGATTTTTTGGAAAAGGAAAATGATGGTTCAATTAAGGGTTCAAATCTACGAAATCCAGGAGCCGGAAGAAGCGGAAGCCCTTCTTGATTTGGGGGTTCACTGCATCGGATCTGTGTTGGTCTCAGCTGAAGACTGGAAAATCCCTGCCATACGAAAGGTCATCGATTGCGTGAAAAGGCGATCGGGCCAGAGCAGTCTGATTCCTCTTTTTTCGGAGCAGGATCAGATCTTCAGGGCCATTGACTGGTACCAGCCTGATGTGATCCATTTGTGTGAAAATCTGACTATTACACAAGGGGATATCCTAGGTGACCTGATCCGACTCCAGGAAGCGGTGAAAAAAAACTATCCCAATCTTAAAATTATGCGATCTATTCCCATCGGAGAGACCGGGAAGGCTAACCGTGTCCCCACCCTTGATCTTGCCCGGCGTTTCGAGCCGGTCAGCGATCTTTTTTTGACAGATACCCTGATTGTCAGTCAGGGTGGAACAGATAAAGAACAGCCTGTTCACGGGTTTGTCGGGATTACAGGGCAGACCTGCGACTGGGGTATGGCCCGAAAATTGGTTGAACAAAGCAGGCTTCCTGTGATACTGGCAGGGGGGCTTTCACCCGGAAATGTTTTTGAGGCTGCCGTGACCACCCTCCCCGCCGGGGTTGATAGTTGCACACAGACCAATCAGGTGGACCAAACCGGGAAACCCATACGGTTCAAAAAGGACCTGGAAAAAGTCAAAACCTTTGTAAAGGAAGCCTTAAGGGCGGAGATGACAATGTTAAAGAAACAAGACACACTAAAGAAATAAAGGAAAGAAAACCATGTTTGAAGCAGGCGAATTCAGAAAAGGAATAAAGGTAGAGATAGACGGTGCGCCCCACATGATCGTTCAATTTGAGTTTGTAAAACCTGGAAAAGGCCAGGCCCTTTACAAGTGTAAGCTCAAGAATATGATCTCAGGCTCCCAGTTTGAACGGACGTTTCGTTCGGGTGATAAGCTGAAAAAGGCCAGCCTTGAAGAAAAGGAAATGGAATATCTTTATTTTGACGGGACAAACTACTGCTTCATGAACACCTCAAATTACGAGCAGGAATTTTTGACCAAAGAACAGTTGGGTGACAATGTGGATCTTCTCAAGGAAAACACCGCCTGTGCAGTTCTTTGTTTTGATGGACGCCCCATTGATGTGACCTTGCCCAATTTTGTGAATTTGCGGGTGATCAAGTCTGATCCCTGGGCCAAAGGGGACACCGCCACGGGAAGTACCAAGCCTGCTGTGGTGGAAACAGGATTTGAAGTCCAGGTCCCCCCCTTTATCGAAGAAGGCGAGATGATCAAAATCGACACTCGTACACGATCCTATTCAGAACGCGTCAAAGAATAAAAAATCCCTGCCGCTTGGGCGGTCTGGATTTTTTATGTGAATAAGGTGGGCTCGCCCACCTTATTTGTTGACTGCTTATGGGATTGAAACAAAAAGTAATTTATAGACATTCAAAGCCTCATAAACCCCGCAAAATTCTCACTCCATAGTAGGATGGGCAAAGCAACGCGTGCCCATCACTCTGATTCCCATCCCTATAAAATTCGACCTCCTTCGAAAATAAATTTCCCTTCTTCGTGGATTTTCGTGTTCTTCAGTGAGCGTAGCGAACGGGTGGTTTAAAAAAAGAAAAAACAAGTTTACCATGAGCATGAAGTTCATGAAGAAAAAAACATCTCCACCCTAAACTTCATGTCCTTCAGGACCTTCATGGTGAAATTGAAAAAGAGGCACACATACGTCCCATAAGTCCCCTATGTCTCATACGTCCTATTTTCCAATAAATAAATCATCCCTTGACCACAGCCAAAGGCCGGAGTTTGACCACCGGCCGTATCAGATCCAGC
Organism: Pseudomonadota bacterium; assembly: GCA_018818835.1. Classification (GTDB taxonomy): domain Bacteria; phylum Desulfobacterota; class Desulfobacteria; order Desulfobacterales; family Desulfolunaceae; genus JAHIRD01. The sequence continues at coordinate 89,277 of JAHIRD010000070.1, forward strand.
TCGGATTTGATGACATCCTCAATGTTTTTATAGGCCTGGGGTGCTTCACCGAGATCAAATTCACCCTGTCCTTTGCCCCTCCGGATTTTATTCCATCTGTTGTAGACCACATCGCCCATGGCTTTGTCGCATTCCAGGGGACTTAAGGTCCTGGAGGCTTGTTTTCGACCCATAACCCTTCCGGCCCCGTGGGAACAGGACATGAAGGATTCGGGATTGCCCAGGCCTTCCACAATATACGAAGGTGTTCCCATGGAACCGGGGATGATGCCGGTTTCATTTTTACGGGCCGAGGTGGCTCCTTTTCGGTGAACCCAGACATTCCGGCCAAAATGATTTTCAAGGGCCGCGTAGTTATGGTGAATGTTGATGGGTTTTTCAAAATCAGCACCCGGGAATACATGGGCAAAGGCTGCCATGAACCGGTCCATGATCTGGCGTCGGTTTTCCCGGGCATAGGCCAGGGCGAAATTCATATCATGGATATATTCCTTGCCCTCAGCGCTGGACACCGGAAGAAAGGCCAGGTCCTTGGCAGGAATCGCAGCATTCCACCGTGTATTCAGGGACAAGGCCAGTTTGTGATAATATTTTGCGATGATGTTTCCCAGGTGTCTGGACCCGGAATGGATCATCAGCCAGACCCTGTCATCGTCCCCGGCCTGGACTTCGATAAAGTGGTTTCCGCCACCCAGGGTTCCCAAATTTTTTCCGGCCAGATCCATGACATGGCTGGAAAACCACTTGCGATCCTTGAAGTTATCAATATGCTCATCCATGTTTTCCCAGCTCTGATTTCCCCGGTGTGACTTTCCTTCGCCGCAAGGAATCAGCTCACGGACTTGTGTGATCACATCCCGCAACAAAGGACGGGCCGTGTCCGAAGAAGCGATGGAGGTCCGCACGGCCCCCATGCCGCAACCGATATCAACACCCACGGCATTGGGAATGATGTCTTCCGTGCAGGCAATGACCCCGCCGATGGGCATGCCGTATCCGGGATGGCAATCGGGCATCAGGGCCACATGCTTATAGACGCTGGGGTGTCTGGCCAGATCTTCGGCCTGGGACATGGCCTCGTTTTCAATGACTGTGCACCACGATTTCAAAGGTACCCGGTAGTTGTCTTCTTTTTTGACCCATTTCATAATTGTATCCCTTCCCGAATAATGTCCGAGAAACTGTCCGCCAGTATCGCATCTGGCATTATAGTAAATTCACAACCGTGTCAGCAAGCTCCTTTTCATCAGGTGGTATTTGAACACATGAAGAAAAAACAATTAAATGGTTTACCACCCGCTCCCGATGGTCGCTGAAGAGCACGAAGCACACGAAGAAAGATGCCTCCGGCGGCCCTCCGGGGGCCAGATTTTAAAAATCTGGACAAATGGGTTGGGGGGCTGGACCCTTGAGGCAGTAACGATTATGCATTTAAAGTCACGGCATGACGTGATCTTAAAAAATCTGTTTGGGATAAGTCAAGAATGACCGCAGATGAACTCTGTGGTAAAAAATAAACTATCCGTTATGGTTAAAAATCATCTGGTTGTGGCTTTGCCGCGCTGTGCTCTTCGTGTCCTTCAGTGAGCACAGCGAACGGGTGGTGGGTTGAAAAAATAATTTTTTTGGTCATTTTATTTTATTGTTCAAAAGGAGAAAACATGGATAATGAAGCTCTCTGGCCATCAAAAACTTATGCGGGACGATTAAATGAGCTCACTGAAAAGAATAAAACCCTATAAAGCCATACCACCTCACGTTACCGTTGACAGGATCAGGATGATTATTGAAAACCTTGGGCTGGGATGGAAAGAAGAGCAGGTTTCAAATCAGTCAATGGTTTCAGCCTGTGTTTTAAAACTGATCAATCCCAAAAACAATCACGTCATCTTTCAATCATTTGGCAAAGGTAAATCCCATGACTGGGCCAGGGCCAGTGCCTGGGGTGAGATGATTGAACGCATTCAAAATATGGCGTTTTATATGATTTTGATTTACCCGACCCAACCGGAAATTGATTCTGCCGAGCCGAAAAAATTCAGATATTTTCCTGATGAAAAGACATTTATTTTGGGGAACGAAAGCAACTCTGATTTTTTCAACTATTTTAGCAGATTGGCTGGGGATGACATCACAGGGGAAAATACCGGGAAAGAAATGATCGGTGTCCCTTTCCTGAACCTGTTTGAGAACAAACCCGACTATTTACCCTTTCGCATGGTGCAGGGGGTTGTGGGCAGCAACGGCATGTGCAGCGGCAACACCAGGGAGGAGGCACTGAACCAGGGCTTATGCGAAATTTTTGAGCGGTATGTTTTAAAGGAATTCTATCTCAATCCCTTTTGTCCTCCGGATATTTCTGTTGAATGGTTCAAAGACACGGACATTTATAATCACATGATGTCACTTAAGCTGGATTTGGATTACAACATAACCATTAAAGATTGCTCTATGAATAAGGGCTATCCTGTTTTAGGGGTGCTGATAAGAAACAATACGGGGCACTATGCATTCCATCTGGGCGCAGACCCAAGCCCCATAACGGCTTTGGAGCGGTGCTTTACAGAGATGTTTCAGGGAGGGGCCATTCATTTTCTGCCTTTGCAGGAATTGGAGGCCAATGGACCCTGCGACCTTGACACCCTGTTCTGGAAAAGACATTTCAGCTTAACGATCAGCGCGTATTCAGGCCATTGGCCGGATAAACTCCTGTCGGACAAACCGGATTATGAGTTCACCGGTTTCAACCATCCGGTGTCCGTTTCCGACCATGAGGACCTGCAATACCTATTAAAAATCATAAAAAATGGGGATAAACAGATCTTTATCCGAGACAACTCCTTTTTAGGCCACCCGGCTTATTATATTTATATTCCGGGTATGAGTGAAATCACCAGCCTGCCCGACAAGTCGTTTTTATCCGCATTCCTCCGGTTCGATCATGTCCTGCCGGTTTTATGGAATATGGCTGACAGCACAGTGAACAAAAGGGCAGCCCTATTGGATGCGCTGGACATATATATCGGAAAATCACCCCATAAGGAATTCAGGATAAATGACTATTTCAGGTTTTTTAATTCACATCCATTGACCCGCATTTCGATCACCGAGTTGATGGCTTTATTGGACGTGAGCTTATTGAACGAGACCTTTGGAGACTATTTCGGGCCTGACGAATGTGAGAAGGACTCCCTGTTGTCTGTGATTGATCAGCAGAACAGAAATTTCAAGTTGCACGACCTGTTCAAGGTCATGAACGGACTCCCCAGGTGTTTTCACTGTGAAACATGCCAGGTGTCAGGTGCTTGCAATTACAGTTTTGTGATGGATATCTGGGAAAAAATGAAACGAATCATGGTGGGATAATTGAAATCGAAATCGGGATCGCAATGGAAAAGACGGTGGTCCCTTAATAGGAAAAAGGGCAAAAAAAGTCTCTGGCGGCCCTGGCCTGGCGCCAAATTCCTCAATGCATGTCCTTATCGCTCCCAGGCTCCTGCCTGGGAGTGTATACCGCATGGCTCCAGCCATGCCGCTGTTTTTTTTAATACCCAGATAAATTCCGAAATAAAATGGCATAGGTCCTATAAGTCCTATGGGTCTCATGGGACCTATAAGACCCATGGGACTTATGAAGATTTTATCGTTTAAGGATATGAATTTCGGGGCAATCGATTGTAGGGGCACGGCGTGTCGTGCCCTTGTTTGGAGGGATTAAAAACTGACCCAATAAAAACAATTTTACCACGAAACTCATGAAGAGGGTCGCCGAAGGCCAGCTGATTGGATCTGCTCAACAATGAGTCGGTATCCATCCAGAAATGGTAGATCGCGGTTCAGACCACGAGTCCGTCATAGCCTTGGCGACGACGGAAGGCCGCAAGGTTTTCGAAACCGCAGGCGTAAACTACGCGTACGCCCACGGATTTCGAAAACCTGAGAACGCCGGTATGGACCGTGAGATGCCGTTTCTGGGCCCGGCTAATCCTCGTCCTTCTCAGCTATGGCAGCCTTATACTCACAGCCCTCTGCGATACATTTGAGAAAGGTGCCTTCCCGTTTGGTTGTTTTTTCCACAAGAAAGGGGGCTCCGCATTGGGGGCAGGCCTGGGGCACGGGTTTATCCCAGCTTGCAAAGGTGCAGTCCGGGTACTTGCTGCATCCGTAAAAGACCTTGCCACGCTTGGATTGTTTCTCCATGATATCGCCCTGGCAGTCCGTCTCGGGACAGGGCACGCCCAGGGCGGCTCCTCCATTGGTATCGGCATGGGCAGACTGGGTGTTTTTACAGTCCGGGTAACCGCTGCAGGCCAGAAATTCTCCGTAACGTCCCTGCTTGATCAGCATGGGTTTTCCACATTTGCTGCAGACCTTGCCCTCGGCCAGCTCAAAGGAGGGCTCGATGGAGTGGATCATACCTTTTTCATCACGTTCGTAGTTTCTGGAATAAGTGCATTCCGGATAGGCATTGCAGGCAATGAAGGTCCCGTTTTTTCCGATTTTGATATGAAGCTCACCTTTTTCACAGACCGGGCAGTGCTGGCCTGTTTGAAGGCCCACGCCTTTGACACTGACCATGTTGTCTTTGGCTTTTTCTACTTCCTGGGCAAAGGGGCTGTAAAAATCAGTGAGCAGTTTTTGATATTCAATTTCAGATGATTCAACACGGTCCAGGTTGTTTTCCATGCGGGCGGTGAAGGCAATATCAAATACATCCGAAAAATTCGATACCAGAAGATCATTGACGATAAAACCCAGCTCACTGGGCCTGAAATATTTATTGAGCAACTCCACATAGCCTTTACTCCGGATGGTGGAAAGGATGGAGGCATAGGTGGATGGGCGCCCGATTCCGTTTTCTTCCAGTTCTTTGACCAGTGATGCCTCGGAAAATCTGGGGGGGGGCAGGGTGAAATGCTGTTTGGGATCAAGTTTCAGCATGGAGAGAAGCATGCCTTCCTTCAGGTCCGGAAGCACTTGTTTGCCGCTGTCTTCCTCTTTTTCCTTTTCTGTTTCAATGGACATGTACAGTGCCATAAAGCCGGGGAAGCGAACGGTGGAGCCACTCAAACTCAAGGTGTAGGCTCCCGCCTTGATGGAGATGGTATTCTGGTCTATCAGGGCTTCCTGCATCTGGGAGGCCAGAAAACGTTTCCAAATCAGGGTATAGAGGTCCAACTGGGATTTATCCAGATAGGGGGCCAATTTTTCCGGCGTGTTATAGACTGAGGTGGGTCGGATGGCTTCATGGGCATCCTGGACCTTGTTTTTATTTTTAAAGAATCTGGGGCTTGATATGGTGTATTCTTTGCCGAAATTGGACCCAATGTATTCGATGGCTTCTTTGGCAGCATCATCGGCAATACGCGTGGAGTCGGTACGCATATAGGTGATCAGACCCACGGGCTCACCGGGTTCCAGTTCGATGCCTTCATACAGTTGTTGGGCCACAAGCATGGTTTTGCTTGCAGTGAACTTGAGCCTGTTAATGGCTTCCTGCTGGAGTTTACTGGTAATGAACGGGGGCAGGGGGTTCCGTTTGGTGGTCCGCTTGTTGATTTTTTCCACACGGTATTCCTGGGCTTCAAGCTCCCGTGTGGTGGCCATGGCTGTCTCCTGGTCGCTGATCTTGATTTTCTTCCCGTCTTTTTTGGTCAGTTTTGCCTGAAACGGCGGAGGGACATCTCCCAGAAGGTCAGCCGTGATGGACCAGTATTCTTCAGGAATAAACGCCTGGATGATGCGCTCCCGTTCACAGATGATCCGGACCGCCACACTCTGGACTCGGCCTGCGCTCAAACCCCCTTGAATCTTTCGCCAGAGAAGTGGGGACACCTGATAGCCCACAAGACGGTCCAGAATTCGTCGTGCCTGCTGGGCGTTGTATTTGTCGATATTCAAGGTCAGGGGGTTGGAAAGGGCCTCGTTGATCCCCTTCAGGGTGAGTTCATGGAATAGAATCCGGTGAAAGATTCTGCCTTTTTTCTTTAGAATTTCAGCGGTATGGTAGGCAATGGCTTCACCTTCACGGTCAGGGTCAGGTGCCAGGTAAATTTCGCTGGCATTGGCTGCAGCCGCCTTCAGGGTTTTGATAATATTGGCTTTACCTTTGATATTTTGGTATTTTGCCTTGAATCCGTCCTCAATGTCTATGCCGATTTCCTTGGGTGGTAAATCCTGAATGTGTCCGGATGTTGCAGTGATGTTAAATTTATCTCCAACAATTTTTTTCAGGGTTTTAATCTTGGTTGGGGACTCGACGATAATAAGCGGTTTACTCACAATACATCCTCATTGAGCGAAAACAGTTTTCCAGGGGATTGATTAACAATTCCAAGGAGTTCAAGTTTTAATAAAATGCCAGAAAGCAGACCCGGTTCCATGGATACCTTTCCATGGATATCATCAATATGAACCGGATAAGAATCAAGCACCTTTAATACAGACAAATCGCTAAAATCAAGATTAAATTTATTTTTTAAATGTTCAGTCCCTCCAGGGGAACGGATAGGACTCCCATTCGGGGCCGTGTCCATCTCAGCGAAAAGAGGTATCTCTTCTATAATATCCTGGATTGATTCCACCAGTTTGGCTCCTTGTTTGAGCAGGCTGTGGGTCCCGGAACTTTTAAAGGACCGGATGCTTCCGGGTACGGCAAAAACCTCCCGGTTCTGTTCGGCAGCCAAGCGGGCCGTTATCAGAGAACCGCTTTTTTGGGCGGCTTCCACCACAAGGGTCCCCAGGGACATCCCGCTGATAATCCGGTTCCGCATGGGAAAGTTCCGGGCTTCGGGCGGTTCAAAAAAAGGAAATTCCGAAATAAGCGCTCCGGAGTCTGCGATTTTTTGGGCCAGCCGTTTGTTTTCAGGGGGGTAAATCCCGGAAAGTCCGTTTCCAAGGATGGCCACCGTGGGATTGTTTGTCCCAAGAACACCTGAGTGGGCTGCCGTATCGATTCCCCTGGCCAGGCCGCTAACCACCAGAAAGCCGCACTGGGCAAGATCTGCGGATAAACGTCGGGCATTGGCCAGGCCATAATCACTGGCTCCCCGTGAACCCACAACCGCAATGGCAGGCCTATCAGGAATTCTGCCCCGGACGAACAGAAACGGAGGGGGATCAGGGATTTGAAGGAGCAAACAGGGGTATTCCCGGTCTGTCATCAAAATGATTCGGCATCCGTCAGCAAGGGCCGATTCCATATCCTTGACAAGGGGATCAGGGACTCTGTGCGTAAGAATGGACTGGGCAATCCGGTGGGATATACCCGGTACAGTCTCAAGCTCTTCCAAAGGGGCTTTAAAAACCGTCTTGGGGTTTTTGAACCGATCAATCAGCCGCTTGAAGAGCAGGTTGCCGATTCCAGGAACACTTTTTAGTGATAACCATGACAGATATTCCATAGGGACTAATCAGGCACATAGTTGAAAAGATGGCCACGGGGCATGTCTGAAACATCAGGCCGGCCGGGGTATGTCCATCATCTTTAACGCCATGTAATCAGGCATGTTATTCAATCCGGGTGAGCATGGCCTCGGCCTTGTTCCCGGGAACGGTAAACGGATAATCCACCACCACTTTTTTCAGGTATTTCACGGCATTTTCCTTGTCATTCAGGGAATGATAGGAATAACCGATTTTTAGCAGGGCATCGGGTACCTTTCCCCCGTCCGGATAGGTTTCAATGAGCCGGGTAAAGGTTCGTATGGCTTCGGTGAAATCGTTCTGGGTGTAATGGATTTCTCCGGTCCAGTAAACGGCGTTGTCAGCAAGGTTGTGGTCGGGGTACTGGGATACCACGCTTTTAAACAAGGAAATGGCTCGGGTATAGTCTTTGCTTTTCAAGGCTGCGAAACCTTGATTGTAGAGGCTCTCCGCAGAGGTCTGTTTCTGGGATTCACCCAGGTTCTCTTCTTCAATGGAGCCTTGCTTTTCAACCGGTGTGTCAGGAGAAAGAAGAATCCGGTCCTTCTTTTTATCGGTTTTGTCCAAAGAAGCCTGACTATCTCTGGACGGGTAATCTGCGGCTGACAAGGATGATTCCCTGATAAAGCCTGATTTCCTGAGATTCTTTTCAAGGTCGGCAATGGTTCGTTCATGATTGTCCACCATGAACTGGACCACTGAAACACGGTGATAAATTTCCTCGATCTTCTGGTTTGCTTCTTCAAGCTCTGTGGAAAGCTGGGTAATGGCCTGGCTCTGATCCGGTCTGACGGACTGACATCCTCCCGCAAGGAAGACACACAAAACCATGGATAAAAGAGTCGCAGGCGTCATTATTGAAGAAAAAGTCCTGGGTCGTGTCATGCAGGTTTTCCTCCGGTCGTGCATGGGTATATCCTATGGTACGTCCAAACCCATGCATGAACAATCATTTATTTTTATTTTCCCATGCAAGCAGAATGGGGCTTGCGACAAAAATGGATGAATAGGTCCCCACGGCAATGCCGATCAGCATGGCAAAGGCAAAATTGTGGATGACCCCGCCTCCGAACAGATAGAGAGCCAGAACAACCAACAGGGTTGTCAGGGATGTGAGGATGGTCCGGCTCAGGGTTTCGTTGATGCTTTTGTTGATCACTGTTTCAAGGTTAGCCCGAGTGCTTTTTGTCGTGTTTTCCCGGATTCGGTCGTACACGATAATGGTGTCGTTGAGCGAGTAGCCGATGATGGTCAGAAGAGCCGCGATGATGGGCAGGGTGAACTCAATGTTCATCAGGGAAAAGATACCCACCGTGATGGTGACGTCATGGACCAGGGCCACAATGGCTCCCAGGGCAAATTTGAGCTCAAGATACCAGCAGAAAGCAATGCTCACTACCAGGGCAAACAGAATGAGAAAGGGCATCCCCGCACTGACGTTCATAAAGGAAAGCTTGTCGATCTGGGTGATGAAATAAACGGGAAGGCCTATGGCCGCAGCCATCAAACCGCTCATCATCCACTTCAGCTCAAACCGTCCGGAAATATAGATGGCAATGAGAAGCAGGGCAAAAAACATGGCAAGAAGTGCTTTTTTCCGGAGATCCTGACTGATCTGGGGCCCCACCATGTCCAGGCTGACGTCGATGACGGCAACTCCTGTGATTTTGGCAAGCCTGTCTTTCAGGGAATCGGTGAAATTCGAGTCAGCCATAAAAGAAAGGGGGGTTCTGATCTGGAATTCATGATCCGTGTCGGTTCCGAACCTCTGGACCGATGATTTTTCAATGCCGGTTTCAGCCAGTCCCTTTTTGATATCCTCGATGTTGACGCTGTTCTGGAATTTGATCTGGATGGATGTTCCACCTTCGAAATCAACACCGTACCGCGGACCCTTATGGATGATCAATGATGCGATGCTGATAAGGACAAGGCTGATGGACAGGATATAAGCCACGGTGCGAAAGCCGATGAAATTAATGTTCATGTCAGATTTGATAAACTGCATAAAAAGATTCCTTTATCCTACGAGAGCTTAAATGCTGAGTTTTTTGATATCAAATTTTGAAATCATAAAATCGAAAAACATCCGGGATACGATCAGGGATGTAAAAAGACTGGCCACAATACCCAGGCTGAGGGTGACGGCAAAGCCTTTGACCGGACCGGTTCCGAACTGGAAGAGAACCAGAGCCGCGATCAGGGTGGTCACATTGGCGTCCAGAATGGTCAGGGTGGCCTTTTCAAACCCGGCTGCAATGGACGCTGCGGGGCTTTGCCCCAGCCTGCTCTCTTCCCGGATACGTTCAAATATAAGCACGTTGGCATCCACCGCCATACCGATGGTCAGAATAAATCCAGCAATACCCGGCAGGGTGAGGGTTGCCTGGACCATGGCAAGGCCTGCGGCCATGAGAAGGATATTCAGAACAAGGGCGACGTCTGCAATCAGGCCGGCTCCGTTATAATAAATAATCATGAAAATAATCACGATGCCGCCGCCGATGGCCATGGACATCAGACCTTTTTTAATGGAATCCATACCCAGGGTGGGGCCCACGGTTCGTTCTTCAAGAATTTTAACCGGAGCCGGAAGGGCGCCTGCCCTCAAGGCAATGGAAAGAACCTTGCCTTCTTCAGGACTGAAATTCCCGGTAATCCGTGCGTGTCCGCCAGCAATTTTGTCCTGAATGACAGGGGCTGAATAGACCGTGTTGTCTAAGACAATGGCCAAACGTCTGTGGATATTTTTTCCCGTAATGTCGGCAAATTTTTTAGCGCCTTTTCTGTCAAAATCGATGGACACAAAGTATTTGTTTTCCATGGAGTCAAAGGAAAGCCTGGCATCGGTGAGAAATGCCCCGGTCAGAAGGACTTCTTTGCTGATCAGATAGGGCTCGTTTTTGGTGGCCACGCCCGTGGTGGCGTTCTTTTTCATGTCATAAAGAACGACTGTTCCCGGGGGTGGGTTGGAGCGAATGGCTTGCTGGACATTATGGTCGTCATCCACAAGTCTGAATTCAAGCACGGCTGTTTTACCGATGAGTTCTTTGGCATTTTTCGTGTCTTTGATGCCAGGAAGCTGAATCAGGATTCTGTTGTCCCCTTGTTTGCGGATGTCCGGTTCACTGACCCCGAATTCATCAATACGGTTCCGGATGGTTTCAAGGGCCTGGTCTGATGCGGATTTTTTGATTCTTTCAACTTCATCGGGAATCATGGACAGAATGTAGTCCGTGGTGCCAGCCAGATCTTTTTGTGACGTGATCTCAACATCCTGGAAATCGGCCTTAAGGATTGTGCTCACCATGTCTTGGGACTCGGGGGTGGGGATGGACACAAGAATATCCGAACTGTTTTCTATCCGTTTGACCATTTTGGGGATGATCTGTTTACCCCTCAGGGCCTTTTTAAGATCAAAAAGCTTGGCATCCATGGCGTTTTCCACGGCCTTTTCGGTCTGGACTTCAAGGACAAGATGCATGCCACCCTGGAGGTCAAGCCCCAGATTGATCTTTTTATTGGGCCATAGTTCAGGCTCACGGGTTCCTTTAGAATACATTACAAGGGTTGGGAGAATGTAAATGACGGCAACCGTCATGACCAGAAGAACACCAAAAAGTTTCCAGGAAAACGCTTTCAATGCTTAAATCCTTTCTTAATTGATGATTAACTCTGCAGATGAAGAATAACACCTGCGCCAAACCAAGCACGCAGGATGAATTGTTTTAGAGTTTGACAGCAATGTTTGCACGGGTGACTTTGATCCGGATTTTTTCGGCGATTTCAAGCTGGACATCCGTATCTTCAACTTTGGTAACCACCCCGTGGATTCCACCGGACGTGACGACTTTGTCGCCTTTTTTCAGGTTTGTGATCATCTCCTGGTGCTCTTTGGCCTTTTTCTGCTGGGGCCGGATCAGAAGAAAATAAAAAATCACGAACATCAAAATGAGTGGAACAAAAGCGGCAATTCCTCCGGGCTGTGATCCTCCCGAGTTTGCACCAAGGGCGTAAGCAACGTTCATGAAACAACACTCCTTATATAACATAACAGTTATCGTTAACAGGGATGCAGAACAAAAACATCCCCTCATTATTTATGTTTAAAACCGGGCCTGATTTATGAAGTAAATAAAAGGAACCGGCTTTATTTGAGGCCATATACAGTGACAACTGATACAGTAAAGTGAAAAATGTGTCAACCTGCAATTGCCAAGCTGTCTATTCACAGACGATTCGACTCTCTCCGGGAAGCATGCCGATGTTTGCTTCAATGGTGATGGAAATACTTCGTTTGTCTTCGATGGACAGAATGTCACCCCGTTTTTTGTTCAGAAGATAGCCAGCAACGTCCGGGTGGACAAACCCTTTGGTCGTTGTAATACCTTCCTTGAGGGTTTCCAGGCTTAGTTTCCGTAAAAAGGCAAGTGCAAATGCCTCGGTGGACAAGACCAGCCCTTTTCCCTTGCAGTGCTTGCAGGTGATGAAATTTCCGAATTCGATGGGTGGCCGAATGCGTTGCCTGGACATCTCCATAAGGCCAAACTGGGAAATTCGGCTGATTTTGGTCCTGGCTTTATCTTCCTTGAGAAAGTTTTTGATGGTGGTTTCAACGGCGATTTTGTTTTTTGATTCTTTCATGTCAATGAAGTCAATGACGATGAGTCCGCCAAGATCTCTTAGCCTCAATTGCCGTGCCACTTCTTCGGCCGCCTCGATGTTGGTCTGTCGGGCTGTTTCCTCAATGTTACGACTCTTGGTGGATTTGCCTGAGTTCACGTCGATTGCGACCAGGGCTTCTGTCTGGTCAATGACAATGGAACCGCCCGAAGGAAGGGGAACCCTGCTTTCAAAGATGGATGCGATCTGACTTTCCAACTGAAATCGGGAAAAAATCGGTTTGTCCCCTTTGTGCAGTTTGACCAGCCCCATTTGACGTGGAGAAATGAGTTTTAGAAAGGTTTTCACTTCTTTGAGGATGGCAGGATCATCAATCAGAATTTCGGATACATCCGGGGTGAGGTAATCACGGATGGCCCTTACTGCCAGAGTCATTTCCTTGAAAAGAAGAGTGGGGGCCGGTTCTTTTTCCGCAATTTTGTTGATGTCCTTCCACAGACGCATCAGGTAACTGACATCTTTGGCCATCATGGTTTTGGTGGCATTTTCACCGGCCGTTCGGATGATAAGTCCATAGCCTTCGGGAAGCTTCAATTTTTCAATAATGTCCTTAAGGCGCGTCCGTTCAGCTTCATCTTCAATCTGTCGTGACACCCCTTTATTATCACTTCCGGGCATCAGAACCACGTGGCGTCCAGGGAGTGATATGAACGTTGAAAGCATGGCTCCTTTGTTCATGGACGCATCCTTGGTTACCTGAACGATCAGTTCCTGACCCCGTTTGATGACTTTTTTTAAGCTTCGATCACCGGTGGGGTTGTCATGAAAATAGTCGCTGTGGATTTCCTGCATCTGAAGAAAGCCGTGCCGGTCAGATCCAAAGTCCACAAAGACAGCCTGAAGACTGGGCTCAATCCGGGTGACGATTCCCTTGTAGATGTTTCCCTGGATGCTTTCTTTGGATGTGGTTTCTAAATGGAATTCTTCGAGTTTTGATTCGTTAACCCTTGCGATTCGGCATTCTTCAGAGTCAACGGCATTAATGAGAATTTTTCTTGCCATAGGGTTTTTGTTTTGGTTACCTCCATTGGTGAATATGGTGCATTATGGTGAGTAATAAAAAGAATTTACGCATAAATAGATAATTGAACGGAACAAGTCAATACAAATATGCCTCCAACATGTCCGGCATGGCGCAGCACAAAGAGTCAATCGGTAATGTATCATGGGTGATACGGGCATGATTGTCAGATGCTCCTGACGAAATAATTCACGATTATATAGTAATGACAGAAATTTGCAAGCGCCATGTCCGATTATGTGCATAGAAAAATGCCACTATTCGTTGAGGTGTCGGTCCGGACGCTCTTTTGCTTGATATTTTAGAGATAATATGGCAATACAAGTGACTGCTCTGTATGATAATTTTAAATGCATCAATTCCAACGTCGACGTTTTAAAAGTTCATCAAAACGACATATATAATTTTTTTTAAGCATAAAGACAGGCCGGAGGTAAGAACCGAACATGGAAGAAAAATACATTCCCAGGGACATCGAAGATAAGTGGCAGAAGAGATGGGAGGATCAAGGCGTGTTCAAGGTTGATGCGGACAGCCGGATGGAGAAATATTATCTCCTTGAAATGTTTCCTTATCCTTCGGGCAATATCCACATGGGCCACGTGCGGAACTATTCCATCGGAGATGTGGTGGCCCGTTACAAGAAGATGCGGGGATTCAATGTTCTCCACCCCATGGGCTGGGATGCCTTTGGTATGCCTGCGGAAAATGCGGCCATTGACAACAAGACCCACCCGGCTGCCTGGACCTATGCCAACATCGATACCATGCGCAAGCAGCTGAAACGCCTTGGTTTCAGTTATGACTGGAGCCGGGAAATAGCCACCTGTACTCCGGAATACTACCGTTGGGAACAATGGCTGTTTATCAAGATGTTTGAAAAAGGCATGGCATACAGAAAAGAATCGTTTGTGAACTGGTGTGAACCCTGCCAGACCGTCCTTGCCAATGAGCAGGTTGAGGACGACTGCTGCTGGCGCTGTGGAAAACAGGTCCGCCAGAAAAAGCTCTGGCAATGGTTTTTCAGGATCACGGATTATGCCGAAGATCTTCTGGTTCATTGTGACAAGCTTCCGGGCTGGCCAGAAAAAGTGACCACCATGCAGAAAAACTGGATTGGGAAAAGCGTGGGGTCCGAGGCATGTTTTGCCATGGAAAATTCCGACACGGTTATTCATGTGTTCACCACACGGCCGGATACGATTTTTGGGGCCACCTTCATGTGTCTTGCCCCCGAACATCCCCTGGTGGAGGAATTATCCCGTGGAACGGAACAGGAAGGGGCTGTGAAATCCTTTGTTGACAAGATTGCCATGCAGGATCGTTCCAGCAAAGCCCTGGAAAATTATGAGAAAGAAGGGGTTTTTCTGGGTGTATACTGTATCAATCCCCTGACCGGACGACGTATGCCTGTGTTTACAGCAAATTTTGCCCTGATGGAATATGGGACCGGAGCTGTCATGTCCGTTCCCGCCCATGACCAGAGAGACTTTGACTTTGCAAAAAAATATAAACTGGATATCATCCTGGTCGTGAGTCCAAAAGAGGGGACCCTTGATCCCGTGACCATGGATCAGGCCTATACCGAACCCGGAATTATGGTTCATTCCGGTGAATTTGACGGCATGGACAGCAGGGATGCCATCCTCAAAATTACAGAACACCTTGAGGCAAAGGGCCTGGGCAAACGGACGGTGTCCTTCCGGCTCAGGGACTGGGGTATTTCGCGTCAGAGATACTGGGGAACTCCCATTCCCATGATCCATTGCCCCACCTGCGGTGTGGTGCCGGTGCCTGAGGAAGACCTTCCCATTGTGCTTCCCGAAGATGCGGATCTTCTGGATTCCGGGGGATCGCCCCTGGGGCATCTGGATGAGTTCAAACGGGCCACCTGTCCTCAGTGCGGACGTGCAGATGCACGGCGTGACACGGATACCATGGATACCTTTGTGGAATCTTCCTGGTATTATATGCGGTACTGCTGCCCGGATTACGATAAGGGTATGGTTGATCCCGAGGCCGTTCGATACTGGATGCCCGTGGATCAGTACATCGGTGGTGTTGAACATGCCATTTTGCATCTTCTTTATTCCCGGTATTTTACCCGGGTGATGAAGGACCAGGGTCTGGTTGATTTCAATGAGCCCTTTGAACGGCTTCTCACCCAGGGCATGGTAAACAAAGCCACCATCACATGCCCTGAACATGGGTATATTTTCCCCACTGATGTCGTGGATGGGGGAAATGGCTCCTCATGCAGACATTGCGGGAGCACGGTTGAGATCGGCCGGGTGATCAAAATGTCCAAATCCAAGAAAAACGTGGTGGACCCCAATGAACTCCTGGGAAAATATGGGGCTGACACCACCCGGCTGTTTTGTCTTTTTGCAGCACCTCCCGAAAAGGGCCTTGACTGGTCTGATGAAGGGGTGGACGGAAGCTTCCGTTTTCTGAGTCGGGTGTGGCGTATGATCAAAGCAAACGAGGCTATGATCAGGAATTCAACGGCCTATGACGGCAGCCTGGACAGCCTCGACGGAAAAAACCGGGAACTTTTTGCAAAAACCCATTTCACCATCAAGAAGGTGACCGGGGATATTGAGGATAATTTTCATTTTAACACCGCCATCAGTGCCATCATGGAGCTGGTCAATGTGATGCACACCCTGGAATTCGATTCCATAGATGAGATAAGGGATGCTGTTTACCATCTTGCGGTGGAAAGCCTGGTATTGCTTTTGTCCCCCTTTGTGCCCCATTTTGCCGAGGAAATCTGGGCCATGATGGGCCATGACAAAAGCCTTCTCAATGAAAACTGGCCCGTCCACAACGAAGATGCATTGGTGGAGGATGAGATGCTGATTGTCATCCAGGTGAACGGAAAGCTCAGGGGGAAATTCACCATCGAGGCCGATGCCGATGAGGCGACAGTCAAGGCCAGGGCCCTTGATGATGATCTGGTGAAAAAATTCATCGGGGACAAGGCCGTACGCAAGGTGATCGTCGTTAAAAACAAACTGGTCAATATTGTGATATGATAAAAGAAAACCAGACAACATCCAATATGTTTAAAGGCAGAGCTCTTTCTTTTTTTCTGGTGGGTCTCTGTGTGTTCTGCCTTGGGTCATGTGGTTACCAGCTGACAGGCGGGGGGAGTTTGCCTGCCGGGGTTCAAACGGTTTTTGTGTCAATGTTTGAAAACAGATCCTCGGAAATTGGAATGGAAAACACCGTGGTGAGTGACCTGATTTATGAGTTCAATCGTAATGGCCAGAAGGTGGTTACCGATTCCCGTGATGCCCACGCCATACTCAGTGGCGTCATAAAATCGATTTCCGTTGAAACGGTCAGCTATAATGCCGATCAGACACGTATGGAAAGCCGGGTGATTGTGATTGCAGATGTGGTTTTCAAGGGCAATGATGGTGCGGTGATATGGTCAGGGGAGGGTCTGGTCCAGAAGCAGGCCTTCAAGTCCAGCCGTGAGGATAAGCAGGTGGCTGAAAAAAACAGAAAAGATGCATTGGGCCTTGTTTCAAGACGTTTTGCAGAAAATGTCTATGCCCGATTAACAGATGATTTTTAAATCTGACGCGTGCCATCCGAAAAAAAAGGTCTGCCATTCATAATTAGTGGGCAGACCTTTTTTAATGTGTTAAAAAGCAAAAACATGATGACACGTCGGTTATCAGGCATTCATGCTGTTGACCAGTTTTGCAAGACGGGAAATTTTTCGTGACATGTTCTTTTTATTGATCACGCCTTTTTTCGCTGATACGGCAATAACGGATTTTGCCTTGTTCAAAATTTCCACGGCATTCTCAGCGTTGTCAGTTGACGCTTTTCTGACCAGTTTGATGGCGTTCTTCATTTTTGTTTTAATGGTCATGTTGTGCATACGTTTTTTAACATTCTGAATGGCGCGTTTTTTTGCAGATTTATGGTTTGCCAACGATCCGACTCCTTATCTTTACATGTTGAGTGTATGTGTTTTAATCCATGAATAAACCGTTTAAGGTTATAAACTTTGACAAATTATAGTTTTTTCCAGGACAAGTCAAGGGAAAAAACAAGGTTCCCTTCATTCCGGACAGTCCCAGGATATGTCCATGATATTTTTACTTTTCATTTTTACAAAAAGGCACTATGGAATGTGGGGCCGTTTAAGGCTTAAACCATGGACGATTTTAATTCCGGATTGATATGAAAGAAAACAGACGTGTGGTTAAAGCGGCGGGCATTGTGGGGCTTTACACCCTGTTAAGCAGAATTTTGGGGTTTGCCAGGGATATGGTCATCGCTTTTTTTTTCGGATCCGGAATGATCACCGATGCGTTTATCGCTGCGTTCAGGCTTCCGAACCTGATGAGGCGTCTTTTTGCCGAAGGCTCCCTGGTTCTGTCCTTTGTCCCGGTGTTCACCGATTATCTTGAAACGAAAAGCAGGGAAGATGCCTTCCAGTTGGCAGGGTCCGCACTCAAGGTTCTTACGCTGATTCTGGTGGTTGTGACTGTGTTGGGTGTTATATTTTCTCCATTGATTCTGTCCCTCCTTGCCCCGGGATTTGATCAGAACCCTGATAAGATGGCACTGGCAGTGTCCTTGACGCGCATTGTGTTTCCTTACGTGTTTTTTGTGTGCCTGGTGGCCCTTTGCATGGGCATTTTGAACAGTCTGGGGCATTTTTCCGCACCGGCCCTGGCTCCGGTCCTGCTCAATGTGGCCATGATCACGGGGCTGCTGGGTGGGGTTTATTTTTCCAGTGACAATGTATTTAGAATTAAATCCCTGGCCTGGGGTGTCATTGCAGGCGGTGCGATCCAGCTGGGTTTTCAGGTCCCCTTTCTGGTTCGGCAGGGATTCCGATTCTGGAAGAAAACCCCCTTGTTTCATCCGGGCCTGAACCGCATCGGCCGGATGATGCTCCCTTCGGTACTGGGAGCCGGGGTTTATCAGGTCAATATTGTGGCCGGAACCATTTTGGCCTCTCTTTTGGTTGAGGGCAGCATGACCTGGCTTTATTATGCGGACCGTGTTTTCCAGTTCCCTCTGGGTATTTTTGCCATATCCATGGGCACGGCGGTGCTCCCCAGCTTGTCGCGTCAGGCGGCATCCGGGGATATCAAGGGCCTGAAACACACTTTTTCCCAGGGACTCTGCTTTGTGTTTTTTATTACACTGCCGGCCAGTGTCGGGTTGATTGTCTTGAGTGAACCTATTGTGGCGGTGTTGTTCAAACGGGGAGAATTCGGCAGCCATGACCTTGTGATGACATCACGGGCCTTGATTTTTTACACCCTGGGCTTGTGTTCCGTATCGGCTGTGCGGGTAACCGCTCCGGTGTTCTATGCCCGCCAGGACGCAAGAACCCCGGTTGTCATTGCCGTTATATCCATTTTGATCAATATTCTGCTGAGTATGCTGCTCATGGGACCCATGCAACATGCAGGGCTTGCCTTTGCAACCTCCCTTGCCTCCACAATCAATCTTGCTCTGCTTTTGTGGGCCATCCGCAAACAGTTAGGGCGTCTGGGTGGTCGGGTGATTCTGTTGTCTGTTTTTCGATCCCTTCTCTGTGCCCTGGCCATGGGAGCTGTGGTTCATGGGCTTGCGATTTATCTGATTCCGGCATATAATGTTCCTGTATTTCAAATGATCGCAACCATGGTGTTGTGCATTGGAACCGGCATTCTGGTTTATGCTGTCCTGGCATTTCTGACCCGGAGTCCTGAGCTTCATAGCGTGATGACCATGCTTAAAAAAAGGTGAAACCGGATTGTGATGCCATTTAAAAAAATAATGTTTTCCGTGGTTGGAGGTCTGCTGGTTGTATTATCCTTCATTATTGTATTCAGGAATAACGGGTTGCTGGACCTGAAGGGCCGTCAGGATCAACTGGCTAAGGCGGTTCAGGAAAATGAAAAACTCAAGACGGATAACGCCATTCTTTTCAATGAAGTCAAACGTCTAAAATACGATGATGCCTATCTGGAACATGTGGCAAGAAAAGAACTGGGCATGATCAAGGGCGATGAAATCATCATTCAATTTCATTCGGATAGAAAGAAATAATGAAAAGTAAACACATGTTTTATACCCGGACCCTGGCGGACCTTTATCTTCGTCAGGGATATCTCTCGGAGGCTGAAAAGGCCTTTGGGGTACTTCTGGAAAAAGAGCCTGGTCATCCGGGTTACCTTTCCTCGCTGACACTTATCGCCCAACGAAGACATGAAGAAAAAAAACAGGCACTTGTTGATTTGGTCCGAACATGGGCGAGCCTTCTGCATAAGGCAAGCCCTTGTTCGGATTTGGAGGCCTGAACCATGCCCCTCCTGGCAAGAACCCTAAGGGAAATCAGTCAGATTCTTGTGCTTGCCATCCTGTTTGCCCTTGGTGTCAATGCCATGTCGCCACGGGGAATTGCCTTGATGGGACAGTGGGATGTATCTGAGGGGCTTGTCAGGGCCGGAGCCAAGAATGAGGTGATGACCCATGATCGGGAGATCACGCGAGTTCAGGATGCCTATGCTCTCTTTCAGACCGGATCGGTTCTTTTTGTGGATGCGCGGGACGAGACGCTTTATTCAGAAGGGCACATTAAGGGGGCGGAGTCTCTGCCAGTTTATGATTACGATGCTCATTTCGAGAATTTTATAGCCCGCCATCCCCGGATGGATCAGACCCTTATCACCTATTGTTCGGGGCGTGAATGTGAGGACAGCCACACACTGGCAACGTACCTGACAGATGATGGGTATACCAAGGTGGTAATTTTTATCGACGGTTATCCGGCTTGGCAGAAGGAGGGCTTTCCCGTTGAATACGGCCATTGAAAATGCAATGACGAACAAAAAACTGGAATGTCTGGTCCGCTGGACTCTGGGTGGTGTCTTTGTCTATGCCAGCATCCACAAGATCCTTGATCCGTCTGAATTTGCAAAAATCATATACGGGTATCAGCTTGTTCCGGGATATGTGATAAACCTGTCGGCCATCATCCTTCCCTTTGTGGAATTGTTTACGGGGCTTTTTCTATTGCTTGGAATTTACCCCCGCTCTTCGGCAATTCTTGCCAATGTGATGCTTGGCATATTTATGGTGGCCATCTCCATCAATCTGATCCGGGGACATGAATTTGACTGCGGATGTTTTTCGGTAAACAAAAACGGCCATACTGCGTCAAACATTGAGCTTCTGATCAGAGATGCAATCTGGTTTGTTTTTGGCCTGCTTCCTATTCTCTTCCGGACAGAACGTTTGTTCGTGATTCGGAGCTGAAACGTCTATAGAACAATCTATTTGAAGCCAGCCATGGCCCTGAAAAATTTACTTCTGTAAAGTATTTTTTCACATTGAATCTGTGCCATTTGATATGGCCTGAGAGCAAGAAAGACGACAAGGGCGTATATCCCTTTGATTATATTCATAGTCCCGCCTCCTTAAGAAAATGTGTGAACAGCTTCTAATACCGTATTTTTCTTGTATCGATAACGTGAGATATCAGGTTTTCAGGACATGATAAAGCTCTTTGTTCGGATTCATGTATAAAACCATTTAAAGATAGGTGATTACTGTTTTATCCTGGAAAAACGTACCCGTGTGTATTTTTTCGAGGATAGCTCCCACCTCCCGGTGGCAGGTGTCGCTGAACCCATTGTACTCGTCACTGATAACCTTGAGTTTGGCCGGAATTTTGTAATCCATGATGATGAGTTCATCCCGCTTCAGGCCGCAGTTGTATACCAGAATGGATTTGAGGTCACGGTTCACATATAAAAAAATGGGGGTATCCACGCAGTTTGTGCGGATGGCCAGGCTGTATCCCATATTTTCCGCCCCACTTAGCACAAGGGTTCTGACTTGAGAGTTTTTAACCAAAGATATACGTTCCATGGGTGTTGTCTTTATCCTTAGAAATGGGGCATGGTTTGGATGAAAAAACGACCTTTTCAAACGGTTCAAATGCTGGTAGAGTCTGATCTTAAATTTAAGGTCCCGAACAGGGCTCGTCCAGGCCATTATGCTACAATCATAAGTGATGCTCAGCCATAATCAATATCAGTATCCGTCGTTTCCTGTCAAACGTTAAGAGATTGATCTTGGATTCAATCATTTTTCAATACCGGAGCAAAGATGATCAAGGTCACATACCGAAGCGCTTTATTGAAAGAATTTCTCAAAGCTCTCATGCTTATCATTTTTTGCACGACCCTTTGGTTTCAAATTTTCGGAGATTTTATCAACGGTTTTTTCAGGGGCTTAGGCATTGCCCTTGCATTTTTCTGTATATGGGGCCTTGTGGAAGTGATCCGCTACATCAAAAAACTCGAAAACACCATTAAAGAGGTCTATGGTGAACTCTGGTACAGCGATTGAGCCTTTGTTCCTTAGGACACCGTGGCAGAACGCTCCGGACAGGGTCTAAAGGGGTAAGGATGTCTTGACATAATCGGGTAGTTTGGATATCAGTAACTGCATTGCAAAGAGATATTCCATCGGACTTAGCCCGGTGTGAATCATGAGATAATGGTAGAAGGGATAGCCCTGATGTCTCCGCCATCGGTAAGCCTCATGCGGGTTTTGTCGGTTTCCCAACGGGAAGCGGCCGCTGATCCATGCCGTAAATGTTGATGATCTCGTAAAAAGTCGACGGATGGCTATGGGAAAAGGTCCATGCCATCAAATGTTAATCGGTTCTATGTTGAATCTTGGATATGTTTTGGAGGAACGATATGACTGAAATCATAAATATTGATGCACGTGAAATTCTTGATTCGCGGGGGAATCCTACGGTGGAAGCGGATGTTACCCTGTCCTGCGGTGTGGTTGGCCGTGCTGCGGTTCCCTCGGGGGCATCCACGGGCATTCGGGAAGCCCTCGAACTCAGGGACAAAGATGATAAACGCTATCTGGGCAAAGGGGTTCTCCGGGCGGTGAAGAATGTCCATGAAATCATTGCTCCTGAATTGATCGGTATGGATGCCACCAATCAGGTTGTTTTGGATCAGGCCATGCTGGCACTGGACGGAACGGAAAATAAATCCAGTCTTGGGGCCAATGCCATTCTCAGCGTGTCCATGGCTTCTGCACGGGCTGCTGCCCTGGCATACGGTGTTCCCCTATACCGTTATCTGGGTGGAATCAATGCCCGGATGCTTCCTGTTCCCATGATGAACATCATCAATGGCGGAGCCCATGCATCCAATAGCCTGGATATCCAGGAATTCATGATCATGCCGGTGAGTGCCGTCTCGATAAAGGAAGCTGTCCGCATGGGCGCTGAAATCTTTCATCATTTGAAAAAACAGCTCAAAGCCAAGAACCTGAGCACTTCGGTTGGGGATGAAGGTGGATTCGCCCCGGATCTGGGGTCCAATGAAGAAGCCATTCAGTATATCATGCGGGCCATTGATGCCGCCGGATATAAAGCCGGGACCGACGTCGCCATTGCCATGGACGCTGCGGCCAGTGAGTTCTACCACGATGGAAAATATGTCCTTGAATCCGATGGGCGGTCTCTCAGTGCAGCTGAGATGATCGACTATTATGGGGATTTGATCGATAAATACCCTATCATTTCCATTGAAGACGGTCTTGCCGAAGGGGATTGGGACAACTGGGCCCTGATGACTGAAAAACTCGGCACGTCGGTTCAGCTTGTGGGTGATGATGTTTTTGTGACCAATCCTTCGATTTTTAGAAAAGGAATACGTGAAGGCATTGCAAACTCCATTTTGATCAAACTCAACCAGATCGGCACCGTGACTGAAACCATGGATGCCATCAATATGGCCAAACAAGCGGGTTACACCACCGTGATTTCCCATAGGTCCGGTGAAACAGCAGATACGTTCATTGCCGATCTCGCTGTGGCCATCAACAGCGGTCAGATCAAAACCGGGTCCTTGTCGCGTAGCGACCGGGTTGCAAAATACAACCAATTGATCAGAATAGAAGAAGAACTGGGCCAGGCTGCAACGTTTTCAGGTGAACTTCTTGTGGCCAAGTCCTGATGGCGTCGTAAAAAGTCCCATATGCGGCGTTATAGTGTTTGGCCTATGGACCTTTTTCCATAGCCATACGTCGACTTTTTTACGAGTTCATCACATCTTGATTGTGAATGAAACGTGCCATTTATTATTTTCCAGGGAATTAAAGGGGTTGAAATTACCGATGCGGAAACGAATTGTTAGCGTCTATTTCATTCTCATATCCATGTGCTGGGGGGCTTCAACGGCCTTGGCCTATATCCCCACCAGTGCCCAGATTCTTGACCAGTATCTGAAAACAGTCGGACAGCTTAAACGCATGGAAGTCCAGGAAAAACTTGTCTATTTTGACACACGGATCAAAGAGGGAACCGCTGAATTCCAAGAAACGGTCAAATATTTTTTCCCGGACAGATTTCGTTCGGATATAAAGGCCCAGACAACAACAAAGAGCATGATCGTCACCTTTGAAAAGGCCCTGGTTCTTCTGGATGGTAAGATCGCAGCTGAAAAGGAAGTTGGCTTTGATTATTATAAAGATCTTCTTCTTTTCAGAAACAGGCTGATGCTCAGTGTCCGTCTTCAAAGTATTGGCATTGATTTAGGTCAGACGCGACTTGATCGTTTTGAAAATCGTGTTGTTTTTGTGATTGGGGAGCGGGACGATCACGGTAAGGAAACACCCAGTCTTTATGTGGACAAGAAAACCTTTCTTCCCCTTCGGCTTGTTTTCACCGGTGCGTCAACCGAAGAGGGGACAGAACTTTTTGAGATTCTGTTTCTGGAGTGGAAAAAATTTGGCAAGACAAAATTCCCTTCTCGCATTGAACTTTACAAAAATCATACACTGGCCAGGGAAATAAACGTGGAAAAAATCATCTGTGAGCCGGAGTTTGATGAGGCCCTTTTTGACGTGGATACCATCAAGGGGAATATAAGTCAACGCGGCGGGAGCCAGAATGAAACTATCACGGGTGGGGCACACGACGGTGACGTAAAAAAGACCATAGATGATCTGGATAAAATCATCGAGAAAGATCAGCTGGCATTCTGATCAGAGTGCTTCCGGAATGACAATGGCTTTTGGTCACTGGCTTTGACAAACGATAATTATAAACATGAAGAACACAGACCATCGTGGGGAGCAGTACATGGGGAACAGTACAAAATTTATATTCGTAACCGGGGGTGTGGTATCCTCGCTGGGGAAAGGACTGGCTTCGTCCGTGATAGGATCTCTTCTGGAAGCACGGGGACTCACCGTGTCCATTCAGAAGTTGGACCCCTACATCAATGTAGACCCCGGGACCATGAACCCGTTTCAGCATGGAGAAGTGTTTGTCACAGATGACGGGGCTGAAACCGATCTTGACCTGGGGCACTACGAGCGGTTTACAAATGCCAATCTGGGCAAGGACAACAATTTTACCACGGGCCGGATATACAACTCCGTCATTACCAAAGAACGGCGGGGCGAATACCTGGGAGGAACTGTCCAGGTGATCCCCCACATCACCGATGAAATCAAACGAAGTATCCTGCTTCTTTCCGGTCGGGTGGATATCGCTATCATCGAAATCGGCGGTACCATCGGAGATATTGAAAGCCTACCCTTTCTTGAGGCCATCAGGCAACTCCGGGCCGATCTGGGAAAGGAAAACGTTCTTTACATCCACCTGACCCTGGTTCCCTATATAGCTGCAGCCGGGGAGTTGAAAACCAAGCCGACCCAGCACAGCGTCAAGGAACTGAGAAGCATCGGTATCCAGCCGGATATTCTTCTTTGCCGGGCTGATCGTGAAATCCCCCAGGATATGAAATCGAAAATTGCCCTGTTCTGCAATGTGGATAAGGATGCGGTGATTACGGCCAAAGATGTGGCCTGTATTTATGAACTGCCTTTAGTCTTCCACCGGGAAGGTCTCGATGAAAAAATAGTCAAATCCCTTCATATATGGGCACGGGCCCCACGCCTTGGAAACTGGCAGGATTTTGTGGACAGATTTAAAAATCCTCAGTTTTTCGTGACCATCGGAATCGTGGGTAAATATGTGGACTTGACCGAGTCTTATAAAAGCCTGAATGAGGCCCTTTATCATGCAGGGATTCCCAATGACTCCAAGGTCCAGCTCCAGTTCATCGATTCGGAAAAAATAGACGAATCCAACTGTGAAGAAATACTTGGGTCCCTGGATGGTATCCTGGTTCCTGGAGGATTTGGCTCACGGGGTGTTGAGGGAAAGATTCTTGCCGCAAAATATGCCAGGGAAAACAGTGTGCCCTATTTTGGAATCTGTCTGGGCATGCAGATTGCTGTGATCGAATATGCCAGGCATATCGCCGGGTTGAAAGACGCCAACAGCACCGAATTTGACAAAAAAACCAAATACCCGGTAATTTATCTGATGACAGAATGGGTAAACGAGAGAACGGGCGAGATTGAAAAGAGGGATGTCAGCTCGGACAAGGGCGGCACCTTACGTCTGGGGGCCTATCCCTGTAAATTAAGTAAAAACACCTTTGCATTCGAGGCCTATGCCAGGGAGCAGATCTCGGAACGCCATCGGCATCGGTATGAATTCAACAATGAATTTATGGACACTCTCAAGGAAAAAGGTCTGGTGATCAGCGGAACCTCTCCCAATGGAGACCTTGTGGAAATAGTTGAAATCAAAGAACATCCATGGTACCTGGGATGTCAGTTCCATCCTGAATTCAAGTCCAAACCCATGGCGCCCCATCCCTTGTTTGTGGATTTTGTTCGGGCTGCCTTGAATAAATCCCGTTGTTAGTGCGTGACGTAACATGCACAAAAAAATTTAATATATAGGAGTGTTCGTTCCCATGAAAGCGTCCCAATTGCGCAAAGGTCTGGTTGTGAGTATTAACGGTGCCCCTTACCGTGTGCGTGACATTGATGTATCCACACCCACAGCACGGGGTGGCAATACCATGTACCGTGTCAAATTCACCTCAATTGCCAACGGCCAGAACCTGGATCAATCGTTTAAAAGTAACGATAACCTGGACGAGCTGATCCTGGATCATCGGCCCATCAACTTTTTGTACAGTGATCCGGATGCCTATCACTTCATGGATGCGGAAAATTTTGAACAGTACAGCCTATCCGCGGACCAGGTCGAGGACCAGAAAGACTGGCTTGTGGAAAACATGGAGGGCCTTTTTGCCCTGCTCCTGGACGGGCAGGTTGTGTCCATTGAGCTTCCGTCTGCCGTTGATCTTGAAATTGTGGAGACAGCACCCATGATTAAAGGAGCCACCGCAACCAGCCGGAACAAACCCGCCACATTGAGTAACGGCCGTGTCGTACTGGTGCCTGAATATCTTGCTTCGGGCGAACGTGTACGGGTCAATACCGAAACCTGCAAATTCATGTCCCGATCAAAATAATGTCCTGAATTGCTTCCGTGAAAACGTGTTTTATCAACCATCCGCTCCCAGTGGTCGCTGAACACGAAGTGCACAGCTCGGCAGACAGTCTCCAATGTCCGTGTCAGTCCGTTGTCGTCTGTGTTCATCCACGAAAGAAATAGCCTTGGTTGTTTCGGAAGGTGTTGCCATGCCTATGCGTCAACCCCTCCTATTTTAATGACCATATCATGGATGATTTCAGCGGTTATACCCCATATAACACCAAAATCGGTTTTATAAACAAGAACCCGGTGAAGGGACTTGCCCCAGGGTTTGTGGTAATTTTCAGGCAAGCCAAGTTCCTTGGCGGGAAGAAGGATCACTTCCTTGCCATGTTTATCTGTATAGGACGGCTCAACAACCAGACGGACCGTGTAGGTTTCCACATGGGCATTAAGGAAAAAAGAAAGGGGAAGGGTGAAGACGTGCTCGACTTCCTGATGATTGATTGAGAGCTCATGTAAACCAGAGATCTCAAGCCGCCCAAGAAAAGCATCCACCGTGGCCCCGATGGCCGCGACCAGAGTGTCAAACCGGCCAAGAACAGAGATTTTTGCCTGGCTAAGCCCCAGCTCCTCCATGGTCTCACGAACGGCCGTCTCACGGCAGTTTTTATCCACGCCCGGGTCATGTTTCCCCCCGGGAAAGCAGATCTCCGAGCCTTGCCGGATGCTGTCCGCACGTTTTTGAAAAAGAAGGTGATATTCCCCATCCTTCACGATTAAAGGCACAAGAACAGCCGAGTTGAAATACCTTTCCCGAGCAAGGATATTCGGGCAGTCCGGAAGATTGTCGATGAGTTTGTCAAGTAGGTTTTGGTCCATGGTGGCTTCCTTTTTTTAGTAAAAACGTATTATGCCAATTTTTTAACCAAAACCACTGCTGTCCGGTTAAAATTTAAAGAATTAGAATAAAGCCTTGTTATTAAAGTACATAATGTCGAGTCTGAAAGGGATCGATTTGAATCCGAGAATTTTATATAAAAAACCCGTTTGGTACAAGAAAAATGTAAGCGCCTAATAAACCACACCCTTCGTGAACTCAGCCATATCCTTCAGGTCCAAATAGTGAGGTAGCAGAGCCTTGTAATCGTCATCGGTAGCGGCATAAGGAAGTTTACCAAATGTGAAGCGGTCTTTTTCAAGGCGCTTGTGCCAAAGGCAGAAACCGTTCCGGTCCCAGTAAAGAATCTTTACTATGCTCTTCTTTCTGTTTGCGAACACAAACAAATGGCCGGACACGGTTTGTGAACCGTTGGCCATGTCCGAACTCTGTGCCATGTTGGGATAGGGAATGGGTACCACGGCCGGGCCGCACTGGGTTAAACAGACATCCGGGAAGACAATGGATTTCCCGTCACTTTTTTTATGAACCACGGTTCGGCCGTTAACGGACACTGTTGCGGGCATAGGTTTTTTTCTCCTTTTTTTGTGTGTTATTTGCCTCTGGCAGCCCTGCCGGGGGTCAACCTTTTGAAAAGGTTGCCAAACGGGTATTTTCGATTCCACCCCCCAACCCATTTGTCCAGATTTTTAAAATCTGGCCCCCGGAGGGCAATAAAGGCAAAAATCAGTCGTTCTCATTCACGGGTTTCGAAAGAATCACGGCGCCTCGCTCTC
The DNA here is from genome assembly GCA_018818835.1 of Pseudomonadota bacterium. Classification (GTDB taxonomy): domain Bacteria; phylum Desulfobacterota; class Desulfobacteria; order Desulfobacterales; family Desulfolunaceae; genus JAHIRD01. Next base: position 117,449 of record JAHIRD010000070.1, read on the forward strand.
CTGTGTCTGAAGAGCTGAGAATAAGTGCCATGCCTAATCCGGTTTCGGGTTCATGGGTCAGGTATTCCAGGGCCATGGCTGGGCGGCCTGGCATATGGCGACACCTGCGCTTGCGGCTCCTGTATCGCCGATGCTTTGGGCCGGTCGAATCAGGTTTTTCTCGCCGCCTATGGTGTTCATGGACCGGGGTTGAATGACGGCCCACTCAAATGCTCGGTAGGTCTCTCCGTTCATGTCGCTGATGATGCTGTCAATGGAAAGCGTGTCGCTGTTCTCCTTTTTTATAAGGGTTACAATCGCTTTGGAAAGTCCGTCTCCGAGGGCGGATTTTCCAGACAGTACCGGATGACCGGTCACAAACCCGATCATGACTTCAATTGATATGAACCACAGCGCCTTTGATCGTATTTTGTCCACTGGCTCGGGCCACGATGTTTTTGCCGCTGATCTCAATGGTCCCGTCTTTTTTGAGTAAAAGGGTTGATTTTCCGCACCTGAAAAGAATGGCGTTTTCTGCTGAAATTGTTTTGATCTGTTCGTCCGGAGGGGCCTCGGTCTGGTTTTCTTCACTGTGCATCAATCCGATAATCACGGGTTTTTTCGGGTTGCATTCCTCAAACATCAGCGCCACATCGCGTCCCACATGGGTTTCGGAAAGCGCCACGGTTGCCCGGGCGCTCAAAGGGCGTCCGGTTACATTCTTTTTGAAATCGACCAAAGGATTTTTCGTGTGCTCGAATCCGACCAGTTGCCCCACGACGATGCCTTCAATTTTGTATGATTGTTCCGTATTCGCAGTGATAATATCGATGATGCCCACTGAATCGGTTTCTTTTTCGTTCTTTTCGTTTCTCTGGGTATCTATCCTGTTTTGTTTTTTCGACGGATGCATGATCGTTCTCCTGAACTGTGTCAAACAGCTTCAATGTGAATCGTTTTCAGGTATCGGTTGTCCGAATTCAGGGGAAACCGGCTGATGTATGTCAGGGACAGGCGCTGCTCGTCCGGTTCGATCAGGCATGTATCGATAACCATGGGCCGTGACAGGGCCTCTGTTTTTATTCTCGCGGTACAGGTGAATCGATGCTTCGGAACGGTCAGCCCGATTTCGGGGTTTGAAGGGTGAAGACGCAGCAGGCTCAGCTCTTCGCCCCCTTTGAGTTTTGGTCTGTAAATCTGGTCATGGGGAGCGGCGTTGTAAAACGCGGGGTCCATATCCGACGGCCCCAAGGGATATCTCCGGTTTTTCCAGGTGTCGTCAAAGGTCCCGGCATAAACAAGCCTCTGTGCCCATGTTGGCGCGATCGCCCCAAATGCTGCGGGTTTCGGTAGATTCCTGACAGAATGAATCAAATCATTCCTGTATTCGATGTTGGGAAGAAGGGCTTTTTCAGCATATTTTGCACCCAAGCCCTTTCCAACAGGGTTGTACGGATAAACGTGAGGCCCTTTTTTATCCTGGTAGCACCCTCCGAAGGCATGCTCATAGGTGACCGGAATTTTTTCAAACGGAAAGGGGCCCGTCATGGTGTGAATGCCCATGATTTTATTCCAGACTCTGTGACCGGAGACCTGAAGCGTTTTGCCCAGATGACCCAGAGTGAATCCGCACAGGATTTGTTTGTCATGATTTCCGTACGCGTGGCCGTTAATGATGATGTCCGTTCCGTCTTTGTGGGGTGTCAGATCCGTGGGGAATCGGACAGACGAAGGCGCATCTGATTCATAATACGTGTCAGCGAACAGAATCGGAAGCATCCGCTCCCGGGGCGCCGTGGTTACGGCCCCATTTTTGTCAAATTCAAACGTGGCCTTGAGAACACAGACGATCAGAGGGTGACCCTCGTTGTTTTTTGTAAACGCGAGGGTTGAGATAAACGGGGTGAAATTGTAAACCTCGTGCACCTGATTCATGTCACGCGTCCTTTACCTGGACGGGAATGCCGTCGATCAGGCATTCGTG
>JAHIRD010000071.1 GCA_018818835.1 Pseudomonadota bacterium
CGGTTCTGAGAGGGGCCGGTAACAACGGTAATGGCAAAACATAAAACGACTGTCACGTAGTAGCCGCGTGCGGCAAGGCGTCAGTAAAGCATGTTGTTAATAAGCTGCCATTATTGGAGAAACCGGTCTACTCGACATACCCTTTTCAAAAAATACAGACGAGACTCGTTTTATATAGTTTGATTCGCCTGTGTCGTGAACCTACTTTGGGGTTGGTTAAAAACCATAAGATTTGAAAACTCTCTTGGATACGATACGGCACTGAAGATTTTCTGGTCCGCCGTTATGGCAGAGAGGGCTGTGTGATTTACGTTTTTCTACGCAAAACATAACAAGCCTGAATCCTGATGGGTGATCCCTTTTGATAGCTGTGGGTTTTGGTAAACGGCTCGTAATTAATTTTTTCCGAAGTCTTTGAATCTTTTTGGTCACATCTTGTCTTTACATCTTGAGCAGTGCATAAATAGTAACAACGAAAAAAGACCTTGTTAATCAATAATCAAGATGTGGCCTTTTTTCCCATTAAAAGATCGAGTGAATCCATATAATGTTTGACGATGGGAAGAACATAAACTTTCTTGAAACGGGCTTCAATCTGATCCATAATGCCTCAATTTAAAGGCTCTGATGTTTTATAGATTATTTTAAGGGCGATGTGTAGAATTAATATTCAATTTCATATCAAGTAAATATATGTTATAATAGTCAATTTATGAATTGGGATGAAAATTATATTTTCAAGGTGCAAAATGTGAGATAACATCAATTAAAATTTATTGACTTTAAATTCTTTTAATAATAATAATCGCAATATTTTTAGGGCCACTATTTTATTACTGTAAATTACTAAAGATAAGGGAGAATAAAATGAACTTTTACAAGAAATATATTGTTGGCGTTTTTTTTGCGATTAGTGTTTTAACTATAGGCGGAAACACCTCATTATTGTGGGCGGATACTTACATGGGCAGTGCGGATACAAACGGGGATGGTGCTCTGGAAAAAATTTATAACGCTTACAATAGCAGCCAAATTAAAATAACCAAATCAAATGGAACTAACCCAAGATATTATCCTATTAGCACAGGACAATGGTCACTTTTGGGTGTTGGATTCGTGGATTTGGATGGGAATGCAGGGCAAGAGATTGTCATTAATTATAATGGTGGAATCAAGGTCATTACAGACAGAAATGGAACGTCACACACTTACAATATGTCAGGCGAATGGTCACTGTTGGGCGTAGGCTTTACAGATTTGGATGGTTACTCAGGTCAAGAGATAGTAATTACCTGCAATGCAGGGATCAAGGTTATTTGTGATAGGAAAGGAACGACAAACTCTTATAATTTGGCTGGTCAATGGTGCTTGATAGGTCAAGGGTTTATGGACACAAATGGTACTGCTGGAAATGAAATCATTCTAAGTAAGAATGGTTATATTGTATCCACCATCTGTGATAGAACTAAAACTGTCCATAATTTTAATATTGGCAGTTCCAATTGGAATTTAATGGGAATTGCTGAAACTGATGGAGTATCTGGCAATGAAATCATAATCAACAACAAAAACATAGCAATATTAGTACTTTGTGATAAGATAAATAAATCAAGATCATATGGATTATTAGCAAAACCATGGTTCTTAAACTCTATAGAAAACATTGATGGTGTTACCGGCTCTGAGATTACGTATATTTATCAAGATACACCTGGCCTTGTACGTGTAATTTGTGACAGAACGGGAAAGCAATATTAGATACCATCTATATAAGATTAATGCATGACGTTCTGAATATATCTAAACTAAAGATGTCGAGAAATCGTGAACTTGCGGAAACTTGGGTCACCTCTTTTGTCTTGACAAAAGAGGTGATTCTTTTCAAAAACCCTTAAATATCGAAAATTCTGGGGACATCCATGAATGGCACTAACTTAAGTTTTTGCATGTCTTTTCCGTTTTTTAACCAGTGTAGTTGTGTATTGGCATAGAAGAAGCGATATCGCCTTCATTTTCTTGATAATATTGTCTAATTCGCGATTGTTGTCAATGGCCTTTTGGTAAGATTTGGCTTGACCTGCGGTGAGGTTTATCGTAGTTGTTTTCCCATTTTTTTTGAACGTCCACTAGTAGTAATGGCCATAGGTTTTTTCTTTTGACGGATCCTTCGGGGCCTTTCGCATTCGCACTATCTTTCTTTCTGTAATTGTTCCCTGCAAAACTAATCCTACTTTCCCCAGCCGCGATACCAGCCGTGCGTACTGTGCTTGTAGCTGCTTGGCTGATTTTTTGTTGTACTTTCCGCACCCGACAAACCTGAACCTGACCTGGTCCCTGGGGTTCAGGTCTCCGTTTGACTCTTTTGGTTGAAATGTCCTGATAAAAAAGGGGTATTGAACATGATTGTTTAGCCTCTTTTTCTTTTTAACAAGGAATCGCTCTTTGATAAAACGCACCTTTGAATGTGGCCCAGCCCTCCGGGAAAAAATAGCTCTGTAGGGCGAAAAATCGTGGTGTAATATATGGGTACAGGCACTACTCGCCGGAGCATTGGAAGGTGGGTGACAAGAGATCCAATTAGCGAAAAAGGGGGCGTCAATATTTATGCTTTTGATATTGGGGTCGGCTGGATTAGTGATTAAGGCGGCTTGCAGCGGCAACAAATTCATCCACGCTGATACCTGCCTGACGAATTGCGCTTCGGAGAGTTCCGACGGCAAGGCTTTTATGAAGCGGAATAACACAACCCTTGTCACCTTTACGCATGTCAACATGGCTGCCTTTTTGCCGTGTTTCATGAAAGCCAAGTTTCCTAAAGATTTTGAGGTTGCTTCCCATGTCTGATATTCTCGGAAGTTCAGGCATGGGAAGCAACCTCAAATGTCGTCATCAGTGAACGGTAGGTTTGTATGGCCGGAAATTCTTCCAGGTAAAGTTCCGTTGCTTCCTTGAGATTGATTACAGCCTCTTTGATTGTCTCGGCCTGGCTTGCCGTTCCTATTTCAGGACAGAGGGCCACGTAAAGATCATCTTCTTTATGCACAATGGCGGTAAATGTATGCATCAATTCACCTCGTTATACGTTGTTAATTATGAATAAGTTCTTCAAATTTTCTGCGCTTGATGAATGCATCAAGAATTGAACTGTTCTCTTTTTCTTCAAAATCCCCGCCAAACAATCAAGCGTAAACCTCGATCCATAGGGTACAATGTCAACGGGGATTCCATCATGGGAATAGAGCCTTACGATTGATATTAATAAACATTCAGTGTTGCATCATCGTGTGAATGGGCGTATATTTTATACAAATTTAAATTTAAACTTTAGGAATGAAACCGGGGTCTCTGCCCCCACGATCAACGCGTGGATATCTGTTCTTGAAGCCTCGTTTATCCTCTTTTTTCTGGAACCCTATCAGGCCAATATCGGCAAACGGCTGATCAAATCACCGAAATTGTATTTCTACGATACAGGGCTTGCTGCCTATCTTTTGGGTATCGAGTCGAATAATCAGATGGAAAGAGATCCCTTAAGGGGGGGGCTTTTTGAAAATCTGGTGATCATGGAAATGGTCAAGAAACGGTTGAATCAGGGGCTTGACCCAAATCTGTTCTTTTACCGTGACAATAACACCAATGAAGTCGATGTACTCTATCAAACTGGCTCGAATCTTATCCCTGTGGAAATAAAATCGGCGGAAACCTTTCAGAAAGAGTTTATTAAGGGGTTGAACTACCTAAAAAAAATTATGCCGGATAAAACAGGTGTTGGATATGTCGTTTACTCAGGATCGCAAGAGCAGGAAGGGGAAGCCTTCAGGCTGATACATTACGAAAAAGCCCACACCATTGTGACATGATTGAACGCCAAACGACTTTTCAAAAGAATACTCTTCACAGACGGTTCCATCATCATTGAGTACGGATGCCCGACTCCCTTTGATATCACATGCGAAGGTCAGGCCCTTGTTCTGACTTTTTTCAGGGCTGCAAAACGATGCGATGTGTTTAAGGCGGTGGTGTGTTTTAAATTTTTCAGGCCTGTGCCCATGGCTTGACCAGATTCTGCTCGATTCCCAGGTGATCCAGAGCCCGTGCCACCACCGTGTCCACCAGATCATCGATGCTTTGCGCGCCTGTATAGAATGAGGGGCAGGGCGGCATGATGGTTGCGCCAGCCCGGGTGACCTTGAGCATGTTCGTCAGATGGATGGTGCTCAGTGGGGTTTCCCGGGGCAGAAGAATCAGGGGATGTTTTTCCTTGAGGCAAACATCGGCGGCCCTCTGGATCAGGTTGGAGGCAAGGCCTGCGGCAATGGCCCCCAGTGTGCCCATGGTGCAGGGGGCAATGACCATGCCGTCATGCCTGAATGATCCGCTGGCCGGGGGAGTGAAGAAATCGTGTTCATCCAGTATGGTAAGGGTGGCCTGTGGGATTGGGTGTATCCCTTTTGAACAGAGAAATTCCTCAAATGCCTCGCCTTTGTATCCGCATTCATGCTTTAAAACGGATTTTCCCGCCGACGAGACTATCAGATATACATGGGTATTCCGCTCAAGCAAGGCCTTGAGCAGCCGGATGCCGTATAGCGCTCCCGATGCGCCGCAGATGGCGATGACGATGGTTTTAGACTCTGAGCAATTCATTGATGATAATCCCTGCTAAAAGCACCACGGACAGGATGCTGTTGATATGAAAAAAGGCGATGTGCACATGGGTCAGATCATGGGGTTTCACAAGACGATGTTCGATGATCAGAAGCACTCCGATGACCCCCACGGTAAACAGATAAACCGGCCCCATGTCAAAGGCCACATAGATCATAAAAAAAAAGAAAAAGGTGGCGATGTGGAGAATTGTTGACATGGACAAGGCCTTTTGGATGCCGAAGGTGGCTGGTATGGAAAAAAGCCCTTGCTTCTGATCAAAGTCCGTATCCTGACAGGCGTATAGAATATCGAAACCTGCGATGTTGGTCAACAGGGCCATGGACAGGTAGAAAATGCCCATGGACAAGGAATCGGTCAGGGCGATCCAGGCCCCCAGGGGGGACAGGGAAATCACGAAGCCCAGATAAAGATGACAGAGAAAGGTGAAGCGTTTGGTGTAAGAATACAGAAACAATAAGGCTAAAACCGGAAAAGACAGGTAAAAGCACATGGACCCCAGCATGGCTGCAGAGAGGATGAACAGGCAGGATGAAAGGACAATGAATAGAATCGCTGCATGTTTACTCAGGGCTCCGGAAGGAATTTCTCTCATCCGGGTCCTGGGGTTTATTCCGTCCATATCTGCATCCACCAGGCGGTTGAAGCCCATGGCTGCCGAACGGGCACCCACCATGGCAAGGAGTATCCAGAAAATTGAGGCTGCCTGAATCGTGTGGTCCCGGCCAGCCAGTATCACAGCGGAAAGGGCAAAGGGCAAAGCAAAGATCGTGTGGCTGAATTTGATCATCCTGCCGTAAACGGTTATTTTCGACAAAAGATCAGTGTTGGTGTCAGGTTTCATCAGGTCAGATATCAACTCCGTGGATTGGGGCTTGGCAGTCCGGGCATTTCCCGTTTTCAATGGCGTTGTCACGGATCATGTAACCCCGCCTGTGGATGAGTGTTTTACCGCAAAGGTGACAGAAGGTATTTTCTCCTGTGTCGCCGGGGACATTCCCGGTATAGACATAATAAAGGCCAGCCTCAATGCCGGTTTTTCTGGCAAAGGATAAACTTGCAAGCGGGGTCATAGGCCGGTCCGTAAGCCGGTATGTGGGATGGAATCGGCTGATATGCCAGGGCGTTTCGGGCCCCAGATCCTTTACGATAAATTGAGCCAGGGCCTTGAGTTCTGTTTCGCTGTCATTCAGGCCTGGAATCAGAAGGGTGGTGATTTCAAGAAAAATTCCAGCGGCCTTCATTTTTCTGAGGGTTTCCTTGACAGGTGAAAGGCGTGCTCCGCAGTATGTTTTGTAAAAATCATCGCTGAATGCCTTGAGGTCAATGTTGGCTGCATCAAGGACCGGGGCGATCATGTCAATGGCTTCGGCACCCATGTAGCCGTTGGATACAAAGACGGTTTTCAGGCCCTTTTGCCGTGCAAGGGTCGCGGTATCAAAGGCGTATTCAAAATAAACCGTGGGCTCGGTGTAGGTGAAGGATATGGAGAGGCATCCGGCTCTAAGGGCTGACTCAACGACCTGGGCTGGCCTGACAGGAGATCCGAGAATCATGCCGTTGCGGTCTTTGGGCATCTGGGCGATGTCTGCATTCTGGCAGAAACGGCAGGAAAAATTGCAGCCCACAGTTGCAATGGAATAGGAAAGACTTCCGGGTGCAAGATGGAACAAAGGCTTTTTCTCGATGGGGTCTATGTGCTCTGCCACCACCTGTCCGTATACCAGGGACCGGAGAGATCCCCCCTGGTTTTCACGAACCCCGCAGAGACCCCGCTGTCCGTCCTGAATAAGGCAACGCTGTCTGCACAGATAGCAAAGCACCGCGTTCTTATCTCGTTTGGCATAACAAAAAGCGTCCATGATTCTCTTACTTTTCTCCGGCGAATTGTTTTTTTTCGGCTGTGGTGCAAGGACTTCCGGCCATATTGCGTTTATTTCTTTCCACGAGTTTTAAGGGTAGGGGTTTGACCCTGTACGTGGGAACCAGGGTGACAACCATCCCGATGTAGGAGCCGAAAGGGAGTTTTCGTATCAGCGTGTTCTGTTCGATTTTATGAATAAAGTTGTCCTGGGCCATAGCCATGAGGTTCACGGTACACCAGGATAGGGGCACGTTGCCCAGAGTCGATCGGATGATGTTTTTTAATTCCCATACACTGAAAAAATGAGCTTTACTGCACATGGATTTTTCAAGGATCGTTGAAGCCCCTTTGTTTTTTCCCTGGACGGCATACCGGTTCAGGGCTCCGATAAAAAGACGGTCCTTGGCCACACGTGCCGCCTCTTCGATGGCCTTGACCGGATTGTCCACAAACTCAAGGCTGTTTACAAGCAAGGCATGGTGAAATGAATTATCATCAAAGGGGAGATCTTCGGCTGGCCCGCGATGAAGGCCTACGCGGTTTCCAAGCTTTTGGCGGGCGAAATCGAGCATATAGGGAGATGCGTCGATGCCGGTAAGTTGGAAATTGTTTCGGGCCACCAGATAGGACAGGATTTCTCCGGTGCCACAGCCGATGTCAAGGATGGAATCGCAGGACAGCGGATTCAGGAGATCCAGCATAAGCTGTCCCTGCAGGCTTTTGACCTGGAGGTTCTGCTGGCTGCTGTGCCATTTTTCGCATGTTAAGGCATCGTTATAGTCAAATATGTATCCCATGGCAGATACTTAAAGGATAATGGGCTCATTATCAAGATGAAATGTTTTTACCAAGAATCAAAATATTCCCTTTTTCGTTAAAATCGCAGGTATCAAAATAATCGTCCATGATAAAAAATCCCCGGCCATGGTCGGTTGGGGACTCGTTTCGGCTGTCAATCCGGTCCTTACCCATGATGGCTCTCCAGTCAAAACCCTCGCCCTGATCTTCGATGATCATGGTCAGAATGCTTCCGGATATTTTCAGATTAAAGCGAATGAGTTTGTCCGGGTCATGTTTGTGGCCGTGGCGTACGGAATTGGTCAGGCCTTCACGCATGACCACTCTGACAGCAAAGGAATGTATCGCAAGCCCTTTATCGTGCATCATATTTTTTACAATGGTATCAACCCTGTCAATGCATTCCATGGTGGAACTCAGCACAATGGAAAGACTGTCCGGCTCACAGGAAACATCGAAAGTCATGGGCTTTGGCATAGGTAACGTCTCCTGGGTATCTATACTTCAATGGCCAGAATGACGATATCGTCTTCCAGCTTTGAAAGGTCCGGGCAAAGGAGTTGTGTGATTTTTTCCGGGGCCTTTGAAATCGGAACATCATGGGCACTCTGACAGGCCGCAAGCATACGGTCGGCCCCTTCTGACCAGACGATTTTTTTATCGGTGGATTCGATCAAGCCGTCGGTATACATATAAAAACGGTCACCGGGATTGACAATAAGGGTTTCCTGGCCGAACAGGACATTTTTGAAAATACCGATGACATCCCCTTCCATTTCAAGGATGCGGGCCTGCCCTGTCACAGGCACATAGCAGACCGGAGGATGGCCCGCACAGATCACACGCATCTGGCGCGTCTTTCGGTTGAGCCGGGCATAACAGGCCGTGAGGTATTTCCCGGGGGGAAGGATTTCCACCAGAACGTCGTTGATCATTTTGATACTCTCCAGGGGTTGATAAATGGGAGAGCAATTCTGTTTGAGCAGGCCCTTTACAGATGAGGTCAGATAGCTTGTGCTTATGTCGTGGCCTGAAAAATCAGCCACAAAATAACCGTAAATATCATTTGAAATGGGGAGTACTTCATAGAAATCTCCACCCGCTTCGTGGAGAGACATATACTGGACACCAAACCGGGCATCGGGGTATTTTTCAGGGGTCGTGAGCATGGAGGTCTGGGCATCGGAAATCTGCTTGAGCTTATCGGCTTGACTCCGAATCAGGGAGTTGGTTGCAATGGACAGTTTTAAATGTAACCGGACCCGGGCTGAGACTTCCAGGGGATGAAAGGGTTTGGTGATGTAATCCACGGCACCCAGTTCAAATCCTTCAAGTTTGGCATCGATTTCACTAACACCTGTCAGAAAAATGACTGGAATAGAGGCCGTATCGCCTTTGTTTTTAAGCTTTTTTATGACATCAAAACCGTTTTCCCCGGGCATCTGGATATCCAGAAGAATCAGGTCAGGATTGTTCGTGCAGGCAGATTCCCTGGCGTCAGGGCCGTTATATGCTTTGAATATGTTGTAACCTTCTTTAGCCAGAGTGGTTTCAAGCAAACGCACGTTTAACGGATTGTCATCCACAACCAGTATGGAAAGCGGTGAATTAATATTCATGGTGCTCCTGTTAAGCATGTTCCATAACCATCTTTATACGTTTTACGAGTTCATCATGTTTTGTCAGGGAAAAGAAAATTAAAATCCTTTCCATCTCTGGTTTTTTACATCTGATCTTTGATGCCGGTGATCAAGGCTGTAAGCTCTATAATAGCCGGAGCCAGTCCCGTTATATTGTTCTTTCTTGCTTTGTCTTCGATGGTGGCTGATAGACGTGAGATGTCCATAAAACCAAGATTGCCCGCTGATCCTTTGAGGGAATGGGCCGCATCGGAGACTGCCGCAAAATCGTTTGATGGCAGGGCGCATTCCAGTTTTTTAATGTCCGATACAGCAGTTTCAACAAATATTTCAACAATTTCGATGAATTCGTCTTCCTCGAGTCCGAGGCTTTCACCCAAGGCCTTGAAATTCATGTGCACCTCCTTCGATGCTGATCTGGGAAATAGGAAACAGACCCGATATGGTCAGCCGAGTGTATGGTTCATAGATTGGGTCCAACATATCTCTGGGGGTATGTCCACTCGTATGGTTCGGGTTCTTTAAACTAAGTGTCATCTACAGCAAGCCGACAAAGAAGGATTGCCTTACTACAGGATACATTGAAAAGATCATGGATTATACCGTATGAATTTGTTGTTTGGCAACCATTTTAAATGATTTTTCTTGACCTGATTGTAGTTTGGCCCTATTATATCAGGAAATCTTGATATTTAGATATATGGATATATATGAACAGTCTGAATTATTTTAAAGCCCTGTCGGATAGCACCAGGATTCGAATTTATAATGTGCTTCAAAAGCACGAACTCAGTGTCAATGAACTGGTGACTCTGATGGATATGGGCCAGTCCAGAATCTCGCGGCACCTGAAGATCCTGACCGATTCCGGGTTGTTGAAATGCCGGAGAAACGGAGTCTGGGCCTTTTACACATCCCATAAGGGCTCGGATATCGCCGTTTTCTCGGAGGCTGTCCAAAGCCTCTTTTCCAAAGAGGCCCCTTTACGTGATGACTGTCGGCGGGCTGAACTTATGATTGAGGAGAGAAGCGCAAAAACAAGACATTTTTTCAATTCCATTGCCCACAAATGGGATGTATTGAAGAAAGATATCCTGGGCTCCTTTGATATAAACGCCGCCATCCTGGACAGTATTGGAGAGACGGACCATGCTGTGGATCTGGGATGCGGAACAGGCGAACTTCTGACCTATTTGACACGGCATGCAGGGCAGGTGATCGGCGTGGACAGCTCCGCCATGATGCTTGCGGAAGCCCGGAAGCGTTTTTCCCAAGGGAATATTCCGGTGGACCTCAGGTTGGGAGAGCTTGAGCACCTTCCGCTCAAAGACAGAGAAGTGGATCTGGCAATTATATCCCTTGCCTTGCACCACCTGTCCGAACCTGAGATAGCCATCAAAGAGGCCCATCGGATTCTAAAGGACCAAGGGATCCTGATCATCGCTGAATTTGAACGTCATGATAACGAAATGTTGCGTCAAGAATATGGAGACCGTTGGCTTGGTTTTTCATCGGGAGAAATGAAACAATGGATCACGGACAGACTTTTTTCTCTCTGCCAGGTGAAAAGCCACAACCTCAACCAGTCTTTGGTACTAAACATATACACGTGCAATAAATAAGGATGGACCTTTTTCCATAGCCATCCGTTGATCTTTTGCGAGTTCATCAATAAATACATAATCAAGGAGAAAAAAATGGCTTTTCAACAATTGGATCTTACAATGAAAAACAAGGTGGCTGACATGTCTCTTGCCGACTTTGGCAATAAGGATATGCAGCTTTCGGAAAATGAAATGCCCGGGCTGATGTCTTCACGGAAAAAATACGGGAAAGACAAGCCCTTGAAAGGATTGAAGGTGACCGGAAGTCTTCATATGACTATCCAGACCGCCATGCTGATCGAAACCCTGTATGAACTGGGTGCTGATATCAGGTGGGCCTCATGCAATATCTTTTCCACCCAGGATCATGCAGCCGCCGCCATTGCCCACAATAAAACAGCCGCTGTGTTTGCCTGGAAAGGTGAAAACCTGGAAGAGTACTGGTGGTGTACTGAAATGGCCCTCACATGGCCTGACGGCAGCGGGCCGGATTTGATCGTGGATGACGGTGGAGATGCAACAATTCTGGTGCATGAAGGGGTCAAGGCTGAAAAAGACCCGTCACTTCTTGATCGGACTCCAGGCAATGAAGAAGAACGCTGTTTCCTTGAGCGCCTCAAAGCCAGTTACAAAACAGACCCCCGGAAATGGACTAAAATAGCCTCCAAAATCAGAGGTGTTTCCGAAGAGACAACCACCGGCGTGAACAGGCTCTATCAATTGCAGAAAAGTGGTCAACTCCTGTTTCCGGCCATCAATGTCAATGACAGTGTGACCAAATCCAAATTCGACAATCTTTACGGATGCCAGGAATCACTGGCAGACGGTATCAAACGCGCCACCGATATTATGATTGCAGGGAAAGTGGTGGTGATCTGCGGATATGGGGATGTGGGCAAGGGCTGTTCCAGCTCCATGCGGGGATTCGGGGCACGGGTACTTGTGACGGAAATCGATCCCATCTGCGCCCTTCAGGCATCCATGCAGGGCTATGAAGTGGTGACCCTGGATGAGGCTGTTACCAAAGGGGACATCTTCGTTACCTGCACCGGTAACTACCATGTGATCTCCGGTGAGCATATGGAACAAATGAAAGACGAAGCCATTATCTGCAACATCGGCCATTTTGATAATGAAATCGACATGAGTTATCTGGAAAAAACACCGGGATGCACCAAGCTGAACATCAAACCCCAGGTGGATAAATGGACCCTGAAATCAGGCCGTTCCATCGTGGTTCTTGCCGAGGGCCGACTGGTGAACCTGGGTTGTGCCACAGGTCATCCCAGCTTTGTGATGAGCAACAGCTTTACCAATCAGACCCTGGCCCAGATCCAGCTGGCCACTGAAAAGCACGAATTAAAGGTTTACACCCTGTCCAAGAAACTGGATGAAGAAGTGGCCATGCTTCATCTGGGTCGTCTGGGTGTGAAACTCACCAAGCTGACCCAGCAACAGGCCGATTACATCGGAGTGCCCGTGGATGGTCCGTTCAAGTCGGATCATTACCGGTATTAATCGTTTTTAATAAGTCCTATGGGACCTATGGGACCCATAGGACTTATAATGTATTTCAATCGGCGTCAAAGACCATAGGTCTTATAGGTCCCATGAGTCCTATAAGTCCCATGGCCCCTATTTTTCTTTGCCCATCAAAGCCAGAGTTTTTTCAACCACATTATCCACAGAAAATCCGTATTCTTTCAGCACTTTTGATCCGGGTGCCGACGTTCCGTATTTCTCGATGCTGATGATCACCCCGTCATCGCCCACGTATTTTTCCCATCCCATGGCGATACCGGCTTCAACAGCCACTCTTTTCTTCACGTTGGGGAGAAGGATCCATTCTTTGTAATTATCCTGGTTCATTTCAAAAAGTTCCCAGCTGGGCATGCTGACCACCCGGGCTTTGATCCCTTTGGTTGCAAGAACATCCGCAGCCTGGTCAATGAGGTGGACTTCAGAGCCCGATGCCATGAGAATGACATCCGGTGTGCCTTCGGTGTTTTTAAGGATGTAGGCTCCGCTTCTGACTGAACCTTCGGCCTGGCTTCGATCAAGGATGGGCAGTTTCTGGCGGCTCATTAGAAGGGCACTGGGGCCATCGGTGAGACGAAGGGCGATGGTCCAGGCATCCCGGGTTTCAGTGGCATCGGCGGGACGGATCACGGTCAGGCCGGGAATGGTCCTCAAGGATGCCAGGTGCTCAACGGGCTGATGGGTGGGGCCGTCTTCGCCCACCGCCACACTGTCGTGGGTGAATACGTAAATCAGGGGCAGCCCCATGAGGCTGGCCACACGGATGGCCGGGCGCATGTAGTCGGCAAAGGCCAGGAAGGTTCCGCCATAGGGCCGGACACCGCCGTGGACAAACATACCGGCCATGATGGCACCCATGGCATGCTCACGCACACCAAACCTGATATTCCGGCCATCGTAGCTGGTCTTTTGAAATTCATGGGAACAGGTGAGGTAGGTCTTGTTTGACGGAGCAAGGTCCGCCGAACCGCCGATCAGGCAGGGAAGCTTTTCCGCAATGGCGTTTAATACTTTTCCGGATGCTGCCCGGGTTGCCATGGCACTGTCTTCCGGTTTAAATTCAGGGAGGTTCTGATCCCAGCCAAATGTCAGAAAGCCGCTGATTCCGTCAACCCACTGGTTGGTCAGCTCGGGGAACGCTTTGGAATAGGTGTTAAATGTTTTCTGCCACTGGTTTTCTTGCTCTGCCCCTTTATCGATGCATGCCCTGAAAACAGACGCAGCTTCTTCGGGAATCAGGAAGGATGCGTCTTCGGGCCAGCCCAGGTTTTTTTTGGTCAGACGGATTTCTTCATCACCCAGAGGGGAACCATGGGCATCGGGACTGTCCTGCATATTGGGGCTGCCAAAGGCGATATGGGTTCTCAGGAGAAGCAGACTGGGCTTTTCATTCTGGCTTTTAGCTTTGTTCAAGGCCGCGTCGATCTGGTCAGGATCATTGCCGTTTTCAACCTTGATGGTGTTCCAGCCGTATGCATTGAACCGTGCTTGAACATCTTCGGTAAAGGCGATGTCCGTTGAGCCTTCAATGGAGATTTTATTGTCGTCATACAGGCAGATCAGTTTTGATAAGGCCAGATGGCCGGCAAGGGAGACGGCTTCGGAAGCGATCCCTTCCATCATGTCTCCGTCTCCACACATCACATAGGTGTAATGATCGACAATGTCATGGCCTGGTTTGTTGTACACGGCGGCAAGATGTCTTTCTGTCATGGCCATGCCCACGGCATTGGCAACACCCTGGCCCAGAGGACCCGTGGTGACTTCCACGCCATTGGTATGTTTGTATTCGGGATGTCCGGGTGTTTTGCTGCCCCATTGCCTGAAATTTTTGATATCGTCCAGGCTCAGGCCATAACCGGTCAGGTGAAGAAGGCTGTACAACAGCATGGAGGCATGCCCTCCGGATAGGACAAAGCGGTCACGGTCCGGCCAAGCCGAGTTTTTTGGATTGTGTTTAAGGTGTCGGGTCCACAGAACATATGCAGCGGGAGCAAGACCCATGGGCGCACCCGGATGACCAGAGTTGGCTTTCTGGACCGCATCCATGGAAAGGGTTCGTATGGTGTTGATGCAGAGGTCATCACGCGTTTTCCGGGTTTCTGTCATGGTGGTTTTTCTCCTTACATGGTGAATGTTTGAATCATTGTCTGATGGTATTATAACGTTTACTTTTTATAAAGCTCTCAAGTGCTCAGGTTTCAGTGAAATTTTTCCGGCCAGAGCCTTTTCAATCATTTCAAGGGTCTTATTTTTGTCTCCCGGAAGTTTGGCCTTGATGGGCAGGTAATTTGACGCATGGTTTGAATGGAACATGCCGTTGGATAGATGGGTGGACGAGATCATCACTCCAAGTTCCTGCAAAAGTTCCTTGGCTTCCAGCACCGGGAACTTTCCGGCCAGATGGTCCTTGTAAAGGGGTGTGCCCGGAGTGAGCATCAGGCTCAAGGCACCCACAAACTCGGGGTCAATGGCCGAAAGGACCCGCCCTGTTTCCCGGGCATGCTCCATGGAACGTTCCCGACCGGCTATGCCCAGAAGCACTGTGACGGATAATTTTATCCCGGCCTGTCTGATTTTTCGGCCCATATCGATCATGCGCCCCGAATCAGCCCCTTTGTTGATCCGTGAAAGGGTTACATCATCACCGGACTCAAGGCCCATGTAAGCGATGGTAAGGCCAAGAGCCTTGAGCTCTTTGAGCTCTTCCACGGTTTTTTTGCTGATACTTTTGGTGTTGGCGTACGTCCCCACCCGTGTGACCCAGGGCAGTCGGCGTTTGATTTCTCCGAGAATACGGATTAACCGCTTCTGGGGAATGATCAGGGCATCTCCGTCACAGAGAAACAGGCGGTCACTGCGGCGGTGGTTTTTTGCGGCATACTCGATATCCGCCATGATCTGCTGGTCAGATTTGATTTTAAAAATTCGTTTTTCCTTGTACATTTCGCAGAATGTACATTTGTTGTGCGAGCATCCCACGGTCACCTGGAGAAGGATGCTGTAAGCTTCTGACGGGGGCCTGAAAATCATCCCCTCGTAATGCATGCCGTCATAATTCATAAAAAAAACTCCTGTATAAATACATCTTAACCCGTGTTCAATAAGGTGAAGGTATTCATTTGATTAACAAAAATATCCGTACCTTATTACATCATGAACCGGCCTGGACGCAACACATTTATAGACATTTGTCCATCCGTGTCTGTGGTACTATTATTGCCCTGGGACTTGACATTTGGAAAAAGTGTACAAAATTATTCTATATTTCTTGAGGCGCAGGGTCGTGCCGAAGCCCCGAAGTAAACAAAATAAGATCATCATATGAACGTTTTGAAAACGTTATCGTTATTATGCATAAAAAAAGGACAGGAGTTGACATGGAAAAAAAAGAAACACGACAATTTAAAACAGAAGTTCAGCAATTAATGAATCTCATTGTAAATTCCCTTTATTCCCACCAGGAAATTTTTTTGAGGGAACTGATTTCCAATTCATCCGATGCCCTGGATAAATTGCGTTTTAAGGCACAGACCGAGCCGGACATCATTGGCGATGATCCGGATCTCCACATTCGGATCAGCACCGATAAAGACAAAAACACCATTGAAATATCCGATAACGGCATCGGGATGACCTATGACGAAGTCAATGAAAACATTGGAACCATTGCCAAAAGCGGAACCGCAGCATTCATGGCTGCGCTTGAAGAGGCCAAGAAAAAAGACAGTTTGTCGCCTGAACTGATCGGTCAGTTTGGCGTGGGGTTCTACAGCTCCTTTATTGTGGCTGATAAAGTGGTGCTGGTGACCAAAGCAGCGGGCAATGCCAAAGCGGTTCTCTGGGAATCCACAGGTGACGGGTCTTACACCATTGAAGAAACGGAAAAGGAAAAACGCGGGACAAGCATCACCCTTTATCTTAAGAAAATGGATGAAGAGGGCGACGATTATACCGATGAATGGACCCTTCGACGCATTGTTAAAAAACATTCTGATTTTGTGAATTATCCCATCCTGATGAATGTGGAAAAAACCGAGCCTCTTCCCGAAGATCAGATCATCAAGGACAAAGATGGCAAGCCCATCGGAGATACCACAAAAAAAGTTCAAGTGGACGACACCTTGAATTCCATGAAAGCCATCTGGGCAAGGGACAAGGATGATGTCACCGATGAAGAACATGAAGAATTCTACAAGCATCTGAGCCATGACTGGAATCCCCCCCTTGAACGCCTGCACATGAAATTCGAGGGAACAACCGAGTACACGGCGCTTCTTTATATTCCTTCAAAAGCACCCTTTGACATGTTTTACAAAGATCGTAAAAATGGTATGCATTTATACTGTAAACGCGTCTTTATCATGGATGACTGCAAGGAACTCATGCCCGAATATCTTGCCTTCATCAACGGGGTTGTTGACGCACCGGATCTTAACTTGAATGTCAGTCGTGAAATCCTTCAGCAGAATCGACTGGTCACCAATATCAGAAAAAATCTTGTTAAAAAGCTTTTCGATGTTTTTTCCAAAATGGACAAGGAAAAATATGACAATTTCTTCATGGAATTCGGTCAGGCCATAAAATCAGGAATTCCCATGGATTTTGAAAACAAGGACAAGCTGGCCCATCTTATCCGGTATAAAACCACCCGGTCCCAAGGGAAGCTCGCATCCCTTAAAGACTATATTGAAGGCATGAAAGAAGGGCAGGAATTCATTTATTACATCACCGGTGAAAATCTTTCGGCGCTGATGAACAGCCCCCATTTGGAAGCCCTCAAGGAAAAAGACTATGAAGTCCTTCTGATGACGGATCCCGTGGATGAATGGGTGGTTCAGAATCTCACGGAATATGAGGGGAAAAAACTGAAGAGCGCTGAAAAAGGTGATCTCGATATTGATAAAGTTGATGACACGAAAAAAGAAGAATATTCAAAACTTTTTGACTTCATCAAAAGCAAACTGGATGAGCAGGTCAAAGAAGTGAAGGTGTCTTCCAGGCTGAAAAATTCCGTATCCTGTTTATCCGGAGATGATTACGGAATGAGCGCTTACATGGAAAAAATCATGAAGTCAACGGGTCAGGAGATGCCTAAACAGAAGCGGGTTTTGGAACTCAATATTAATCATCCCGTAATGACCCGAATGAAAACCCTTTTTGAAACCGATACCAAGAACAGCATCCTTGTGGACTACTGCCATCTGTTTTTGGATATGGCCATCATCAGTGAGGGTGGGAAAATCGATGATCCAGCAGACTTTTCAAAACGCGTGGGAGATTTGATGACAAAGGCCATTTAATCGAAAAAGCCTTGGCTTGGAGGATTGACATCTTCTTTTGCTTGTAATACCGTCATTCACATATGATTGATCTGCCGCCTTTCACCCTTGAAAGGCGGCTATCTTTGTTTGGAGCTCCGGTCAGAAAAACAGACATCGGGGCGGTAATCCCACAAACGTTTCGATGATGACTTGAACGGGTGTCATTCATGTGGATTGATATGAAGAAATTGGTTTTGGGTGTCAAGAGGCTTAGTTACGGCCTCGTCATCATGTTTATTCTTTCGGGAACAGCAAATGCACAGCGACTCAGCGTCTCTGTAAATTCGGCGAATGTCCGTATCGGACCCGGAACGACATACGATATTGCATGGGAAAATCTTGATAAAAATTACCCCCTTCTTGTGTTGGATCAAAAAGATGGCTGGTACTACATCCGGGATTATGAGGATGATGTGGGCTGGATTCATGAGTCCACGGTGTCTGCCCAGGATTCGGTAATCACAAAAAAAGATAACTGCAATGTGCGTTCGGGCCCTGGAACCGGTACTCCCGTTGTTTTTGTGGTCAATAATGGCGTACCGTTCAAGGTTCTAAAACGAGAGGGGCAATGGATCAACATTCAGCATTCGGACGGAGACTCGGGGTGGGTTCATGAGGCCCTTGTCTGGTAGAAAAGGATAGATAAATGACAGGAAAAACAGATGCACATGGAAAACGCATCGTGGGTATCGGATCGGCTTTGATTGATGTGCTTGCCCAGGTTAGTCAGGATTTTTTGAATGATATCAGTGATGTCAAGGGCGGCATGACTCTGGTCGAAAGCGCGTTTATCGATGACGTGATCAGCAGACTGCCTGTGAAGCCGGACATTGTGCCGGGCGGGTCGGCCTGTAATACGATTATCGGCATCGGACGACTGGGCGGTAATGGCAGCTTTGTAGGTCAATGCGGCGAGGATGACTTTGGCGCGCTGTTTGAGCAAGGCCTTTTGAACAGCGGAGTAAAGCCCCAGCTTTTCAAGTCCAAGACCCCCACCGGACGAGTGGTTTCACTGATAACTCCGGATGCTCAGCGTTCCATGTTTACCTATCTGGGTGCTTCAGCGGAAATGAATCCGGCACTGATTACGGAACAATGTTTTGCCGGTGCATCGGTTGTCATGATGGAAGGGTATCTCCTTTTTAATCAAGAGCTGATGATGGCAGCCCTGAATGGGGCAAAAAAAGCCGGAGCCAGGATTGCCCTTGATCTTGCAAGTTTTACGGTGGTTGAGCAATCTTTGGATTTTTTAAAGGAAAATGTTCTGGAATCTATTGATATTCTGATCGCCAATGAAGACGAAGCCAAAGCATTCACAGGCTTTTCCGATGAAGCAAAGGCTTTGGACACCTTGGCAGCGCACGCTGACATCGCCGTTCTTAAAGTGGGAGCTCGGGGAAGTTATATTTCCCACCATGGAGAAACAGTGAGAGTCGATCCTGTAAAAGGGAATGCCCCCGTGGACACAACGGGAGCCGGAGATCTCTGGGCCGCTGGTTTTTTATATGGACTTACCCAGGGGTATTCCATGGAAAAATGCGGAGCCCTTGCTTCGTCATGTGGGTATGAGGTGTGTCAGGTGACGGGGGCAAGTATTCCTGATGATGGATGGCGTAGAATTAAAACACGACTAGTGTGATGATTATGGCATGTTTTTTATGAAAGTGATTAGGGAGGAAAAATGGCACAGGTATCACTGGCACGTAAAAAAGAACTAAATGAACCGGATGAGTTTATTACATTGTCCAACAAGGCCCTGGAATATTCCCGACAGAATAAATCGATGATCATGTCAGTTGTCATCGGGGCACTTGCTCTGATTATCGTGATTTCAGGGTATCAATACTATGCCCAGAGTCGGGGAAACAAAGCTTTCGCCCAATATGCATCGGATATGGCCTGGTATGAAACGGCTTTAAAAGAAAAAAAAGGTGACGTTCCATTAAAAGATGTCAAGGAAAAGGGAGACTCTTTTCTGGGAAAGTATGCTGGAACAACAGCGGCCATGCTCGCCCAGGCAAAGTATGCCGGCATATATTTCAAGGAAAAGGATTTTTCTGCAGCTGAGAAACTTTATAACGATTTGCTTTCCGAATCCAAGCCTGGGACGGCATTGAGAAACATCAGTCTTTGTGCTCTGGCCCAATGTTATGAAGCCATGGATAAAACAGATCAGGCTGTTGCCAGGTATCAGGAACTTTTATCCGGGGAAAATGAGATCAAAAAGGACGAGGCTCTATTTCATCTTGGACTCATTTACGAGAAAAAAGGGGATCAGGCCCAAAGCCGCGACGCTTATTCAAGACTTGCCAAAGAATTCTCAGATTCCATGTATGTTGAAATGGCCAAAGAAAAAGTTGACGGATGAAAATCAGGCAAGAAAGAAACACAGGTAAGAAGAGGGGGAAAGTTAGAGCCAGACATGGGGGAAGGGGGTTGTCTGGCTCTGGAGAGAAGGATAAATAACTACTTGGTGGTGCGCATTGAATCATTATTGCAATAGCCTTGCCATTCTGTAGATTTTGAAAAATTAAATTATTCCAAATATAATATGCCAAGTTATTATAGTGAGATAGTTCAATGTAAACGGATGTAGCGCGGGCTTATTTCTGTTTGTTCGAATGAACAATATTCCCCTAAAAAGTTTATAATTTTGAACATTCGATTTTATTCTGCTTGAAAACAACTTTTTCTCTTTTAACATGAGGGGATTAGGCGAGTTCAAAAATATAAACCATAGGGTTTACGAAAATGAACAGGATGGCATGTGAATGCTTTTTCCATGGCCAATCGTCGACTTTTTGCGAGTTCATCAGAATGTGACGTTAAGAATAAATATGTTTTGTTGCGGCTTCGCCGTGTTAAGGGCCCCGGGTCTTATTGCAGGATATCTCCAACACGGATCCCATATTTTTTCATTTTTTGATTGAGGCCGCTTTTTCCAATTTTAAGCAGCTTTGCGGCATGCGTTTGGATGCCATTGGCTTTTTCAAGTGCATGGATGATCATCTGCTTCTCAACCCCGGAAAGGGTCGCATAAAGTCCTGATTCCAAGCTCATTTCAGGAGCTGGAAAATTTTGGGATGAGGATTCGAATATATCTTTCGGTAGATCACACGGTGATATGTATTCGCCTGTACACAATATCATTGCCCGCTCAATCGTGTTTTCAAGTTGTCTGACATTCCCTGGCCATTTTGATTCAAGGAGAATTCGCTCACATTCGGGTGCGATTCCCTTGAGTGTCCGACCGGAAATGTTTTCTTCAGAAAAGGTATTGAAGAAATGATGGGCCAGGAGATGAATATCTTCGGGCCGCTCACGCAAGGGTGGGAGATGGATGTACACCACATTCAATCGATAATAGAGATCTTCTCTGAAACGACCGAGCTTGACCTCATCCTTCAGAATTTTATTGGTGGCGGTGATCAAACGGAAATTGACCTTTACAACAGATGTCCCCCCCACACGCTCAAAACTTTTTTCCTGAATGACTCGAAGGATTTTAACCTGAAGATTTTGGCTCAGTTCTCCGATTTCATCAAGAAAAAGAGTCCCGGTGTGGGCCAGTTCAAATCGACCTTTTTTCATGGTAATGGCACCGGTAAAGGCCCCTTTTTCATGGCCGAATAATTCGCTTTCAAGGAGGGACTCGGAAAGGGCCGAACAGTTGACGGCTATAAAAGGGTTGTGTCTTCGGGGACTATTAAAGTGGATAGATCGTGCGATAAGTTCTTTACCCGTTCCGCTTTCCCCTTCCACAAGAACATGTGCTGATGTGGGGGCCACTTTGTTGACAAGGTTGAGCACCTTATGCATGGATTTACTTTTACCCACAATATTCCCAAAACTGAATTGAGATTTGACAACATTTCTAAGTCGCTTGTTTTCCTGAACAACACGGGAGTGATTAAGGGCTTTGTTGACAAAGATCAGCAACCGGTTATTGTCAAAAGGCTTTTGGATATAGGTAAATGCACCCTTCTGCATGGTTTCGACAGCTTTTTCAACGGACCCGTGGGCTGTCATCATGATAACCGGAATATCCGGCCAACCTGATCTGACTTTGTCAAGAAGGAACAATCCATTCATTTCGGGCATTTTCATATCCGTGATAATAAGGTCAATATCCGAATCCTCAAGAATGGCAAGGGCTGTCTGGCCGCTTTCAGCCGTTAAAATGTTGAAGCCTTCTTCTTCAAGTATCGTCCTTAGAAGGGACAGATAATTGATTTCATCATCGACAATTAAAATGGTATCCATGGGACCTCACGTCTGGAATGGGTGATGCATATTAAACAGGTGCGTGGTTTGCCGGTCTCAATAACCCATGGTCTTTCCCATGGATTGCTTTGTCAGTTCATGCATGTCGAAATGAATTCAACGGGAGTGGTCGTCAGATGGTCATGCCTGGAAAACAACACTCCGTAATCGACTCATGCGTGTGGATCTTTAAAAAGTAACAAATCAAAGTTTTTCATTTTTTTAAAAGAAATTTTCTGATAGTATAAGTCATAAATAAATAAAACATTATCAGAATAAATTATCTTAGGTGATCATGTCTACCATCTTCTTTCTTTTAAGTCTGTGTCGTATAGAAAAACTGATCCTCAATGTCAATATAAACAGTGCGACATGCAAAATATTCTGTCAATGCTTATTGCATCCCTTTAAAAAAGTGTCACTAACTACCCTGTATAACGGGTTTTTTAAATATTTTTTTAGAAAGCCCTACAAGATATAGTGGCGCTATCAATAAAACGATCAATATAATGTAATTGTATAAAATTTCTATATAATTTGCTTGACTTAAGGATAACAACATATAATTATCATTAACAAGTGCTCATACAATGACAATGAATATCGAATTTAAAACCGCTGTAAATTATTATAAGGCCGGTCATACAGGATATAGGTTAATGGCAAAGAATTCTTTAAAAACAATTCGCGAGTCCATGTTGATGAGTAAAGCGGAGCTTGCCAGAAAAGCAAATGTTTCTCCTATTACCATTGATCGTATTGAAAAAGGCCTGCCGTGTCGTATGGAGACCAAGAGAAAAATCATATTGGCCTTGAACTATAAACTTACTGATAAAGACAAGATTTTTGGTGAATAAGGGCAAATTATGGGATTTGGAAGCAAAAAGAATCTGGTTGGTCTGGATATAGGTTCCAGTGCAATTAAAGTTGCGGAAATATCGGAATCGAAAAGCGGACCGGTACTCAAAAAATTCGGAATTGTGGATATGCCCCATGGTGCCATTGAAGAGGGCATTATCAAGGATCCTGAAGAAGTTGCCGATGCAATACGTCAGCTTTTTCGTACCTTTAATATCAAACAGACCAATGTGGCCATTTCCATCGGTGGCTATTCTGTGGTCGTAAAAAAGATCAATGTCCAGACCATGTCCGAAGAAGCCCTTCAGTCAACAATTCATTTTGAGGCTGAACAATACATTCCCTTTGATATCAGCGATGTTAATCTGGATTTTCAGATTCTGGGGGACAGTGAGCACAATCCCAATCAGATGAGTGTTCTGCTTGTGGCTGCAAAAAAGGAAATGATCGCGGATTATGTGAACGTTCTTGAGATGGCCAATCTCAGCCCCTGTATTGTTGATGTTGATGCATTTGCTTTGCAGAATATTTATGAAGCCTGTTATCTGGATGCTGAAGACCCTGGTGATGAATACGCTGCCCTGATTGATGTGGGGGCAGGGAAAACCACATTGAATATTCTCAAAGGGAGCAGCTCCTTGTTCATGAGGGACGTTTCCCTCGGCTGCAATCAGATTAACCGTAAAATAGCCTCCCTTATTGATTGCTCGATTGAAGAAGCCGAGGAAATCAAACTTGATGATGAGCATTCAAAAATATCCCAGGAAGATCTTCGTGAAATCATATCGACGGTGACAGGTGACTGGTGCACTGAAATCAGCCGTGCACTGGACTTTTTTTATTCAACCTATCCCGAAGGGCGTATCAGCCGAATTATTTTGAGCGGTGGTGGAGGAAATATTTCCGATTTTAGAAAACTGCTTGCTTTGAGAACATCAACGGAAGTTGAGGTGGTTGACCCATTTAAAAAGGTCTATGTGAACAACGATCGGTTTGATAAGGATTACATGGACCAGATGGCTCCACAAAGTGCAATATGCATGGGGTTAGCAATAAGGAAAGTGGATGACAAATGATACGAATAAACTTATTACCATTTCGCGCCGCTAGAACGAAAGAGAATGTCAGACGCCAGGTTTCGATCTTTATTCTTCTAATTATCCTGTTGCTGGTTGGCATGGGTGCCTACAGATTACATTTGGGTATTAAGACCAATGAAGAAAAAAACAAAACACAGGCCATCAAAACTGAGTTGGAAAAATATACACAAAAGGCCAAGGAAGTCGATCTGATTAACAAGGAAAACGAGACGCTGCAGAAAAAAATCAATATTATCGGCGAACTCGAAAAGGTCAGGAAAGAACCCATTCTCCTCTTTGAAGCGCTGACAGATGTTTTTATCGAGGAGAGAATGTGGCTGACCAACTTTGATGTCAAAGATAAAGGTATTGTCATCAAAGGCATGGCCCTTGATGAAATTACTGTTGCTGATTTTACCAAAAGATTGCAAAACTCGGCTTATTATGACGATGTTGTCTTGAAATTTTTGAAACAAATAGTAGCAAATGATATAAAGATGAAATCATTTGAAATCAGTGCAAGCATTGCCAAGGTAGACACTAAAAAAACAAACATCGATAAGGCATTGAAATAATGAAAAAAATCGAATTAACATCTAAGACATTCGAACCGATGTTTAAAAAAATCGAAGAGTTGGATAAAATCCAGAGATTATTCATATGTGTTTTCACCATAGCCCTCTTAGGGGCAGCATTCTTTTTTTTATCAGCGAAGCCAACGTTGGACAAGATTGCGCAATACAGGTCGGAATATGAATCAACGGAAAAAAAATTGAACGTTGCAAAAAGGAAAGCGGCTCAGTTGGTTCAGTTACAGAATGAACGAAAAATGAAGGAAGCTGAATTTAGAAAGGTAATGAAAGCCTTGCCTGAAAAAAAAGAAATTCCGTCATTGTTGACAAGCATATCACAATCCGGGCAGGATACCGGAATGGAATTTCAGTCATTTGAACCGAAAAAGGAAGTGAATCAAGGGTTTTACGGTGAGATACCCGTTGATATAAGCATGCTTGGGGATTACCATAATACGATCATGTTTATTGATAAGGTGACCAGTTTAAATCGAATCGTGAATATAAAAAATATTCAGATGGCATCATCGCCTTCAAAGGATGGCGGTAAAATGAAGATTAAAACCTTATGTCAGGCTGTGACCTATAAATTTGTTGAACAACAAGAGGCTGTACCGTCAAAAGATAAAAAAACGAAAAAAAAAAGGTAGGAAAAGATAATTAATATTCACACTAACTCAATAAAAGTGTCATTATGATTAAAAAAATAATTACCATAGGTTTTATGCCGTGTTTACTGATTATTTTCTTATCCGTTGTCGGATGTGAAAAGCAGGATAAGGAAATGACTCCTGAACACGTGGATGTTAAATCATTCAAAATTGAAAAAATGGATGATCAGGTGAAACGTGATGATTCTCAAGTCATAGATGTCAATGAAAAAATAGAGGGTCAAACAAACAAGGTTGTATCGACTCCTGTCGATGGACCAGAGGCACCGACAGAGATGCATGAGAAAAATGCGGATGGAGAAATTTTAAAATCCGTAACACCCCGGGATGACCAGGGCGGCAGAGTCACCGATGAAAAGTCGACGATGAAAAAAGATATCGTGATCTCTCCTGCGCTTGGCTTGGAAAGCGACGGGAAATTCGATATAGAACTCGCATACAATCCTGCGGGACGAATCGACCCCTTTGAGCCCCTTTTTCAGCCCAAACAGGAATCCTATTTGGAGAATACCGGTAAAAGCCAGACGATCAGGGATGCCAGGCGTGGAAAACTGACTCCTTTGGAAAAACTGGATATCGGTCAATTAAAATTGACTGCTATCATACAGGGGGCGCAACGAAGTGTTGCCATGGTTCAGGAATCAACGGGTAAGGGACATGTCGTGAAGAAGGGTACTTATATCGGTATTAACTCTGGACGAGTTGTTGAAATTTCAAAAAACATTGTTGTGATCGAAGAAGAAGTTGAAGATTTGTTAGGTAAAATTATTGTACGAAAAAGGGAACTGAAGCTTCAAAAACCTCTTGGAGAAATGTGATATGCTTTACACAATTTCGAAATTTTTAAAAAACGGGGCACAGGCATTGCTGGTTGCTCTTGCATTGGTGTTGATCGTCACAGGATGCACTGCCACCAAAAAGGGTGGAGTTACTGCCTCTGATTCTGCTACAAACGGAGATAGAACCATTAACAGCATATCCGTTTCCGATGAAGCAGGTGCTTTAAAAGTCAACATTCAGGGGAACAGCCCCTTGAGGTATACGTCGGTTAAGCAGGCCTTTCCCTTAGGCATCGTCCTCTATTTCCCTGGGACAAAACTTGAGAATATCGACTCGGAGTATCCTCCTGAAGGCACTATCCTGAGCGCCATCAAGACCTCACAGCAGAGCCATTCGGCCGGTTATGATTCAAGAATTAAAGTTCTTCTGAACAGTGATGTTGATTATGACATTATCCGTGAAGAAAATGGCCTTATCGTAAACCTTACGAAACCGGCTGGTGAGGGTAGTGAAAGCGTGTCGGTTGGTGAGGCTGCCCAAGGGGACATGGACGGCGTTTCCGGCCAGGAAGATTTCGTTATCAATGAATCCGGGATCGTATCCGAAGAGCCTGTCACATTAGAAGAAGGGATTCAAGCTGTTGAAGAGCCCATGGAAGAGTATCCCCTTGAGACGGAGATGGATACTCAGGCTGTCAATGACACCGGAATGGTTGAGGAACCGGATGCCATTGCTGAAAATGCAGTTGAAATTACCGATGATTCTTTTGCTGCGGACTCCGAAGGTGGCGTTGAAATGGTTGAACCAGTCGCTGCAGTTCCTGACGTATCGTTTGGTCAGGAAGGTGACGCAGCACTTGCCACTCAAATTATATCCATTGATAAAATCATAACTGACGACTCAGCTGACATCCATATTGATGCAGACGGAAAAATTGAAGATTATAAAATATTCACCATTCCTGGAACGGATCAAAAATCAGGACGAATCGTTTGCGATGTCTATAAAATTAAAGGAATCAATACAAAAGGCGAGCAAAAGATTCTTGTCAATTCAAACGGTATCCAGACGGTTAGATATTTTAATTCTCCTGACAAAATGAGGGTTGTTATCGATGCCACTGATAACAATATTCTCAATGCCTATACTGTTGATTCAGGGACACGTGGCCTGATCATTCATATTGGCGCTGCGTCCGTGGCTTCCGATGCCAGCGAACAGGGTGTTTCAGCTTTAGACAATGCTCCTGCCGAAGACGTATATTACGATAACGAATCGTCAATGGGAACAGAAGAAGTCATTACGGAAGAAACAACCGAGGCCATGGCCGATGACGTCCCAGCCGTGGATGAAATGCACAATGACTCCCTTGACGTTTCAAGCAAAGGCACAAGTGAACCGACAATGGGCGAAGACGCTGAGGTTGTAGAAGATATTCAGGAAGCTGCGCCTGTTGTGGATCAAAACCCTCCGTCCATTGACTCTGAAACAGCAGGGGCGGTTTATGTTAACACTGATTCCGGTGATATTGAGGACGATACAATGGGTGGGCAAGACGTGACGGACATGTCAGAACCATCTGTTGCACCTGCCGCTGGAATGTCATGGGTTAATCAGATCGATTTTACATCTGAAAAAGCAGGCAAGTCGGCTATCATCATTGGAACCACGCATCAGGTGGAATATAAGGTTTCGAAAAAGGATGACAGAACCATTCATTTCAGGCTTTATGGCACTAAACTTCCCAAGACCAGGAAGTATCCCTTTATCACAACGCGTTTTGAAAGCGCAGTGAATCGGATTATCCCTGTCCAGACACCGGCCATGGGCGACAATTCTCTGTTTATTATTGAACTTCGGGAAGCGGTGCCCTACTATGTTGATCAGCAGGGAAGTACAATCAAAATTAATTTTGAAGCGTCATCCGTTCCTCCCCAGCCCGAGGACATGGCCGGACTTCCCTTGTGGAAGGAAGTATTGAGTAAGACACCTGAGATAAAAGACATTGAAATGGAATTTGCCCATCAGAAAGACGTGATTACGGAGCCCTCTGATGCTGAAATAACATCCATGGATGATACGGGTGTCACTTCGGATACAGGTTCCGGGGCTGAAATGAAAATGTCCGAGGGAGAAGAAACAAGCACGGTAACCTCTCCGGTTGAAACGCCTGAAGAGCCAATGGTGGCAGATACGGAAGATCTGGCACGTGAAAGCGAAGGCCTTGTGGCACCACCCGCCAAAACCATGCCGGTCGCACCGATCGAACCCATCGAAGACGGTGAAGGTTTAAACTCAATGATGGGTGATGGTGGTTTTGTCAGCTGGTCGCAAAAAAAGAAATACACGGGTGAAAAAATTTCTGTAGATTTTTTTGAAACCGATATAAAAAATGTCTTTCGAATTATCAGGGCCGTCAGCAGTCAAAATTTTGCCATCGATAAAGATGTGGATGGAAAAGTGACCATGACTCTGGACAAACCCGTGCCCTGGGATCAGGTTCTGGATCTTGTCCTTAAAATGAATATGCTTGGAATGGTTACCGAGGGCGGGATTAATAGAATAGCCACACTTGAAACGTTGAAACAGGAAGAGCAAAAACGGCTTGAGTACATAGCGGCAGAAGAGCAGACAAAACTAAAGAAAAAATCCCTTGAGCCAATTTTTACTGAATACATTCTGATCAATTATTCAAATGCAGAAAAGGAAATTCTGCCCCATATCGAAAAGCTTATGACGGCTGATAGAGGCAAAATAAGCGTTGATAAACGAACCAATCAGATTATTCTGACCGATACAAAAGAAAAAATTAAACAGGCAAAAGAGCTGATCCAAAAGCTCGACAAAATTACTCCCCAGGTGATTATTGAAGCACGAATTGTTGAAGCCACGACAACCTTTTCTCGAAGTCTGGGAACGGAGTGGAACTTTAATTCCAATCCTAATTTTGATGTATATAATGATACGCTGGGGGGCACTTACGGATATCAAGTGGCCATGAACAATAAAGTGGCAGCTGATTCGAGTATCGGTATCAATTTCACCCGTCTCACAGGGGCTCAGTTTCTTCTAAATGCAAAACTTCTTGCCATGGAAAGCAAAGGCGAAGGTAAGATTATCAGTGCCCCCAAAGTCCTGACCATTGATAATAAGGAAGCAACGATTATTCAGGGTGTTGAAATTCCTTTCGCGACATACAGTTCCGAAGGCACCAAGACCATGTTCAAAAAAATCGAACTTAAACTGTCGGTCACACCCCATGTGACTGCAGACAATAAGATTTCCTTGAAAGTTCTGATTGATAAGAATGATGTGGGTGGATTAACGGATCTGGGGCCGACCATTACAACTAAAAAAGTTGAAAGCGAACTTTTGATCAATGATGGGGATACCA
This sequence comes from Pseudomonadota bacterium, assembly GCA_018818835.1. Taxonomy (GTDB): domain Bacteria; phylum Desulfobacterota; class Desulfobacteria; order Desulfobacterales; family Desulfolunaceae; genus JAHIRD01. The sequence goes on from JAHIRD010000071.1 coordinate 29,055, forward strand.
TTGTTATCGGGGGTATCATCAAATCAAACAAAAACGTGACCGAAGAAGGCTTTCCATTTATTTCAAAATTGCCCGTGATCGGTTGGTTGTTTAAGTCAAAAATACGGTCCGAAGACAAACAGGAATTGCTTGTCTTTTTATCGCCACGAGTTGTAAGTTACGAAGATACAGCCCGATAATTTGAAAATATTGGGCACAACGCCTGTGTCGTAATGGAGGAGAAAGGTTAAATGAAGCTATTTGTCAATATAATCAAAACGTTATGTCTATTTATGCTGATTGTGATCGGTGTTGGCTGTGGTGATGAAACAAATACCTTGCCATGGGATGACAGTCTGGGAATATTTCCAAAAGTGTATGACCTTTCGAACCCCGCAAGACCTTATGTCATTGAAATCACGTTTGCGCCTTTTGATGAACAAGGCAACCCCTATGGTTCCGGAAGTAATGCCCTGATTTGGCTTAATGATGGTGCAGAAGGATACCTTTCATTGGAAGATCATGATCCAGGTTTTATGATGGCGATTGATTTTACAGATGATGACGGTTCTGTAAATTGTTGGTACGTGCCCTCTAATCGTGAAGAAACTGTTACGATCTATGCAAGCGCAGATCAATACCCCCATACAAATTATGTCATAGCGCAAATATTTATTATCAATCAGGTTATTGATGCGAAATTTGCCTATGATACAACCAATTTGGCAGTTTATTTTTTAAATGATTCCGTGCCAAATAGCGGTGGTACACTTACCTATTCATGGGATTTTGGCGATGGTTTTTCATCAACTGCAGAAAATCCCACCCATACCTATGCTGCGGCCGGGACCTATCGCGTTGAATTGGTTGTGACTGATGGTGCCGAAACTGATTCAACAAATTTTAATGTTACGGTGACTGCGGCCCCATGATTTTTTAAAGGGTTGATAGTGCCAAGTTTTGGACATATCAACCTGAACGTAATTGGTTTGTATCAATAGACAGGTTATATTAGCGCCTATTACAACGACTAATTGAAATAAAAAGGCCCGCTTTAGGAATAAAGCGGGCCTTTTTTACTGTATCTATAGATTGCCAAATTAACGCGGTGAAATAATCCGGGAATCTTTTTTTGATTCGTGTTCGCGCTGGAGTTTCCTGAGGTTTTCAAGGACCTGCTCAGTGGCTTCTTCCATAGCTGAGGGAAATTCCTTGATGGCTGCATCCAGATTGTCTGCTTTGAGTTGGGCCTGGATGGGGATGGGACCCTGGGGCGACATCAGCTGCGTGTGACCGACATACACGGACTTACGAGAGGTATCGCTGGAGCCGTCGATTGTAACAGGAATAAGAACCCTAATGGAAGCAACTTTGAGATCCGTGATGGCTTCTTCACGGTAAAGATTTGTGTGATCCACGGTAAAATCAATGCCACTATTCATGAAAAAAATCCTTTCTCTTTTGATACCTGTATTCATTTAAATTAGTCATATACTGGTGTCATGCCTATCATGTTTGATCCTAAAAAAAAACCATTTCTTTTTTTAAACAGTATACCAAGGTTTTATATTTTAAATCATGTTCAGCTATGATAACAGAATTATATATAAGAACATTGTTATGAATTATTTCTTGCATGTTTGATTTAAGGCCGGTAAACATACATATATCCATGCTGTTGGCGATCCAAAAGAGTCAGCCCCGAAGAGGCGTCTCTCGTAGGCGTACTCGAAAAGGTGCAAAATGACCATGAAACACGTGATGATGGTAAACGTCTTCTTGTTCGTATCGTTTCAATGCTGGTAAAGATGTCATCGGCATCGATGCAGGTTCGCGAAAGTATCGAGTACGCGTACGAGTACGAATAATTTGGAAGTACGTCGCCAACCAACAGCTGGAGGCGACGCATAAAACTACGCGCCTCAGCTTGGCAGTTTATCCTGTAGGGATGTTTTTCAGTCACATAACATAACACATAAAAAGGACAGGAATATGACCTTAAACGGTGTGAAACAAACGATGATGTGCTTGGTGGTTCTTACCTTGGCCATGCACGTCACTGCAACACAGGGATGGGCATCGAGCAGTCTTGCTGTAAAAAAGGCCTTATTTCAAAAAGCTGAACTGGCCATGCAGGAAGCGGATACAAACAAAACACGTTTTTTTGCACCTAAAACTTTCGGCCAAGCCATGGATTTATATAAATCCGCAGAAAATGATTATGCCCATGAACGGTCCATGAAAGATATCAACGATAAAATGGACCAAGCCGTTTTGATGTTCAATTCCGCCGTTAAAATAAGCGATGACGCAGCAAAAATATTACAAGATGCGGATATCGCCAGGAATAATGCACACAAGGTCATGGCGTCCAGATATAAGCCCAATGAATGGGATGAGGCGGAAAACACGTTTAAGAGGGCCATTGCAAAATTTGAGAAGGGTGACAAAGAAGACGCTCAGGTTCTTTCCCGAGAAGCAGAAGCACTGTATAAAATTGTTGAAAGGCATACCATTGTTTACAGTTACATGGCTGAGATCTGGGATACTCTTAAAAAAATCGAGACCATGAAAGACAAGGACCTCCTGGCCCCCAAAACTTACAACAAGGCCTTGGAACTTGCCAGGCAAGCCCAATCGGAACTCGAAAGGCAGGCCTATGGCAATGAAACTGCAAAGGCACTGATCAAAGAAGCTCTTGATCAAGCAAAATACGGTCTTAAATTGTCAGAGTGTATCAAGGCGTTGAAGGACGAAGGCAAGACGTGGGAGGATTTATTTTTGGACGCCAAGATTCCCCTGGAATCCATGGATAGTATCATTCATAAATCTTAAATGGTCATGTTTAATGAAGCCACCGCCGTCAGGTTCTTTTCATGGTCTTTAATATAGAATTTTATAAGGATGAGTGCCTTTTCGGCGGGCACAGCCCGCCCTACGAGGTCTTTCGCAATATTTCATAATCAGGTAATGCACACGGCGGTTTCTGATCATGAAAATGAATAGGTACCATGAGTCCCATACGTCTCATAGATCCTATAAGTCCCATAAGTTCCATAACAGCCAGCATCAAATAAACCCCATATCCGACAAAAATCCATACCAAGCCTTGCCCCGAATCTCTCCATTGAAGATCAGCCAGTGCCCGCCGGTCATATAATGATATCGTTTGAACCCCCATTGTTTTTGAAGACCTTGAATATACTCAAAGGGACAAAGGCGGTCTCCCCGGGAAGCGACAAACAACATCTTGTCCGTGGAAAGAAGGGGGCGGTGGTTTAGGGGTGAGTGCAGTTCCCACACCTTTCTTATTTTTTCCATAAACACCGCATCCACGGGAAAGGACAATTTGGCAAATGAGGGGCCATAGGGTTTTGAGAAATTAACGGCAGGAACCATCATGGCGGCAAAGGCCTGCTTATCCGAAAGACAGGAAAACAAGGAGGCATTGTAAGCCCCCAGGCTGGCACCGATGATGCCGATGTCTCCGGCATGGTTTTTTTTGAGTATATTCATGCAATGATTTAAATCATTCATGGTCTGGCCCATGGCTTCACAGGTAAACCCCACATGATCCGTTCGAAGGAGGATACCACGGCGGGTTTTCCCCGGGGCGGATCGTCGCCAGTGAAAGGGCGTGATAAACAAGGCCAGATCCAGGCCCATGGTGTACAGTTTTTCCATATTAAACATGCGGTGGGCCTGGGCCGGGTCTCCCAGCATATAGCCATGGAGGCAAAGCAGGGTTTTCCCTGTGGGCTTGGGGTGTACCCATCGAACCAGGTAACCTGTTTTGTTTTTTTCAAAGGAGTCGAACTGGCCTCGGATCAAAGGGTTTTTCACCGAATAGCCACTGTCATAGGCCACGACCTGATATCGGCCGTCACGGTAGGGTTTATCTTCAACCATGCGGTAATCCGGGGAAGTCTCATTCAATGTGAAAAAGCTGGCAGGATCTTCAACGTAACCATTCTCAAAATAAAAATCCACCTGCTGTTCATACGCTTGTCTGGTGATGTTGCGGGTGGGCTGGAAAGGGTGTGCAATGCGCGGGGGAGTCAGGAACATCCAATCCACACACCCTCCAATAAAATCCAGGCTTTTTTCAAAATATCCGGGTGCTTCCAATCGACTGTCTCCTAAAAATTAGCATGACCGATAAACATATAGGTCCCATAAGTCTCATGAGTCCCATAGGTCCCATTACAATCCATCGGTTCCCATTCCAACCCTTCATTTTTACTCATGACCGTGCACCCACGATATTACAGGCCGTTTTCGAGAGGCTGTAAAACCATGCTTGTAAGCCGGATACCCCAAAACAAGCGCCGCATAAACTCTTTGCCCTTTAGGGACCCTGGCTTTTTTCCGCAAGGCTCCGGAAAATTTCAAAGCCAGGGTGAGAAAACCGATGTAGCAGGTGCCAAGGCTCATTGACTGGGCATAGTTCATGATATTTGTGGCGGCAATGTTGCAGTTCTCATTGACAAAACTTGCACCCTTGGGGCCATGGACAAGGATCAGAACCGGTGCACCGTGGAGGATGTAATCCCTTCCTTTTTCCGATTCTCTAATATAGTAATCCATGGGGTCCAGGTAACGGCTGATGCTGTCGGGGAACAGGGTCTTGAGAATGCGATAAACCTGTTTGCCCAGGCCCTTTCGTGTTTTCATGTAAAGGCCTTTGCTGAAGCCGAATACGCTGTTTGAAATGTCATCCAGGATTTTTTTTTGGCTGATCACCGTATAGGCCACATGTTGCCTGTTACTGGCTGTTGGGGAATGACTGGCCAGATCCAGAAGATCCTGGATAGCATCCTGGGGAACCGCTTTGTGTTTAAACTGTCGGATGCTGCGGCGGGATCGGATGATATCATGATACACAGAGGGTTTCATCTGGTCGGGATCGGTTTCTTTAACCTGGAAATAATCCAGGGCTTGATGGTAAATGGCGGCCTGGGGGCAAACAGCCACACAATGACTGCAGCGGTTGCAAAGGTTTGGGGCCACCATGGACGGCTGGCCGTCAACCACTCGCCAGGCGCCGGAAACACATTCGCGGACACAGAGCATGCACAGGTTACATCGGTTTTTTATGCGTCGAATTTTCATGAGATACATTCCACGGTAAGGAGGTTGTTGGTCGTGGTTGCCCGGACCCTTCCCAGCTCTTCAAGCATCTGGATATGGGTGTATATTTCCGATATTGCAAGGTAAAGGTCAAGAAAAAAACGAGGGCCTGAAAGATTGGAAAAATGATCCCTGGCCATGGCATAGATGCTTTTGCCCGGGTTGTTTTGAATAATTTCGAAAATGCTTTGCTGGCGTTTTTCAAAGGAATTTATATACATCTGATGGGTCCGCGAAAAAGTCCGGATGGGTTTGCCGTGGGCAGGATAAACGATTTTGGGGTTGAGGGCCTCAACAATGCGAAGGGACTCGAAAAATTCCTTCTGGCTTATCCGTATGGGAAGGCGGTGGCCTTTTTCCAGCATGGGCAAGGCATTGGGTGTGATGTGGCCCAGGATATGGTCACCTGAAAAGAGAATGCCTTCTTTTTCGAGAAATATACAGACCGATCCCCGTGTGTGTCCGGGGGTTTCGATAATTCGCCCCGGGTAATCCCCGAACATCAGGCTCTGGTTGTTCCGGAGGGGCGCATCAACAGGACACGGTCGTGTCATGCGTCTGAGCCACAAAAACATGGGGAGGATTCCCAGTTGCACCGCCTGTGGAGTGCCGGTTAACTTAAGGAAATGGCGGTACGATGAGATGGAGGCATCGGCCCCGGTTTCGATGGCCTGAATATCGCTTGGATGGGCGTGCACCACGGTTTTGTTTGAGTTTTCAGCGATAATGGCGCTGGCTGCGCCATAATGGTCCACATGGCCATGGGTCAGGACAATCCGGTCAATATCCTTGAAGCCCAGGCCGATTTTACCCAGGGCTTTCACAAGAACCTTTGCACTGAGACGGGTTCCGGTATCAAGCAGGGTTAGGGTGTCCTTGCCTTTGAACAGATAAATATTCACCGGCCCGGGTTTTTTACCAAACAGGGGCAGGGTGATTCTGTATATCCCCGGATGTATGATTATAGGATTCAATAGTTCATTGTTTTTCTTGGAAAATCAACCACAGCTGGACTGACCTCATCCACATGGTTTGTCATGATCAGATGCTCCCTGTCCTTGAGTAGCAGATCGTTTTTTTGACAGGTCAGCCGTGAAAAAAAGCTTTCTACATAGTTCTGCGGAAAGATGTGGTCCTGATCAGAATAGACCAGCATAACAGGTACGGCTAATTTTTCAATCGGTTTTGCATGGGGGGATATCATCAGGGAACTATTCCTTTTCAAAGACTTTGATCATGGGGTTGTTTTTTGCCACAAGGCATTTGAACAGATTCAGCCGGTTCAATTGGTTGGTCCCCTCAAAGATCTGGAGCAGTTTGGAATCCCTCAGGATTTTTTCCGCCCTCCGGTCCTGGCGAAGTCCGGACTGGCCCATGATTTCAAGAGCCATCTGGCAGTTTTTCATCCCCATGTCCGTGCCGGTGAATTTGGCTAAAGACCCCCATCCTGCGGTTCGGTGAAACTCGGGATCGCTTTGCCAGTCCAACTGGATTTTTCTGAACAGCCAGGTGGTACTTGCAAGATTCAGGATCATGGGAGCGAATTTATCCAAAAGAATCATGGGCATGTATTTGAAATAATAAAACAGGGGTTTCATCTGGATGGTTTTAAATAGGCCATACATGCCGTTTGCATAATTGGTTTCTATGTATGTCAGACGGGCGATGCAGACGTTTTTGTACATTTCTGCCAGCATGGATTGGGCCCATTCGTGGTTGGCCAAGGTTTTGCCGTTCACTTCGGTTGTCAAGGCAAAGTCCAGGGCTGTTTCGTAAGCTCCCCGTGCTGCTCCCGCACCCCAGGCCGAAACACCGGCACGGGATGAGGCCAGGACATAGTCGAGGATCTGGCCACAGGTTTCTTTGACGCCCCGTTTTTGTTTTCCGGTATGGTCCCTGGACAGAAGAACAAGGTCATCCGGGACAAAGCAGTTATCGAATATGAGTTCGCTGGCAGGGCAGCCCTTGACCCCCATTTTATGCTCCACACGACCAAAGCTGAACCCTTTGCTGCCTGTCTCGACGGCAAGAATAATCATGTTTTCTGATGGTTTTTTAAGGTCCGTGTAACAGATGACCATATGCCATTGGGAAACATGGCCGCTTGAAATGAAGACCTTGCTGCCGTTGATCAGGTATCCTCCCTCAACCTTGGTGGCGGAGCAGGCAACCTTTCCCCTGTCCACCAGTTCGACTTCCTCCACATCGGTGCCTGCACCGGGTTCGGTGATGGCCGTGGACAAAAGACAGGGGACCCCTGTTTTTTCGCCCTGGGCCACCAGGCGGCAGAGCTTGCTGATCAATGAAAGGTTCCAGGATGCAAAAATGGTGGAAACGGCCAGATAGTGCACACAGATCAGATTGGACAATCCCAGGCAGGCTGAGCCGGTTTCTTCCATGAAATAAGACAGGGAGGGGATGTTGTACCCATGACCCCCGAATATTTTTGGGATCCACAGGGTGAAAAAACCCCATTCATTGGCTTTTTTCACAAATTCCCAGGGCAGATAGTCCGGGTCCTTCTGCATGGTTCGGTCAAGCTCTAAAGCATATGGCTCAATCACTTCCTTGTTGAATCGCCTTGCCAGTTCTATGATTTTCCGGGTTTCTTTGATCATGGCCGCGGGTTGGCGTGTGGTTGCTTTGAGACTGCAGGTCATATCATCGAATAATGGTTCTTTTGAAAGATAGGATTTTATCTCGGATCGTGAAATCATGGCACTCCCCTGTGAAAATAAAGAATTTAATTGAAAAATGATCAGATCATGTTTTCAATGAAGGTGATTTTTTTGATGGGTGTTATACCCAAAAGCGCCTGGATGTGCTTGGCATCACGAAATCGTTTTTCCTGGCCGAAATCCTTCATGTAACCCACACCGCCCAGCAGCTGGATGCCATCGGTGGTCAGGTCACAGGCCATGTCCTGGATGTGCAGGGCCGCAGCCCGTGAACGGGTTTCCCATTTGGCCTCAAGGGTGTCAACGGCTTTGCACGCTTTTTCAATGATCATTTCGGCATTGGAAATTTTAATGGCCATGTTGGACAAAATCATTTTAACCTCGGACCAGTTGATGATCTCATGGCCCCCTTGTTCCCGTTTTTTTGCATAATCAAAGGCTTCTTTGAACGAGCCTTTCATCACTCCAAGGGCCATGGATGCGGCGGCCACATGGAGGCGATCCGCCATTTTTTCGAAATAGTCCGACCCTTTACCTTCCTGGCCGATCAAGGTGGCTTTCACATGGTTCAATTCAAGATCAACTGCCGGGCAGGCATGGAGACCCAGGCTGAGTATGGGCTCACTTTTGCTGATGCCCTTGTCTTTAAGATCCACAAGAAAATAGGAATATCGGGTGGAACCGGCAATGCTGGCCGGGATAATGGCTTGTCCGGCCAGATCTCCCAGCACCATGTATTCCAGGGAACCGGACAGGGTATACGCATCGCCTGTTTTTTTGGCCTGGGCCAGGTGCTTGACTTCAGAGGGGTTGTTGAACACGGGCAGTGCAATCAGAAAATCCCTGACCGTTTCCTTTGAGCAGATTCGTTCCAGTTCGGCCTTGCTTCCGGCCTGGATCATCAGTTCCTGGGCTGCGGCATTGGTGAACAGAATGCCTCCCAGGCTGCTGTCTTCCTGGCAGATATTGTCCAGAGTCACGGAAAGGGCGCTCATGCCCTGGTTCATGCCGTTCATGTCCTCGGGAAGGATAATATGGAAAAAATCCACCCCAAATGCTTTTTCAAGGGCATCTTCAAAAAAAGGTCCAAAGGGGTATTTGTCGTTTTCTTCACGGTTGGGTGCCAGCATTTTTTTTGCAAATTCCGATGCGGCCTTGGCCAGCATGGTCAGTTCTTTTTTACTGGTTCTGGGTGCAGTTTTTTTGGCGGCAATTTTTACATCTTTAACATCCACGGATTTGGCCTCTTTTTTGGGAGCAGGAGGTGTGGGTTTTGTTTCAGTGAACTCAACAACATCCTCTTCCAGGGCTATGATCGTTGTTTCTTTTTCGCTGAGCATGGTGTCCTCCTTTATTTATTCATGTTCAAAGACACGAACCTGGGAATGTCCCTGGGCTGCCAGGCATTTGAACAGGTTAATGCGGTTTAGTTGGTTGGTCCCTTCATAGATTTGGAGCAGCTTGGAATCCCTGAGGATTTTTTCCGCCCTCCGGTCCTGGCGCAGACCGGCCTGGCCCATGATTTCAAGGGCCATCTGGCAGTTTTTCACACCGGCGTCGGTGCCGGTGAATTTGGCCAAAGATGCCCATCCCGAGGTCCGATGGAACTGGGCGTCCGTCTGCCCGTCCAGCTGAATTTTCCTGAAAACCCAGGTGGTCACGGGAAGATTTATAATGGGTCTGATGATATAATCGATCACGATTTTGGGCACGATTTTGAAATAGTAGAAAAGGGGTTTGAACTGGATGGTCTTGTACAGGCCGCAAAGGCCGTTGGCGTAATTTGTTTCAACATAGCTGAGTCGAGAGATAGCGACGTTTTTGTACATTTCCGCGAGCATGGCCTGGGCCCATTCATGGTTGACCAGACGTTTGCCGTTCACCTCGGTGTTGATGGCGAAATCCAAGGCGTTTTCAAAGGCACCCCGGGCAGCGCCGGTTCCCCAGGCCGATACCCCGGCCCTGGATGTGGACACCACATAGTCAATCATCTGGCTGTTGGTCTGCTTGTTGTTTCGACGATTTTTTTGATTCTGTTCCTTGTTCATCAGCACAAGATCGTCGGGAACAAAACAGTCCTCAAAATTCAGCTCACTGGCCGGACAGATTTTAACGCCCATTTTGTGCTCTTTCCGGCCAAAGGAAAAGCCTTTGCTCCCTGTTTTTACCGGGAGCACCAGCATGGTGTCCGAGGGGTTTTTAAGATCCTCGTAACAGATCACAATATGCCATCGGGACACATGACCGCTGGATATGAATATTTTGGAACCGTTGATCAGGTATCCGCCCTCAACTTTTGTGGCCTGGCATCCGACATTGCCCTTGTCCACCAGCTCCACTTCCTCCACATCGGTTCCGGCACCCGGCTCGGTGATGGCAAGGGAAAGCAGGCAGGGTATGCCTGTTTTTTGTCCATCTTCCACCTCACGTAAGAGTTTGTTGATCAGCCTGATATTAAAGGTGGCAAACATGGTGACAACGGCCAGGTAGTGGACTCCGATGAGATTGGACAGGCCCAGGCATTCGGACCCTAGTTCTTCCAGAAAATAACTCATGGAGGGTGAATTGTATCCTTTCCCCCCGAAAATTCGGGGAACCCACAGGGTGTAAAATCCCCATTCATTGGCTTTTCTGACAAATTCCCAGGGGAGATATTCGGGGTCCTTTTGCATCTGCCGGTCCATGGACAGGGTGATGGGCCTCATGACCTCCTCTTTGAATTTACGCGCAAGGGCCACGACTTCCCGGGTTTCCTTGAGCATTCCTTTGGGCTGTCTGGCCGTGGATTGAAGACTTGATGTCATATCTTCAAAGCAAGGTGCATGATCAAACGGTGAGCGTTGGGCGTGAGCAACCATTTCTTTCCCCTTTTTCATAGTTGGCGGTATGTTCTGTTATGTGCTCAGAGCATCAAATGTGTCGTCTGTCACCCCTTGATCTTCAAGGGATTGTTTAATGATTCGATGCGTATTTGTTTTCTGGAATTCATCCACAAAACGGATGTATCTGGGAATGGCGTATCTTGCCAGTTTGTCCGATAAAAAGGCTCTTATGTCATGGGGGGCAACCTTATTCCCGTTGACCAGTTTGATAGAAGCCATGATTTCATCTTCGCCCAGTTCCGAGGGCACGGCATAGACAGCCACATCCTCCACGTCACTGTGCTGCATAATCACATGTTCCACCTCGTATGCCGATACGTTTTCCCCACCCTTTCTCATGGATTCGGTGTTTCGTCCCACAAAATAGAAATATCCTTTGCTATCCCGTTTGATGATATCACCGGTGCGGAGCCATCCGTCCTTACTCTTTTTTTCTGTGGCCTGGGGATTCTTGTAGTATTCCACACGGCTTTCCTTGTTTTTTATGGCGAAAAGAAGTTCTCCGGGTGCGTTGTCCGGGACATCCTGCTGGTTTTCATCCACGATGCGGATGGATTTCGGGTTGGGGGGCTTGCCCAGGGAACCCGGGGGAGCTGTGCCCAGATTCATGATACCCTTTCCACCGCCATCCACGGCCCCGTATCCTTCGTAGATTTCAACCCCAAACCGTTTTTCAAAAGGCTCCCACATATCCAGGGGGCAGGCCGCGGAAAACACAACCCGGACCTTGTTGTCTCTATCACTTGCTTTTTCAGGCTGCTTCATCAAAATGGGAATGATGGATCCGATGGTGTTGAAGACCGTGACATTGTAGTGTCTCACCGTGTCCCAGAACCTGCTGGCAGAAAACTTTCTGGACAGTGCGATGGTGCAGTTCACGGCAAGGGACATGGTCACTGTAATGAACAGGGCATTACCGTGGCAAAGGGCCAGGTAGGTATAGTAGATGTCATCTTTCCGGAAAAAAACCTGGCCACCCAGGGACAACAGCTGGACTCCTGTGTTGTTGTACCGGTAAACCACCCCTTTGGGAGGTCCCGTTGTGCCGGATGTATAAATAATCAGGCAGATATCCTCGGGCTTGTAACCGATGCCCGGGTTCTGGGGGGAATGATCGTAGGCTTGGCTCAAACGACGAAGATTTTTGGGGATGTCAATGCCTTTGGCTTCTTCCTCCACGTCGTTTACAATAATCTTATCCAGGCTGAGCTTTTCGAAACAATCCAGACTCGCAAGGACCGTATCCAGAAGCTCTGCATCCACCAGAAGGCTTTTAATGTCGCTGTGATTGATAATGTATGCCAGCCCGTCGCCTTTGAGTTCAGGGTTGATGGGGACCGTGTACATGCCAATTTTCTGGGAGCCGAAAAATGCATCCAGGAAACGGGGGGAATTCCGCATGAGAATACCCATTCCATCGCCCTTTTCATGACCTTGTGACAGGAGAAAATGCCCCAGACGATTGGCATTCTCATCCATGTATCTGTATGTGAAGCGTTCGTCATTATAAAGTAGGCAGGGTTTTTCAGGGACCTTGGCTGCGCTTTCTTCTAGAAGTTGGGCCCAGGAAATATCCCGTTTATCGCCTTGGATAAATTTTTTCATGGTTTTCATGAGTCGTTTATGCCGGTACTCGTGATATGAAAAGGAACTGAAGCCCGTCACAGCCCGTTTGACCCAGAGCAGGGCGTTGATTTTTTGTTTGAAAGACTGTTTCAGGGACACCGGGGGCAAGGGTTCTTCACGATGATGGGACTCTTTGCCGCTTACCTTTTTTGGGCTGCCTTCCGGTTCTTGGGGCAGGTATTTTTTTGGCCAGGTCAGATCCCGGGTCTGGGTCAGACGCACATAGTAACCACCAGGCGCGAAGTTCCTCTCAATGCTGATGGCCCCCGTGGGACAGGCTGCCAGGCAGCATCCGCAGGCTATGCACCCGGAGATATCCGGGGCAACACTCTTCAAAAAAGGAATGCCATTGTTCCATCCATCTTTTGATCCATCCCTGACAATGGACCCACCCGGGCAAATAAAGGTGCAGATATGGCATTTTTTACATGTTTCGGTATCAAAGCTGAGAAGGGCCGAACTAATATCCCTGGATGAGTTGTAGTCCGGAATCCGGGTCCAGGGTTTCACGCTGATCGTATTCATCTTATTCCCCCTGTCTTTCTAATCTGGGTGCCGTGTTTAAACCACCTTCATACCAGTCCACAAGCTGGACTTCCCTGGGGACTTTCCCGTCGGATTTGAATTTGGGCCAGCCCACTGCAACCAGATCGTTGAGTCTGTATGGGTATTTTACGCCAAAAAATTTTCTCCATTTGGGCAGGTACATCAACAGTTTGATCAAGCCGATCCAACAGGAGGCCGCGCCCATGCTGTGGGCGGCCAGGACCATGTTCTGTCCGCATATGCCGATGTCCGTGGCCGGGCAGGACACCCCCCGTTTGTCTTCGTATAAAAGGATCAGGGTAGGGGCCCCATGGAAAACCGGTGCATTGCCCTTGGCAATTTCCTGGAGCAGTGCGAATGGCACGGGGTGTAACTGGTTTTTCTGGAACCTGATGATTAGTTTGGTGTAATGCTTGAGAATGTGTTGTCTGAAAAAAGAGGGCCGGTTGTAATCCAGGAGCCACATGAAGGCTTTGGCAACCATTACGGCGTCTTTTTCCATGGCCTCAATGATTTCACTGCTGTTGACCACGGCAAATTTCCATGGCTGGGAATTCCCGGCCGATGGGGCGTATCTGCCCGCCTCAAGGATGCGTCTGATCATGAAATCCGGAAGGGGCTCAGGTTTGAACGCCCGTGTGCTGCGCCTGTCAAGGATCACCTCTTCAACGGGGGTCCAGGAATTTAAGTCCGGGCCTTTGGAGGATTTCACAAGGGCGCTGTTTTTTTTCTCAAAAGCCTCCATACTCCTGTCTATGACCTCATCCATCCCAATGGATGAAAAGGATTCGTTGCCGGGTGTGGAAACCCTTGCTGTTTTTTCTTCCTGCATGGTCCTCATCCTTTCGAAATACGCATGATTAATGACATGTGAATGTGCTTATCCTGGGTCTTCCCCCTGAAGGCAATGCCCTTGTGTTAAACATAATGTTTCGGAGTGAATGATATCTGCTTGCAGCCCCTGGGGGGTAAACAAAGTTTCATGAGTGTGAGTTAACTATATTCAAGTCATTTGTTTTCTGCAAGCGTAAAAAATCAGGACGATGGCGTCTCAAGGATATGCATGCACATGGCGGCTTCCTCGTTGCCCAGTGCCCCGCCCCCGTTTTCGCCCATGGCCAGGACAGCCTTCCGGGCGATCTGCCGTTTTCCTGCCTCATGCCTCAGCTGGACAACCAATTCGTGGATCTGGGCAAGGCCCGATGCTCCGATGGGATGGCCACGGGATGTAAGGCCTCCACTGGTGTTCATGGGGATCTGTCCTTCAAGGCGTGTGGCCCCGGATTCGGCAAAGACGCCACCGTCGCCCCGTTTGCAGAAACCCAGGTTTTCAGCTTGGTGAAGTTCACCAAAGGCCGTGGCATCATGTACTTCAGCCAGGCTGATGTCCTGGGGCCCCACGCCTGCAATGTCATAGGCCTGATTGGCCAGGCGTTCACCGATATCGGGTTCGCCCGAATCTTCAGGGTATTCCTTGCCGGAGCCCAAAATAGAGGCCCTTACCTTGACGGCACGGGACGAAAGACCCAACTGGCGAACCATTTTTTCGGAGCACAGAATAGCCGAAGCAGCGCCGTCGCCAATGGGCGCACACATGGCCCGGGTGATGGGGAAACTGACGATCCTGTCCGCCAGAACCTTTTCAACAGGAACCTCAAAGCGATACTGGGCATTGGGGTTCAGGGTGCTGTTGAAATGGTTCTTGGAGGCGATTATGGCCAGTTGCTCTACGGTGCTACCGTATTTGTTCATATGCTTGCGGGCAGCGTAACCGTATATATCCATAAAAGGCGAATGATCCGAAGGCCCTGTGATTTTCTTCAGTTCTCTTAGGGTATCGTATCCCAGCTTCTCACCCAGGTTGATGGCCACCACAATCTGGTCCCTCAGGTCCTTGATTTTTTGTCTGATGCTTGGTTTCTTTTTCGAGTGACCGTTGACCTGGGGCTGGTATTTTTTCTTGAAGGTCTCGATGGCCTTCTTGTCCTGTTCATTCAATGAGAACACGGAAAGACCCCGTGAGATCTCCACCACATTCTCAATGTCGATCCCGGACATGAACCCGGCAAAGACCGCCATTTTATTGGTATTGTAGAGTTTTTCAGCTCCCACCGCCATGGTGACATCGTAAAGGCCGCTGGCCACGCCCAGCCAGGCGTGATGAAAGGCCGTGGACCCACTGGCACAAGCATTTTCCACATTGGTGATGGGGATGGAGTCGATGCCCATGGGACGCAAGGCAACCTGCCCTCTAATACAGGACTGGCCCTTCTGGTCCCCCCATCCGGAATTGGAAAACCAGAGGGCCTGGATGGCTTTTTTTTCAAGCTGAGCATCGCTCAGGCACTCTTTTACCGTCATGGACGTCAAATCCTTGATGCTTTTTTCAAGGTATCGTCCGAATTTAATGGTGTGGACTCCGACTACGTATACATCGTTCATGTAACTCTCCTGTTTCTGTGCATCGAAATGGACAGCGCCTGATAAACATCCGGGGTCTAATTAACAATGGAATGTTTGTATGGCACGTATAGTTAACAAATGGTTTAACCAATTAGTCTTAAATAAACTGAATTCTGTCAAGAAAAAACTATTCAATTGCAAAAAATAATTATTCAAACTCTTGCTCCATCGCTCAAATCAGTGTAAAAACGTGTTGATATATTAAAACAATGGGGCTAAATAATTCACCAGGGATGGGTGCAAGGTGTTAACGTTTCATTTTTAAACTAAAAAACAATGAAACCAGATAATCGCTTAACCTCTTAATTTAGGACAATACAAATGGCTGTGCAAAAATATGAGATCGTTGTCAAAAAACTGCTGCTGGATATTTTTAACAATAAAATCAAGGCCGGTGCCAAACTCCCCACCGAACGACAGCTTTCGGTGGATCTCGGCGTGGACCGGACCTCCCTTCGGGTGGCTCTGAAACAACTCGAGTCCATGCAGGTCCTGGATATCCGCCAGGGTGACGGGATTTATGTCCGGGATTATCGGAAATATGCCGGTGTTGATTTTTTAAGGATGCTTTTCTTTCAGCAGGAGGAGCATGGTGATGAAATCATCGTGGACAGCTATCTGATCGAGGAAGTCTGGTCTTTCTGGGCGGAATTCATGCCCTTGATGATCCGGATGGCCATGAAGCGTATTTCGCCTATGGAAATCAAACAATTCATGAATATTTTTGATGAAGAGCTTGAAAATCTCGATGATAAGGAAAGGATTGTCCAGCTGGAAGTTCTCAGCCAGGATCTTGTGGCTGAAAAATGTGGCAACCTTGTGATGCTTTTGGTTTCCAATTCCACACGACAAATGAGGACCAAGGTAGTTCGCTTGTTTGTTGATATGATTGACACTCCGGTACTTAAGGAGCATGTTGAGTTCAAACGGGCTTTGCTTCGGGGTTATCAGACCGGAGAACTTACGGATCCGGATATTTTTCCCAATGAGCATAAGAAACTTTTGCATCTGCACCAGGGGCTGATTAAAAAATTATGGCCCATCAGTGAAAAGGAAAGGACGCTGGTCCAAAATGTCCTTAAAACGGACCGCTAATCAAGTTGCTGTGGCTTACTTATGATTTGTACTGATCATTGAAGGGGAGTAAGCCTATATATAAACATGGTGAGGTGATTGCATGAAAAAATTTCCGAAAAAGAGAATTATGATCACAGGTGCGGGTTCAGGGCTTGGGCGTGCCATATCCCTGGAATTTGCGAAACTTGGCTGGAATATCTGTGTATCGGATATCAATCTGGAGAGAGCAGATGAAACCCTGTCCATGATTAAAAAAGAAGGGGGTAAAGGTTTCTCTTATCTGTGTGATGTGACCAAGCCGGATCAGATTGAAACCATGGCAGACCACCTCAGGGCCCAGTGGGGCGGCGTGGATGTCATCGTCAATAATGCAGGGGTGGCAGCCGCAGGTTTTATGGAAAAAATTCCCCTTGAAACCTGGGACTGGATTATCGATATCAACTTGAAAAGCGTGATTTACGGATGCAGGACCTTTATCCCCTTGCTGGCAGAGCAGGGCCGGGGACATATCGTGAATGTGGCATCCAACGCGGGTATTGCATCCCTTCCTGAAATGAGCTGTTACAATGTGACCAAAGCGGCTGTGATTTCTCTTTCCGAGACCCTCCGGGCCGAATTGAAACCCAAAAATATCGGGGTGTCGGTC
This sequence comes from Pseudomonadota bacterium, assembly GCA_018818835.1. Lineage (GTDB taxonomy): Bacteria > Desulfobacterota > Desulfobacteria > Desulfobacterales > Desulfolunaceae > JAHIRD01. The sequence goes on from JAHIRD010000071.1 coordinate 46,082, forward strand.
ATTGCGCCCACGTTTTTCAAAACCAATCTCATGGAACAGTTCACGTCATCGGATGAGCGCCAGAAGAAAATGGCAGATGCATTTTTCAACAAATCCAAAACCACCTCCAGAGATATTGCCAGACACGTGGTCAAGGTGGTGAAAAAAGACAAGCTTTACGCCATCACCCAGCTTGACGGAAAGTTTGCCTGGTTGAGTAAACGCCTGACACCGGAACTCTACTTTGATATCATGGGCTGGGGTTATAAACGGGGCATTGGGGATAAGCTTTTGGGTATGTAACGCACGGACAAACACGGACGAACACGGACGAACACGGACGAACACGGACGAACACGGACGAACACGGACAGTCACAGATGTGTGGCCACGGGCAATGCGTTTGCTTGCGGCTATGCATCAATATCGGTTTTGAAGGGCTCTTTTTTGATTCCCAGTTCTTTCATTTTATTATAAAGCCCCCGGGGGTGGATTCCGGCCAGTTGCGCGGCCTCACCCACACGCCCCTTGGCTTTTTTTAAAATCATTTCCAGGTACATACGCTCCACATGCTGGAGGACTTCCCGGCTGACTTCAGGCAAGGTCATGTTTTCCCAGGACCCGGTATCAAACAGATTCTTCAGAGGGGAATTGCTGTCCTGCATGCCGGTCTTGAAAATACTGGACGGCAGGTTTTTCATGGTGATGGTGTCAGTGAGGCAGAGCAGCATGGCCCGTTCAATCACGTTCATCAGTTCACGGACATTGCCTGGCCAGTCATAACGGCACATGACCTGGACTGCATCGTCTGATATTCCCGTGACCTCCCTTCCGATTTTTTTCCTGAAAAGAGTGATGAAATTCCGGGTCATGGCCGGAATGTCTTCCTTGCGTTGGCATAGGGGGGGGATGGTCAAGGTCACCACGCTGATCCTGTAGAACAGATCTCGCCGGAATGTCCCTTTTTCAATTCCCAATTCCAGGTCCTTGTTGGTGGCGGCTATGATGCGGACGTCCACCCAGATGGGTTCTTCTCCTCCTATGGGCACAATCTCGTAATCTTGAAGCACCCTGAGTAGTTTGGCCTGGAGGTGAAGCGGCATGTCTCCGATTTCATCGAGAAAAATCGTCCCGCCATGGGCCAGTTCAAAGGCACCTCGACGGGCACGGATGGCACCGGTGAAGGCTCCCTGTTCATGGCCGAACAATTCACTTTCAAGGAGCTGCTCCGGAAGAGCCGCCGTGTTTACGGTGACAAAGGGGCCGTTGGATCGTGGACTTTCTGCATGAATGGCCTTGGCCAGATGCTCCTTGCCCACTCCGGTTTCACCCAGGATCAAAAGGGTGGAATTGCTGGTCACAACCTGGTGTACTTCTTCCATAAAAATCTGCATTTGATCGCTATGGGACACAAAATCGCTGATTTTAGGTTTTAAACGACCCTTACGGTCATACCGGTCCATGAGGTTGAACTGTCTCCTGGACTCAAGAATGGTATTCACCGCTTCCACAAGACTGGTGGTGGATATGCCCGAATACAGAACCGCGTCAGCCCCGGCAGCCAGGAGGTGGGCATGGTCTTCGGCCGAATTATTGGCATGGAGCACGATGGTGATGGGTTTTTCCGGCAGGTTGTTCAGAATGCCGATATTGGATTCGGCCGGTTTTGGGATCATGGAGTCGCTGACGATGAAAATGTCCCCGCAACTCCTGACCAGTGTCTGCCAAACGCGTTTATTCCGGCTCAGATCCTTGATCTGCAGATCGGATACATCCTCAAAATAGTGAGCAACCTCCGTAAGGAGTTCTTTGTTCTTGATGGCCAGGACAAGGCGAATAAGCATAGACTGACTCCAAAAGAGGTAAATAATTACCGTTTTAATCGATGAAATGAATGAATATTGGATTAATAATACCTAAAAATGGGTTATAATTCAATGTAAATCCAATCTGTGTTTCCGATTTCCGGTGATAAAATAAGAAAATCAGCAAATAATTACCTTTATTTTAATATTTTAAACACCCATGGGGAAGATTCCCCCAATTTCTGGAGTAAGGCAGGTAATACCTATTATTCATGCGGGTTGTCTTTATTTTGTCGTTTTTATGCATGGATCACTGGTGAGGTGGGACAATTAATAAAAACAAGAAAATGGTAATTAATTACTTAATTTTGTCAATTTGTGCTTTGGGAAAAAATAAAACACTGAAAATATAGATCATTATAAAATCATTTCAGGGTGAAAAACAGATGTGGCCAGGCGTGTTGGTGTTGATAAACGGAATATTAATACCGGTATTGTAATAACACGAGATTATTTAATTCAGTATATATAATAAATACAATTGGATGTGTTGTAAAAAGAATAATAATACCGTAAATTAAAAAAAGAGTATTGTTATGCCGAAAAATTGGAAGGCATGCGTCAGGGGCTTAACCATTAACTATTTGATAATATTCAGATATATGTCGTATATAATTTTTTTTCAGACTCTGGCATCCATGTTGCTATTGGCAGAGTATAATACAATGAGCTGACTTAAAAAGGATACTGATAGAATCTGAGCGAGAATATGAAAAAGTCTAAATTGAGATACCAGAAAACAGATGACGGGGCCAAGAAATCCATTTTGAAGTTCAGAGATTACGAAGAGGATGTTGACGATGAAATCTTTGACGATGAAAAAGGGAGTTCAGGAAAACGACGAAAAGATGTGGGTAAACGCTTTCACAGAAAAAAAACCTTGAAGGATGATTTTTCTGAATTCTAACAAATCAATCATTTATACTTAACTCGAAAGACATGAAAGGTAGGCAGCTATGGGATTCGCCGCAATGAGTAGAATTGACGCTGTTGACGATTATTGGGGCATTGCCTCGGCCATCGATATTTACAACTGCGACCCTGAAAAAATTAGAGATGCAGAATTTATTAAACGGTTTGTCGTTGAACTGTGCGATTTGATTGAAATGAAACGTTTCGGGGAGACCCAGGTCGTTCATTTTGGAGACGAAGAAAAGGTGGAGGGTTTCTCCATGGTTCAGCTGATCGAAACATCGCTGATTTCTGCCCATTTTGCCAATCATACCAATGCGACCTACCTGGATGTGTTCAGCTGCAAGGCCTATGACCCGGACGTGGTGAGAGACTTCGCCCAGAAATATTTTGGAGGAGAAACTAGTTCACTCAACGTGACATACAGGAGATAACGATGGAAGGGGTCCGTATCGTCCAAGATATCGAAGAATGTGAACACCTGTGGAAGGCTCATTACCCACAAGATTGTGTTTTTGATTTATGGGGAGTGCGTCGTTGTTTTTCCCAGGCATACAGCCGTGAGCCCTTTTTCATCCTTTATGAGGAAGATGGCGAGCTCTTGGGCTTTCTTCCTTTGAGTCGGATTGAGGAAAACGGAACCTATGCCTTTTTTCCTGGCGAAACCTGGCAAGGAAAAACCTGGATGGAGCAGAACAAGATCCTTGCACGTGATGAAGACATCTTGAGGATTTTGTTTGATGCCATTCCAGGAAAGGCAAATGTACGATACGTATGTTCAGGTTCGGACGTCTTGGACTTTTCGAATCTTATTAAGCCGAGGATTGTTCCCGATGAAGTCGGCTATCTTTTTTTCCCGGCCAGCCATGGGTTTTCTTATGATAACTATCTGACTTCGTTTTCAGGGAAATCCAGGAAAAAAATTCTATCCGAAATCGAGGGGCTCACGTCCAAAGGACTTGAATACCGTTTTAATGAATTTACGGACGTGGAATGGGTGTTCAAACTCAACCTGGATAATTTCGGAGAAAGTTCATATTTTTACGATCCCCGTTTCATGGAAGCCTTTGAAAATCTGGTGGGTTTTTTGAAACGGGAAAATATGTTGAGGGTGGTGACGGTTATCCTGGGTGGCAAGGTCGCGGCTGTTGATATCGGAGCCATTTACAACAACAGTTGCACCCTGCTGGCTGGAGGAACAAACAGGGAATTCCAGGGTGTGGCCAAATTAATTAACCTCCATCATATGGCCTGGGCCTGCCAGGAGAAAATGGAATCCCTTGATTTTCTTTGCGGAGATTTTGGCTGGAAGGAACGTTTTCGCCTTTCTCCAAGACCCTTGTACCAGTTCAACATCAAACAGCCCCATCTGAACCACGTGGAACAGTGGACAGAAAGGCTGGTGGCCTATGCTTCGTGACAGAGTCCTGGTGGTGGCGACCACTTCGGATTACGTTGATTTGCTTAGAAAATCGGTGCCGGGACAGGTGTTGTTTTTGACGGGTCACGATATTCGAAAAGGAGCTGTGGAACCTTCACCTGATCCGGAAGAAGAGATTCTTTGCGATCCCACGGTTCCAGAAATAGCCATTATGCAGTTGAAGCAGCACCTCCGATCTCACTCCTTGAGAATTTCAGGAATCACTTGCTTTGACTGCGAATCCATGGATTTTGCGGCTCGGATAGGAGAGGTGATGGACCTCTCCTATCCATCGGCCCAGAGTATCCGTGATTGCCGGGATAAATCCAGAACCAAAGAATTATGGCGTGAAAACCATGTGCCCTGTCCCCGCTCTGAACGGGTCAGTTCTGTGGACCAGGTAAGGGATTTTTTCAGAGAGGTAGACGGGCCATGTGTCCTTAAACCCGTGGATGGAAGCGGAAGTGAACGTGTGTTTTGTTGCAAAACAGCATTGGAATGCGAAAAGGCATTTGGCCTTATCCGTGCACATCAGTATTCTCCTGCTGTGATGATGGAGGAATTTGCCTCGGGCACCGAGTACAGTTGCGACTTTATGGTTGATGGGGACCGGGTCCAGTTGATTCGAATGACCCGGAAGATTCATGCCCCCGGTGATGTTTTTGGAACGATCATGGCCTATGAGGTGATTGATTTTCTGCCGGATAACATTTCCAGGAATTATTTTCTTAAACTGATGGGGGATGCTGCCCGGTCACTTGGAATTAAACGGGCCATCTGCATGGTGGACTTTATTGTTAACGGCAGCCATATCACGCTTCTGGAATTGGCCCCCAGGCCAGGTGGTGACTGTCTGCCATGGCTGATCCAGCGGTCCATGGATCTGGATATGCTGAAACTGGCAGTTGATTTTGCACAAAATACATCGTATGAGTTCAAAAAATCCCAGCGGTTCTCACCCCATATTGGTCTGAGAATCCATGCCAAAAAAGCAGGGGCATTAAAATCGATCGATTGTACACGGGTGCTGGATGATACAAGGGTCACGGATGTCCTTATGAAACACAGGCCGGGTCACAAGATCATTATGCCCCCTGCAGATTATGATTCCTGGAATATGGGCCATATCATTTTCAAGCCCTTGGGGCTTGTGAGCCCCCATGAACAATGTCGAGAACTTTTATCATTCCTTAGAATCGAGATAGACCATGAAACTGAACGCTCAAAACAACGATCTTCATCAACGGGTTCAGTCCGCCCTCAATCAAAAGCTTTCCCTGCTGCCGGATAGTGAACTCCGCCTTTTTGTGGAACACCAGTTTAAAAAAGGTCAGCACATTTTAAAGACCTTGGGGAAACCACGATCTCCCAGTTATATTTTTGAGAAAGATGTACTTTCTGCAAAAGCACATGAATTCAAAGACGCTTTCGGGCAGGAGCTGCCGGATACAGGATTTTATTTTGCCATGAAGAGCAACAACTGCCCAGATGTTTCCGTGGCAGTGCTTGAAGCGGGCTTTGGACTGGATGTATCCAGCGGCCTGGAGCTTTCCATGGCCCTTGAACTGGGTGCCCGGGATATTGTGTTCAGCGGCCCTGGTAAAACCGAGGCCGAACTGTCCCTGGCTGTGGCCAATAATGACAAGGTTGTGGTTCTGATGGACAGTGTGGGTGAACTCGGCCGTCTTTCAAAAATTGCGGCGCGAAACCAGCGAACCGTCCTTGCAGGAGTCCGCCTGACCACCGAGCCCCATGGCTTGTGGCGGAAATTCGGAATTGTCAAATCCGAGCTTGGCGCCTTTATCAGCCAATGCAGAAAACATGAGTACATCGAATTCATGGGGCTCCAGTTTCACTCCAGTTGGAACATGGGGCCGGAACGTCAGATCGCCTTTATCCAAGAGTTGGGGGACTGCCTGGGCGCTCTTTCCCCCGAAGACCGGAGGGTGATCAAATTCATTGATATCGGAGGTGGCTATTGGCCCGAAAAAGGAGAATGGCTCCATGAATCAGCCACGGTTCCGGGTCTGGTTAAACATGCCCTTGGCATAGAGACCCAGGACAAGGGCCATTACCTGAATCCGGCCACCCCTGTGAATGTATTTGCTGAAAAATTGGGTGCGGCCATCCGAAAACATATCCACAGTCGTATTCCCTGCAAAATCTGTTTTGAGCCCGGACGATGGATTTGCCATGACGCCATGCTTCTTCTTATGAGTGTGGTGGACCGGAAATTTGATGACCTGGTGGTCACCGACGCAGGCACCAATGCCGTGGGCTGGGAACGATTTGAAACAGATTATTTTCCGGTACTCAACCTGAGCAGGCCCGCATTCTTAGAAAAATCCTGCATGATTCTTGGCTCCTTGTGCACCCCCCGCGATGTCTGGGGCTACAGTTACTGGGGGGATGATATCAAAGAAGGGGATATCCTGATGATTCCGTCCCAGGGCGCCTACACCTACAGCCTGCGCCAGAATTTTATCAAGCCGGTTCCCGACGTGATTGTCTTTCCCTGAAACCAGAAAAGGACTCCGGGCCTTGCCGGAGTCCTCTGATCATCATGAAATCATTTGTGCATGGCCGTTCGTAAGGAGGATGTCTTCACGGAGATGGAGATTTTTTTAACTTCCTGAACATTTTTGATTAGTTTTTCCACGTCTTTCCGGATTTTCTCGGGTTTGGCCAGCTGATCGTTCATCTGGATGGATACATTCCCTTCATGGGAATGAACAGAGCTGTTAAAGTACTTGTCGATGATCAGGGCGTAAACTTTTGCAGCTAAGGCCAAATCTGAAAGGCGTTCCAGTGATTCCTCCGTGGTTGTAAATGAGGGGCGTGTGGCTGTGTGACAGACAATATCTGCACAGTCATTGAGTGACATATCCCTCAGGTTGATCACCAGGTCGAAGAGATCCGGGTCATAGGTGTCCACTCCATAAAGATACATGCCAAAGTTGTGCCGGTTTTTGTCGTCGTTCATCAGGCGTTTGCGAGCCATAAGCTCAGATATATTTTCCTTTTCCATTTCTTCCCGGATCCGGACGTCCATGTCTGCAATGGTCCTCACTTTCAGAACATGGGGCAAGCCCTGGAGGAAGAAATGGCCGGCAAGGCCATGGTAGACCATATTGTCTTTTTTTAAAAAGTCCAGCAATGCCGATCGGATAAAAGCAATGTACCGTTGCTTGCCATGGGTGAATTTGTCAAAAATCGTTGGGCCATCGTGGATGGCCTTGGTCAGGATGATTTCAGGAATGTTAAACTGGTCTGATGCCTCCAGAAGAATTTCCCGGGATACGCAGGTGTAATGAAGCTGTTCGGCGATGAGTTCGGCCAGCTGGGTGCCTTTGCTGCAAAAGGCCCGTGAGATCGTGATAATGGACATAGCTTCTCCAGGTTAAAGTTTGTTTCAAGGTATATTGGAAGACAGGGCCACTAAGATGAAACCCTGTTAATAATTTACGCTGTTCCACATATTTTCTCAAATAAAAAATAGTTGAGTTGCACAATGAAAAAAATATAGGGCCAAAGGTCCCATTAATACAACATCCCCTTCATTTTTTAAACCACACCAACGTTCAGAGCACTGTCTCAGATTGGGGGCTTATACCATATTTTTTCATGCGCTTCCAGACCGTCACCCTGCTGATCCCGAGAACCCGACCGACCTGGGACTGGTTCCCCCCGGCTGTATTGAGAGCCTGAACCAGTTCATTCCGTTCATTGATCCTCACATGGGTCTGGCCGGTCATGGCGTTTTTGTTTATGGCCGGAAAGGACAATGCCCGTGGAAGGTGTTCCCGTTCAATCATATCTCCTGGACAGAGAACCAGGGCATATTCAATCACATTTCTCAATTCCCGAACATTACCGGGCCAGTGCCAGGCCAGGAGGCATTCCAAGGCGTCGCTGCTCACGCCGGAAATTTTTTTGCTTCCCCGTGCCGCATAAAGATCTATGAATTTTTTGGCCAACAGAGGGATGTCCTCTTTTCTGGAAATCAGGGGCGGGCAATAAATGGGGAAAACATTGATCCTGAAATAAAAATCCTCACGGAAGGTGTTCTGGACGATCAACTGGTTCAGGTCCTTGTTGGTGGCCGAGATGATCCTTACATCCATGGGAATGGGAACATGATCTCCCACCTTTTCAATTTCTTTTTCCTCCAGAACGCGGAGGAGTTTTACCTGTGTGGACAGGGGGATATCGCCGATTTCATCAAGAAATATGGTGCCGCCGTGGGCTGCTTCAAAACGACCCACACGGTCCCGGTTCGCACCGGAATAGGCGCCTTTGACATGACCGAAAAGTTCGCTTTCAAGCAGGTTCTCATTGAGTGCGGCGCAGTTGACCTTTATAAAAGGTCCCATTTTACGGTGGCCAGCCTCATGGATGGCCCGGGCCACTAGCTCCTTGCCGGTCCCGCTTTCACCCTGGATCAGAACAGGGGCTTCGGATTTGGAAACGCTGTCGATTAGTTCAAACAGCTGCTGCATGGGGGGGCTGCTGCCCAGAATTCCGAAAAATCCTTTGTCCATACACAGGTTTTTGCGCAGGTAAAGGATTTCTTCCTGCTGAATGACGCTTTCGGATATGTCCGTGAGGGTTTCCACAATGCCTATGGGATTGCCCTGGGCATCATGCATGGCCACGCCGGATTTCAACACATGGACAGACCGACCGTTTTTGTTGGTCAGGATGCATTCCATCCCCTTGACCCGGCCCACCTCAAAAAGTTTACACCAGGGTTTACCATCCTTGCCCCCGATGAATTGGCACCCGGTGCAGTTTAAAATAAGGCAGGACTGGCCAATCAGTTCTTTTTCAGTATAGCCTGTCAGCCGTTCCATGGCCGGATTAACGGCCATGATTTTACCGGTGGGGGCCACCACGATCAGCCCGTCTCTGACATTTTCAACAACAGCCTCCCAACAACTTCCAAATTCCATTATGCACCTGCTAAGTGTTAAGCTCGTTAATAGTGGTTAACAATAGTGTTAATTATAAAGTTAACACATCCTGTTCACCCAGGCAAACAATTTTTAGATAATGCCTTTAAAAAACAGCTGATAACACATTATTCCCTGGGAAGTCACAGTATGGCACATGCTTTGCAATAAAAGAGGGACGCATGTTCTGTGAATATCAGGCGATAATCATCCTTGAAGGAAGGGTGAAACGAGATAGATTGTCAGATAATGATCTGAAGACAAACGACAAGAGGGAAGGAGAGACGAATGAACAGAATGTTTAAACGAGGCAAGGGGCTTCCTTTGGGGCTCGGTTTTCTTGTGATGATGGTGGTTTTTTTACTGACTCCGGCCTGGGCAGAGGACAACAAAACCCTTGAAAACGAGGTTGATGCGTTGAAAAAACGTATTGAGGAGATGGACCAGCGCCTCAATAAAACTGAAGTCCATACTGCCACAGACAAGCTCGCCCTGGGTTTTGAACTTAAAACCACGGCCTGGTCCATCCACTACGGGGATGTCCTGGCAGCGCCCAATGCCCTGGTGGCCGGTTTTTTTACACCCTACGGCTCCGGGGGGTTTAACGGCGCCACATTGACAGAGTTCCAGAGCGCCATGGCAGGCATGGCCATGGCCGGAATGATTCCCCCGGCCGATAAATACGACGCGGACAATGATATCATTTATACCACCAAATTCCGGTTGAATATGAAGGCCAAGGTAAATGAGCACTTAAGTTTCAACGGACGCCTGGCAGCCTATAAAGTCTGGGGCGATAGCACGGGCGTGAATTTCAACCACGGCAGTATGAGCGATGTCAGTTTGGACGGAACAACAGCCAGCCAGCCCCGGGGTGACCTGATTCACCTTGAACGGGCCTATATGAATTATCACAACCAAATGGGATCCGTGCCTGTTAATTTTAGCCTGGGCCGGAGACCCTCAACAGAAGGACCTCCCCTGGAGTATGCGGCCAACAGCCTTGAAGGCGGCTCACCCTTTGGGTCGGTGATCAACTGGCAGTTTGACGGTGCCTCCCTTAATTTCGGCCTGGAAGATGTGACAGGAATTCCCGGTGCTGCTTTCAAACTCTGCTACGGGCTTGGTTTTGAGAGTGATTACGGCAACAGTGGATCCATGAGTTCCAATCCCCAGGTGGATGATGTCCATTTGATGGGTTTTATTTCCGAACTTTTTAATAATGATATCACCAGCGTCGGACTGATGTATGCCTACGCACCGGATCTGACCGATGGATTTGCCGGAACCACGGTGATGCCCTTTATCGTTTCCAGGGCAGATAAGCTTGCTGCTGATGGAACCCCCGGCACCGATGGCGTTCCTGAATATTATTTCGAACCCAACAACGGCGGGTTTATCAGCCGCATGGAACCCTCGGCCAATATTGGTGACTGGCAGGCACTTTCGCTTCTGCTTCGAAGTAATCTGGAGGAAAGCACGGGAAAAGATATCAACATGTTTTTGTCCACATCCTGGAGCAGCACCGATCCCTCACAAATTTCCAATAATCCCTTTTATGAAATGATGGGTATGGGTCTGTTGAGTTCCAATGGCCAGCTTGAAAAACATGATGGATACAGCGTCTACGCAGGGTGTGTTTTCCCCATGCCGGCCCATGCAAAATTGGGTATTGAATACAACTGGGGTTCCAAATACTGGTTCAATTTTACCGGGGCAGAAGATTCACTAACCGGCAGCAAGTTGTCTGCACGGGGTCAGGTCTTTGAAACCTATTACCACCAGCCCATAGCCGGAGATAATTTCTTCGTGACCCTGGGTGGACGGTATTATGATTACGACTATACAGGCAGTGGCAATCCCCTGGGCGCCCCGGTAAAAATCTCCGAGGTCAGTTCCACCGATGCCCTTTTCCCTGTTGCTGATACGGTGTGGGATATTTACTTGTCAGCAACCATGAGATTCTGATATAATAAGAAAAATTTTATCTTTTGAAAGGAAACAGGCCATGAAAAAAATATTCATCGTTATGATTGTCGCCGTCTTCGGACTTGTCAGTATCTCTGCAAGCGTTCATGCCGCCGATAAGGGAGATAAACGAAAAGGCAAGTATGCCTATCGTAATGTTTACAAAAAATGCCATGAAACAGATCCATCCGTTTCACTGACCCCGGCCCTCAGCCCGGATACCAAAACCATGGCCCAGTGGCAGCGTGTCTTTGATAATAAGGAATTTGATCAGTTCGGTTGCAAGGCGGTTTGGGACGCCCTTTCTGCGGATGACCTTGAAAATATTTGCAGCTATCTTATTTCAGGGGCGGCTGATTCGCCCACCCCGGCCAAATGCAAATAATCGGTTGTTGATTTAACTGGTCATGATTATCCCAAAGGGGCGGGCTTCAACCCGCCCCTGATAAAATGTCATCATGAACCCAAGGTGTAATCAAACGATGATGAAAGAATTTTTTATGCAATCTTTTGTTTTGAAAAAACACGTGGCGAAGACCTGCTGTCTGATGGCCTTGATTATGGGGTGTTTTCTGCCCCCGGTGCATGGGGAAGATGGAATGAAACCTGTGGATAAGGGCGGTTTTGCTGCCATGCGAAGCCAGCAGATAAAAATCAACCATAGCCGATATGAGATTCTCAAACAGGATTTTACATCCGGCGATGAGGTGACCAAGGCCTGCCTTTCCTGCCATACCACAGCAGATGAAGACTTCAGAAAGACCATTCACTGGACATGGCTGACCCCTGGTCCTGATGCGGAAACGCCCATGGGTAAGGCCGGTTACTCCATCAATAACTTTTGTATCTCAACCAATAATATGAATGACAAAAGTTGTTCGGCTTGTCATGCGGGATGGAACGGCAAGGAGGGTGAGATCAATTGCCTGGTGTGTCACGGCCAGAAAGAATTCAATATGACCGAAGCCTTTGATGACTTAAACTATTTTAAGGCTGAGTCTGATGATGAGTCCAGGGACATGGCCCAGGAAATCCAGGGCAATATCAAAAAAACCGTTGAAGATATCGGGATTCCCCAGCGTAAAAACTGCGGGTCCTGCCACTTTTACGGGGGTGGCGGCAATGGCGTGAAACATGGTGATCTGGACAATTCCCTTGCCACGCCCTCCAAGGATTTGGATGTACATATGGCTGGGGACGGTGGCAATTTTACCTGTACGCGCTGCCATACGACCCGGATGCATGAGGTCGCCGGCAGAACCTACACATCGCCTGCTTCCACCACGCGAAAATCATTGATCGATGATGATTTGATGCCTAAAATCACCTGTGAATCCTGCCATAGCAGCAGTCCCCATAAAATCCTGGCCAAGATGAACGACCATACGGACAAGGTGGCCTGCCAGACTTGCCATATCCCGGCCTTTGCCAGGGAGAAACCCACCAAGGTCTGGTGGGACTGGTCCAAAGCCGGTGAGTTAAAAGACGGGAAGAAGGTCAAAACAGAAGATTATATGACCATTAAAGGCGAGATGCGATGGGAGACAAACGTTAAGCCGGAATATGACTGGTATAACGGCGCCCTCAGAACGCTCACCTTGAAAGACACCATTGACCCATCAGGGATTGTTCAGGTCAGCAAGCCCGTGGGAGACAGTCATGATCCCCATTCTCGGATTTTTCCTTTTAAAGTGTTCCGTGGAAAGCAGCCCTATGATCCCAAGTCAAACCGTTTTCTTGCACCTCTTTTGTCCGGGAACCAGGGCTATTGGGAAACTCTGGACTGGGAAAGCGCCCTGACTCTGGGGATGAAAGACATGAATCTGCCTTTTTCAGGCACATGGGACTTTGTGGAAACCACCTCTGTTTTTCCCATCACCCACATGGTGGCACCGGCGGCCAACGCCCTTTCATGCAAAGAATGCCACAGCCCCATGGGGCGGCTTGCAGGTATCGGGGGAGTTTACATACCCGGTTCAAGCGACAATGCCTGGATTAGCCGGATCGGAGTTTTTCTGGCCATGTGTGCACTTTTAGGTTCTCTGGGACATGGGGTGCTGAGGTTTCTGGTCAGGAAAGGGAAGGGGATTTAATCCATGAAAAAAATCTATCTTTATTCACGTTATGAACGATTCTGGCACTGGCTTCAGATGGTGTTTATTTTTATCTTGATTGTCACGGGCCTTGAAGTAAACGGGCTGTACAGTCTTCTGGGTTTTAAACGAGCCGTGACAATTCATACGTTTACAGGCCTTGCCTGGCTTGTGTCCTTTTTCTTTTTTGTGTTCTGGGTTTTAACCACCGGAGAATGGCGCCAGTATGTCCCCACCTCGAAAAAGATGCTCCAGGTGATCCGCTTTTATTCATTCGGGATCTTCAAAGGCGAGGCCCATCCTGTCCCCAAACGGAAAGATGCCAAGCACAATCCGCTTCAGCGTTTGAGCTATCTGATTCTTGCGGCTGCCATGCTTCCTGTTCAGATGCTTACGGGCTTCTTGTATTGGCGGTATAATGTATGGAATGCCTGGAAGCTGGATTTTCTTGACCTCGAAACCGTGGCCGGTATCCACATTGCCCTGACCTTCGCCATTGTCTGCTTTGTCATTATCCATATGTATATGACCAGCACCGGTCACACCCTCACCGCCCATGTCAAAGCCATGGTTACAGGCTGGGAAGACGTGGAAGATGACCAGGAGGTTTTTGACTGGGAAAAACAATAAGCATTGCGGTAATTCTGGAATTCACAAATAAATCCGGTGATTTTCAGGGCTAAGGAAATACGTTTTGTGCTTCCTCCAAATTGAGATTGCTCAGGGTGAATCACACTTTAGCGGAATCTCTGGTCAGAATTTTCCCCTCGATGTAACGGGCCATTACGATGGTTTTATCCGAGGGGTTGACCTGCTCCCACTGGATCTGTCCGGGGAGACCGCCGTTTCTCTTCATGGCATTCATAATGGACGGGTGGGCGAAGATGTTTCCGGGAATGAAAAGGGGCATGGAAGGGGTGTTGATGAAGCTGCCTTCTTTCCAGATATACGAGACAAAGCCCTTGTTGATCAAGGAACGGATTTTGGTGAAACGGCCGGTGATGCCCACGTCGAAGAAGCCGGTTTCAAATTCCCGGTTATGAAGAAGCCAGGAATAGGCCAGGATTTCATGGGCGAAAATATCTTCGGAAGAGATGACCAGGCCGGTGTCGGGATAGGTGATGTGCCCGTTGTCCGGTCCAAAGGTGGAAAGGACTTTGGTGCCTGATGAAACGATCAGGCGGAGACGGGATTTTATGGCTGGTATCTGGTTGATTTCCTCGTACATGTTGTAAAAGGAATCCCCGCCGCAGTGGAAGACCTTGCGGCTGTCTTCCCTTAAGAAACCCACACCGATTTTCATACCCGACGTGATATCCCCCATGACATGTGAACTTACCCTGGCCAGATAGATGATGTGATCAACATCGTACACAGTGCTGGTAACAAAGACGGGCTCTTTCCAGTGGTGAGGCCCTTCAGGCTCCATGGGCACAAACGTGTCGTACCCCTTTTCTTCGAAGAAAACGGCCTCAGCCCCGGTCTGTTCGATGACCTGAAGAAGTCCTGCTTTCCGGCAGTTTTCACGGGAAGACCCTCTCTTTTTGTCCTTTTGCCAGTGAACACTTTCAACCCCGCTTGAGTCCCCTACAAAAATCCGTCCCGCCCCTTTTTCCCTGAGAAGAGTGATCATGGAATAAAGGGACCATGGGTCCGTGGTGGCGGGATAGGGATTGGCCGAATTCAGGGCCAGCTTGATGAGCACCGAATCCCCTGTGGAAAGCCAGGAAAAATCGGTTGAGGCTTCCACGGCCTTTTTGAACAGATCGTAAGCCCCTTCTTTTTCACCCTTAGGGATATAGGAGGAGGCCACAAGGGGGTTCCAGGCTTCCACCATGGTCATGGTGGCAATGTCGTTTTCCCCTGTTTTAATCCGGTGCGCGCAGGCAGGAATAACCATGGAACAGGCGGCAAGCCCCCCGAGCTTAATAAGATCCCTTCGTGACAGAGTGGCGGGCCTATCCGGGAAATTGGGCAAACGATCCATGGTTGTCTCCTTTTCGTATGAATGATGGGTTAAGGTTTGAAACCATAAGAGATTTTTGATGTAGATGTCAAAACAAAAGTACATAGATATCTTAAAAACTCTGTTGATTCGTGTCGTTTTAAGCTTTTTATCCCCTGTCGTCATTCGATTTAAAGGGAAATATCCGGCTGATTCTGAAATTCACAGATCACTAAAAAGGAGGAAACTTATGAACATTCGCTTGTTACTCCCAGACATCGAAAGACTTCCCTCAGAAATCAGAGATGTCGTGCAGGCAACCCCCATCGAACTTAAACATCATGGTACTTTCTGTTGTTATTTAGCTTCTTTGCGGTTAGAATGAAAAAATAACTTTTGTATTTTAAAAAATTTTAGAAGTGACTATTCAGTATCAAGATAGGGCTACAGGGGTTTCTGAACCGCAGTATTAACAGCCCCGAGAACGCGGGCGTTGACTGGAAGATCACACTTAGTGGGCACTGTGATCTTAATCGCATAAACATGCCATAACACCCTCAAAACCACACAAAAAGAAGGCTGTTAGACAGAGTGTGCGATCACTGAAGATATCCTGTTAACCGATATAGAGTTCTATGCCCATTTTTCGGATCTGAAAGGAAGCGAGGAGCGTCAAATCAGTCCCTATTACCGTTATATCATCAGATAAGAGTGAACTATCCTATCATTATTGCCTGACTTGTCGATATTAATTGATAAGACAGGTGAATTGTTTTTTTTCAATGCATCTATTCTTATTGAACCTATATGATACAGGAGACATATGATCATGAAAGAATTCGGTAACATCATCCTTCATGAAAAAATCCACGAAACCAGACATGCTGTCGTTTACCGCGGTCGGAAAAATAACGCGGGTCAGAGTCTTATCATCAAGGTTCTTAAAACAAAATACCCTATCCCGTCAGAAATCGCGCGGTTCAGACAGGAATATAATCGTGTAAAAAATCTGGATATGGACGGTATC
Organism: Pseudomonadota bacterium; assembly: GCA_018818835.1. Classification (GTDB taxonomy): domain Bacteria; phylum Desulfobacterota; class Desulfobacteria; order Desulfobacterales; family Desulfolunaceae; genus JAHIRD01. Next base: position 62,243 of record JAHIRD010000071.1, read on the forward strand.
GTCAAGATATACGATCTGATTGAATATGATAACAGATTCGGCATCATAGAAGAGGATTTCGACGGAATATCCCTGAAGGAACGAATCAGAACAAAAATAATCGATTTAGAATCATTTTTACACATCGCGAAAAAATTATCTGAAACCCTCGGATTGATTCATACGAATAACATCATCCACCTGGCCATAAAACCTGAGAATATTATGGTAAACGTAAACCAGAACACGGTGAAGATTACCAACTTCGGCATCTCCGAAGCGTTAACCAACGCAAATGACGAAATTTACGATCCTGCAGTTATCGAAGGGGTTCTGTCGTACATGTCACCGGAACAGACCGGCAGAATGAACAGGGCTGTGGATTATCGATCTGACATGTACTCCCTCGGAATTACATGTTATGAGATGCTCACCGGCCAAGTCCCTTTTCTATCAAAGGATCCGATGGAGCTGATCCATTCCCATATTGCCAGACAACCGGCTCCTCCCCATCAGATAAACACCTCAATCCCGCCGGTTATCTCACATATCATCTTGAAACTTTTAATGAAAACGCCTGAAATGAGATATCAGAACGGCTTTGGACTCCTTGCGGATATTGAAGAATGTTTGAAGCAACTCAGCAGTGGTCATGGGATAAAGGAATTCCCGCTTGCATCAAAGGACATCTCCATAAAATTCAACATTCCTCAGGTTCTTGTGGGCCGTGAGGAAGAGTTGAAGGCTTTGATGTCAACCTTTGAAACATCCAGCATGGGTTCCAGTGAGATGCTGCTTGTTCTGGGCCATCCGGGTATAGGTAAATCCGCCCTGATCAATGAACTGCAACGACCGATTGTCGCGAAAAAAGGATATTTCATCTCCGGCAAATTTGATCAGTTCAGAAAAGACGTGCCTTTTAGCTCAATCATACAGGCATTCCAGGGGCTTATTAAACAATTGCTATCAGAAAGCAATGACAGGATCAGTCTTTGGCGGGAGAACCTTCTGGCGATTCTCGGCCCTAACGGCAAGGTCATGACGGACGTTATTCCCAACCTGGAATTTATCATCGGCAAACAGCCTGATGTGGAGTCTTTGGGTCCTGAAGAATCTAAAAACCGATTCGATTTTGTATTCCAGAATTTTATCAGTGTATTCACTTCAGCAGATCACCCGATGGCCCTGTTCCTCGATGACCTTCAGTGGGCGGACATGGCGAGTTTAAAGTTCATAAACACCGTGATGACAAGTTCAACTATTAAATATCTGTATCTGATCGGTGCTTACCGGGACAACGAAGTGAGCTCCTATCATCCCCTTTCAATCACCCTTGATGAAATTCGAAAGAAAGGCAGGATTATTTACAGCATATATCTCAGCCCTTTGAATATTTCTGATGTAAACAAAATGATTATGACCGTACTCAGGTGCGGAGAGAAAGAATCATTCAAATTTGCAGAATTAATCCATAATAAAACCGGCGGCAACCCGTTTTTTATAAACCAGTTTATGAAAAACCTTTATGATGACCGAATTATTGAGCTTGATCCCAAAACCGGCTGGATATGGGACATGGACAAAATTCAGGGTATGAGGTTTACAGACAATGTGGTGGAGTTCATGGCCGGGAAACTTTCAGATCTTCCGGCTGACACCCTCGAATTAGTGAAGGTTTGCGCATGTATCGGGAACAGGTTTGACCTTGAAACCCTGGTGATGGTCCTTGAGGAACCCATCGAGAACATTCTTGCAAACATGACGATGGCCATTCAGGAGGGATTGGTAAGCCTCGATGGGACGATGTACAAATTTCACCATGACAGAATTCAGGAGGCGGCTTATTCCCTCATCCCCGGAAATGAAAAAGCGAGATTGCACTACCGGATTGGTAAAAATGTGCTTGAAAATACAAAAGAGAAACACCTGGACGATAAAATATTTTATATCGTCGATCAGCTGAACAGGGGTATCTATCTTATATCGGAAGGCGTTGAAAGACTGCAACTGGCTGAATTAAACCTGAATGCCGCAAAAAAAGCTAAAAACTCAACCGCATATGCCTCGGCTCTGAGCTACTCCCGTTTAGGAATAGGTCTTCTTCCGGAGAACTCCTGGGAAAAATGCTATTCGTTGACGTATGATTTGTATAATGAAATTCTAGAGAACGATTATCTTACCGGTGAATATGATCATGCTGAGAAAACATTCAATTTAATCATTAAGAATGCGAAGACCAATCTGGAAAAAGCCAACGTTCATTCACAGATGATCATTCTTAAAAACAGCACGGGGGATTACGAATCGGCCCTTGAAATCGGGTTTGCCGGAATGGAAATGATTGGCATGAAGTTACCCAGAAAAGTCAGTGATCTCAGGCTGGGTATTGAATTGTTGAAGCTGAGGCTCCAGTTCGGGCGAAGACGGATTGAAGATCTGGTGGATCTGCCCCTTACGCTGGATAATGAACATCTGGCGTATGCATACCTCTGCATTTACACAGGAACGGTGGCCTATTTCATTGACGTAAACCTGTTCTCTTTTATTGCTACGAGAGGGTTAAACATTCTTATCAAATTCGGTAACTTTGAATTATCACCTTTAGCTTACAATGCGATGGGCTCAATCCTGGGGAGTGGCCTGGGGTTGTACAAACAGGGTTACCGTTTTGGTCAGACCTCAATAAGGCTTTATAACAAAATGGGCGGAATAAAGAGCAGGAGTAAAATCTTCCATGTTTTTGTCTTTATTAATCTTCACTGGAAAGAGCACGCAAAAAAAGGTCTTGATTATGAACGGGAGGCTTACAAGGCAGGTCTTCAGGCCGGCGATCTTTTGTATTGCGGCTATAACATCAATGTCCTTGCAATGCATCGAATAATCCTGGGCGATAATCTTGACGAGATCCTGGAAGAGTATGTTCCGTTCAAAGAATTCCAGATGAATGCAAAGGATCCTTTCACTCCGCGCAACTATAAAGAGAATACACAGATGATCCTTTGCCTGAAAGGACAGACCCTGGCAACGGGCAAACTGAATGGAAACGGTTACGATGAAGATGATCAGATTGCGTTTTATATCGCAGATGGCAACATGCTCGGTCAAGTATATACGCTCACGGCAATGCTCAAGGTCCGCTATCTTTTCGGGCTGTACAAGGACTGCGCCGATATCTGTTTGAAAGTCCATAAACTGATCAAGAAGAAAGCCGCCATTGGAACCCTGCATATCCCTGAATTCTATTTCTTTGATTCCCTCCATATGACGGCCGTCTATGAGAATGCGGTCTTCGGTGAAAAGTTCAAGCTCAGGATCAAACTGAAACTCAACCAGATGAAAATGAAGACATGGGCAAATCACTGCCCCGAGAACTTCGAGCACAAATACCTTCTGGTTGAAGCGGAAATAGCGAGAATCAAAGGCCATCATAAAAAAGCCGTTGATCTCTTTAATGCAGCCATAAAATCCGCCCGTGAAAATAAATACACCCAGAATGAGGCGATCGCCAATGAGCTGGCAGCACGTCTGATGATGAAACTCAACAATCGTGAAGCCGCTCGTCAATACATGCAAGAGGCACATTATGGTTACATTCGATGGGGGGCCACGGCAAAAGCAAACGATCTTGAAGAAAAATATCCGGAGCTTACCAAGGGTATGCCACAAAATTCTTACGGAGGACCGCCAACCCATACCGAAACGGCAATGACGTTCAGCGGAACTTCTGGAATTCAAACTCTTGATCTTTCAACAGTTATCAAAACGTCCCAGTCCCTTTCCAGTGAAATTGATCTGGGAAAACTGCTCGCAGAAATGATGCGGCTCTCCATCGAAAACGCCGGGGCTCAAAAAGGGTTTTTGATTCTGGAAAATGAATCCGACCAAAAATTATACGTTGAGGCCGAGGGAGGAGCAGGTCAGATCCTTCAGGTTCTCAAAGGCCAACCGCTTAATGATCACGGTGGCGTATCTATTTCTATGGTTAATTTTGTAGCGCGAACAAAAGAGATGCTTATTCTGAACAACGCCACCACGGAAGGGGCGTATACCCTTGATCCTTATGTGGTTGAAAATAAACCAAAATCCATTTTGTGTATGCCGGTCATTCGGCAATCAAAGCTTGTGGGCGTCCTTTACCTTGAAAATAATATTGCCACAGGTGCGTTTACACCAGATCGGGTTAACGTGCTTGATCTTCTCGCATCCCAGGCCGCTATCTCCATCGAAAATGCAAAAATGTATGAAAATGTCAGGCAGGCCCGACAAAAAGTTCTGAACCTCCTTGAAACCGCCAATGAAGGATTCTGGCAGGTCGACAACAAGGGCGTCACAGTGGATGTCAATTCCGAAATGTGTTCCATTCTCGGACGTTTACGGGATGAGATTATTGGTCACAGTGTTTTTGAGTTTAGTGATGAAGAAAATGCGTCCATTACCCGAAGTCAGAAAGACATATTGAACCAACAAAAAAAATGCGAGTTCGAAGTAGCTGTCATTCGTCCTGATGGGTCAAGGGTGGAATGCCTTGTTAAAGCCACCATACTTTATGACGGTGAAAACTCCGGATGGTTTTCCATGGTCACGGATATCACGGAAAGGAAAAGGGCCGAAGAAAAGGTTCGAACATTGAATGCTGAACTGGAACAGCGTGTTCTGGACCGTACTCGTGAGTTGAATATGACCCTTGAGGATGTTAAAATAGCCAATTCCCATATCATGGAAAGCATCCGTTATGCAAAAATGATTCAGCAATCCATGTTGCCGAATCAGACACAGTTAAAGTCATGGCTTCCTGACAGCTTTATTATCTGGGAACCCAGGGATATTATCGGGGGTGATTTTTTCTTCTCCGATGCGTTTGATGGAGGATGCATTATGGCCGTGGTGGATTGTACAGGCCATGGGGTCCCAGGGGCCCTGATGACCATGATTGCAGTTTCAGGATTAAAAAAAATAATTCGTGACGAGGGGTGCAGATCTCCTGCCCAGATCCTGAAACGGCTCAATGCATTCGTCAAAACATCCCTTCAACAGGAAACGGAACACGCTCTTTCGGATGATGGTCTGGATGCGGGTATGTGTTATGTGGATGCCAACTCAAAAACACTGACATTTGCCGGAGCTAAAGTCCCCCTGATGTATGTCGATAAAGGAGAATTGACAGTTATAAAAGGAGACAAACAAAGCATCGGATATTCAAAATCGAATTTGGATTTCACCTATTCCGAGCACCATATCCCCCTGGATAATAGTCCGCAGTTTTACATGGCGTCAGATGGATATACGGACCAGTTGGGCGGAAACAAGAAAATGCGCTTTGGAAGTAAACGATTTCAGCAACTTATACTGGATAACAGTCTCAAGCCATTTGAAGAGCAACGGAATATTCTTCTTAATATATTCAATGATTACAAAAGCGAATACAATCGACAGGACGATGTCACGGTGGTGGGGTTTAGCTGTGATCACTTTGTGGGGTTTCGGTGATGCAAAACAACCCAGGTGCACTTAAAACGTTATTCTTTTCCGAATTTCATACCGAGTGTTTCACACCCGGTATAAAATTGGAAATCAAAATTATCGTTAAATCCAGTAAATGGCTTTAATCCAATTCCAAAGATTACGGGTTCCACGATAGACAGGCGTTACTTTTTTGTCAACGTTGAGGAGCGTGTAGACAGCGATTTCAGATGATAATGTGGAATAATTAACCAGGAACACACATTCCTCGGGAATCTCCGTATGTTGTCCTAAAAAAGCCACATTCGTGGAATTTTCAGGAACAACAGGTGGTCTATCAAACATTGTCCTTGGCAGAAACTTACTTGTTACATAAGGAAGCATGTATGAATTAACATCAGATGATTGTATTATTTCAGGTAAGTCTTTCATAAAGCCAAATTGATAGCACATTTCAGTCAAAATCTCTTCTCCGGTACAATCCTCCATGGCCTTTTTGATATAATCACCCTTGTCATGTTTCAGGCTAAGTCCCAAAATGATGTATGTGTCTTTATCCTGATTTTTCACAAAGGGCTGCCAGGGGATGTGAAGGATCATCTGCCAGGGTGAGCCGGTGAATATAACCTCATGCTGTTCGCCCAATCTTTTGTTTTTGGTGAACTCCAAAATGAGATCTTTCAACAGATCACCCTTGGCGGTAATGGAGAATACCTGAAATTTTGAGTGATCAATAGTGTTGGTAAAGTTGACTGGGTTTCCCAGGCCAGGCTGCTTTTCCGCCATTTTTTCCCAAAGCGTCCAAGCTCCATCAACTTTATTTCTCTCTATTTCGGCGACTGAATGCATCGTGCCTTCCCTTGAATCAGCGACCTCTGAGCCAAGATTGATAAACACAAAATCACCGTCATTAACCGTAATATCCTTTTCCTCACCATTTTGGATATAATGAATTTTTTGAACCGTTTTTTCATCAACGGTCGGTTTGAAATCCACATCCGTAACCTTACAGCCCATGTCGAAATTTACGCCATGGGTTCGTAACCATTTCACGGTTGGCATAACGATCGTTTCATAATTATTATACGCCGTATTCCAACCGCTTTCGTGGAGTTCTGATATTTGATCGAGATTATGAAAAAAGTTTCTTACATAACGTCGCATTTCCATGGCACTGTGCCAGGGTTGAAAACCAAATATTGAATTGAACATGTACCAAAAATTCGATTCAAAGAAAGACGGCTGA
>JAHIRD010000072.1 GCA_018818835.1 Pseudomonadota bacterium
ACCGTTTGCGGCATTATGATAAGCTCATGCATGAAATCAAACAAAACCATAGTGTCATCAGTAAATTTATTGCTTAGTACCCATCCATAAATTGCATGGTGTGCCCCTCGGTGTTCTTGAATTTTCGAAAAGTCCTGTGGCCCACCGATGTGATAACACCGCCCCAAAAAACAAAGCCGCAGTTGGAACAGGCAAATCCAACTGCGGCTTTATAAAATATCAATAATCTGTATTAAAACATCAGTGTTTTAACCACACAGCAACCTTATCCGGATTTTCCTTGACCCATTTTTTTGCAGAGTCTGCCGGGTCCATCCCATCCTGATTCCATACCATGATCTGACCGATATCCGCCGTGGTCCAGAAAAAGGCATCAAGAAATGCGTTGACATCGGGAAGGTCTTCTTTAAGACCTTTTCGAACGATGGTGTTGACTGTTTCCTCGGATCCGAAAACACCTTTGGGGTCTTTGAGGATTTTCAGGTCCCATCGACCGAATTTCCAATGGGGTGCCCATCCGGTGACGACAATCCACTCATTGTTTTTGATGGCGTTTCCAAGCATGGCCGTCATCATGGCTCCGGAACCTTCCATAAGCTCCATGTCTTTCATATCATAGGTTACTAAGGCTTTTTCAGCCATGCCCATGAGGCCTGCACCCGGATCAATCCCAATGATTTGTTTTTTAAATTTTTTGGCATTGGCATTAATCTGATCAACGGAATCAATGGTTACATATGAAGGCACCACAAGGCCAAGTTTTGCGCCTTTAAGGTTGGGGCCCAGATCAACAACCGTTGTTTTTATCTTATCCATATAATCTTTATGGGTGACAGGAAGCCAGGCTGTGGTGATGGCATCAACGTCACCTGTTGAAAGAGCCTGATACATGGCAGCGGCAGACACAGGAATCAGCTCGCAGGTATAACCCAGTTTCTCTTCGATAACGGCCTTGGCCACATTTGAACTGGCCGTAGCGCACGCCCACTCCACGTAGGCTATTTTAACCGTCTTTTTCTTAACGGCAAACGCATTCCCGGCAAAAAGGACGGCAAGCATCACGGTCATTAAAACCGTAAGGTGTTTTGAAAATTTCATGTGTATCTCCTTCGTTGTATTACAAAATAAACCTGCCAAAAGCACAGGCGATAAATTATTGAATCACTTAGATGACATGCTATTGTTTTGTTTTTCCCAATGATTGCATGATCCTGTCCAGAACAATGGCAAGGATAACAATACTGAGTCCTGCCTCAAATCCCCGTCCTGGCTGAAGGCGCTGAATGGCTTTCCACACTTCGCCCCCCAGGCCCTTGGCACCAATCATGGCTGCGATAACCACCATGGACAGGGCGAGCATAATGGTCTGGTTCACTCCGGCCATAATGGTGGGCGAGGCCATGGGGATTTGCAACTTGAAAAGCTTCTGCCATTTATTGGAACCAAAGGCATCGGCAGCCTCGACAAGCTCCACCGGGACCTGACGTATGCCCAAAGCCGTGAGTCTTATGGATGGGGGCATGGCAAATATCAACGTGGAAAAAATAGCCGCCACTTTACCCAGTCCGAAAAAAGGAATGGCAGGTATCAGATAGACAAATGCAGGCATTGTCTGCATAAAATCCAGAACCGGCATAATTATCCGATTGGCTGTGTTGTTGAGAGCTGCAAAAATCCCCAAAGGTAGCCCGATGGCGATGGTAGTCAGTGTAGAAATAAATACCAGGGCAAGGGTATTGATGGTTGCATTCCATAATCCCAGGTTCAAAATCAGCGAAAAGCCAATAAAACAAAACAAGGCCAAGCCTTTTTTCCGTGCAATGGCATAGGTAATTCCCGTGAGGATCAGGATAAACAGCCACGGTGGCGGAAAGAGCATGGCTGTAATCATCAGATCAATTCCAGCTCCCGCCAGATGCGAAATAACTTTTGTTACAATGGAAAAATGACTGACGAAAAAGTCGATCATGACTTCAATTGTTTTTCCAATAGGAATTTTTGGTATTGAATACATCATCCGTTATCTCCATGGGACAACGCCGAAAGAAGCGTTCCCCGTATAATAACCCCGGTAAATCGCCCCTGTTCGGTAACCACAGCCAGGGGGTGGGGAAGATCTTTCATAATGGTTAAAAGTTCAGTGGCCGGAGAGTTCGGATTAACGGTTTTAATATCACGGCGAATAATAGATTCAATGGATGTCTCACCTTTTTTCACGGCTTCAGCTGCATCTTCATCTGTGACCATTCCCACGAAGGCCTGGTTTTTAGTAACGATGAATATATACGAAATTCCGGCCTTATCCATTTTCCTGAGCAATGATTTCGGGCCGTCATGGCCGAGTGTCCCAAAGTCGTCTGTTTTCCGTTTAACCGTATCGGCCGTCAGGACTTTAGACATGTCTACGTCTTCAACAAATTTTTCCACATAACGTGTGGCAGGATTCGACAGGATTTCATCGGGGGGCCCGATCTGGACGATGGCACCATCCTTCATCAGAACAATTCTATCTCCGAGCTTCAAGGCTTCATCCAGGTCATGGCTTATGAATACGATGGTTTTACCCAATCGCGACTGGAGTTCAATCAATTCATCCTGCATGTCTTTTCGAATCAGGGGATCAAGGGCACTGAAGGCTTCGTCCATTAGCAGAATGTCCGGATCAAGGGCCAACGCCCTGGCAAGACCGACCCGCTGCTGCATTCCCCCACTTAACTGACGCGGATAATAATCCGCCCAGCCATTCAGCCCCACCTGCTCAAGAACCTCCATGGCCTTTTTTTGACGAATGAGCTTATCCACACCTTTAATTTCAAGTCCATATTCTGTGTTTTGTATAACGGTCCGGTGTGGAAACAATGCGAAGTTCTGAAACACCATGCCGAATTTGTTCTGCCTGAACAGACGCAGTTCCCCCTCGGAAAGCTTGGCAACATCAACCCCATCCACAAGAATCTTTCCACTTGTCGGGTTTATCAAACGATTCAGACACCTGACGAGAGTTGACTTCCCGCTTCCGGAAAGTCCCATGATGACAAGGATTTCTCCTTCTACCACGTCAAAGCTTGCATTATTTACCCCGATACTGAGGCCTGTTTTTTCAAGAATTTTATCCTTGGGGATGCCTTTTTCTAACATACGAAGGCCTCTTGAAGGATTCTTACCAAATATTTTAACTAAATTTTCTACTTTTATTTTTACCTTCATAATCCTTTTACAATTACTTATTTACTACATTATTTATTTCCACATAATGATCGTTTAAATCACCAAATTCAACAAAACGCCCACGACGCAACAGAAAAGTATGCTGTATAATTACCTAATATTATTACCTATACAGCATGATTCCCGATCAAAATCCAATCATAAAAACGAGCCACGATGCAACAGACCCATAACCATACAACACCACAACAATTTTATCAATATATTTGTTTAGATTTTACTAAATTACACCATTACATATCTTAAATCGACAGGCATCAATTCAACTCATTTAATAAATATTATTCCCCAACAACACACACGCAACGCATGCCAAATAATACCCTATCTCAATGATATGGTATGGAAGCATACTTATCTTAAATATACATTAATTGTAAAAATGAATAATGAAAATATACTTAATTTATTATGACTTAATACTAATTGCTTTATGAAATGAGTCATTAAGATGTCGAACCCAAAGGATTGTTTTTCCGTTGTTAGCATGTTCAATCAACGGACAAGGGCAACCACTGGGGAATTGCCCCTACACGTGGCGATCAGTCCAGGGTATTCTTAGGGTGAACTCCGCATGGCTCCAGCAATGCATCTGGAGGTAAGAGCCTCCATGTAGGCATTCCCAGGCAAGAGCCTGGGAACGAGGCGGCATAGCAGATTGTCATTTCATTTTCTTTTAGATTGCGATTATCCAAACAAACAACTTAGCGCTTATGGGGCTGGCCCCTGTGCCTGCCCTATCGACATGGACACGTCATTCAAACTAATCAAAAATTAGAAAAAACACGGATAAGCCAGCTATACATTAGCCTGGGCACGTGTATGATTTACACCGTGAACGAATTCATTCCACACCATGACCGGCGCTTTTTCAGGAGGAGGATCAGGGGCCCATACGTTTTCGAGCGATTGTGTTGACTGCTTCCTCGGCTCCTCAAAAACCTTTAGGGTCGTTGAGGCTCTTTAAATGGATTTTTTTTTTACCTGGAAAAGATCTGTTAAAATAGTGTAATCTATACCGTGCCCATACATAAACCGTAAATTGGCGTAAAATTCATCCAAAAATCAGGAGCTTTTTTATATGGAACTGTCTCTTACACAGGTCGAAATCAGGATATTAGGCTGTCTGATTGAAAAAAAGATGGCGACCCCGGAGTATTATCCCCTGTCGTTGAATGCGCTTGTCAATGCCTGCAACCAAAAGTCAAATCGAGAGCCTGTGGTTGCCTGGGATGAACAGACGGTGCTTCAGGGGATTGAGGGATTGGCATCAAAAAGACTGATCTTTCAAAGCCACCTGAGCCGGGTTCCCAAATACGAGGAATCCTATCTCAATGAAAGCAGCTTTATCCCGTCGGAATCGGCAATCCTTTGCATGCTGATGCTGCGCGGACCCCAGACCGCAGGGGAAATACGAAGCCGCACTGAACGATTGTACGCCTTTGAGAATCTTGAGCATGTGAATCGGATTCTTGAGCATCTGATGTCATTGAATCATGTCCTTAGAATGTCCCGTCAACCGGGCCGGAAAGAAGTGCGTTACTGCCATACCATGGGACACGTTCAAGAGGATGAGCCCCTGCTCGAAGCTGATTTCGAAGAAAACCTTCAAGCCAGGAAACCCAACGAATCGGGTCGAATAGATGCCCTTGAAGAAAAAGTTGAATCACTCACGGCTGAGCTTGAGGCATTGAAACAGCAGCTTGCAGATTTCCAAAAACAGTTTGAATAATCATATCAGAGCCCATACCACAAGAATCGCCAGGGACAAAAGGGTTACGGGAATACCGATTCGGGCATGTTCTTTAAAGGAAATCATCACGCCTTGGGCCTCTGCTTTTTCCACCACAATCAGGTTGGCGATGCTGCCCAGAAGAAACAGATTCCCGGCAAAAGTGCTGGACACGGCAAGGATGTACCAGGATTCCAAATGAATCGGATCAAGGCAGGGAATCACAAGCATCACTGCCGGGACATTGCTGAAGATATTACTTAAAACCGCTGACAAACCGGTAAGGCAAAGAGGGTCTGCAAGGTCAAATCCCTTTAAAGATAAGTAAGATAAGAGTCTCTGTGGAAGGTGCTCCTGGGAAATTCCGTGGATGATGATGAACAGGGCACAAAAAAGGGTGATCAGATGCCAGTCCACCAAAGCCAGCATGTCCCGGCTTTTCATTTTTCTGCTTAATAGCAGCATGCCTGCCACGGCCAGGGCGGAAAGATCCCTTGGAATATCTGTGAGAAAAAGCCCAACCAGAAGTGCCACGGACAAAAGCCCTTTGCTTGTCTGCCAGCGATCAAACCGAGGCCAGTCTTTTTCATCCCCAGTGACAGTCCCTATTTTCACACCGCCCATCCTGTTCCGATAAAGCAGAAAAATCAGTCCGTAACTTGCCAAAAGAGCCGACACTGACGGCAGAGAAGCCCATAAAAAAAAATCACCAAAGGGCAGCTTTCCAACTTGGCCGATGAGCATGTTCTGGGGATTGCCGATCAGTGTGGCGGCAGATCCGATATTACTTGATATTGCAAGGCCAAGAAGAAAAGGCACGGGATTGAGTCCCGCCCGTTTGAGGGAAAACGCTAAAATAGGAGCCAAAGCAAAGCAAATGATATCGTTGGCCAAAAGAGCCGAAAGAACGGCCGACAGCACCATGCTGACCAGAAGAAATCGCCCGGGTTTGTCGACCAGAAACATGATCTTTTCCGCCGCATAGGTATAAAATCCACCCAGCCGTAGCTGTGCCGAAATAATCATCAGGCCATACAAGAGGCAAAGGGTAGGAAAATCAATGCAACTTACCGCATCGGCAGGGGATACCACCTTGAATACCACCATGGCAATGGCCCCAAGAAGAGCAATGCCCACCCGGTCCAAAGCCAGCCCCGGAACACGCCCCAGTGCAATCCCCAGATAACTCACGATAAAAATAATCAGCGCTGTCATGGCCAGTCCCATTGAAAACAATATTACAGATTGAATATCAAGCCAACTCCATCATATCATAAGCCCTTTAAGAATCCATAGGGTGTTTATCGGAATATTATTCCTAACGTTATCAGAATCAAATAATCGTGTTCTGACATATTGAATATTGACTTTTTGAGAAATACATACAACAATAAAATAAATATTTCGTCTTCTTATATAACTACCTTAATATTGACCGATAATTTTCGCGATTTCATTATGTTTCAAACAATTCATAATACCTAATGCTGATAAAAGGTGCTGAAATGAATTCCGTATTAAAATTCAGGCCGTCAACCCCGGATGATGAACCTTTTCTGAGAGAGTTGCGTGGTCAATTTGATGCGTATCGTCTTTTAATCAATTGCTGGAATTCCCAGGATGATACACTTGCACGTAGGATTCTGGACCTACAGTATAAGGCCCATCAAAAACACTATCAACACGTGAAGGATAACTGGGAAACAAAAGACAATATTATTGAACTGGATGGGAAGCCCATCGGTCGTTTTATCGCATGCGGCGATAAGAATGAAATCAAACTGGCAGACATCCTGGTCGAAAAAAGGTATCGTGGCCTGGGAGTCGGACAGGCTGTATTGGATACAACTAAAGCTGAATGCATCCAATCCAAAAGGGTCCTTCGATTATATGTGGACAAACTCGACCCGGTTGTTCAGCTCTATTTAAAGCAAGGGTTTTATTCAATTGAAGACACCGGGACTCACTATTTGATGGAATGGAAGCCAGATTCTTTGCCTGATAAACCACATTATTTTTTTAAAAAGTCCGATGGTTCATAAGTGAACAAACCGGCCTATATCATTTTAAGGACACATCTAATATTTAAAAAATCGTTCCTGTGTGATGCAGATATTGAATCCCTCTATCTGATGTAAAAAGCTGTTGACAATATTCACCCATTAAGTATTATTAGATCTCATTATGAAATTATCTCTTACAATAAGTTGGATATGAAAGGGAAACATTGTTATGTCCAATTTTTCGCATGCATCCCTTAAAAAACACCTGAACAGCGAATTTCAAGTAATTGACGAACCCGGCGAAAGACGTGTTTTGAATTTAATCCGTGTGTCGGATATTAAAAATCGGGGAACCTATGAATCATACTCTATAGAATTCATAGGCCCAAAGGATCGATTCTTGAAACAACGTATTTACGAGTTGTCCCATAACAGCCTGGGAACACATTCAGTTTTTCTTGTTCCCGTGGGAGAAGGGGATAAGGGATACCAATATGAAGCTGTCTTTAGCCGAAAAACAGACTCAATCTAATCTCTGTTTCTTCACATCCTGTGCCTCGTCGTCTTTCGGTTGAAAAACCAACAAATCTATTTTGTATTTCTTTGTAATTTTTAAACAAACTTAATTGGGAGAATGGCTATGTCTGATCCGTTTATAGGAGAAATCAGGATGGTGGGGTTTGACTTTCCACCACATAACTGGAGTGCATGTGATGGCGAAGTCCTTCCTGTGTCACAGAATCCGGCGTTAGCTTCTTTGTTGGGGA
>JAHIRD010000073.1 GCA_018818835.1 Pseudomonadota bacterium
ACTTACTCATATGCCGAACGTCCGGGCAAACACTATAACGCCGCATATGGGACTTTTTACGACGCTATCAAAATTGATCGGTCATTGATGATACTATTAGGAGGGTTGTATGAATGATTTTAGGGAAATTAAACCGGGCGGACGTCCTTTCACCCGGATGTATCTCAGTTTTATGTTGTGGTTTGTGGGCAGGGCTATTCAGGCTGCGGCAAAAGTGGACCCAGCCGTGAGGCGTGAATTTGAGGAACTGCCCGATACGTTCAAATTTACACTTACAGCCGCTCCAGACGGCCCATCCATGGTTGTGGGTAAAGATGAGATGGGCCGGGTGAAATATATGGGACATCGCATTGAAGGGCATAACTTTAATGTTAAAATGACCATTAAAAGTATGGAAGGCCTTTTTCTTTTGTTTTCCTTCAGGGAAAGCACACCCATCGCCAACTCCAGGGATCGACTTTTCGTGGAAGGAAACATTCCTGAAGCCTGTGCGGTTGTCCGTATTCTCGATATTGTTCAGGTTTATCTTCTTCCCAAGCCCGTGGCAAAACTCGCCATCAAACGCTATCCCAGATGGACATTGAAACGACACACATGGGACCGAGCCATGGTCAATCTGAGAACAATTGTCGGTTTTTAACAAAAAGGGAGATCCGTTATGCTGTTACCCGATTATTTTGAATTCATGTGTCCCGTAAAAACCGGTTCAGGGGCTAAGGCCCTTGAGCATTTGCCTGTTGACCTCGGAGCCCTGAATGCCAGAAAGCCTCTGATCATCACCGAAAAGAAAAGTGAGGAAACGGGCCTGATCAAACATCTCGTCAATGCGTTTAAAACATCAGGGCTGACCCTGGGTATTTTTGACGGCATTGATGGTATGGCCAATATGGACACGGTCAAAGACCTTTGCGGCCTTTATTTTGACAAGGGTTTTGACTCCATTGTAGCCCTTGGAAGCGGTCAGGTAGTGAATGTGGCCAAGGTCGTGAACATTGCCGTTTCGGGAAACCCCGAGGATTTGAAACGAGCCCAGGGGGTTGAAAATATCGCCGAACCCCTGAAGCCCTTAGTGATTATCCCTGACTCTTCAGGTACCGGAAAAGAATGCTCCGGTGATGTTGATTTTGGGGGCATGTTTTTTTCATCGAAATATCTCATGCCCAATCTGGTGACCATTGATCCCCGAATGATAAAAGATACCACGCCGGAAAAACTGGTTACAACAGGTATGGCATCATTAACCTATGCGGCCGAAGCCTATGCCTGTCCAAAAAGCAATCCCTTTTCCGGGAGCTATGCCCAGCTTGTGATTGATTTTGTTATGACAAATCTCCTGGATGTGGTCAAAGATTCCATGAAGGAAAAAGGCATGCTCAAACATTTTCTCGAGAATGTTTCAAGCAAAGAGTCACGGGTTGCTCTTGTCAATGGCACCTGTATGGCCGGCTATGTGTATGCCAATACCCCACGGGGGCTTGCTGCAAAACTGGGCCTTGAAATTGCGAAGAACTGTGATGTTCCCCAAGGAATCGCCATGGGGATTTTGCTCCCCTATGTTCTGGAATACCATGCCCATCGAAAGGGACATGACCTATCGAAAATCATGCGCCCCATGGCCGGGTTGGATCTTTACTGCAGCACACCCGAGGGACAGCGATTTGACAGTGCCATGGGAAAAATAAGACACCTTCAAAATGAGCTTTATGTCCTGTCCTCGGCGTCCATCCCCAGAACTCTGGAAGACGCCAGACTGCCCAAAGATTCCTTTGCCGGAATTGCGGATAAGGTTGCAATGCAGAGCCCTGATAAGGATGAGACCCAGGCCTGTCTGATGATTCTTGAACATGCCTTCTATGGCAAACCGGTAACACCCTAAGGGACAAGGAGGCAATTTATGTTTTTACCACACTATTATGAATTCTGCTGCCGTGTGAAAACCGTCGCAGGGCATGACGTATTAGAAAAAATACCCGGAATGCTGGGGGCCATGCATGCGGGAAGACCCATGATCATCACGGATAAAGGGGTGGTTGCCGTTGGCCTGATTGATGTGGTCACCGGGGCCATGGGGGATCAGATCACCATCGGTTCCATTGAAGATGATGTGCCGCCGGATTCGGACCTGAAGGTTGTCAACCATTTGGCCAGGATCTATGTGGAAAAGGGCTGTGATTCCATCATAGCCGTGGGAGGCGGTTCGGTTCTGGATACGGCCAAGGGTGTGAACATCATCGTATCGGAAAACTCCGATGACCTGATGAAATTCACAGGGGCTGGGGCATTGAAAAAAAGACTTAAACCCTTGATTGCTGTCCCGACCACCGCCGGTACAGGCTCGGAAGTGACTCTGGTTGCCGTGATTGCTGACCATGAAAAAAACAGGAAAATGATCTTTACTTCCTATTTTTTACTGCCGGATATTGCGGTGATCGATTCGAGGATGACGTTGACCCTTCCGGATTTTCTCACATCCCAAACCGGCATGGATGCCCTGACCCATTCGGTGGAGGCCTATACTTGTCTGAGTAAAAATCCCATCAGCGACGCCTGTGCCATGGAGGCGATTACGTTGATTTCAAACACCATTCTGGATGTGGTGAGAAATCCTTCAAATAAAGAGGGGCGTCTTGCCCTTGCAACGGCGGCCACCCTTGCAGGTATGGCATTTTCAAACTCCATGGTGGGCATGGTCCACACCCTGGGTCACAGTGTGGGGGCTGTATGCCATGTGCCCCATGGAACATGCATGTCCATTCTGCTCCCTTATGGTTTGGAATACAACATGCACAAGAACGGGGACTACACCGGGGAGCTTCTTTACCCGTTGGCCGGGGAAACGATTTTTGCCCGAACCCCCAAAGACCAAAGGGCCACCAAAACCGTGGAATATGTCCGGGCATTGAACCAGGCACTTTATGATGCCACAGATGGGAAACATCCCCGGAGCCTTAAGGAAATCATGGGGCGGGACGGAAAAGCCATGGTGCCCAAGGATAAGCTCAAAGACATTGCCAACGTTGCTCTGGGCGACGGGTCCATTTTCTACAATCCCGAAGATATGGATTTTGATGACATGATGATGGTTCTTGATGCGGCATGGGAAGGCCGGAAACTGGATCAGAGCCTGGTCAAGAAGGGTTAGGGCTTGTGGGCGGTCTGCTATCTTTTAAGAAAATATAAATGGGGGACAATTTTATGATGAGAAAAGGTTATATGGGCAAAATTCTTATGGTGAACCTGACCACAGGCGATATCCATGAAGAAACCCTGCCCGATACCGTGTACCGGAAGTACTTGGGGGGGATGGGGCTGGGTGCCCACATCCTTTACAATCGAATCCCCAAAGGAGCTGACCCTTTGGGCCCGGACAATATACTTGGTTTCCTTCCCGGTCTTCTGACAGGGACAGGCAGTCTTTTTACGGGTCGCTGGATGGTGGTGGGTAAGTCTCCCCTGACCGGCGGCTGGGGAGATGCCAACTGCGGCGGAACCTTTTCCCCTGAAATCAAACATTGCGGTTATGACGGAATTTTTGTTTCGGGCATCAGTCCCAAGCCTGTTTATCTTTATGTGGATGATTATACAAAAGAACTGCGGGATGCATCTGAGGTCTGGGGTATGGATGCCGTGGAAACCGAGGAATATCTCGAAAAACATTCAAAAAAATCAGGAAAGAAACCCAAAGTTGTCTGTATTGGACCTTCCGGTGAAAATATTTCTTTGATTTCAGGGATTTCAACAGACAAGGGGCGTATGGCTGCGCGTTCGGGTCTGGGAGCGGTCATGGGATCCAAGAAATTGAAGGCCATTGTCTTGTCAGGCCAGAAGCGGATCAGACCTCACAATCACGATGAGATGAAACGAATCAGTAAGATCTGTAACGCCTGGGTACGATTCCAGCCGCCTTTTGTAACAGGTCCCATGACGGCATTTGTGGGAGCCTTGCTGCGCATCATGCCCACGGTCCTGACCCAGGATGGCATGTTGTATAAGATCCTTTTGAAAAAGTGGGGCACGGTTTCCATGAACCAGATGTCACCGGAAATGGGTGATGCTCCCATTAAAAACTGGAAAGGAAGCTCCAAGGATTGGGGTATCCGGAAAAGCTATTCATCCAATCCCGACGTGTTCAAAAAATGTGAGACCGTGAAATTCCATTGTTATTCCTGTCCCCTGGGCTGCGGTGGTATCTGTACCATGGAAGGCAAATACAGCCATACCCATAAGCCCGAATACGAAACCGTTCTTTCACTGGGCGGTTTCTGCATGAACGATGATGTGGAAAGTATTTTTTATTTGAACGAACTGCTCAACCGGGCAGGTATGGACACCATCTCCGCCGGGCATGCCGTGGCCTTTGCCATTGAATGTTATGAGGAGGGGATCATCACCAAAAACGATACGGATGGTCTTGAACTCACCTGGGGTAATTCAAAAGCCATCATCGCCCTGATCGAGAAAATGGTCAAACGGGAAGGGTTCGGCCATGTGCTTGCCGATGGCGTGAAACAGGCTGTGCTCAGGATCGGAAAAGGTTCCGAGGCCTTTGCCATCCATGCCGGAGGTCAGGAGCCGGCCATGCATGACTCCAGGAATGACCCCGGCTTTGCTCTTCACTACAGCGTGGAACCCACGCCCGGGCGCCACACCCTGGGCTCCCATCTGTATTATGAAATGTTCCAGCTGTGGAAAGTGGTGAAGGATATCCCTAAAATTCCTCCCATGTACCTGAAGGGAAGCAAATACAAAAACAATGAAAAACAAGCGGCCATTGGTGCGGCAAACAGCCGGTTCATGACCCTGGTCAACAGCACGGGTGCCTGCATGTTCGGGGCATTTATCGGGGCCAAGCGCTTCCGTTTGTTCGATTGGATGAACGCGGCAACCGGCTGGGAACTGGGTCCCAACCAGTACATGGACCTTGCCGGAGATATCCATACGCTGAAACAGGCCTTCAATGTGAAGCACGGTATCGAACCCAAAGACTGCAAAATCAGTGAGCGGGCTTTGGGACGTCCGGTCCAGAACCAGGGGGCCAACAAGGGCCGCAGCATCGACATTGAAGAGATGATGGCCCATTACTGGGAAGAATTCGGCTGGGACAGCATCACAGGTAAGCCGACCCGGGAAACCTTAGAAAAACTGACTGCCCAGGCATAGGAGGTGTGAACATGGCATATTATATCACGGAAGATTGCATCGGCTGTACCTCGTGTGCCAAGCTTTGCCCCACCGGCGCAGCACAGGGTGAAAAAAAGAAACATCACCAAATTGTCCAGGAACACTGTATTGAATGTGGAACCTGTGGACGGATTTGTCCCAAGGATGCTGTGGAAGATCCCTTTGGGTCACGGGTGAAAGGTGAGAAAAAGAAATTCTGGAAGAAACCGGAGTTTAATCTTAAAACATGCTCGGCCTGTGGGATTTGTGTTGATGCCTGCCCTGTGGGCTGCATCATTTATGGGAAAGCCTCAAAGAAGGACAAAACCGCCTATCCTGAACTGATCAGCAATGACGGGTGCATCAGCTGTGGCTTCTGTGTCTACGAATGTCCGGTGGATGCCGTGACCTTGGTGCCACCCCAGGATGTTGCCGAGGAAAAGAACGTCGCATGAGTTAATCAGGGGATATGAAACCCTGTAAGACCTACCGGATTGACATCAGACCCGGCTGTCCCTTTTTTAAGGTGCTGCCGGGTCTTTTTTTTGCATAATATTTGCACGATCTTTTCACATTGTTTCAGGGAAAAATATGGTATTCTCATTTCAAATAATCGCTCTGATCCAAGCCAGGTTGTACCAGGCGAAAACCCAAGATATTTGTAAGGAGAAACATGAACGTCCATACGCGTGGATGGATTCCACATACTATGATTGTCCTGATAACGGTTGCCAGTGTTTTTTTGGCCCCATGGAACCGGGCCATGGCCCTTGAAACCGGAGATTTGACCCTCAAACAGGCCATTGCCATGGCTTTGGAGTACAACCAGGACCTTAAGATTGTTGACGGACAGGTCCGGTCATCGGAAATCTCCAGGGACCAGAACCGTTCGGATTTCCTGCCCTCCCTCAGTGCCAGCGCCGGACTGGACTATGGCCGGAACACCCGGACAACGCCGTCGGACAAGACCTATGACTCCCTTTCCGCCTCCGTGTCTTCTCGTTTGAATTTGTTCAAGGGATTTGAAGATCAGGCCTCCCTGAAGAAATCGGAGTATGCCCTGTTATCGGACAGGGACACCTGGTCGCGAACCCGTCAGACCGTGATATACAATACCCTTGCGGCATACCTTCAGACATTGACTGCCAAGGATCGTATTCGGGTGGCAGAACAGAATCTGGCTGATAATCTTAAACAGCTGGAGCAGATCAATGCTTTTTGCAAAGCCGGGCGGCGTCCCCTCACGGATTTGTATCAGCAACAGGCACAGACCGCCAGTGCCCAGTTGGATCTGTTGACGGCCCAACAGGATTATCAGGTCAATACCATGAAACTCAAGGAAATCATCGGTATTTCGGTGCTGAATCCTTTGAATGTGACAGACTCCCTGGATGACCTGGTGGGCAAGGACATTACTGCTGATCAGGTAACCCTGATCCGGGAGGCGCTGGATCGACGACCGGATCTCTATGCCATGCAGAACAAAATGTGGGCAACGGATATGGGTGTTAAGGAAGCATCCTCGGGGTATTACCCAACCGTGGACCTTGTGGCGGATCTGGGGTCGTCTTCGTCCAGTCTTGATGATGCCTCCTTGAGCGACCAGTGGACCAATGACAATATGGATGCACGGGTGGGCTTGACGGTTTCGATTCCCTTGTTTGACAGGTATATGACTCGCAACCAGGTTAGCCAGGCAAAGATTTCCAGCCAGAGTGTGCGATATGAATATGAAAAGCTTCAACGTAAGATTGAGGTGGAGATCGGACAAGCGTATTCTGAATACCAGGCTGCAGTGAGCAAGGTCGAGGTCACGAATCTACAACTGACCTATGCAGCCAAGGCCCTTGAGTCCACACGTCAGCGATACGAATCCGGAGCAGCCACCCTGACAGAACTTTCAACGGCCCAGGCCTCCTATGTGGGTGCCCAGTACAATCAGGTTGAAGCCGGTTTGAACCGGGTCATCCAGGCCATGAGTCTTTCATTTTACAGGGGGGATATGGACGGGATATTTCAAACGGGAGACAAAACGCTATGAAACGGTCATTTTTTAATAAACGGGTAATCATCGGCCTTTTTTCAGGCCTTCTTGTTCTGTTCTTTCTGGCCTATGGACGCATGAATTATGGTGATAGCCCGGATGAGGAAAATATCAATGTCCAGACGGAAAAGGTGAGTCGGGGTGACCTCGAAACACTGGTGTCCAGCACAGGGACCCTGGCTGCCGTGGGAACGGTGGAGATCGGTACCCAGGTGTCGGGAACCATTGATCAGGTATTGGTGGATTACAATGACAGGGTTTCCAAAGGACAGGTTTTGGCGGTGCTGGATCTGTCTCTGTTCGAGGCCGCAGTGAGCGAAGCAAGGGCTGGTTTGATCCAGGCACAGGCCAAAGTAAAACAGTCCGGGGCAGAACTTAAACGAAATAAACCTTTATTTGACAGTGGCAATCTGTCAGCCCAGGAATATTTGGATCTGGAAACCAATGTGGAACTGACTCGTGCCGGCATTCTATCTGCCGAAGCGTCATTGAAACGGGCTGAAAGTAACCTTGAAAATGCCCGGATCCGATCTCCCATTGATGGTACCGTAATCACCCGGAGCATTGAGGTGGGCCAGACTGTTGCGGCCAGCTACAGTACACCCACCCTGTTTGTGATTGCCGAAGATCTTTCACGCATGCAGATCGAGGCCAATGTGGATGAGAGTGATATTGGCCAGATCAGAGATGCCCAGACGGTTCGCTTTACGGTTCAGGCCTATTCGGATGAGGTGTTCACAGGCATTGTGTCCCAGATCCGTCTGAATCCCACCACCATCTCCAATGTGGTGACCTATACGGTCATTGTGGAGGCTGAAAATCAAACGGGGCGTTTGCTTCCGGGTATGACAGCCACCACGGATTTTGTGGTGGCCCGGGTTGAAAACGCCCTGCTGGTACCCAATGCCGCCTTCCGGTTCCGTCCCGATGAAACATCGACAAATGCCGTTGTGCCGGCTGTGTATACCCAGGACGAAGGTGGTTCCTTGCAGAAAATAGATATAAAACCCGGCATCAGCGACGGCACCATGACGGCTGTGTCGGACAGTTCGGGTATCAGCGAAGGCATGGTCGTGGTCACAGGCCGAACCACCGAAAAGAGCACACAAAAGAAAGGCCTTTTATCACGTCTTGCCCCAAGATCAAGGCGATAAATGTATTTTTTTAGGAGTGATGATGGACGTGATTGTTCTGGAAAATATTCACAAAGTGTTTCGTCTGGGTGGAGAAACGGTTCGGGCACTCAATGGCGTGTCATTGACCATCCACAAAGGGGAGTATGTTGCCGTCATGGGGGCATCGGGCTCCGGGAAATCCACCCTGATGAACGTTTTGGGGTGTCTTGATCAGGCGTCTATGGGAGGCTACAGGCTTGAGGGTCTTTGTGTCACAGCCATGAACAAACACCAGTTGGCAGATGTACGGAACTCGAAGATCGGGTTTGTTTTCCAGGGCTTCAATCTTCTTCCCCGGACCTCGGCCCTTGAGAATGTGGAGTTGCCCCTTTTGTACAGCCGCCATTCATCGGGAGTAAGCCATCGGGATAAAGCCCGGTCTGCCCTGGATAAGGTCGGTTTATCGGACAGGATGGACCACCATCCTAACCAGTTGTCCGGTGGACAGCAACAGAGGGTGGCCATTGCACGGGCACTGGTGAATGATCCGGCCATTATCCTGGCCGACGAGCCCACGGGGAATCTGGACAGCAAAACCACTCTGGATATCCTTTCAGTTTTTAAGTCTTTGAATGATAAAGGTATCACATTGATCATGGTGACCCATGAGCCGGATGTGGCTTCCCACGCCAAGCGGGTGATCACCATGCGTGACGGGATCATTATTGATGACAGGAACGTGGATCAAAAAGACAGGGTTGTGGCGCCATGAATCGTCCATATCAAGGAGTAAACGTGTCATGAAGTGGCAGAAATTGATTAAAGTGGCCTTCCAAAGTATCCTTAAAAATCGTATGCGCAGTCTTTTGACAATGCTTGGGATTATCATCGGCGTGGCCTCGGTGATCGCCCTTGTGGGATTGGGCCAAGGGTCCCAGGCTGATATTGAAAAACAGGTGTCATCCATGGGTACCAACCTTTTGATTATTCATCAGGGCAGCAGTTTTTCAGGGGGCGTGCGTGGCGGGACAGGAACCCAGGCCAGTCTTTCCATGGAGGATGTGGCCGCACTTCGTGAAAAACCCTTGACTATCCAGTACGTGTCTCCTGTTATCCGGCTCAATGAACAGGTGATCGCGGGCAAGAAAAATTGGAATACGGCCATTGAAGGGGTGTCCCAGAGTTATTTGAATATCAGGAATTACCGTCTTTCACGGGGCTCTTTTTTTACACCAAGGGATATCAAGGCCAAAGCCAAGGTGGCTGTCCTGGGGAAAACCGTGGTGGACGAACTTTTTCCCGGCCAGGACCCGGTGGGCACACGGATCAGGATACGGAATGTCCCCTTTGTCGTGGTGGGCGTCCTTGGGAGCAAGGGTCAGACTGCCATGGGATCGGATCAGGACGATGTGATACTGGTGCCGGACACCACGGCCTTTTATCGGCTGTCCGATGGGAAAGCCATCCGGGCGATCATGGTCAGTGCGGTGTCCGAAGACCTGATGACAGATGCCGAGGCCGATGTCCGAAAGGTGCTAAGGCATGCCCATAAACTTCCTGAGGGCGAGGAGGATGATTTTCATGTCCGAAGCCAGACCGAATTGATCAGTGTGGCCTCCAAAGTGACCGGGACCCTGACCGCCTTGTTGAGCGCCATTGCCGGGGTGTCTTTGTTGGTGGGTGGGATTGGCATCATGAATATCATGCTGGTATCCGTGACAGAGAGGACCCGTGAAATCGGCATCCGTATGGCCATTGGAGCCCGGGGAGGAGATATCCTCATTCAATTTTTGATCGAAGCTGTGATCCTCAGCCTGATTGGAGGGATTTTCGGCATTATGGCAGGAGTGGGCATTGCCTTTGGTATTGGAAAAGCAACGGGAACCAGCGTAGTGGTCAGCACCTGGGTGATCCTTGCCACGGTGATCTTTACGGCCTCCGTGGGTGTTTTCTTTGGCTTTTATCCGGCAAAAAAAGCATCGGCTTTGAATCCCATCGAAGCTCTGCGCTATGAATAATCAGAGATTGACCCAGCCTTCTCCGGTCCAGGCTTTAGAGAATTTTCTGGTCATGATAAAGGCAAACCAGAGTTGTTCAAGGGAAGAAAAAAAAAGGTTGGCCGCTTGTTTTTTTTGAGCATAAGGCCGCTTGACCCATTCATAAAACACAAAGGTGATATCCCTGAAATTTGTCCCCGGGACTTGTGAGATCTCGATAAGCTGATCAAGCTTGGGCAACCAGACCAGTGGGTCAATTCGGGTGATTTTTGCACCGGGTTCAATTTTAAACCCATTTTTGATGATACCTGATTGTGGGGCGCCGGGAATCCAGCAAAGAACCGTGTTATCCGAATTTGCATAGAAATCACCGGCTTTAGGCGTCCAGATGCTCTGGATTTCTTTTGACCTTTTGCACATTTGAATATATTGTCTGCCTTTATCCATGGTAGGGAGCCTACCATAGAACGGATTTAAGGAATATAAAAATGAGAGATAGGCCACCATGTCTTTTTTAATAAGTTACAAAAATCTTGGGATGAGTTTTGGGTCCCAGATTCTTTTTTCCGATCTTTCCATGGCCTTTTCCGCAGGGGAAAAACTCGGATTGATCGGTGCCAACGGCTCCGGGAAATCCACCTTGCTGAAAATTTTTGCGGGGGTCATTCAACCGGATACAGGGCAACGCCTTGAACGAAAAAATCTGCGGCCCGTTTACCTGGCCCAACAGGATTTGTTCGATTCTGAAAAAACCGTTGAAGACATCCTGTCCCATGTCCTTTCACAGACAGCAGGCGGTGATTCCGAGATGTTCAGCAAAGGCCAGAAAGTTATTGGGCAGGCCCAGTTCCCGGATACGAGCATGCGAACAGGTGAACTTTCCGGGGGGTGGAAAAAAAGGCTGGCCATCTGCTGCGCCCTGATCAAACAACCGGACATCCTGTTTTTGGATGAACCCACCAACCACCTTGATTTGGAGGGAATTCTCTGGCTTGAAGATCTTTTGAAAAACGCCACATTTTCCTTTGTTCTGGTCAGTCATGACCGATACCTCCTGAATCATGTGACCAACAGAACCGTGGAACTTGGAAAGGTCTATTCGGAAGGTTACCTGAAGGTAGACGCGAATTATGAAGAATTTCTGGAACGCAGGGATATGCTCCTTGAACGTCAAATCAAGCAGGAGACGGTCCTTGCCAATAAAATGCGCCGGGAAACAGAATGGCTCAGGCGGGGCGCCAAGGCCAGGTCCACCAAGGCCCAGTACCGGATTGATAATGCGTCTCGGTTGAATGGGGAACTCAGTGATTTAAGGCAGCGGAATCGCCAGTTGGCCGATGTGGATATTGATTTTCAGTCCACAGGTCGGAAAAGCAAACGTCTTCTGGATGCTTACAACCTCACAAAAAGTCTGGGCGGGCGTCTTTTGTTCGACAATCTCAGTCTGAGTCTTGGGCCGGGGATTTTTATCGGTCTTCTGGGGGCAAACGGATGCGGGAAAAGTACCTTGATGAAGATTCTCGCAGGAAGTCTCATCCCTGACTCGGGCCATGTCAAGATGCTCGATGACTTGAAAATAGTCATGTTTGAGCAGGACCGTGCCATGCTGGATCCGGGCATCAGTCTAAAAAAAGCCCTGTCGCCTGATAGTGACACCCTGATCTACAGGGGGAATCCTGTACATGTGGTCACCTGGGCTAAAAAATTTCATTTTCATCCTGAACAGCTGGATACACCGGTGGCCAAACTGTCTGGTGGGGAACAATCCCGAGTGATTATTGCCAATCTGATGATCAAAGAGGTCGATATCCTTTTTTTGGATGAACCCACCAATGACCTGGATATTCCCACCATGGAGGTTCTTGAAGAAAGTCTGGCTGATTTCCCGGGAGCCATTGTGGTGGCATCACATGATCGGTATATGCTGGACAATCTGGCCACCCATATCCTTGGATTTGATGGGGAAGGCTCGGTCCGTTTATATGCGAATCTTTCCCAATGGATCAGCGAGCTTCAGGAAAAAAAGAAGAAGGCCTCGAAAAAGAAAAGTAAGTCAGAGCCATCCAAAAGCAAAAAGCCGGAGAAAACGAAAAAGTTTTCATACAAGCACGACTTTGAATTAAGTCAGATTGAAGAAAAGATTGAGCGTGCCGAAGAGGAGGTCCGAGACCTTGAGTCAGCCGTGAATGATCCGGCACTTTCAAAGGATGCGGCCATGCTTCAGGATGTGTGTAAACGCTTGGGAGACGCCCAATTGCGAGTCAATGAACTCTATGGAAGGTGGGCGGAACTTGAGTCGCTAAAAGGTTGATATGATAGTTATTTATGCTTTATTCCGCCATATCTGTCAGCCCCTGTGGGGAGGGGAAACTTTTATGATCAGCCGATCGCAAGTGCAGAAAAGGGCCTTGGTTCTTTTTGCCCGGGTGGAACATTGTTTAACAAAAAAATCGTTTGAAAAAATAAATATGGGGTGTTAGGGTATTATCACTTCAAGGGCTTTGTCTGGTGTTCATGGGATGGTTTATTGTTTATGGTTGAGTCCATGGAAGAAAAGCACAGAAAGTAGGTAAAATGAATGGTAATGAGGCTGGAGGCTCTTCTCCAACCAGTAATTTAAAGTGTTTTGTTTTGTATTTTGTCGTTTTTGCCGTTGCCACGGTTCTGATTGCGCATATTTTGGATTCCCGCGCCTCCAGAATTGAGAATAAAGTGGCCATGGTTTCATCCGGTGAAGTCAGTATCGGTGACACGGTTCTGGATGAAAATGGCTCAATTCTTGATGTGTTTCTCGATGATATGGTTTTCACCGAGGACATGGACGATCTCTCTGTCTTCTGCGATCTCGAACAACTTTACTATCCCCTCATCGTAAAAGCCTCTAGACGTTATAAAGTGGACCCTCTTCTGGTTAAAGCCATGATTGCAGCTGAATCGGGTTTCAACACCAACGCCGTCTCACATGTCGGTGCCCAGGGCTTGATGCAGTTGATGCCCAGTACGGCCAAGGCCCTTGGTGTGAAAGACTCTTTCAATCCCGAGCATAACATTAATGGGGGCGTGAAATATTTTAAGAAGCTCCTTGACCGCTTTCATGGAGACGTCCGACTTGCCTTGGCTGCATACAATGCCGGAAGCCGGAAGGTTCATAAATATCGAGGCGTTCCTCCTTTTGCTGAAACGCGGAAATATATAGACAAAGTATTTAAACTCCATACCGACTTTAAAAATACGGAATCAGTTTCTCTGAAACGTGTTCTCTTATCCCAATCATGATGTAGGCTCCATTATTTAGTGCCCATCCAGAAATGGTAAATCACCGGGGTGGAACGTGCGATGCCATTTGTGGATGGGCTCTATTAAGGATTTATCATGTCTTTCCTTGTTATTTTGATTGCTCTTCTTATGTGTGTAACTGTTTTTTTTTATGGACATATTCGATAGTCTCTGCTACCGTTATATAACATCACATCCTCTCTCAGTTATTGTTTTTTAGTCTCCCGAGGGAGACTAACGTGAGCCGCAACACAAGGTATGTTCTTGGAGCCGGTCAATACACGTAAATAATCTGCAACGCTATCAGGTGGTCACATTGTCGGAACTAAAAGGATTCGTAAATGGACATGTTTCAGCATGGTATACAACCTTGTCTTGGGGCCGCAACCCTCATGGGGCTTTTAAACAACCCTGGGGCAGGTGTCTTTGATTATCCGTGTTTGAGGTCTGACATACGAAGATTTGTTAGAATTACAGGGTTTTTTCATGTGGAGTTGTGGGTTGATGGGAGACGATATTCAAGCATTACACACAATATTAGCTATGGCGGCATGTTCATCGAAACAGGGCAACAGCTCTCAGACGGGCAACAGGTATCTCTTTGTGTCCAATTGTCTCCGGATGCAGGGCAATTCCATGTGGATGGTGAAATAATCAGGAACAGCCCCCACGGCATTGGTGTAAAATTGCTAAGGGATTAAAAATAGACAAGACATATATGAGGTTTTAAATGAAAAAGAAAGGTAATAAAACCGATCAGGAAAGAAGAGAACATTCTCGAAAAACGTGTTTTTTTGCAGAAGTGGATTACGCTGCAAAGGATGGGGTGTTTACAGATACCATAAAAGACATCAGCAGCGGAGGCGTTTTTATAGAAACGGATAAATCTCTTGACCTGGGCGACGATGTCACCATGTTATTTTCCGATTTTGCGAGAATTGACCTTATCCGTGTCTCAGGCGATATCATTCGTATCATGCCCTCAGGTATCGCCGTCCGGTTCGAGATGAACGATGATATGAAAAAGATGAATATGGAAAAGTTCATCGATATGGTTTAAAGACATGTGACCCTGGGGCAGATCCTTTGTCGGGTGCACAGAAGGAATGAGTCTGGTTCCACGACCGGCCCGGGGATACTCAAATGTTTATATAAGATTCACGTCTCTTGACTGTGAAACACGCATGGGTGTATATAAGCCCCTTGCGTGTTTTTTTTTTGGGAATATTCAGGTGGAGAGGTTTATTTTCAAGCCCATGCAGAGAGTCTATGGACGATTTATCTCGAGTTTAATTTTATTTTACGACGCCATCAAACAATAAAATAAGACCGGAGCCTTATGGTAAACAATCGAAAAAAAATTATTGATACAGCCAGTCACTTATTTGGTGAAAAAGGAATAGAAAAAACAAGCCTTGCAGATATCGCAAAGGAAGTTGGTATCAGCAAGGGCACGCTCTACTACTATTATGCGACGAAAAATGATTTGATTTTCGATATCACGGAAGTCCACATGGAAAAAATAACCGGTGGGATTTTTTCTCTGATCGAAAAAAACAAGGGAGATGTGTCCTGGAAAGGCATGATGAAGCTTTTAGTTGAATCTCTCTTGAAATCCGAAACCCGGACACGGCTGCACCTCTATTTGCTTCAGGAAGTTCTTTCCGGAAACCCCGAATTGAAAAAACGATTTATTCGCACCTACAACCAATGGTTCAAAATGGTTGAGGACGGGTATAAGATGATCACCTCATCAAGCAAAGATATTTCCGTTCAGGCGCGTATTTTGGTTTCAGTGATAGATGGTATGATCATTCAGGCAAGTATCGGGGTGAACGATGTCTCTTTGGATAGTATCCTTGCCGAAATTTCAAAAATAATTGACGATTAACAAAAAACATTGACCGGCCAGAATATCAGGTAGGAAGAAAAGCACGTGTCATGGTCGGTCCGGTGTAACGCTACCGGCTGCATAAACGGTGTATCGTCTGTGCATGCCAGTGCCCTTTGTTCGAGAATGTGGCGATATTGTTCTCATTCAAAAAATGTGCGATTTCCTTGTACGTGCCGCCTTTTTTTCTGAGTTTTTTCATGATTTTAATGACATCTCTCTTTTCATCAGCCGATGAAACCATCTCCGTGTTTTCAAGATCCTTTACAGAAAGTGTAGGGCTTTCATCATCGATAGCCTGTGTTTTTTCAAGGTGGACCGTTCGTATGGCTGATGGGTCGGACGTTTTCAACATTGAGGCGATGTCTTTGAATGCAGCTGCCATTAATTCGGAACTTGTGGTTTGACGTTCCTTTAGACTAATCAGATGCTGTTGATTTTCCGTCATGGTTTCAAGCAGGGTATGGATTTTAGGAAGTAAATCTTCCAGTTTTCCAAAAAGAGAAGCGGATGGTTTGCTGGCTGGCTGGCCCTGGTCATTTCGCCTGTCGTTGACGACCCTTCTTTCCTGGGCAGAATAATAATGCCCATCATAGGGATTCCGTTTATTGCCAGCGTAGCGGCTGTGTGTACTACGGAAATTTTTTAGAAATTCACTCATTTCATACCTCCACATGGATGTAAATTCAGGCCATCCCCCTGGTGGCCTCCAAGAAATCACGATCTTAATTGTAATTTGCTCTTTTGTTTATGAAAAATAGATCATGGGAATAAATACCATGTTGCTCCGTCATAGCGAAAAACCAAGAATGTTCAGAAAATTTCCAAAAGCAAGGCAGCATGTATTACATTCCTTTTATCGGAAAATAATTCAATTTCTTTAGAAAAATTTGTGCGGGCTTCCAATGGGAAAAAATCCCGGATTCACAAATCATGTTTAAGGCAGGATTCGGGTTTGCCAATAACGTTGACAACGATAAGGCCCCGGGATAATTAAGTTTATCAACATAGGATCCTTAACACAAATGAACGAAGGGCGGTCTTGAAAAAGATACTATGTTATTCAGAATACCCAGTGTTTAAATTAAAAAACACAGGTCATGGGAGAAACTCCCGTACCTAAGTAAATTTTCCCAAATAAATGAAGGCTTCGGCTTATGGACAAACGGATATAATTATTTGATAGTTAATTTAAAAGCTTAATAAACGTATTCTGTTTTGATCATTATTTAAATCTCAACCATTCGTTTTCCGTCAATCCAGTCCAGGCTTTTATTTCAGTCTAAAAAATAACAAAAAGAGAGGTGCTGTGATGAGTCATCTTCATAATCTTGCCCCCTTTTCAACACGAGAAAACACGGTTAATATTTGTGCCACATTGTTCTGGCGTTTATCAAGTCACGGACTGACTGCTGATGAAATTAACCGACTGGTAAAAGATGTATTCAATCTGCTTCGCGACGGGGGCAGTTTCACCGTTGCTTTTGTTAACTACGAGTTACAACAGCTTGGCTGGATTCGCCCGGTTATGGATGAAAGCAGCTTTGAACTGATCATTTTTCTTCTTGAAAATGAGTTCGATTATGTCGTAAATACCCATGTAACTCATTGATCAGCATTATTAAACCAAGCGTATGAATAAAATCAAGAGAAAATCGTTTTACAATACATATTGGCATGATTTAATACGCAATTCCGGTTTACGTAATGGTTCATAAATACCAAGGTAATTGAATCTAAAGCCTGTTTTCCTTCCTCTAAAGCCTGTTTTTAAATAGAAAAAACAGGGCCCGCATTCCCCGAAAAAAACAAAAAATATCCAATCCCAGGCCATAAAAACCAAAAGAATTCGTTATTTACCATTGACAAGCTCAGAGGGAAAATTTATTAATAACTAATTTTTCCCCGATGCGAACTGGCCCTTGACTCGATTGTTAATTTTTCTTTTAATCAAATAGTTTTGTCATATGTTTATGGTGATGTTTTTGAATAATTATGTGAGGAATTTCATAAAAATCGTACAATCATCACCAAACGTCTGACGGGAATAAGGGCAAACGATTGTCTTGTTTGTTTAACGCTCCGCACTGGTTTTTATAGATAAGGAGAATGTGAGTGACTCAGAGTAAAAATATTCTTATTATTGATGATCACCCCTTGTTTCGAGAAGGTTTAAAAACCATCGTCGAGAGAGATAAACGGTACAAAGTGGTGGGCGAAGCCGGTACGGGTCGTCAGGGTCTTAAGATGGCGAAACTCCTTAAGCCGGATCTGGCGGTTGTTGATATCTCTCTTCCGGATATCAATGGGGTTCAGATTACCAATGAAATGAGAGAATTGTTGCCTGAAACAAAAATTATGATCGTCAGCATGCATTCGAAGATTGATTACATCGCCGAGGCTTTTCAGGCTGGGGCAACGGGTTATGTGGCCAAGGATTCGGCCTCGGATCGTCTGGTCCAGGGTATTGAAATTGTGCTTAAAGGAGAATATTATCTGGACAGTTCCGTGTCACATCAGGTTGTGGAAAAGCTGATGAAGTTTCCGGTCAAAGATGCAAAAATAACCGATGCGGACTATGGCTCCTTGACTCCCAGAGAGCAGGAAGTCATGCGGCTTCTTGCCGAAGGGTCTGCGCCCAAGGAAATTGCGGATAAATTGTGCATCAGCCCCAAGACCGTTGAAAACCACAGGGCCAACATTATGAAGAAACTTGACATTCACAGCACCATGGAACTGGTTCGGTACGCGGCCCGCCTTGGATTGATTGATGTGGATCTTTGGAAAGAATAAGTTGATGGCGTCGTAAAAAGTCCCATATGCGGCGTTATAGTATTTGGCCGGACGTTCGACATACTTTCATGTATGCCTTCACGCCCGGCCAAATACTATGCCTTGCCTATGGACCTTTTTCCATAGCCATCTGAAGTTCATCAGGTTTTGAAGGGCCCCGGTTTTTTTGGGGCCTTTTTTTTTGGGATTTTAGAGGGTGGACTGGGGTTGAGGGTTTATAGGTAGCAGGTTGGGTCTGGGAGGCCGGCTTCTTGAAAGCCTTTTTTTCTGAGATAGCAGCTGTCGCACAATCCGCAGGCCAGGCCGACGGGGGAGGGGTCATAACAGCTGTGGGTCAGGCTGTAGTCCACGCCCAGAGCCAGTCCGGTTTTTATGATATCCGATTTGCTCATGTGCATGAGCGGCGTTTGGATCCTGAGTTGACCATGATTTTCAACGCCTGCCTTGGTTGCCAGATTGGCCATGGTTTCAAAGGCCCTGATAAAGGCCGGACGACAGTCGGGGTAGCCGCTGTAATCCACGGCATTGACGCCGATGAAAATATCCGATGCGTTCAACACTTCGGCCCAGCCCAGGGCAAATGAAAGAAAAATTGTATTCCGTGCCGGCACATAGGTTACGGGAATGCCCTGGCTCATTTCATGTGCACTTCTGTCTTTGGGTACAGCGATGTTGTCCGTGAGGGCTGAGCCGCCAATATCGTTCAGGTTCATGGAAACAACAAGATGCTTTTTAACGCCCATGGTGGCGGCAATTTTTTTAGCTGCTTCAAGCTCAAATATGTGGCGCTGCCCATATGAAAAACTTAAGCTATATACCTCAAAGCCCTGGTCCTTTGCAATGGCTATGACCGTTGTGGAGTCAAGCCCCCCGCTTGAAAGAACCACAGCTTTTTTTTTCTCATTCATGGCTTTCGACCTTTATTAAAATTTTTAAACGCCCCGGTCCTGTTCCGGCCAGATGATCTTGTGAAGCTGAAGATGAAGTCGGAACGATAACCCATCTTCAAGCATCCATTCTGCCAGTTGGGCTGGGGGAAGAATCTTTGCGTTCGGAGATAAAAGAACGCTGGACAGATCAATGGGCGGCTTGGTGTCTTTGATGATTTTTTTTGCAAAATCATAATCACACTTATCCATGATCACAAACTTGAGCTGGTCAGATGGGCTTAGACGATTAATGTTATGATAGTTATTCCGGTGGCTTTCACCGCTTGACGGGCATTTCATGTCCACAATTCGAACACAGCGTCTATCCACGAGATCGATATCCAGGCTGCCGTTGGTTTCCATAAGGACATCATGCCCAAGATCAAGCAGCGTTCGAACCAGTTCAGGGGTTTTTTGTTGCATCAAGGGTTCCCCGCCCGTAATCTCCACAAGAGGACATCCGAACGCCGAAACCTGTTTGGCGATGTCAGCAAGGGGCATCCTTCGGCCTTCTTCATAGGCGTATGTCGTATCGCAGTAACTGCACCTTAGATTACACCCGGTAAGTCGGACGAAGACGCAGGGCCGCCCGGCATGGAGTGACTCACCCTGGATACTGTGGAAAATTTCATTGACAACAAGTGACATGGCAGGTCAGTGGGTTCCGTCTTTGAGAAAATGGCGGTGATAGTCGCTTTCGGTCAGATGTTTTTTGAGCATGCTGTTGATCAGGCCATAAATGGCTTCAATGTCCCCATCCGAAAGTTTCGGGATAAGGAGTTCCATAAGTTGGTCATCCGAGAATTTTTGCAGATAAAATTTCAGGGTTTCCTCATCCGTTTTTCTGTCCCATCCTAACGCTCCGATGCCGGAATAGTTTTCAACAAAAAGATGGCTGTGTTTTCCCATAAGGGCCTCCGGCTTAAGTGTGATAAGTTTTTTGATAAACCCTGTATCACAGCGCGTGAGAAATAAAAACATAAAAGGTCTGATGAACTCTTAAACCGTCGCCAGATGGCCAGGGAAAAAGGTCTATTTTACAGGGTTTTGACGACCCTGAATCCTATGTAACTACGTTTGGCAGTGGGCTTGAACGATCCTCGGTTGGCAGCTCTGCAATAACGCGTGCTGGTATTCCAGCTCCCCCCCCTGAATATCCGATTGGGTCCTTTGACAGATAGGGGATCCGTGATCTTGTCTTTGTTGTAAGTTTCAGTGACCGTGCCGGTGTGTAACATGCCCCTGGGTTTGCAGGCATCAAGCACCCATTCGTTCACGTTTCCGTGCATGTCGAACAGTCCCCAGTCATTAGGCTTTTTTAATGCCACGGTTTGGGGGCTGAGCTTATAAATCACCGGTTCCCTGACACCCGAATTTCCGCAGTACCATCCCACGGGATCCAGGTTGGGGTCCAAGCCGCATTCGGAAACGGTGATATCACCATCGGTAAAAGCTGTCCGGCTTCCAGCCCGGCAGGCATATTCCCATTCGGCTTCGGTGGGCAGACGGTACTTATCCGTTTTTTCCATGTAATTCAGAACCCGGATAAATTCCTGGCATTGATCAAAGGAGACGCTTTCCACAGGGCAGTCTCCACCGCAGCCCTGGAAAAAGGAAGGGGTGGATTCCATGACACGTATCCACTGGTTCTGGGTGACTTCCGTAATCGACATGTAATATCCACGGGTCAAAATCACCTGATGCAGCCTTTCATCCCATTTTCTGCCCATTTCAGATTGTGGACTGCCCATGATAAAGGAACCGGGATTGATTTTCACGAACTGCATACCTATTTTATTGACCAAGGCAGGGCCGGAATTGGCGTTGGGAATAAAAAAAAGATGGCATAGTGCCATAAGGGTCAAGATGATACCTGTGACATTGGAGTAAGTCGTTTTAGGTGGTGTCATGGGAAATATCATGGCCGACAATGCGTTTGAAAGTGTGTATTTAGTGAAAGACTAACGGACAATATGATCCTTTAATTTACAGCCCCCCTAAAAAAAGGTCAAATCTTTTATATAATTAATCTTGATATTTATACCTGGTTGAGATTTATTGATCGGTAACGATCGGATCAGTCCTTGTCTGCATAATAAAAAGCAGAGCCAATAAAATTGATGAGCTCGTAAAAAGTCGACAGAAGGAAAATAACCATGATTTCACTTAAGAGTACCAAAGGGGTAGGATCCCCAGCAAAGCGCGACATCCCACTGATTGTTTTTGGTGGAGGTCTTCTCTTGTTTGTCATTATGGTGATCAGTTTTTTCCCCATGACCTTAAAGATCAAGGACGATACTTATATTAAAGAGCTTGAAAGCCGAATTACGTTTCTTGAAAATCGTGTGCTTGAGCTGTCTCCAGCTCTGGAATATGTGAAAGAGGCGGATATTCGTGAACGTCGTCTGGATAGCCTGAACACAGCATGCCAAAGGCTTGAGGCATCCTTGACTTTGAAATCGAATCTTCTGATCAACCGTATGGATCGTCTGGAGTCCGGTATACATAAGGCGAAAACGGAAAAGACCATCAAGAGTTCAGAGCCTCCTGTTGTACCCTCTGTTGTGAAAAAAGACGTTCAAAAGGCCCCAAAGAAGGCAAAACGCTTCCACGTTGTTAAAAAAGGAGATACATTCTACAGTATCAGCAGAGCGCACAGTCTTACCCTTCAACGATTGAAGGAATTGAATCAATTTAATGAAAAAACGATAATTTATCCGGGCCAGAAGATTATTGTCGCACCATGAACCATGAGGACAAAAAGATTGACATACATTAAAAATTACGGATATATACTATTAAAATAATATGAAATATATCCCTAAATTTATAGGGATATTATTTCCGGGAGTGAACCTTTGTTACGGTTGGTCGGTCATGGATGACATAGAGGAACTGACAAAGCGGTTTAAAGATTACATCGATAAGATTCAGGTGGCCTATGGTGAGGTCGGTAAAAAAAATATTATCGATGATGATAAACAGACCGTTAACAGGAAATCAACGCATAAACTCTATGCGGTCGTATCTCCGGTGGACGATGTTGCCAGCAATCTGAAATCTGTGCTTAAAGCCATTGACAAAGCCATTGATCACATCGACGAATTGTCCAAAAAAACATCTGATAGTCTTCCGGAACCCCCAGTTGGCAAGGGGGTGTATTCTTCCACACCCGGCCAGAAAAAATTTACAAGCGAAGAACTGGATTTTCTTGTCCGAACCTTTAATAAAATTTTGAATACGTCAAAGGAAGAGCGCAAACAGCTGTTCAGTCAATTTGATAAAGACGAAAAATCTTCGGAACGTTGAGGATATTTCCCCGAACCTTTTTGGGCAAGGGTGTGTTTCTTCCAAAAGAACAGGCGTATATTCCCGACTAGGGAATATATCCGGGGCTTTTCAGGAGTTTTTCCTGGTAAAATGAGGGCTTCTTCCTATAGACGATTCGAGTTTTTTCCGTTAAACATGAACTAGTTTTCAGGCTGGTCAACATCAAATACCACAGAACAATCGAAGCGAATATTCTGAAAAAAAATGTTAACAGACGTTAAATCAAGGGTTTAGGATCCAAGGTTCAGCTTGGCCTTCAGGCTGGACCGTATGTTCAACAGGGGTGCCGGGCATTCGGGGGAAGGCTTTGGTTCAGTCCTTTTAGTCGCTTTATCCTAATTTTTGGATATATCGGAAAAGCTCATGGTTTTTTAATCCGCCTGCAGGAGGGACTTATGGAACAGGTATTTGAAAGCAAGATAGATTCGGAAAAAATTATTCATAGTTGGATTGATAATGCCACAAGGATTTGGGACTCTCTGGTTCAAAAGGATGGTGATAAGAAGAGTTCATTTTTTAATGATGAGGACTCTGCAAAAAAAGCTTACCAGGCATGGGAACCTGCACTGAAAACATGGAATGAATTCACAGGTTCCATCAATAAGAAAGAGATGATCGATTCACTTGTAGAAGGAAATAAGGCAGGTGTGGAAAATTTTCACAAGATAATGAAGTCAGGCCTTGAAGGCTATTCGTTTTTCCAGAAAAGGTGGATGGAAAGCGCAAGCAATATCAATGATGTTTTTAAAAATCATAAAGGCTCAAGCTTTGGGGGCTCTGAAATATTTGATGTATTTGCCGATATCTACAAGAAAGAATTCAGCAAATTTTTAAGTGTTCCCCCTTTGGGTCTTTCAAGACAGTATCAGACCAAACTCCAGCAAGTGATTGATAAATCCAATATATTCCAAGTTAAGTTTCTTGAATTTTTGTATTTTCTTTATATCCCATTTGAAAAATCATTTAAGGTTGTTCAGGATTCCCTGGCCTCCCTGGCCGATGAAGGCAATCTGCCGGATGACACCAAGGAATATTACAAAATGTGGCTGAAACAACTTGAAAATCATTATATGGCTCTTTTCAAATCCTCCGAGTATACCAATGCCTTGGGCAAAGTTGTTGATGCCATGAGTGATTTTCTATCTGCCCGGCAGCAGATCACCCAGGATACATTCAAGGCATTCGGGGTTCCGGTGGAAAAGGATATGGATGAACTTTACAAAGACATTTACAGTCTTAAGAAGCGCATTCGATTACTGGAAAAAGACGCCCAAAAAAAATAACCGAAAATCTAAATCTAAAATATAAATCATATGGTACGAGATTTTATGGAATACCATTTTGTTTATCAGGGAGGCTGGGTATGATAAATATGTCTGAAACGATTCATAAAACAATGAATACGATTGCTGAAAATTCTGAAATGATGTGGAATTTTGCCGATGATGCTTCAGATGTTCTTCTTGGGGATTTGGATACAGAGATCGCTCAAACCCCATATGAGGTGGTTTACCAGCAGGATCGGGTCAAGCTAAAGTACTACAAATCAGAGGCCAAGACCAAATTGAAGACCCCCCTTTTGATTGTCTATGCATTGATCAACAGGGAAACCATGCTGGATCTTCAGCCCGGACGAAGTGTGGTCAACACATTTCTTGAAAATGGCATTGATATTTATATGATTGACTGGGGCTATCCCACCCGAAAAGACAGGTATATTACAATTGATGATCATGTGAACGGGTATATGGACGATGTGATCGATTTCATATTGGAAAAGGAAAAAATACCCCAGATCAATCTCATGGGTATCTGTATGGGTGGAACCTTTTGCGTCATGTATTCTGCCCAGCATCCTGAAAAAATCAAAAATCTGGTGACCACCGTTGCCCCGACCAGTTTTGATACGGACCAGGGACTTCTCCACAGCTGGATGAAATGCGTTGATGTGGACAAGATGATGGATACCCTGGGGAACATGCCCAGTGATCTGATGAACTTTGGTTTTTTACTCTTGAATCCTGCCCGCCTGATGATCGATAAATATATTTCTTTTATGGAGAATATGAACAGCAAGGATTTTGTTGAGAATTTTGTTCGGATGGAAAAATGGATTTTTGACAGTCCTGATGTGCCTGGCGAGACCTTTCGCCAGTTTGTGAAAGATTTTTATCAGCAGAATAAATTGATCAAAAATGAGATGGAACTGGGGGGGACGATCGTGGATCTGAAGAACCTGACCATGCCCCTTTTGAATATCTACGGAAAGTTTGACCACCTTGTTCCGCCGGGGGCCTGTGAACAGTTGACCAAAGCCGTTGGCAGCAAAGATGTCCAGGACGTCTGCCTTGATACAGGGCACATCGGTATCTATGTCAGTTCAAAATGCCAGAAGGAATTTGGACCCCGAATTTCAATCTGGTTGAAAGAACGGGACGGTGAGAAACAGGACGAACCGGTTAAGAAAAGTTCCCCCAAGCTTAGAATCAAAAATAAAGACTTGAAAGATAACGCACATGTTCAATTCTTGCATGGCAGCCTTTGAAAAAGTCGACGGCGTCGTAAAAAAGGAGATCAGATGAGCGGAAAAACGATCCATGACATGAAAATCGGTGATGAGGCTGAATTCACCAAAACGGTATCCGAAACGGATGTTTACCTGTTTGCCGGGATCACCGGGGATTTCAATCCTGCCCACATGGATGAAGAGTATTCAAAAAAGACCTATTTTAAGAAGAGGATCGCCCATGGTATGTTATCGGCAGGATTCATCTCCAGCGTTCTTGGGACGAAACTCCCCGGACCCGGTGCCGTCTATATGAAGCAGGAACTCTCTTTCCTTGCCCCCGTCTACATGGGGGATACAATCACGGCCCGTGCCAAGGTGACGGATATCAATACGGAAAAAAACAGGGTGAGCATGAAAACCACCTGTACCAAGCAGGATGGGACTCTTGTCATTGACGGCTCGGCTGTCTTAAGCCCACGGAAAGTATGATTCGACACGCCCGAAAATAGGACCTTAAAAAAACGCCGGAGATTTCCGGCGTTTTTAATTTAAATCATTCCTCGCGTTAGCCGATTGACTTCAAAAAGCCATTCCATTATATTTCCCAGGCATGCCGCATTGGCACATGAACGAATACATGGATGGAAAACAAAGATTATGATCAGTATTGAAAGCCTTTCAAAAGGATTTGGCGGACAGGAATTGCTCGACCAGGTCAGTCTCAAGATTAATGCCCGTGAACGTGTGGGATTGGTGGGCCGCAACGGTCATGGTAAAACCACCTTGATGAAAATCATTATCGGGGAAGAACACCAGGATTCGGGCAGCATCATTATACCGGGAAATTATCGACTGGGTCATGTCAGACAGCATCTTGAATTCACGGAAAATACGGTTTTAGGGGAAGGCATTCTGGGTTTGAGGGACCATGAAAAAGACCATCACTGGAAGGTTGAAAAACTCCTTGATGGCCTGGGTTTCAGTCCTGCTGATTTTCAACGGAACCCCAGGGATTTTTCCGGCGGCTATCAGGTCCGGCTAAATCTGGTCAAAGTCCTTGTGTCCGAGCCGGATCTTCTTCTTCTGGACGAACCCACCAACTATCTGGACATCACATCTATCCGCTGGATGGTAAAATTTCTTAATCAGTGGCCCCGGGAGCTTCTTCTGATCACACATGACCGAAGTTTCATGGATGCCGTGGTGACCCATACCGCAGGTATTCATCGTTTGAACCTGAGAAAAATTAAAGGAAATACTGAAAAATATTATTCCCAGGTGGCACAGGACGAAGAGATCTATGAAAAAACACGTGTCAATGATGAAAAGCGCCGCAAGGAACTGGATTTGTTTATCAGCCGCTTCAGAGCCAAGGCGAGGTTGGCCAACATGGTCCAGTCCCGGGTCAAAACCCTGGCGAAAATGGAGAAAAAAGACAAGCTGGGCCAGGTGGGCGAGCTTGAATTTTCCTTCAGAAGCAAACCCTTTCCGGCTAAAATCATGCTCCAGGCTGAAAATATTTCTTTTTCTTATGAATCAGCCAACCCCCTTATTCAGAACGTCAATCTGACCATTGCTGCCGGAGACAGGATCTGCATTGTGGGAAAAAACGGTAAGGGGAAAACCACATTGTTGAAGGTTCTTGCAGGGGAGCTTGAGAAAAACTCCGGCAGTATTTCGTCTCACCCCAGTGTCGAGAAAGGCTTTTACGAACAGACCAATGTGAAGAGCCTTGTGGACGCACGAACCGTTGAGGAAGAGATTCTTTATTCCCATCCGGATGTGGACCGCCAGCATGCCCGGGGCATTTGCGGAGCCATGATGTTCGAGGGCGACCTGGCCCTGAAAAAGATCAGTGTCCTGTCCGGCGGAGAAAAGAGCAGGGTTATGCTGGGTAAGCTTCTTGTGACCCCCTTGAATCTTCTTTTCCTGGATGAACCCACCAACCATCTGGATATGGAAGCCTGTGATTCTCTGTTGGGAGCCATTGATAATTGTGAAGGGGCCGTTGTGATGGTTACTCATAATGAAATGTTTCTCCATGCCCTTGCTGAAAAGCTGGTTGTTTTTAAAAATGACAGGATACACATTTTTGAGGGAAGCTATGCCGATTTCCTGGAAAAGGAAGGCTGGGACGATGAGACCACAGGGCGTGTCGATGGGGAGAACAGGGAAACACAGGTTGCACAGGACGACAGTGCAAAGCTCGGGAAAAAAGAACTTCGGAAATTACGTTCGGACATCATTCAACGCAAGTCCAAGGAATTGAAACCCATTGAAAAAAAGATAGAAGTAACTGAAAATACAATTGAAAAACTTGAAAATGAGATCGCAGAGCTAAACCGGAACCTGTTGGATGTATCGGGGCTGGGTGATGGAAAGAAGATTGCTGAACTGTCCAAACAGCTCCATGAAAAACAGACGGCTGTTGACGATTATTTTGACAAACTCCAAAATCTGGCAGATAGTTACGACAGCATCAAAGCCAAGTATGACCTGGAACTGGAAACGATCGAGGGTGAATAGGGATATCATAGCCCACTAATAAATTGACATATTCCGGGTCAGAGGTTATAGTTTTCAATGTTTTAAGCCGTAATATCAGGGGGTTTATTTATGTCAGGGCCAGGCCAAAAAAAAACACTTCAACTCATTTGGGCTTTCCTTCTCTTCGGAGCCGGGCTTGCCATGTTTATTACCATTCCCGGGAGAGTCAGGGAAATTCAGGAAGCGGGTAGGTATATCTTCGGCCTGAAGTTCGGCCTCTACGTTATCAGTGTGTTTTTGATGATCGGGGGTGGAAAAAAAATTTACGACCACAGGAACAGCTCGGAAAAATCCGGGTCCGAACCCTGATCATCATGTAAACATGTCCTTCGTTTGAATCAGCTCACATCGTGATTGTATTTCCTCAAGGTGGAATTATTATATGAATAACAAAGCGTCTAACTCTGAAATGCAGAGCCTTAAGTCCGAGGTGGAATACCGGACAAAACTCCAGGAAATATGCAGCAAGATCTATGCTGCAATGAATCTTGATGAAATCATTATCAATCTCAAAGACGAAATTACCGGACTTTTTGCAGCAGAGCGTCTGACCATCTATTATGTGGACGGGGTTAAACGTGAAATTGTTTCCCGGTTTAAATCCGGGAATGAAATAAACGAAATTCGGGTTCCCATTTCTCCCACCAGTATCTCAGGCTATTCGGTTCATGCCAAAAAACTTGTAAACATCAGTGATGTTTACGATAAAAAGGAATTGAATCGCTTTGACCCCCTTCTTGAATTTGACAGCAGCTGGGACAGAAAAACCGGCTTTCGTACGGCCCAGGTTCTTGTGGTGCCCATTTTATACAAGACCTTTCTTCTGGGTGCCATCCAGCTGATCAACCGGAAAGGGGGAACGGCTTTTTCCAAAACCGAAGAAGGCTATGTGACGGAATTGGCCAAGATCATGGGCATTGCCATGTACAATCAGAAACGCATGGCCAAAACCCGTTCGGGTAAGTTTGATTATCTTCTGGAAAATCATATCATGACCCAGAAGGAACTGGGTAAGGCTGTTTCCGATGCACGGGCAAAAAATGATGCCATAGAAAATGTGCTGCTCAATGATCTTAAAATTCCGAAAAAAGATATCGGCGATGCCTTGAGCAAATATTACAAGGTTCCCTTTATCGAATTCAACAAAAGTTTGCCCATTCCCGGAGAACTTCTGACCAATCTGAAAGTTCCCTTCATGAAAAATAATCTATGGGTTCCCATCCGCACCGAAGGAGAGATGGTTGTTATTGCCTTGGACAATCCCCATGACGGCCAGAAGATCGGTGAGATTCAGACCCTTTTTCCCAAACGGAAGCTAAAAATATTTGTTTCCTTGAAAGATGACATCCTGGACTATATCAATCTCTTTACCCAGGATGAAAAGGAGCTGTCATCCATTGATGATATTCTGTCCCGTCTGGATGATGAGGAAGAGGAAATCGTCGAAGCCGAGTCAGGGGTAAGCGAAGAAAGCAGTGCCGTTGTTCAGCTGGTCAACAAGGTGATCATTGATGCATTCAATCGGAATGCCTCGGATATCCACATTGAACCGTTTCCCGGAAAGGAGAATACCAAGGTCCGTATCCGCTGTGATGGGGCCTGTTCAATCTATCAGACCATTCCCTATCAATTCAGAAATGCCATTGTGTCCAGACTCAAGATCATGTCGGACCTGGACATTGCAGAACGGCGGAAACCCCAGGACGGGAAAATTAAATTCAAAAAATACGGTGGACTGGACATTGAACTCCGCGTGGCCACCGTCCCCACCCAGGGAGGCATGGAAGATGTGGTCATGCGTATTCTTGCAGCCGGTGAACCCATTCCCCTGGCGAAAATGGGCTTTTCAAAGAACAACCTCGATAATTTTGTCAGCTGTATTACCAAGCCCTATGGCCTTATTTTTGTCTGCGGCCCCACCGGTTCCGGTAAAACCACCACCCTTCATTCGGCCCTGGGCTACATCAACAAGGACGATATCAAGATCTGGACCGCCGAGGACCCCGTGGAAATCACACAAA
Source organism: Pseudomonadota bacterium (assembly GCA_018818835.1). Taxonomy (GTDB): domain Bacteria; phylum Desulfobacterota; class Desulfobacteria; order Desulfobacterales; family Desulfolunaceae; genus JAHIRD01. The sequence continues at coordinate 29,613 of JAHIRD010000073.1, forward strand.
AAGGACTGCGCCAGGTTCAGGTAAAACCCAAGATCGGATTTGATTTTGCAGCGGCCATGCGTGCCTTTCTTCGTGCGGATCCGGATGTTATCATGGTGGGTGAGATGCGAGACAAGGAAACCACACACATCGGTATTGAAGCCTCGCTCACAGGTCATCTTGTTTTCTCGACGCTGCATACCAACAGTGCGCCGGAAAGCATTACCCGTCTTCTGGATATGGGCATGGACCCCTTCAATTTTGCGGATGCGATTTTATGTATCCTGGCCCAGCGTCTGGTCAGGACTCTTTGCCCGGATTGCAAAAAATCCTACACGCCAACCAAGCAAGAGTACGATGAACTGGTCCGGGAGTATGGCCCCGAGGAATTTGAAAAATTTGTGAAAATTCCATACAGTGATCAACTGCTTCTTCATAAACCCGAAGGCTGTGATGCCTGTAACAATACCGGCTACCGAGGGCGAATGGGTCTCCATGAACTTCTCATGGGTACCGATGAAATGAAAAAGATGATCCAGGGTAAAGCCAAAATGGATGACCTTCGTAACCAGGCTGTGAGTGACGGTATGACTACCCTTAAGCAGGATGGTATTGCTAAGATTTTTGAGGGGAGATGTGACTTACTTCAAGTCCGGAAGGTCTGCATCAAATAATCCGGGAATTGCATCTTTCCGCCCATGTCTGTATTTTCTTATCGACCACCCGTTCGCTACGCTCTCTGAAGAACACGAAGAGCCATAGCGCGGAAAAGCCACAACTAAAAAGCTGGTCTCTCACGGAGGCACAAAGATCACGGAGAAGGGCTAAGGGCTTGGGAATAATAGTTTTTCTCTGTGCCTTTGTGCCTGTGTTCTCGCTCCCAGGCTCCTGCCTGGGAGTGTATACTGCATGGCTCCAGCC
>JAHIRD010000074.1 GCA_018818835.1 Pseudomonadota bacterium
GTTAAGCTGAATAACTCCACGGTTTACCGGTTTTTGCATCAAAAGAGTTTGATGCATCCTTTCTCTAAAAACCCGGTGGACCGCCGAAAATTCGAGGCGGAACTGCCAAACGATTTGTGGCAAAGCGATGTGATGCACGGGCCATTGGTTGAGGTATTCGGAAAGAAACAAAAAGCATATTTGATCGCCATCATAGACGACCACAGCCGGTTGATTGTTTATGCCCGTTTTTATTTATCGGAAGGCCTTTCTTCCTATCTGGACGCCCTGGAAAACGGCCTTGCCCGGCGGGGGCTGCCCAGAAAGCTTTATGTGGATAACGGTTCGGCCTTCCGCAGCAACCATCTGGAGCATGTCTGCGCTTCCCTTTCCATCGCCTTGATTCATGCAAAACCCTATCAGCCCCAGGGAAAAGGAAAGATAGAACGATGGTTTAAAACCGTCAGAAGCCGTTTTATTCCCCATCACAAAGCCGAAACCCTTTCCGAACTTAATACGGACTTTGAACGCTGGCTTTTGGAGGATTATCAGGAAAAAGTGCACAGCTCAACCGCACAAACCCCGTTTGACCGGTTTACGTCAAAAATGCATTGCCTGAGAACCGCACCTGCCAATTTGAAAGATTACTTCAGAAAGGTGGTCAGAAGAACTGTCGGCAAGGATCGAACCATAACCATTGACGGCAGGTTGTATGAAGGACCGGTCGCCCTGATCGGAAAACGGGTGGAGCTTTTGTATCATCAAAATGATCCGGAACAGGTGGAGGTCCGGTATAAGGATAAATCGTTCGGCATGATCCATCCGGTCAATCAGCATGTCAACTGCCGGGTGAAACGAGACAAAAACAACAATCCACAAATGGAGATAAACCCTCATAAGACCGGTTATCACGGTGGAAAGCTCTGGGGAGGAGACAATGAATGATCACTATCGCACTTTTTTCGGGTTCACCAAAGAACCCTTTATAACCGATATCGAATGTAAGGAAATATTGAAAACCCCCCAACTCATCGATGTAAAAATCCGCTTTGATTATGTCACACGTTTAGGGGCTCTTGGCATTGTCACCGGAGAGGTGGGCAGCGGGAAATCCACTGCCATAAGGTATGCGTTATCCACCCTTCACCCATCGGAATACCGTCCCTTGTATATTACCGCATCCTCAGGCTCTATTATGGAATTTTACCGGCAGCTTAAAGATGCACTGGATATTTATCTCAAAAGCAACTCCAAAGCCGTCATGACCAAAACCATCAAACAAGAAATTGCCAATCTGGTTCTGGAGAAAAAACAAAAAGTGGTGTTGATCGTCGATGAAGCTTCTTTGATGCGTCTCGAAGTCTTTGCCGAACTCCATACCCTCTGCCAGTTTGAAAAGGACAGAAAACCCTGGCTTCCCATCATTCTTTTGGGTCAAACCAGTCTGATTGACAAATTGACCTTCCGCTCCTCTCTACCCCTTGCTTCCAGGGTTATCGCCAAATGCCATCTCGAAGGAGTCGACTTGGCCGGTATGGAAGCTTATCTGCGGCATCACCTCTCCATTGCCGGTCTTGATAGAAGTCTGTTTGAACCACAAGCGATTATCGCCATCCATCAAGGTTCCGGAGGGCTTTTCAGAAAAGCCAACCATCTGGCAAGAGGCGGCCTTATCGCGGCTGCCGCTCAAAAATTATCTGTCGTGTCTGCCGATCATATCCGCCTTGCCGCAACGGAAATTTTTTGAATCTATTTCTGAAATCACTAAGAGGTAAAACATGGATCCTGAACAAGAATATGCTTATGAACAACATTTGGATTTATTATCCTTGCAATTGGAAGAACTTGTCCTTGAGATAGTCATCTCGATCATTCAAAAACTCAAAAATCGCATTGATCTCTCTCTAATTCCAGCTGAAAAACCCTTCAAGGACGAAACTGACTTCTAACCACTTAACCGGGATTATACATGCTTATAATCCCGGTTAAATTAATCTGAAAATCCTTCAACCCAATCAAAATAATCAGAAAATACACGTTAATTTAATTTGAAAATCAACAA
>JAHIRD010000075.1 GCA_018818835.1 Pseudomonadota bacterium
AGTGGACAGATAGATGGCTATGGAAAAAGGTCCATAGGCAAGGCATAGTGTTTGGCCGGGCGTGAAGGCATACTTGGTCGTATGTCGAACGTCCGGCCAAACACTATAACGCCGCATATGGGACTTTTTACGACGCCATCATTTTTGGGGAATGGGGATGTCGGGCATGGGGTCATCGGGGATGCGTTGAACAACCCGATCAGTGTATTTTAAAGCGAAGCGACGGTGTTTTTTATGCAAAAAAGATGTGTTTTCCAAGTGATCTGTTTTTTGATGGTTTTCTATGCTTCTTCGTCCTGCCTGGCCGATGAATTTTCGTCCCAACCTGCTCCCGGGGCCAGTGAATACAGCACCGGCTACACCAATGAATTTGACCAATACAAAAAACAGGTGGCCAACGAATTTGAAACCTACAAGAATATCGTAAACGAAGAATTTTCCCGCTATAAAAAAGAAATCACCAAAAACTGGTCTGATGGGCAAATGGCCGGTAAGAAACGCTGGGTGGAGTATTCTGCAGATTTTAAGACACGGAAGATTGTTGATTTTGAAAAAGGGACCATTGAAATTCAGATGATCCGGAAAAAAAAGGACAAGCATCTGGACAATGATCTGATTCATAACCTCAAGGATCTTGTCACCGAAACCAACCGGACAGCGTTTTCACGGGATACATTTTCCAAACGGGTTGAAGAACGACTTGTTTCAGCCGTTGCTGATGTGAAACGAACGGACAGCATGGCCGAAGCCCCCATCGTGACAGAGATGATGACCGGCACAGTGAATCCAACTGAAAAACAGGTGGATCAGGCGGTTAATGATATGAAGAAAAACGGCGTGGTAAGCGAGTCGGCCGCCAAGGCCGACGATGAGAAAATCGTAACCATTGTGATTAATATTCCCAATGAGGCTCTTCAGAAAAAAGCCCTCCAGCAAATGGACCATGTAAAAAAATATTCTGTTGAACGTCAGCTGGATCCCTCCCTGGTCTATGCCATCATGCATACGGAAAGTGCGTTCAATCCTCTGGCCAAATCCTATGTCCCGGCTTACGGCTTGATGCAGATCGTTCCACGGAGCGCGGGGAAAGACGCCTCAAAGTATGTTTTTGGGAAATCAATGCTCCTTGCCCCGTCATTCCTCTATGATTGTGAAAACAATGTCAAGATGGGAACCGCCTATTTGAAAGTTCTTAGCCGGTATCTTAAGGCCGTTAAAAATGAAGAAAGCAGAACCTACTGTGCCATTGCCGCATACAATACCGGCACAGGCAATGTGGCCCGTGCCTTTATCGGAAAGGTGGGCATGAGCGATGCTGCGGTCGTGATCAATAAAATGAAACCCCAGGAAGTGTTTGACACGCTTCTTAAAAAACTCCCCCATGAAGAAACACGGAATTATCTTGTGCGTGTTACTGACCGGATGAAACACTACGAATATTGATTTTTGGGAAAAATCAATATGGGAAAAGCCTGGCGGCTTTTGGGAAAGATAGGCTTGAAGCCTATGTTGTCTCCTGTTGATATTTTCTGCTTTGGTTCTGTGCCATGAATAAGCATTAAAAAAATCGTATACGTCCACAGGCTTCCATGACGAGGCGTGGAAAATCCAGGAAGGCAATTAAAACGATATGTAACAGAAGAGTAGGTCATGGCTTATCACTCCGCTGTGTCATTCCGGGCACGGCTTTTTGTGACCCGGAATCCATATCCGTAAACGCATAACAGTTCTATTCAATTTCATCCTCCCTGACCCAAGACCATGGATTCCGGGTCGGCTTCACATTCCCGTCTGAAGGGCCCGGATGCGTCTATAGACGATTTAAGCGTCGGAAACAGAAGAAGCCCCGCCCGGAATGACATAGCTAAGGATGAGACATTGCCATTCCTGTGTCTTGACATAGACGATAGTACCCGTGAATAAATACAAATTTTCTCATTGAAACGTTGTTAAGATACATGATAGCAAATATTGAAGACGTGAGCAGTGAGACCTTAAAATCCATCATTGAAGGCTCCATGTCTGAAAAAGAAGGCGAAGCCGTTATGGGATTTGCAAAAATCATGCTTGGGAAAAGCTTTTACCAGGGCGTTGAACAAGGTATGCAACAGGGTATGCAGCAAGGTATGCTCCAGGAATTGAAAGAAGCCGTGATGGATCTGATGGATGTGAGATTCGGAAACAGCGCTGACATCGATCATGTGAAAGGGCTGATCAACAGGCTGGAAAACATCGACCGACTTAAAGATCTTAAACATAAAATCAGGGGCGGCGCATTCATATCTGAAATAAAGGCCATGATGGGGAATTGATTCCCATTCCTCGCGAAAAAAACCTTCCGCACCTCAACCATGGCAATAGATGACAATCAATACGCTTGCCTTATCTATGCTAAAACGCGATAATGTCGCGCTCCAATAAACTATTCATTGAACCTGTCCCAATCCATTTGCGTGTCGGGTAAAGCATTGGCGAAGACCGGGAGGCCCTCCTCTGTGTCTCTGTGCCTCCGTGAGAGACCGGTATTTTAGCGGCATAGCCGCTGTTATCGCTTCCCCTTTCGGGGAAGCTCTTATCTTGTCTCACAGAGGCACAGAGATCACGGAGAAGGGCTAAAAGCATGGTAATGATAGTTTTTTCTTTGTGATCTTTGTGTCTCTGTGAGAAAAATTTCTTCTCGCTCCCAGGCTCCTGCCTGGGAGTGTATACAGCATGGCTCCGGCCATGCCAATAGATACAAGAGCCTGGGAACGAGGCGGCAGAGCAGCCCCAAAAACAATTCTATATAGGTCCCATAAGACCCATGTGACTTATAACCTAATTTCCCGCAAATTTATGACGATGGAATCGATATTTATCCGGAATTATAAAGTTTATACATTAAAAAGGCTTGACTTCCCCCTCCTTTATCGTCATAATTATGACGATAAAGGAGGGAAATATGGCATACCGTAC
>JAHIRD010000299.1 GCA_018818835.1 Pseudomonadota bacterium
AGGACTCTTCTTCGTGGTATTCCTTGTAGTCCATGAGCCAGATTGGGGTTCCATCGTCTAGGATGTGGTGTAGTCCTACGGTTATCTCGTATTTCATGGGCATTAGGATTTGGGTCTTGACTTGTTCTTCAGCCATTCACTTTCTCACCTCGAAAGTAGATACTTTATAATTCCCTTGATGTTCTCAGGAACTATCTTAATCGTGTGTGGGCCTCGTCTCTCTGAAGCTGATTTTAATGCACAAACAGTACAAACTATCCTCATTTCAGACCAGTATTTTTCCATATCCTCGCTTATCCACACGTCTTCACCGCATTCACTGCATGGAACCTTGAAGGAAGGAACATAAGGGGTTGGAATATCGGATACACGGGAAGCTACAAACAGTGCATCTTCTTCACCCATTTACTTTTCCTCCTTAATCGTTAACTCCAACTCCGCTCCGCAGGAACATATATAATTACAATCAACCTGGTTTCTATAAATTCCTGGGGTAAGGGTATAACTTATAAACGTGGCAAGTTTTATAGGCAATCCACATTTGGGACACTTATCGTTTTCAACTTTAACCACTTTACTTTTCCTCCTCTTCGTCCTCGACTGGAGCGAGCATTTCTAGGTTGTTTTGGCTGCAAACTACCTGTTTTCTAGTTGTCTGTTTGCTCATATCAACATCTCTGCCGTTCCTTTCTCAAAGTCCAGTGTCAAGGGTCTGCTGTCCCTGATGGACTCCAACGTGTCTTTCTTGGTGCCCTTGGGATAGATCTCTATCTTAACGACGATTATTTTCCTTGTGTCCAGCGTCCTCTTAGCCTTAGGTGGGGCATACGCCTCTAGGTAGCTGTCAACGAGGTTCGTGATCTGTTCCTCCAGGGTTTTCATATGTTTCGGGGGTATAGGTATCGGAGTCCACACCAAATTAGGGCCTCCTTAAGCCTCCTCTGCCTCATATAGTTCTGGCTCTAGGTCCCTCTCCGTGGGATTAAGGGTTTTTGGGAGCAGAAGTTTCCTTACTAAGGGGTATTTTTTCATCAAGCCTTTTATTTGGTTTATTTCTATTTGTCCCTGTTCGAGTCTGTCTCTCATTCTATAGAACCTACCATGAATGGTTGAGGGGTTGAACCCAAGTTTTTCTGCGGTTTTTGGGATTCCTATTCTGCCCACTAGGTCGAGCATTTCTAGGTATTCTGGGCGAAGTATGACCCAGATTTCTGTGCTACCCTCCCAGATGATAGGTTTTTCCTTGTGTTTTTTTCTCATTTTTTTGGTCTTACGTATCATTGGTTGGTTCCAGAAACCTATCCACTTAGATCGGACGACGATGAAGGGGTTGTTGTTTTTATAGTCACAACTAATATGAAAGAGTTTGTCCTTCTCATCAATCGTTAGTCCACATCTTTTGCATGTTATCTTTCCTTTTCTTGGCTTACTCCATTCATGAGTTTTAATTTTTCTTAGTTTTCTGGGGGCTTTTATGTGTGTGGTTATGCTTTTTATTGGAACGAGGTTGATGGGATCGTGGTTTTGCATCATTCTTATACTTCCTGTCTTCTGAGTAGCTTTGCCAGTCTCTTGTTTTGCTTGTAGTTGTTGGCTATACTGACTCCTAGGGTGTATCTGTCTATCTTGTTGCGTATCCTGTAGAGGGTTTGTCGGACGTTTCCCTCTGGGTTACCTTCCCACTCGGGGTGAGACTTGAACATTATCTGCGCTGTTTCTCGGATTGAGTGCTTTTTCAGCAGTTCAAGGGTCTCTAACTCGATTTTTGTGTAAGGGTGTGAGTATCTTGGCATGTTTTCCCGTTATATCATAGCCTGTTTTGGTTATTAAGTTTTGCTCTAGGCGTAATTTTGGGGGTGTTATGGATATAAAGTGATTTTATAATTGTATAAAATAACAAATAGCAGTTGGGGAAGGGGTCTTACGCCGCTTCTGGGCTGGCCTCTTTGGCTTCGGTTTGAAGAGGCCATATTTCCACCATTTTTCCTAGGTGTGTGTCCTTTAGTTGGTGTAGTAGTTCCTCGCTGCGTTCGTATTTGAGGCCCTTTTTGACGGTGATGGTTAGGGATACCTCGTAGCGGTTTGAGTCGCCTGTCTTCTTGGTTGTCACCATCTCGACTTTACCTTTCAAGTTTCATCACCTTCCGCCAGGTTCTTATGAATGTGATGGCTACGGCTAGGGCTGCTGTGATGAGGGTTGCTAGGGCTACTAGTTGTGTGGGCGTCATTGTTGTGTCTCTCTCACGTTTTTGATGCGGATCTCGAATTGCTCTTCTCTGGGTTTCCAGATGATGTCCTTGATGGTTGCGTGGAGTGTTGGGCCTTTG
>JAHIRD010000076.1 GCA_018818835.1 Pseudomonadota bacterium
CGGGAAACACGAAGTTATGAGGCCTCGTATATCAATGAGTTGTGGCATCTTGACTTTCATCACGGAAAGCGGATCGTTGACACCGACGGCAACTGGGTCACTCCCAAAGCGCTGTGCGTCATAGATGATGCATCACGGCTGTGCTGTCATCTCCAGTGGTTTACGGATGAGACGGCAGCGTCACTGATTCACGGATTGAGCCAGGCTTTTTATAAAAGAGGATTACCCCGAAGCCTGATGACAGATAACGGTGCTGCCATGATTGCATCAGAAATGGTCAATGGTCTTGAAAAACTTGGTGTTGTCCATGCCAGAACACTGCCCTACAGCCCCCACCATTATGTGGCGTAGAAAAATATGTGGTGACGGGATTCCATATTAAGGCCACCCGTCACCTAGAGGCTTTTTTATACAACATAACATTTAGATTAAAGCCCGCGCAAAAATTCCATCAGTTCCGGTTGTTGTCGCCATGGTATTGCCTTTGTTTTCTCTGCACCTGGTATGCAGGTAGCCAGCGCACGTGCCTTGGTCTCTATATCAGTTTCTGCATAAATATTGGTAGTGTTAATTGAAACGTGGCCCAGCCATGCACGAATTGTATTGATATCGACACCGGCACGTAAAAGATGAGTAGCTGTGGTGTGCCTGATTACATGTGGTGAAACGTGTTTATGAACAAGTGATTGCATTTTCTTTGCTGCTCTTGAAGCATGACGATCAACAAGAGTGTGTATACCAAAACGAGTAATATGCTGGCCATTACGATTTAAAAATACACGTTGTTCAGGTCCTCTATTTACAGTAATAAAACGTAGCTGTTCCATGGTAATTGGCCATAATGGACAAGTGCGCTGTTTATTTCCTTTTCCTAAAATTTTAACAAATTGGGCATACCAATCAATATCAGAAATCTTCAATCTGGCTGCTTCACTTGCTCTTGCTCCTGAGTTATACAGAAATAATAGCATGGTGTAGTCACGATTCCCCAAGGGATTGGATCGATCAGGTGATGCTAAAAGTTCCTTTATTTCGGGTTTTTCTAAATAAGTTAAGGTTTGCTGACCTGTCTTTTTGAATGGAATAAGGCGCACCTGTGCGCACCACTCGACATGTTCAGGACTGTTTTCACCTATAAATCGGGCTAAGGCATGCAAAGCACCTAAACGTTGATTTCTTGTAGAGGGGCAGCAGCTACGTTTATGCTCCAAATGCGTGAGAAATTCTCGGAGCAGGACTGGTGATAGATCGGTAACTGCCAAACGATCAATAGACTTTTTAAGATATTTTGCTGCATAGGGCAGAAGTAGAATAAGCATATCACGATAACTGGTTTGGGTATTTGTCGATAGATTACGTTCATTTATCAGGTATCCAAGAAGAAAACGCCTCACCCATGGTCCGATTAATGTGTTATTTTTCATGACATCCCTCCCATTGCATATTTTTCAAAACGTTGACTCGCCTGACGCAGCAATTCCTGTGTTAGTGTCAAATAATGTTGAGTCGATGACAGATCCACATGCCCCAAATAAGTTGCTAACTTAGGAAGAAGATCCTGTATATCAGAACCATTTTGGTACCATGCGATCAATCGGTGAACAGCCGCGGTATGCCGGAAATCATGAATTCTTGGTTGGTGACGAGGAGGCCCATCCCTATATACACCTGCAGCTGAACGTAAACGCCTAAAGGAACTACGCAAGGCAGATTGACTCACTGGCGAACCATTGCGAAAACTGAAAAATGGTGCGTTGGGTGCAGATGAATAAGATTTATGGCGTTTCTCTGCATACTCGATCAAGATGCCAGTTAAATCTTTACCTATTGGTACCAGACGGCTTTTGAAAAATTTTGTTTCCCGGATGAACAAACAGGCTTGAAATAAATCGACGTCACTATGTGAAAGGGCCAAAGCTTCCCCAATACGTAAACCGGCACCATAAAGTGACAATAATAAGGCTTTTAAAACATCTTCTCCTATAGCTGTTCGATATGTACAAACATTTGGGACATTCTCAATCATGCGTTTGAGTTCTTCGAGAGAATAGATGTACGGGACAAAATCTGGTATAGTTTTTTGAGGGGCAGATGTAGGCACTGGTGACACCTCTGCTAAACCACGTGATAAATAGAACTTGTAAAAGCATGATATAACCCTATATTTTTTTAGATTGTTTTCAGTGATTGGTCCTTGAGATATAATAAAATTTTGAACCCTCTCTGTCTCAACGGCTTCCATTGATCCTTCTCCTAAATTCTTATAGAATGATTTTAAAATAGTTTCTTCAGCCATATAGCGATATCCCATGGCCCGTTTGTACCCTATATACATTGATATAGCCTCAGATAGCATCATAATACCCCCCTTAAATCTAATTCTGCCACTTGCCTCAACCCAGAAATATCTATTTTTGTGTAGTTGAGCGTGGAATTAACTGTACGATGACCGAGATGATCACCGATTTCCTTTAAAGAAAATCCCGAATCGAGAAGATGTCTAGCACAAGAATGTCTCAGGCAATGGGCTCCTTGCCAGCTTAAAGTTACACCTATTGCTTTTAAACGTGAACGAGCGACAGCAGATATGCTATGGGGTGATAATGGGCGAATAGGAGCAGCCAAAGATAAAAATATGTATCGATGAGGACTGCGTGGACGTATTTCTCGCAAATAACGTAAAATACTTTCACCGACTTCCATTATTAAGGGATAACATTGCGTTTTCCTCTGTTTAGGACGTGATACCCGTATCTTCTCTCCAATCCAGTCAATATCATCCAGTTTAAGCTGTGCGACTTCGCCTCGCCGAAATCCATAA
>JAHIRD010000077.1 GCA_018818835.1 Pseudomonadota bacterium
AGGGATAACTCGGTGCGGTAGACTGCTGTCTACATTATACTCAAGCCGGAAGGAACCACTCCTTCCGGCTTTCTTGCACCTGTCTTACATCGGTATTTTTACGTGGGATTCTTCTGGGACTCGTGCGTGGGAATCTACACCAACATTCGCATGGATGCAAAATCGTTGAACATTTCAAATTATATAGTACGAAACAATTTCAAATTTTTTGGGGCGGTAGGGAAGGAAAGCATTCCATTATTTGAATCTCAATATGGGTTATTTGTAAGCGGCTGTTATTATGGCCATGATTTCATAACCGTACTTTTCTGTTTGTTCGCTCCCGTTGGTCCTATATATCATTTTGCGGAACATAATCATGCTCAACCTGAGAATTATTATCTCTCTGAAGTTTATAATATGTGACATTCATTGAGGTAATATCTTTGTATTTAACCAAAAATCGATCGCTTGTGAACTCTACCCAACCAGTACTAACCTTGCCACTGAATGGAAAATTTCTCCGGCATACCCCCTCTATAAATATTCTATCAAGGTTCCCGCCTTTATCAAAAAAAAAGTCTTGTAATACCCCTCTGTATAGATATGACGTTCCTTCAATACCAACGGTTACATCAATAAAAATAACTGGATTTTTTATCTCTTTTCCATAACCATCTTTTGGTCGTTTAAGAATATAATACCATGGGGCTTCAAACTTAAACAACCATGGAAGTTTAATATCTATTCCGGTCTTAATCACTATTTTTTGCAATAACTTTCCTAAAAGCCATGAACTTAAATATAAAACAAAAAAATAAATTAAAATTTGCTTATAAGAGGAGACTATTGGACCATGCTTAAAGGTTTTGGACGATATTAATATATCAAGAATAGTATCTATCTCAACTTTATACAGATGTAGCCCTTCAACAATAGAGACAGCAATTAAATTAAAAAAAATAGAGATTATAACACAAATCGCCGTGTAACTGCTTAAGGGCTTGTATTCGTCAAAAAAACCGCCATCACCCCAAGAATAACTTTTTTTGAAAATAAAGCCTGGGGAAAGAATCATAATAATAACAAGCGTCGAAAAGGCTATATTCATGGATCCAACCTGTATTTGACTTGTTTTTCAGGATGAAATAAAAGTGGATATGGAAAAAATACCCTAAAAATAAAAAAAGCACGCCTAACAGCATGCTTTTATAATATTTAACGATGTCTTACTATTATTTTCCTATGGTACTTTTTCCAACTCTAACCAAAACATAATTTTTATTAAGGCCATTCGTTTTTACAGAAATTTTCAGCTGGTCGGGCTCTCTGTTTTTACCAGTTTTGATCAATTGATCTGTAATAACTTCACGGCCTATGTCGTTATTCCATATCTCGGCAAATTCGTTAGGTAAACTTCTCATAAAACATCCTTTTAGCCCGATTAATTTTAAGCAGTCTATATAATTTTTTATTTTAATATAAAAAATAATTAATATATAACCAGCTCAAATATATAAACTAAATACAGAAAATGCAAGATTTTTTTATATGTTAGTCCCCCTTAATAACCAATATATAAATTTGAATCTATACCTTTTAGAACATAGACACTCAATCACCACCAATATAGAGATCAGCTTGCTCTTGCTTTATAGATCGGCCTTTATCTTTATAAACTTGAGTTTTATCCCGCATAACAAGTTACAACTATTTAATATAATAGAAAGTTATTTATCACTATTCTCCTGATCTCTTTTCAACCTGCCTTGTATTAAATTTCGGCTCGTAATCAATTATCAAGCAGCAGGAAGGAATTATGAGTCTTATAGGACTTATGGGACGTATTGAGATTCTAAGGATCGATTCAGGGTCAATCGATTGAGCAAAATCATTCGCAGATTGTAGGGGCACGGCGCGCCGTGCCCTTGTTTGAGGGGATTAAACCGGACCCAACTTTTCAAGCTTGTCCTCGCGTAGGTGAGGAAGCCTGCCCCGGCAACGTGTCGGGTCTCATGTTGCCATCCTGTTGATCATGATTTTGTGGGCCTTTCCGAATTCCATGATCTCTTCGGGCTTGAAATCCCCGGCCATGTAGGTGGTCATGAAGGCTGGGACCGAAAGCATATAGATAATGTAGGAAAGATTCCCTGAATACCCTGTATCGTCCAGTTTCTGGAGTTCTTTTATGGTCCGGTCCGCCCGTTCCATGACCTGGCGGCTGACCGAGGGCGGATTTTCCTTTGTACATATGTGAAGAGAATAAATTCTCCGGCAGGCAAACGGCCGGTCCTCATAGATCATGCAGGCCTTGTTCTTCATAAGAAATGGGCAGGGCGTGGTTTTGCCAGCTTCCCGTTTCCGGATTTCACTGCGAAAGGCCTGGGTCAGAAGTTTCTGACGGCTTTTGGGCATCTTTTCCATAACCTCCCGGAGGGCCATCCCCTCCAGGGTCGTGATGTCAATGGTCCCGGCCGCCTCGCAGCAGAAACTGCAGCCCCGTTCGCAGGCCTTTACCGCGACCACGTCCCGTGTATCTTCTTCAAATACCCTGTAAATGTTGGCCAATTCCGATATTTTTTCTTTCATTTTTCTCCTTTAATAGCCCAGAAATAAACTCTTTTCAAAGCCCACTCATGATCAAAAAGACAAAGATGGAAACTATCAGGAATAGCCTTCTGCGTAAAGTATTCAGAATTTAAGGGACATGGCTTAATTTAAGAATGATATGCGGGGGGCTTTAGCAATGCCCTAAAAGGTCTAATTGATGGGGTTGTGGATGAATTGTTAAGAATAAAGATTTGATTCTAACTCGCATTCTGGTTTTTGTCACAAATAACACTCCAGGGTGTCAGGTCTTTCTGCTGCTGCTCATCATCAGGGCAAAGGCAATGGTTCCATAGGCCACAAAACTTCTGAAGTATTCTCCCAGAGCCGGGTTCCCAAACAGATTCTGACCGGCCTGGGGAGATACGATAAACAGCGTGTGAAATAAAATAATGCCGAGAAATGCATGGCGGATTGTTGCCTTTGAAATACTTGCTCCTCCTGCAAGAAGGGCGGCGCAGGAGAAAATGTCCGTGTTGAGATGGGCCGTATAAACATTGAGCATGCCAATGTTCTGGATATAAAGAATATGGCCAAAACAGGCAAGAACCGTTGAGATCATGATGGCAGAGATCCTGACCCGGTTCGTGTCGATTCCGTTTAACATGGCTTTTTCATTGCTTTGGGAAACAGCCTTGAATGTCTGTCCCATGGGGGTTTTTCCCAGATACCCGATGATCATGGCAAAAAGGATGACAACCATGATCATGAATATCGGAACGTCGACATCACCTACCGTGACCAGCCAGATGGTGTCCAGAATATTCCGGAACATCTCAAGATCAACCATATTTCGGATGCCTATTCCCCGGGAGAGCATCATCTCAGGGTTGCCCGGAGTTATCACGGTTCCATACCCTGCCATGAACACCAACTGGTAGATGCCGGTTCCTACAAAACCGATAATGATGGTTGTGATCATTTCCTTGCCCCTGACCCGGTTCAGGCAACGTCCGATCAGGTATCCTGTCAAAAGGGAAAGCATTACACCGGTTAGTGTGATGAAACACAGTCCGGATAAGCCAGACAGTTGGTAATCTACAGCAAGGATAAGACCCACCTGGGCACACATCGCCCCCACGACCACAGCAAAATTAAGGCCCATTCCAGCCCGTATGGGGATAATCAGGGCCAGCACCATGACTCCGTCACGGACAAACCGGGTCATCACCTCATTGATTACAAATCCTGTGCTCATCCCTGAAAAATATAATCCGGCCAGGGAAAGGACGAAAAACAAAAGGGGCACCATGTGTGGTTTAAATTTTTTTATGGCGGCCTCCTTCATACAGCAGTGCTGCAAGAATGACACCGTTGGTGATCATGAGCCTGAAAATTTCCGCCACTTCCGGGATCAGCAGGTCGTTGGCCACCGGACCGGAAACACTGTAGATGGTCTGGAACAAAAAGGTGCCGAGAATCACATGGGTCAGGGTGGTTTTTTCCTTGAGGCTTCCACCCACAAGAATGGCTGAAACCGCAGGGAAGGCCATCATCATGGGGGCGTCGTACAGTTCGATGAACCCGTAGCTCTGGGCATACACACAGATGCCCAACGCTGCGATCACCGTTGACATCACAATGGCGATGGTTCTCATGTTCCGGATCTTGATCCCCGAGATCAAGGCAAACCGTTCATTTTCACCGGTGGCCATCATGGCCTGGCCCAGGCGGGTTTTGAAAAAGAGATGGACGGCAAAACACAGGGCAAGGAAAAAAAGAATCATGCCCAAGGGAATTGTCACGCCTGCCAGTGAAAAGGACCCCAATGAGTTCAGGGATTTGGCAAAATAACGTTTAAGTCCGATTGCGGGCCGCATACCCTGTCCCCCAATGGGCCAGAGCATGGACGGATTGCTGAACGGCGCCACAGCCCAGAAAAAATTCATCAGGGGGACAAAGGAAAATCCAACAAAGGTTGCTGTAATTTCCTCACGTCCTTTGACACGGTTCAGTATAAAGGCATAGATCATCCCGAACAATGCTGCAATGGGAATAGAAATCACCATGGCGTAAAACAGACCGGCCAGCCCGGTCATTCTGAAATTCACGGCCACACACAGTCCGACCAGACCGGCCAAAATACCCACGGGCAGACCAAAATTAAGCCCGATGCCGGTTTTCAACATGGGAACCAGGGCCAAGACCAGGACACCGTTCATGACAAGACGGATCAGAGCATCGCTGATCAGCCATGAAACAGGAATATCGATCCGGAGGGCAACACAGAAGAGCAGAAGCAGAAACAAGGAGATACACACCTGGGGCACAGGGATATGGAGGGTGACCTTTTTACTCACGGCCTTGCACATCTCCTGAAAAAGCCCTGTCAAACGTCTGATCATCCGTTTCAGGTGAAAAAATACCCACACAGTTGCCCTGGTAAAACACAGCAATGCGGTGGCAGATCCGTTTTAACTCATCCATCTCACCCGAGGTGATCATGATGGTTGTGTTTTTTTGTTCATTGACCTGAAGAAGGAGGGCAAGAATCACTTCACGCGCATTTACGTCAATGCCCCGGGTGGGTTCATTGACAAACAGTATTCGTGGCCTGCTTGCCAGGGCCCGTGCCAGGCAGACCTTTTGCTGGTTTCCGCCACTCAGTTCCCCGGCCTTCTGATGAATGGAACGGCAATGAATATGATACTGTGAAACGCATTCGCCTGCATAGGTCCGTGATTTCTTTTTATCGCTCAGGCCTATCTTTCCTGCAAAAAAACCACGGACAAAGCGTTTTTTTGACTGAACCGCCGTGAACACGATATTATCCATGACCGAATGATCATGAAGCATGCTGTCACGCCTGTTCCCGGGAAGCAGGGTCAAGCCTTTGGAAACCATGTGGTCCGGTTGAAGATCATCGATTTTTTTCCCTTCAAACATCACGGTGCCTGACCAGGGATGCATCCCCATGATCCCCGAAGCCAGGGCTGATTTGCCATGACCGGACAAGCCGGTTACGCCGAGGATTTCACCGTCCATCACATCCAGATCCACCGGGCCCACGCAGCCACCCGGAGCTGTGGCTGAAAAATTTCTCAGATTCAAAATAGGGCGGACGTGGTGGGGCGCATGAGTGCGTTGCACCTTAATAACATGACCCCCGACCATGGCGTGGGAGATCTTTCGGGCATCGAACATGGGTGCATCGAATCTGGCACGGACCGATCCACCCTGGAGAACCGTGATCCCTTGGCAGATCATCATGACTTCGTCAATGCGGTGGGATACAAAAACAACAGCCATGCCTTTTTCTGCAATGTCCCTGAGTAAGGCCATCAGACGTTTTGAATCCAGGTGATTCAAGGATGCGGTGGGCTCATCAAGTAACAGAACGCAAAGAGCCTCTTTATCTATTTCCCGTGCAACTTCGACAAACCGCTTCATGGAAGCAGAAAGGTCGAGAACCCGTTGATCAGGGTTCACCGTCAGCCCAATCCGGCCAAAGGCCTTTTGGGCATCTGCTTTGTTTTTCCCGGGGTTGATCCGGGCAAAGCTTCTGCCCAATAGCTTTCGGCCCATGGGAAACACATGCTCACGACCCAGTTTGATATTTTCAGCAATGGTCATCATATCCATCAGGGAAAGCTCCTGATGAATCATTCCAATGCCTGCGTTTAAGGAGTCAATGGGTGAACCAAGACGATGGGGCCTGCCCTTAATGCAGATCTGGCCCTCATACCCCCCGGTGTTTTGAATCACAGGTGATCCGGACATGATGTTCAACAGGGTGCTTTTCCCGGAGCCATTAAGTCCAACGATACCATGGATTTCTCCGGGAAAAACCCTCAGGCTTACATCAGACAAGGCCTTATGTCTGCCGAATGTTTTTGTAATTCCTGCCAGTTCCAGCATGGATTTTCCGCCGTCATCAAAAAGCATGGAGATCACGTACTCGTAAAAGGATCAATAATAAATCGAATCCATGACAATCAGATAATAGTTATCCAATTCAGGTTTCATTTTGTCAAAATAGACATCAACACCGGCAACCTGTCGGGCTATGGGTGCAAGGGAAGGAATATCCACCCTGGCCAGTTTTTTGTCAATCAGCTTCATGGCCACTTCCGTTGAAAATTCAGGGAAGAAATATCCCACGGGGACGGGCCAGGTGGACAGTCTTCCCGTGGTTCCGGCCTCTTTTGATTTCTGGGTGATGAGGGCATTGATTTTATCAAAATTCCCAGCATCCTCCGGTTTGATTTCAAGCTCCATGGCCGCTGGAAATCCCTGGGTGGGCGTGGGACAGCACTGCTCAGCCATGATAAACTTCAGTTCGAGTGCCTTGGAAATGATCACATCCTGCATGGGGCAGTTGGTGCCGAAAATGCAGGTGTCTTTTCCATAACGCGCGATCTGACGGGGGATGTCTTCCTGGAGAAACTGAAGCATGGGTGAGGAACCGGCTCCGGTCTTGGGATCGGGTGTATTGATATGGACAAAGGTCATGCCCAGTTTTTCACAGGTTTTTTTCATCATATCCCGTCGTTTGGACAGGACTTCCTTGGCCATATGGGTGGGAAACGAATAGTGAACGAACGTTTTAGCACCCATTTTTTGAGCTTTTGTCGGAATGGTGATTCCCCGTTTGACCCAATCCGTGTCCAGGCAGAGATCCACATAACGAACCATCATATCCGGGTCATCCCAGATGGGCGCGGTGATAACGATCATATCCGGCCGTTTTTTCTTTACTTTCTGAATGGCAGGGAGGATTCCCGAATAACCGGCACAGATAATAATGGCCTTGATATCAGGGTCAGCCCCCAGGCTCATAATCTGGGTGATGGCTGTTTCCTGTTCTTCCGAATAATTTTCCGGCAATGAAATATGTGTGATGCGTCCCGGATATTTATCGGAAACCCTCACTGCCCCGCGGAATTCATCCTCACTGGCTGAAAGGGTAGGGGTGACGATTCCGATCTTGTAATCCTCTGCAGCCAAACAAGGCCTTGAAATCATCAACAGTGTGATGGGCAACAGTAACACTGTAAATAGGTTTTTCAACATGTTCATCCACTCCTTATTTTGGGTTTGATTGATCAGGATAATATTTCTAAAAACGCTTCAATTCGTGTACCCAACTGACCTGTATCATGATCACTGTAATCGGTCTGGACATGAAGATAGGGCCGATTGAAATCTTGGGTTACCGCCTTTTCAATATGATAAGACTCAATATTATATGTATGGCATGCTTCCCAGGTCAGTTCCACCACCCCATCCACCTGAAATTGCCTGATCAGGTCGTCCAAAAGAGTGATCCGGGATGAATTGGGTGTCATGCAGGCGCAAGGTGTTTTTAAATACCGTTCCGCAAGGGCGGTCATGGGATCTTTGGATTCATCCACACGGGCCCCGGCTGTTTTGAGGCCACCGCATGTTTCCATGCAAACCACGACGCCCCCTGAATCTTCAATCAATCGGAGCACTTTTTTATGGGTCGTGGGGCAGCCGGTCAGAAGAATCCGTGGACGTCCGTCCATGGTCTTTTTGAATTCTGGTTCCGAGGCGCGTTTTTTTGCCAGAACCATGGCCTTTTCCATATCGGCCATCCGTTCAGGCAAATTGCATTCAAAACCGCCCGACGAGGTGATGATGTCAATTTCACGGCCGAACAAGGCCGGTATTTTCCCTTGATTCAACTCATAGACCCTGCAAACGGTTTGGCGCATCCGATTGTACAGGGCAATCTGCTCCCGGAGCATGTCATCGGTGATTGTTGTTTGGGTCATGGCCCCAAGATAAAGCCTGACCCGTTCAAGTTCCTCTTTCCAGTTCATGATGCTTTGGGGTGTTTCCGCTGTCTGGGGCAGCTGCAAGATCCGCAGGGGTCGAATCAGGGAAAGAAGTTCAAACATCTTTTTCTTGCCGTCGCAGGTGGCATCGGCCAGCAGAAAATCCGTCATATGAAAATAGGGGCAGGTGTCGGAAACGGCATTACCGTAACTGGATTTGATAAGAGGGCACAAATTGGCAGGCAGATGGACCTCAGCCGCAGGAATTTGAGCCTGAGTTCCTGCACAAAGCGCAACGGGGATTGCCCCAGCCGCCGCCACCAACTCCTTGGGAGTAAATGCGCAGTAAAGTCCTGCAATGGGTCGCCCATTTGACCTCAATCCCACTGTTTCTTTGAAAATCCTGTCTTCAATTTTTTCAAGATATGGCTGGTCAAACAAGGAGTCCATCTTTGTTTCTCTTTTATCAATTCAAATAAATTGCTGTTATCAAAAAGCATTTATTACTAAAAACCATCTCAAGACGTCAAAGAGCTAATTACTATGGACTCAGTGAAATTAATTGTTATTTTTAATAGGATTCAAGCTCAGGACAAAGATGAAGGCTGAATAAAAGGGATTCTAAATCCAACGCGGTGTAAATTCAATTTTTAGTCAAATACAATATGTTACAGTATAAAATTGGTCAGTATGGCATCTATTCAGGTAAAAATTGTAAATGTTGACTCGCCACCTAAACGCATGTTATAACATTTGTAATAACAATAAATATTAAAGGAGTGATCATGCAAGCATTAAAATTAAGAAAAATTGGCAACTCTCTTGGACTGGTTTTTCCAAAGGAAGTTTTATTACAAATTGGTGTTAGTGAAGGGGATTCATTGTTTCTAGTTAAAACTCCGGAGGGAGCTCTTCAACTCACACCTTATGATCCTGAGTTCGAAAAACAGATGGAAATTGCTGAAAAGGGTATGTCAAAATACCGAAACACCTTAAGGACACTTGCCAAATGAATCCCCCTGTCTGGATTGAGAAAACATTAGTTTTTGCCGTCCAATCACGTCTTCTTGTTGAACATGGAGGTGCTTCAGGGCTTAGAGATGAAGGGTTGCTTGAATCAGCATTAGATAAACCCAAAAATTTATTTTTATATGGGGATCCTGATTTATATGATCTTGCAGTAGCATATATTGCAGGACTTGTTCAAAATCATCCTTTTGTTGATGGAAAGAAAAGGATAGGATTTATGGTAGGATACATTTTTTTGGCAAGAAATGGGAAAGAACTCATAGCTGATGAAGCAGAAGCCGCTCAAGTAATACTTGATATAGCATCGCACTCTATAGAAGAGTCCCATCTCAAAAGCTGGTTAATTGAAAACTGTGTAGATGAAAGTAGAAAATAAGGTCACCTCCATTAACACAAATGGTTATTTACTAAAGTTTTTGCCGCGTCAGATCAGCTTTTAAAACATATGGGTTGAACCCCCAGTGCTTTTTCCCCTCCCACAAAAATAGGCCTATGTCTGTCTATCTCTATCTGTCTGAATACACACATGTAATTTGGTTTGATTTGTTCATGCTGCAAAACGACATTGCGAAGGAGTTAGGGATCAAACAACCAACCGTGGCCATGATAGAAAAACCTGGACGTGACCTTAAAATATCTTCTCTTAAACAATGCGTTGAGGCCAATGGAGGAAAACTTCGTTTTGACGTTGAGTTTCCTGACGGGACACACTTCGGGTTTGGCGTATAGGGGTATGGACGAGGTTTACGGAATTTTGATGTGCATGGAATGTTTTTTATGGGTTTCTGAGGTTGGAAATAGGGTTGGAAAAATAATGCACTGGTAAGATCTTGAAAGTCGGATAAAGCGTACACTATTTGGTGTCCACTCCCAAGTACTTCAAGAAGAGCCTGTCTCTGGCCACTGATTCGGTGGACCATCGATAGCTGCCCATGACAGTCTGTACCTTTGTGGTTTCAATGCAGTCG
>JAHIRD010000252.1 GCA_018818835.1 Pseudomonadota bacterium
ATGATAGTAACCCCACATGAAAACGCAGACAGTGTGATATCAACTGAGTTTTTATGGGATTACTGGACGGAAGATGTTGATGAGGCTTTAGACGTGGTTCAACTGTTAAACTCATTCCTAAAAACAGCACACGGAAATGGACTCTTCTTTTATAAGGAAGAAAATAGTAGTTTAGCGGAAAGTGTTAAAAATGAAGTTACGGAGACTACTGAGTAACCTATGGATATCAATGCAGAAAGGCATAGAGATACAAGCCTACACAGACCTATATGTGAAAGGCGGAATATCGAGAGAAGAATATATAAGTGAGTTAGACAGGATAGAGAAACGATATGAGTGAAGAAACAAGACAGATAAAACTAGAGGCTGGGATATTATCAGGAGTCTCAACTGGGACAATCAAGAAGATAATAAAAACCGGTATCACCACGGTTGAAGCATTAGCAACATTAAACCCAAAAGACCTAAAAGAGGATGCTAATATGGGTCTTGACACGGCGGAAAACGCAATAAAATCAGCCATTGATTTAACAGAAAACGGGTTCATAACTGGAAACGAGTTGTGGGAGAAAAGAAAACTACGAACACGATTATCAACGGGAAGCAGAGCAATAGATGAAATTATGAGAAATCAACAAGAGATAGAGGGGGGAAAGCGAGGTGGATTCGAGTCTGAGACAACCACTGAACTAGCAGCCGCAAACGGGGTTGGTAAAACTCAACTATGCCACCAGTTAGCAGTTATGGCGCAACTACCAGTTTCAGATGGCGGTCTTGATGGAGAGGTCGTTTGGATTGACACAGAGGATACATTCATACCGGGGAGAATAAAACAAATATGTGACGCGAAAGGATATAACGTCACAGAGGTTCTTGATAAAATCCATTTTGGACTTGCTTTGAATGTCCCCCATCAAGGAAAGTTAATAGAGCAACTTTATGGTTTCTGCCCAGAACACAACATTAAACTAATCATAGTGGATAGTCTAATGGGTTTACTCAGAGGAGAATACATTGGCAGAGCAACCCTAAGTGCTAGACAGGATAAACTTAAAACCATGCTACTTACACTAGGTAAAGTTGCGCGAAGTACGAAAACAACCGTCATCTATACGAATCAAATACTGGATGATCCCGGTTCAATGTACACCAACGCATCTAAAGCCACTGGTGGAAACGTCATGGGACACGCTGCAACAACGCGTATATGGCTTCGTAAAGGTAGAAAAGGCTCTAGGGTATTCAAAATTAATAAGAGTCCCTACCTAGATGAACTTGAGGCCACCTTCCTCATCACTGAAAACGGTATTGAGGACACGGAAGATAATACTAAGAAATGGAAGAAACAGGAGGAGGAAGAAGAATGATTGAATTAGAGAACGCTTCAAAGGAACAGATTGAAGACCTATTAGATGATATCACGTTCCACAACATAATCCTATGGAGAAAGGACGAGTTAAAGAGAATCTTAGGAGGAGAGAAACCCATCGACGTTATCCCCCAGAGCAATCAACGGAGAAAACTATACCGAGACGGCATACTGATATCTACTTATCAACGCGCGGGGAGAGTCATTAAATTAACGCCGAAGGCGAAGAAGTTACTGGAGGACATGATATGAGTCTAACCATAGAAACATTACCGGAATGGATTAACATACATTACCCAGACGCACATCAGTTTCCTAGAGAATTAAGATATTGGGTGAATAAATACTATGCGGAGACTATTGAAGCGAAACGTTTAAGTCATCAAAGGTACAAAGATACCATAGGAGCGCGTCACAGTGAGTAAAGAAGATGTGGAGTTAATCTCCTTTGAGGAAAACAGTATAATTATAACCGTGTTCATAGATGATGAGACTGCTCTAGCGGAGATGAAGGACGTGTGGGAGAACAAGGTAAAAGGATGTCAGCCACCACTTCTGGGGAGTCATAAGAACGGGTTCAGTGTATTTATCCCATGGATATTAAATCCTCCGGCAGATGAGAAACAGGAGAGTGATAGTTAGTGTCAAACAGTGATAACTATGGGATATTAGTCAATGGTCGTAGACAAGGAATGACAAATATGGGAATATGTAGAACAAATAGTGAGGTTATGACAAAGATTCGGGAACTCGAATCAATAAACAATAAACTAGATTGCCCCTCATCCTTAACTAAAGAGGAGTTTATGAAACTAGGGCGAAGAAAAGAAGCGATCA
>JAHIRD010000078.1 GCA_018818835.1 Pseudomonadota bacterium
AAAACATCAAAGAGCATCAAGGGGATACGTACGGAGTAATTCAAAAGATAATAACATAAAACAACCTAAAAAAAGGAGTTGACATTGTTATGACAGGGTGGGCTTTGCCCACCAAATGGACAGACTCCTCATAAAATGCGATGCAATTGGATATGCGATCGGATATAGGCCGATGCTCACAGATTTTTCTCACAGAGGCACAAAGATCACAAAGAAAAAACTTACATTACAAAGCCTTTAGCCCTTCTCTGTGATCTTACTGCCTCCGTGAGAGACGAGACTTTTTGGATGTGGCTTTGCCGCGCTGAACTCGTCGTATGCTTTAAGAAAAAACTTTACACCCCCGCCGGTCTTGATATAATCCATAGGTTATGGCCCTGATCAACAGGGCAAAGGAAAGGGACCGTAAATCCTTGGGCAGAAGCCCTTGGATTTTTCGGTGAAGGATTATCTTAAGCAGGAAAGAAAACCATGCATAAATTATTGACCGAAAAACCCGGTGAAAAATTGCTGTTACTCGGAAATGAAGCCATTGCCAGGGGGGCAATGGAGGCAGGACTTGCCTTTGCAGCATCCTATCCCGGGACACCCTCTTCGGAAATTTCACTCAATTTTTTTCAGATCGCACAAGAATCTGATCTTTATTTCGAATACAGCGTCAATGAAAAAGTCTCTCTGGAAGTTGCCGCTGCTGCCGCCAATTGCGGGGTGAGAAGCATGTGCGTGATGAAGCATGTGGGACTCAATGTGGCGGCCGATGCCCTGATGACCCTGGCCTATGTGGGTGTCAAGGGAGGGCTGGTGATCCTGACCGCCGACGATCCCTACATGTTCTCCAGCCAGAACGAACAGGACAACCGCTATTACGGAAAACTCTCGGGCCTCCCCATTCTGGAACCCTCATCGGTTCAGGAGGCCAAGGAAATGATCAAATATGCCTTCGATCTTTCGGAAGACCTCCAGGAACCGGTGATTTTCAGGACAACCACCCGGATCAATCACTCCACGGCCGTGGTCGAGCTGGGTGAGATCGTTAAGCCCATGGCCCAGGGTGATTTTGTAAAGGATCCCTACAACTATGTGACGGTCCCTGCGGTTTCCCGAAACCTCCATGTCACTCTCCTTGAAAACATGAAGGTGGCCCAGGGTATTGCCAACAATTGCCGCTGGAATTTTTTGGAAGGCAAGGGGACTCTGGGTATTGTATGTAACGGCGTCAGCTACGCCTATGTCAAAGATGCGGTGGTTGAGCTTGATCTATGGGATAAGGTGAAAATCCTGCGCATGGGTTTTTCCCATCCGGTTCCTGATTTGATGATCACGGATTTTCTTAAAACATGCACCCGTGTTCTTGTGGTGGAAGAAGGGGAGCCCTATATGGAAGAGGCCGTGAAGGTCTGCGCCCAGGAGGCGGGATTGACATTGCCCATTCAAGGCAAGGGCCATGACCTGTTTTCAAGACTTTACGAATATGATCCCATGATGGTCAAAAAAGTGATGACGTCCTTTTTCGACATTCCCTTTAAAGCACCTGAAGCCATTGACCTTTCCAATATTCCGGATATTCCCGGAAGACCCCCCACCCTTTGTGCGGGGTGTTCCCACAGGGCTGTGTTCTATGCGGTTAAACAGGCCACCCAGGGTATGGACGTGATCCACCCTTCCGATATCGGATGCTACACCCTGGGGTTCTTGCCCCCGCTGTCCATGGGTGATTTTGTGATCTGCATGGGGGCTTCCACCAGCACGTCGGCAGGATTTTCCAAGGCCACGGGCAAGAAAGTTCTGTCTTTTATTGGTGATTCCACTTTTTTTCATTCCGGGATATCGGGCTTGATCAACGGCGTGTTCAATAATCATGATTTTACCCTGATCATTCTGGACAACAGAATTACAGCCATGACCGGGCACCAGCCCAATCCGGGTGTGGATATGGACGAACTGAATTTTCCGGGCTATAACCGCATCGACATCGAAGAGGTCGTTCGGGGGCTGGGTGTCAAGCATATTTCGGTGATCAAACCCTATAATCTGTCAAAAAGCGTCCAAACCATCAAGGAAGCCCTGGATTACAAAGGGGTATCCGTCATCATTGCCAAGGAAAAATGCACCCTTTACGCCAAGAGCCTCAAACAGCTGAAAGGGAAATCCTTTGAGATCAATCAGGATAAATGCAAAAACCACAGGGACTGCATCACCAGTATTGCCTGCCCGGCCTTTTATCTGGACGGGGACCAGGTTAAAATCAATGCAACCCAGTGCACAGGATGCTCTGTGTGTGCACAGATCTGTCCTGAAAAAGCGATTCGCCCGGTGAAAATAAGTTAATACAATAAAATAAACGGAAAAAACGATGAATACGACAAAATTAATAATCGTTGCTGTGGGGGGGCAGGGAAACCTGCTTGCCTCAAAGGTTCTTGGGGAGGCCGCCCTGCTTTCAGGTGTACCCGTCCGCATGAGTGAAATCCACGGCATGGCCCAGAGGGGTGGTGTTGTGGAGTCGGCCCTGGTATTTGGTGACGGGGAAAGTACCATCATCTCCGATGGTCAAGCCGATGTTTTTGTGAGTTTTGAACCGGCCGAAGCCCTTCGAGCCCTCAGGAAATGCCAGCCCCGAACCGTGAGCATTATCAACCTTTCACCGTCGCCCCCATTTACAGTGGCCATTGGACGTGGGGTGTATCCGGACATCGACGAGGTGATCCGGCTGATCAAAGAGAAAACATCACGATTGATCGCCTTTGATGCCGTGGCCCTTGCCAGTCAGGCTGGTAGTGTGATGGCCGTGAATATGGTTCTTCTGGGCGCATTGGCCCAGACCGGGGTTTTACCCCTGCCCATTGAAAACATACGGAAGGCCATTGAAACCCGGACCAAACAGTCCTTTGCGAACATCAATCTCAACGCGTTCCAATTGGGCTTTGATGCTGCATCTAAAAGCATCTGAACGGGTTAAACCATGCTGATCAACAGAACTCTTTTCAAGCTTTTTTTTGTGATCGTTCTCTTGGTGATCGGTGGCAGTACCGGCTATTATATCCTGTTCAATGGCGAGCCGAAGTTCATCGACTGTCTGTACATGACAGTGATTTCTTTGACCAGTGTGGGCTATGGAGAAGTTCTGGAAGTATCAGGCAATGTCCCGGCCCAGATTTTTACCATGGTTCTGATCACCTTTGGCATGGGTATCCTGCTTTACGCCATCAGTTCGGTCACAGCTATTTTGATCGAAGGCGAGCTTTCAGGTTTGTTACGGAAAAGAAAAATGCAGAAGAAAATTGATAAATTGAGTGAGCATTTTATTGTCTGTGGTGGGGGTGAAACCAGCAAACCCCTGATCGAAGAGCTGATCCAGAATTTTGAGTCCGTTGTTCTGATTGAATCGGATGTGGACAGAATCGAAAAATGTATGGTTTCGGATCAGCTGCTTTTTGTGGCAGGAGACCCCACAGATGATCAGAACCTGATTGCAGCGGGAATCGAGCGGGCCAGGGGGATTCTCATTGTCCTCAATTCGGACAAGGAGACCCTTTATGTGACCATGACGGCCCGCATGATGAACAAAACGATCCGGATCATAAGCCAGATGACCGATCAAGCCATTGAGGCCAAGCTGCTTAAAGCCGGGGCCAACCGGGTAATCTCCCCTAATATTATTGGGGGCCTGCGCATGGCATCGGAAATGATCCGGCCCACAGCCGTGGATTTTCTGGACCAGATGCTGCGCAGTGAAAAGGGCAACCTTCGGATTCATGAGATCGTGATCACAGAGACGACCGGAATTCTGGGGAAAAAAATTATGCAGTCCGGACTCAAGGACAAATTCGATCTGCTTATTCTGGGTGCCAAGAACCCGGACGGCATCATCGAATTCAATCCCTCGCCCACACGGACCATTGCCGAAGGCATGACCTTGATTGTCATGGGCAGCATCGAAAATATCGACAAGGTCCGGCGATCGTTTTAACAAAAAACATACTCCCGGACCTGAGCCCGGGAGTACACTCCACATATCATATCGGCTATTCGTACAACTCATAATCTCGAAACCAGCCATCTGCTTCATGCATGGTTTTCTCCTATGGATTATCAATTGAAATCAGAGCACATATCGGGATTTTCCTCAAACCATGACTGTGCTTTGGCCATGGCATCGGATTCTTCTGCATCGGTCAGGGTTTTGTAGTCTCTGCCGTAATCCCAGCCAAATCCCCAGCGATAACTTGTATTATAATAGGGAGAGCCACCCACACGGACACCCAGATAGAATAAAAGGCCGAGGGACGGGTTTCCGGACAGGTCCGAAACACATTCTTTGAATTCAAGGTCTGCATTCCTCCGGTCGGTCCAGGTGCCTCCTTTCCAGTATTTCATGTCATGCTCAAGACAGCAGTCACACCAGAGATTCGGATTGTCTTTGGTTCCTTCGGCAACGGACGAACACCCGTCAAAGAAAAACGGCTTGATTTCTTCACCGGCAAGGGTCCGGGATGTCAAAGAAAAAAGACAGATAAGGGTGAAAAGGGGTAACAATACTGACAATCTGGTTTTCATAAATCCTCCATAATATGTGGTTCATTGAATATCATTCGGGTTATTGGCAAATTGGGACAGGGACGAGGCAAGCCTCGCCCCTGAATTACGGAAATATGGGGGGACAGAGTATTCGGCTGTGTTTGAGTGACAGCCGCGGGGGTATTTCCGTAAAATATCAAGAATGACGACCCCTCTCTTCTGCAGGGGCGACAGTGACTGGGCCCTTGATCCTGGACAGGGCCTGGTCTTCATTGGCTTCATCCTCGGAAAAGAACGCTTGAACCAGGGCCTGGCTCATACATTGTCTCCTGAGTTCACGGTGTTTGTGTATTATGGAAAGGACAAGGGTTTTGTATGTGTCGGGGTCGGTGTCCCGTTTGTCAGAGAACTCCTGGTAAAGGCCCTTCAGGCGATTTTTGTAAGCCCGGTACTCTGCCCAGGCAGACCGGGCTTCGCGGGCTGCATCCGGTGGAAGGGTCAAATCAATGTATTCGTTGATGCGTGCCGTACAGAGGGTTATCCCCTCAATTCGGACAGCCGCAAGAAAAAAGTCGAATAATCGCCTCATGTCCTGGCCAATGATCAGCTTGCCCTGGTCGTCCACCTCAAAGCCTCCGTCAAATCCCACATCCGACAGGTAGTCGGGCAGAGGGCCATAGGCTGAGACGGTATTGTAATCCGCAACCGAGTCGAAGGTGGTAACAGGGTACCCTGCATCGTGTATCTCGGCGGCAGGCAGCAGGGGAATCGTGGGGGCCGCCTCGGGGGTATTTTTTATGCTTTGGGACACAACCATCTCTTTGACGGAAGCCGGGCTGGGCATGGGCGTGTCGTTTGTGTGAAAGAGTTTGATCATGGCCGTCACGGTCAGGAAAAGAAGGGCCACACCCAGGGCGGCGAGGTGTATTATGTATTTGTTATTCATGATATTCGAACCTTTAATCGTGGTGTATGATGATGTCGGTCGGAGAAGGACGATCCCTTCTCCGGTGAAATATTATCTCCCTTCTTTCTGCAACCTTTGGGCGTGGAGTCTGAAAATCGTTTTTGGTGATTCTGCCTCAGGATCGATGAGTCCCATGGTCTGGTTTATGGCATCAATGTGATTCCAGTAAAGGCTTTCACTGATGACGGTGCCGAATCTCGCGCTTTTCACAGGAATGAATCCGTCTGCATCTGCATCAAAACCCTGTGCCAGGTTCATCTGCTGGGTCGCCATCATGACCAGATCAAAGGGATCCCAGTTGGTGCTCCACCCGTTTCCGATATTGCCGGTCCAGGAATAATATAAAATGGCTTCAGGGTCCTGAACATCCATGGGGTTGCCGAGGCCGTCACCGGCAGGGGATCCGTTTTCAGCAGTTCCTTCACCATAGGGTCCTGTTGATTCCGGAAGGCCGGCACTAGGGAAATCAGTGTTGAATTTTTCGATGCAGGCCTGGGAGAAATCCTTGAAAACTTCTTGTGAATGCTGGTCCCCCACATATTCGTACATTCCCGTGGAGATCAGGGCCATTAAATTCCCGGCCAGATCAACACTGAACGTCATGAGCTGATTGAAGGTGTTGGAGGGATTCTCCATGTAATAATCAGCCACGGGCGTGCCGTGATGGGGAGCGTCAATGGTGGTCAGGGATGCGATGGGATTGATGTCACCCTTGTCCCTTGCTTCCTCGCATATCATGTGAATAGCCTGCCTTGCCGTGGTGGCACCGTGACTGTGGGCCATAAGGTTGACTTTCGCGATCTTGTTTTTTTTCATCAGCTCAGTGAGCTTTTTTTTGAGATCCTCTGCACGCTCCGTAGTGTTCTGCCAGGGATTCAAGGGGATGAAATAGGTTTGCTGATGATAGGGCTTTTGGGTGAACACGTTGGGCGAATAAGACGAATCTTCAAGGGCCTTTTCAATGCCGTAAAAATAATCAATGCCCATGCCCAGGATATTATGAAAATCAAATACACCTGGAACAAGTACAATGGGGTACCGGGTCCAGGTCTGGCTGCGGGAGCCGGCCTGGACAGGCAGGCCGGGCAGCATAAGTGTTAAAACGAGAACTGACAAAAATAAATGGTTTTTCCGCATTCGTTCTTCTCCTTTAATAGAGGCTTTGGGGGGTTGCGTACAAACAATGTAATACGAGAAAAACATTGTATACGTTTTTAAATTCTATTATAGCAAGGGGTGTGCCGGGCGGGTATGTTAGTGGCAATGTACTGATTATATTTGTGTATGCATTTCAGAATGGCCGCACATGGGGATGACATTATTATAATAAAGTTTATAAAAGACTCCCCTTTGTGGTGGACTGTATTTTTATCTATATAAAAAACAGTCGGATAGATAAATAATAACAACAATTATAATTATAACGAAAGTTATATAAGGGCCTGACTGATACCATGCAGAACCCCAAACACCCCATCCTGGTTGCCGATGACATCAAAACAAACCTTCTGTTTATAGGCAGTTGCCTGAAGTCAGCCGGCTATAATAACATGATTGAATGCCAGGACAGTTCCAGGATCATGGACCTGCTCGCCGAACAGCCGGCTGAAATCATTCTTCTTGATCTTAGAATGCCCCCGCCAGACGGAATCACGCTGCTACCCAGGATCAGGCAAGCCTTTCCCGAATTGCCGGTGATCATCGTCACGGATATCAGCGATGTGAAAACAGCTGTTCAGTGCATGCGTGAGGGCGCATTTGATTACATCACCAAACCGGTGGACAGGGATCTGT
This sequence comes from Pseudomonadota bacterium, assembly GCA_018818835.1. Classification (GTDB taxonomy): domain Bacteria; phylum Desulfobacterota; class Desulfobacteria; order Desulfobacterales; family Desulfolunaceae; genus JAHIRD01. The sequence goes on from JAHIRD010000078.1 coordinate 7,280, forward strand.
TTCGGATCACCATCAACCGGGCTCTGGCATTCCGGAATCTCCAGCGGGAAAACCGTGAACTGAAAAAAACAGTTTACACCCTGGACGATCTGAAAAAGCCCGAGGCTTTTTCGTCCATGATCACGGCAAGCCCAAATATGGTCCGGATATTCCATTATATCGAAGCCGTGGCAGAATCGAGGGAACCTGTGTTGATCACAGGCGAAACCGGGGTGGGCAAAGAGCTGGTGGCCAAGGTAATACACACATTGAGCGGAAGGACGGGGAATCTCGTTCCCGTGAATGTGGCTGGCCTGGATGATTCCATGTTCTCAGATACCCTGTTTGGGCATATTGCCGGAGCCTTTACCGGGGCTGACAAAACCCGAAACGGCCTCATTGAAACCGCCGGGGGCGGGACCTTGTTCCTCGATGAAATCGGGGACCTGAGTCCTCTGTCCCAGGTGAAACTGCTCAGGCTGCTTCAGGAAAACGAATATATGCCTTTGGGAATGGACACGGTGAAACGAAGCCTTGCGCGAATCATCGTTGCCACCAATGAGGACCTCTGGGCCCTTCAGAAACAGGGAAGGTTCAGGAAAGATCTGATCTACAGACTGAAAACCCACCATATCCATGTCCCGGCCCTTGGGGAAAGGCGGTGTGATATTCCCCTTTTGGTCCATCATTTCCTTGATCAGGGCTGTGCCCGGCAAAATCGGAAAAAACCCTTGGTTTCAAAAGAATTAATGACCTGTCTGGTCGACTATCCGTTCCCGGGCAATGTACGGGAGCTCCAGGCCATGGTCTTTGATGCCCTCAGTCGGAGCGGGGGGGCAGAACTGATCGTGGATCATTTCAGTCACCATTTTGTACCGGGCCGGGCTGCCGGGCCTGATGACAGACGCGCATCCGGCATTGTACCTGGAACGCTCGTTTTTCCTGAACCCTTGCCCACCATCAAAGAGGCCACGGAGGGTCTTGTGAATGAGGCCATGAAACGGGCCAGGGGCAAGCAGACACAGGCCGCGTCCATGTTGGGTATTTCCCAGCCGGCCCTGAACAAGCGATTGAAGAAAATAAATCATGATACCTGATCAAACGGTGAATGCATGACACGGGGTATGTCGGATCATTTTCTTTTGGGGGCCATGCCCTCCTGCCTGACGATTTTACTGCTAATCTTCCTGATTTCCCTGACCATACGGGATGGGAAAACCCAGCGGGAAAGCCAGTTGTTCACCATGGTCTGTCTGATCCATCTGGCCCATCATACCATGATTATACTGGGAACCTTTCTCACGTCTGAGGTTCAGATTCTTTACATGTTCCGGTTTGTTCACCTTGGATTTATTTTTATTTTGCCTGTGTCTGTTCATTATGTCCATTGCACCTTGAATCTGGCACATACCAAAAAGATGATCACGATATTATACGGGGCAGCCCTGAGTCTGCTGCCCTTTGTTGTTACCGACCATTATTTTTTACCGGGACAGGATGCTGTGAACGGGGGGGTGCCCTTGGCAGGGCCTCTTTTTTTTCTGTTTTTGTTGACGGCCCTGGTGTTTCTTGTGGCCTATGCTGTCCTGATCACAGTGAGGATAGTGACGAACAAAAACGGTTTCAGTGCTCCCTTGAATTTAAAAGCACTGTATATTTTGATCGGTCTTTTTCCCACCTGCCTTCTGACCTTCGGGGATGCGCTTCCCTTGTTCGGTTTTCGTTCATTTTCTGTGGGGGGATTTGTGTTTATCCCCATGGGTATATTTACCTATGGTATTTTGCGCCATCAGACTCTGGGAAATAAGGGGTGGTTTTCCATGGGGTATATCCCCAATTTTCTGACCACCATGGTCTGGTTACCCCTTGTTCTGGCGGCTGTTTTTTTTGCCATGGGAAAAGATACCCTGTTTTATCCCGATGTCTTGCCCCGATTGTATCCCCTGGCTTTGCCGGCCATGGTCTCTGTTCTGGTATGTTTTATCCTGGCCAGCTTTTGTTTTCAGAAGGGAACCCGTCAGGTCCAGACCATGGTTTTTGGCGGGGTATGTGCTTTGTGGGGTCTGATGAATCTGGATATCACCCTCCTTTTTATCCTCCGGGACTCGCAGACCGCCCTTCAGCTCAACCGTTTCGACCATTTTTTTCTGGTGATGCAGCTGGGGTTTTGCAGTCATTTGTTTTATTATTTCGCCGATTTCAGGAAATGGATGGTGTATGTGGCCTATGGTATCAGTCTGGTGTTTGTCCCCTTGACCCAGACGTCCCTTTACCTGACGGGCACGTACAACTATCCCTGGGGGCTCTTTGGGGCTCGGGGGATCTTGTTCGATATATTGATCAGCATCGCCCTTGTTAAAATCACCATGGGATGCGTTGTTCTTGCACGGAAAATTACAGCAGCCCCACCGGGAAGCGACCTGCGCAAACAGGCTCTTTTTTTCCTCGTCGGGGTTTTGTCCATGGGGGCCTTTGGATTGTCCAACATCCCTGCCATGAGCGGTGTTGATTTTTATCCTTTGGGGACCTTCATGTTTGTGCCGGTGCTTCTGATGGCCTATGGGGTGTTTCGATTTGATGTGATTAAAATTAATATGTACTCCAAACGGCGTCTGTGGAGCGGGATGGCCATCGTTCTTATCTATACCGGGTATATCCTTATTGGGGTGGCGGTCTATGTGACACTCAAGCCTTTGTCAGGGGATCTTGTTATCTCCCGGGTGATGGAATCCGGAATTCCCCTTCTTCTGTCAATGGGTGTGTGCGTGTTTTTCTCGGTCCTTTCGCTAAGGGTCGGGCCGTCTCTGGTGGGTTCCCGGTTGTTCGGCCTGATCTGTCTGATATTCGCTTTTCTGAGCACCGATATCCTTTTGAACAGCCTGGTGACCCACGCTGAAACAGGCTTAAGAATCAGCCGCTTGAATCATATTTTTCTGGTGATGTGGCCGGCACTTCATCTTCATTTGGTGGTTCTTGTCTGCCGGAAAAAAAAGGTTATGCCCCTTGTCCGGTTCTATTATGCCACAGGCGTTTTTTTTACTCTGTTTTCCCAGAGCCCCTGGTATTTGAGCGGCGTTGTGCATTATTCCTGGGGTTTTTTTGCCCAGAGGGGAGTGCTGTTCGACGGGTTTTGCGCCCTTGGGACCTTAAATTTTCTGTTCAGTCTGCGTTTGTTTTATCTGACCCGGCGTGAGCAGACCCAGAGTCTTGACAGGCAGCGGTTAACCTTGTTCTCTCTGGGATTGGGGGCTTCAGCACTGTTTACAGCCGGGAATATTCCGGCCATGTCCGGGTATGACCTCTACCCACCAGGGAATTATGTGTTTATCCCCATTACCCTGTTCGGCTATGCCATGTTCAGAAAGAACCTGAAAGAAGTGCTGGTTTTGTTGAGTCAGTTGGTTTATGGCGCCGGTGTTTTGGGGTTCCTGACACTGATTGCCTATGCCGTGCATAGGGCAGGGATATCGGTTTGGTCATGGGGAACCGTCTTTTCAGGGATTGTGGCCGGACTGATTCTGTTCAGTGCTTATAAAGCGATTTGGGGAACCGTTCTTTCTCTTTTTTTCGGAAGGCAGAAAGAGGTGCTGGATAAGGTTTATGTCCGTCTGATTGACCAACTGTCCAAAGCCCGTTCCCTCAATGATATTGTTGATTATATCGCAGGCCCCCTGTATCAGGAGCTCTATGTCCGGCGGTTGCGGATTTTGTTTTATTCGGATCCGGACCAGAGGTTTCTGGTTTTTGAAGGATTGAACCCCAACGCCGTAGCCGATACCCAGAATATGACAGCCTGGGAACACCGGGTATCATTTGCCCAAGAGCATCCCCTGTTTCCCTTTTTTCGGAAAGGCGGAGGCGTGATTACCCAGGCCCAGGTAGAAGCCTGGATCGTGGATGAAGACATAGGCCTTTCTTCCGATGACATACTCAGATCAGCCGATCTTATCCAGCCGGTCTATTCTGAAACCTCCCTGATCAGCCTGGTATTGTTTTACGGCAAGGAAGATGGGTCTGTTTTTTCGAAAATTGAAAAGGAATTTATTGGGCGGATTGGTTTTATCCTCGGCCCCTACATTGAAAATGCAAAACTGCTCCAGGGCCTTGAAAGGGAAATTGAAAAACGAACCGGGGACCTGAGTGCCGCCCTTGACGAGATCACCCTGATCAACCGGTTCATCAAAACCGCCAACGCCAGTTTGAACCTGGACGATATTCTGATGACCCTGTTAGGCAGTCTGGAGACGATTTTCCGGTTTGAGACGGTGATCGTGCAACTGGTGGACCTCGAGGCGGATCAGGTGAGTTTGTCAAAAATCCACGGCCATGCCCTGACTCCTGAGAAAAAAGATCAGCTTGAATCGATGACTGTGCCTCTTAAGGATTCGGCGTCTTTGTCCGCCTGGTGTGTCAAGACAGGGAAACGGGCTTATCTGAATCGGTTTGAGCCGGATTTGGGGCCCCAGGGATTTGAAAAGGCCATGCATGAAATTAGTCCCTTTACCTCTATCCTGATTCTTCCCATGGAAATACGGAACGAGGTGATCGGGAATATCGTGTTTCTCTCGGGAGCGGCGCCATTTAATTTTTCGGAAAAGGACATGGAAAAATTGCAGGGCTATGTGACCCAGATCACCTCTGCCGTCAACAACGCCAGTCTGTACGATAAAGCAGAGGCCGCCGCAAAAGCGAAAAGTGATTTTCTGGCCAGAATGAGCCATGAAATCCGATCCCCATTGAATGCCATTCTGGGCATGGGTGATTTGTTGACCGAGACGCCATTAAACAAAGAGCAGGCTCAGTACATTGACATTCTTACCAATTCAAGCGGCCTCCTTCTTTCCGTCATCAATGATATTCTGGATTTTTCCAAGCTCGAAGCCGGTCGAGTGGCTGTGGAATGCATTCCTTTTGATCTGTTTCGCCTGATGAATGATTTGAAACATATCATTGGGGTCTCATCGGTTAAAAAAGGGCTTTTTGTTGATCTTTCTTTTTCATCGGAGGTGGACCGTCATGTATGCGGAGATCCCTTCAAACTGGCCCAGGTGATCATGAATCTTGCGGACAATGCCATCCGGTTCACCGAAAAAGGAGGGATTACCATACACGTTAGCCCCCTAAGTGACGCCACCCCCAACAGAATGGTCCAGTTCTGCGTGGAGGACTCGGGTATGGGCATTGCCTCGGATAAAATCGCCATGATATTTGAGAGTTTTTCCCAGGCCGAATCGTCGACCACACGCCGTTATGGCGGGACAGGTCTTGGATTGACCATCAGCAAGAATCTTATTCATTTGATGGGCGGAACAATTTCAGTGACATCGGCAGATGGATGCGGCAGCAGGTTTTATTTTAACGTGGCGTTTCCTGGGGTTTCGAAGGTTTCCCCAAGCGGGAGTTCCCAGGTCAATACGTCAAGGCTCAGGCTCAAATCACGGTTTGAATCGTCCGGGGATACGGAAATCCAGGACACGTCCCTTGGGACAGAAACGATTCGGGTTCTATTGGCCGAAGACATGAGGGCCAATATCCAGGTGGTCCGGCTCTATTTGAAAACCCTGCCGGTCATCCTTGATGTGGCCCAAGACGGGGTTGACGCTGTCCGAATGTTTCAGTCAAGGCATTATGATCTGGTGCTGATGGATATCCACATGCCCCGGATGGACGGTTACGAGGCGGTCAGTGAAATCCGGGACTGGGAAAAGACCCATGGACGGAGTTCTGTTCCCGTCATTGCCCTGAGCGCCCATGTGCCCGATGGGGGCAGGCTGGATGAGCCCGGTGATTTCGATGATTTTTTGATGAAACCCTTCACCCGTCATGCCTTGATCAGCAAAGTGGAACGATTGATTGATTTTTCTAATCAGCCCCCAAAACCGGACACCCTTCCAATCATCCCGTCCCTTGATCCTGAACTGGCTCTGATTCTTCCCGAGCTGGTCAAGGAGATCACGGAAGAACTTGTGACCATGACCTCTGCCCTTGATAAACATGATTTTTCAACCGTGTCCCGGCTGAGCCACGGATTCAAAGGCGCTGCGGGGAATTTCGGCATCACCGAGTTGAGTGATATGTTCATGCAGCTCCATGACCATGCCGGTACTCGGAATTACGAGCTGGCCATGGCCATGGTGACCTCAATCCGCGATTATATGGCGGCTTTTTCAGTGCCGTCGTCCTGATCTCATCGTAATCCTGTTATGCTTTATATGCCAACTCCCCATTCTGGAAAACCATCAGAGGTTTGAAGGCATGTTCAAAGGTTTCCAGGGGGTTTTTGTCAAAGACAACAAGATCCCCTATTTTTCCAGCCTCAATGGTTCCGATGTCATGGTCCATGCCCATGAGTTTTGCATTGTTAAGGGTTGCCATGCGGAGAATGTCTGCGGTTTTCAGGCCGGTTTTTTCGAGAATATACATTTCAAGGGCCATGGCCCCTGGGAAATCAAAGGGAATGCCTCCATCATTGCCGCATCCCATGTTGATTCCGGCCTCATAACACCGAATGAGATTTTCCACGCCAATATCAAGGATGGTTTTGGTTGCTTCCAGGTTGATGGTGGGCATGAGGTGGAAGGTGTCAAAATACTCGGGATTGGAATACCGTTCATATTCTTTTTCAATGGCCATGGCCAGAGGCTCCTCACAGTATTCATAGGCAAAGTCCACAAGCAGACGTTTTCGCTCATCGGCAATCAGTTTTTTTACGCCGGTATCCCAGCCTTGATCCGTGGTGGTTTCCCATGAAATAGCATAGCCCACAGAGGCGGTGGGGGTTATATAGGCTCCGCTGTCCTTGAGACGCCTAAGGTCTTTATCGGTCAACGCCTGGTCACACACAATATGCTCAAACGTGGTGACACCGGCATCAAGCCCCTTTTGGAAACCTTCATAATCGGTGTGGTGGAGGGCGACATTTATACCATGGCGAGCCGCTTCGTTGCAGATGGCCCGGGTGGTTTTAAGGTCCATCTGCTTGGGTAAGGGCAGGATCGTGGCAAAAGGTAACTCCTGGTGGGCGATTTTGATCAGGCCTGCGCCTTGATCCATGGCTTTTCGGACCCCTTGTCTGCCTTCCCTGGGCGTGTTGGTCGCCTGAAAGTATCGTTTATCACCGATCAGCCCGTACATGGTCGTCATGGTTGTCAAATATCCGGCATCCACATCCAATAAAAAACTGGTAATCATGCGTGGCCCCACCACGTTTCCCCGATTGATCTTTGTTTTAAGGTCATGAACCAAGCAGGATAAGGACGCCATATCACGAATCGTTGTTACCCCGTGTTTTATGCATTCCTCAGCATTCCTTTCCGTCTGCCGTGTGGCGGCCAACACCAAGCCTTCACCGATGCCTGAAACCGTGCATGGCATGGACATATGACAATGGGCATTGATGAACCCCGGGCTTACATAGGCCCCGCAAAGATCAAGGGCCCTGTCATAGGCCATGGGGGTGTCGTCATTTGGAAAAACATGGAGAATCCGCCCGTTTTGAAGAAGGATGTGCCCTGTACTGATGCGGCCGGTCACCACATCGATCACCGAGGCATTGGACAAGAGGAGTTTTTCCCCAGGCAGGACCAACTGTTCGGGTTTGACATATTTCTCGGACAGGTCATCACAGGATATCAGCGAGGATGTTGCAGCCGCTGCTGCAAGAAAAGCAGAATACTTCATAAATTCGCGCCGGTTCATAAGATTCTCCTTTGTTGAGTGTTATGGGCAGGTTTAACCAAATGCATTGTCAAAGCACCTGTTGGGATAATCGAAATCGGGATCGAAAAGAAAATGAAATGACACGTGGACACGAAAAGCTTTATGCCTACCGCTGTGTGACAGAAGACTAAGCGGTCTATGGATTTGAGCAAATCGATTTCGATCCCGGTAGCGGCTTCGACCCCCAAGGAACTATAGCCCAACAAACGGATGCACTGGACGCTCATTCTTCGCGCCAGTGATCCTTGATGTTAGTCAAACGTGAATCCCAGGGTCACAATCAACAAAACTATATCAATGGTTTAATCAATTAGTCAATAGTGATAACTCAATTAGACGATAGGGATAGATCACAAGGGGCAAACACCATGGACTCTGTGCGTGAAGGAGAGGATGGCAAAGACCCTTTATCTCAAAGCCTGCAATGAATAACGATATATTCGGGACTTGGAACTAATTTTCAGTTAATAAATATTGAAGATTTCGGCTTGGTTCAAAGACTTGCCGAGATGATAAAACATCCAGTGTTACTCGTAGAGATAGGTTCACCTGAGATAGGGGTTGTTGTATCGGTATTTATAACAACAATGTAACCGGCTTTGGTCTGAGGGCCGGACAGGGGATAAACGTCATCTTCAATGGTTACAGACAAGGATACGGTGAATGCTCCAATTTCATTGAATTGGACCACCGGGTTTTGTTCATTGGATGTGGCGGGCTCGCCACCTTGAAAGGTCCAGCTCCATTCCTGGGGTGTATGACTGGATTGGCCCGAAAATGAGATGGTGTTGCCGGGGTAGATTCTGGTCTTGTCAGCACTGAAACTGAGGAGAGGGGACACGCGTATATAGCCATCCCGGGTAAGATCATCTGAGCCATTGAGATTTGAAGCTGTCAAGTCCACTGAAAACAGGCCCAGGTCAGTGTATGTAACGGATGGGTTTTTGTTTGTTGAGTTCAGGGGAGTTCCATTCTGGAATGTCCAGGAAAACGCGTCCGGGCACCCGCTGCTTTTATTTTTAAAGGTCAGGGTTTGGCCCGAGATAATATCAATGGGGCTAAGGGATAGATTGGTACCGACCATGAATGAGGCCGTGGGAATGACATCATCGGGTAGAGCATCAACGGAAACGTCCATGACCCTTGGTTGATAATTTTGCTTTGTGATGATCAGCTTGAGTGTGTCAGCGCTTTCAATGGGAGAGAAAATTAGGGACACGTCTCCGCTTGACCCTGACCAGGCGGAATCCAGTAATTCACCTTCCCGTGACAAGGCCACAACCGCATTGGGCTGGGTTGTCACACTGAACTGGGTGTCCGAGCAGGGTATGATGCTGCCGATAGCAGGTGCTGCAATGGTTTCAGGGGCAGTAAGATAGGGTGAAAGCGAGGGATCCCCCAGCACATTGTAGGCTTCCCAGTAATACTTGCCATAATCGTGGGTCTCTCCGGAAATGGTTGCGGGGGAATGGGCTGACACAACAAGGTTCCCGCTGTATACCATCTGGCCTGTCGTTGTGTACCAGTCAATTAGAGGTTCACCATGGGTGTGCCACAGGGCATCGAAATTCCCTGGGCCGGTTGCGGCATAATCCAGGCTCTGAACCGTGGCAGGTGACATATCGGACAGGGCGGATTTATAACCCACAGCCCAGTAAAAATCCTGGTCCCAGAATGTTTCGTTTGCCGCTCCGATATAGGCCACAGCGCCTTTGTCCGAGGCACGAACCAGGGTTGAGCCAAAACAGGTATTCTCCTCGAATCGGCTGGATTCACAACAGTTCCCCACAAAGACGCCGTATTTGTCGCTATTACTCAAGCTGGCAATATCATTGGAATCCAGTTCGTAATCGGAATATTCTATGTTGAACCACCCATTGACACTGCAATGGCCCGTGTAGTTGACAATCCCCACGCCATCGTTGATTCTGTTTTTGATCGAGGTCGTCACCAGTCCCGTATCTGTTGTGGGGCTTGTGGTCACAGTTCCGCCCCAGTTCCAGCTTTCATAATACAGAAACGCATAGATTTCGGAAAAGCCTGAGCCGGTATTGAAATATTCATTGATCAGATAGGCCACCTGGCCGTTGGCATAGGTGGGTCCGGCATCCCAATCTGCTCCGGCGATGAGCATGCAGTTGTCCAGGTAGCTTCCCGATGCCATGGTGTAGCTCTCATAGGCCAGGGTTTTTGCAACGACACTGTTTAACTCGGACACAGTGCTCACCGGGAATCGCCCGTAATAGGCTTCGGGCAGGTAGTCTCCGGTGTAGTCGCAATAATAGAGATCCGTGTAGTGACTATCGTAAGGGAATCCATCCATAACGATATTGCTGATGATATAGGATGGAATCTGATCCACACTCCCCACAAAGAGGACATAGACAGGGGGTGTGTCTCCTTCATCATACAGGTCCTGGAGAAAGTCTTTCAGGTGAGTCCGCTTGGTGCTGGCGTCCGAAGATAGAAAAATGCTTTGGGTATTGGCCTCGATGACATGAAAGCCCGAACGCCGTTTCCAGTCAATGAAGTCCTGGAGGCTGTCCTCGCTTAAAAAATCATCGGACGCCACCACCACATAGGTGAGGGGATAAGCCGGTGAACTTCCTGTGATGGCATCTTTGGACGTTGACGATACAGGCGGAGTATAGTTGGCCAGTTGCTTAAAGGCAGCAGAAAAGGCAGGGCTTCGGTACTTTTTTTTCAGGCTTTCCGTGAGTGCAAGGTCAGGATCATCAAAGGATAGTGTGACCGTTATGCTGCCGATGACCTTGAGCTGGTTGGTCTGGGGATTGTAACTGAAAGGCGCTATGGTCAGTCTCGCCATGCGAACCCCGCGCATGGTACCCAGAATGTCAACCGTCACAGGATCAGGCGTGATAAAGGTATTGTTCTGATAGGCAGCCTCGTCATAGAGAAATACTGAATGATCCGCCGTAATGCTCTTTGACCGGGCAGGCTGGCGTGGAGCCAGGACCAGACCCTGGGTGATGCCATTCAGGGAAAACAGTTCGTCGGACTGGTCGAGGATGTGGATGCCCACGGTTGCCTTCTGGGGAATTTCTATCATCATGTTTATCACAGGGAGCTGGGGGGTGCCATTGACACCCGGCCCCTTGTCATAGCCCGTGACATCCAGGTTGATAAAGTGTCCCTGGGCGCGTGTGATTTCTGTGAGGGTCAGATCTGAAATTGTGCTTGTCACCGTGAGACCGGTGTCTGTCTGCTGGGTGACTCGGCATTCGGTGGTCTCAGAGGGTGTGATGGTCAGAGTCTCATGAACTGCCGCGAACAGGGGGGTGTAAAGCAAGATCATAAAAATGGTAAAAATATATTTTTTCATCATTCGTCCGTCTATTCCTATATATAGTAAATAATTATAACACACATACCATACAGTGTCCTTAAAAAAGGATGCAATAGAAAACTGTTTTTTAGAGTGATTTTTAAAATTCAGTGAGGGGGGCACAATCTTTATGCTTGTGTGTTGCGTTCATGGGTTTGGTGTTTCGTGTCTGTGTATCGGCAGACCACAAATACAAAAATCTGGCCCTATTTCATTATCAATCAGTGATGACTCAAATGGCCGTTGTCGAGATGCAAGCAAGGGCACGACGCATCGTGCCCCTACGGACCCCGGAATGCTGGAGTGTGGTGGAAGAGAGAGCGGATGCTCTGGTCAACTCTGTGATGAATTGGTTTTATCAGGTTTCGTTGGAATGCTATTGGGTGTGGGTTTTCCAAATCGGTCAATTGGAGCACGGTGCTCTGTGCACGGATGCCATGTTGTATTATTTGCCTGTCCCCCGTTTTATCTGCGTTAGACGTTAAAATCTTCATAAGTCCCATGGGTCCCATAAGACCTATGGGACGTATGTCATTTTCTTTTCGATTTCGATTATCCCAACATGGGGATGGGATGGAATAAATACGAAGAACCTGTTGCCCGGGGATAATAAAACCCCCGGGCAAGGGTTTTGCCTTAAGCAGATTCCAGGATTTTGATGCGATCGGTTATCCGATACGGTTCGTCAAGGGCACCCAGTTTGACCATCTGGAATTCATGGATCGTGATATGAACCTTGCCGTTCATGTCAACCAGCACCAGGTCATAGGTGTTTGTTTCATCGGCCTGGGCTGTTTTCCGGGTCAGGCAATAGTATGTTTCACCTTTTTGGACCCGTTTGTGAACGCTTAGTTTCTTGATTTTATAGGGCAGGACCAGGGTGCTTGTGGTGAAAAATTCCAGCAGACCTCCGGTCTGGAACATGGCATCCACAGCCACCACATCCGTGAGAAACGACGGTTTATAAACGTCTTTGAAAAAAGGCTTTGGACTTGCATCACAAAAGGTTGTGATCAGAAGCTCTCCGTCAAAGGAAACCACATCCGTGAGGGTCTTGAACAAATCCTCCATGAACAGTCGTCGGGGATGGTAGATCAAGGATTCGGCATCTCCTTTGTAGGATACGGGTGTGAATTCAGGAATAGGTATCTGCTCGGATGGCAGGTATTCGGTGTCAAAGGTGAACAGGCCCTGATAGTGCAAGGTGGCATCACCCATGACCTGACCTTTGGGATTGGTGAACACCGACGTGATCCGGCAGGTATAGTCTTTCCCATGAATGGCATGGGCCTCGATGATGATGTCCTTGGGTCTCCCTTTGAGAATCTTGATGCCGTATGGGATGGAGAAGTCCTTGACTTCAACCAGTTTTTCCTGACCTCCCTGGACAGCGGCGGCAGCTTCGGCCATGGTTTCGATTCCGGTGGCCCCCAGGAAAATGGGCGTCCCTTCCATGGTGTGATCATGGAGGAACAGGTCACGGCCAAGATTCAGGGTCCGGTGAAAACGCCCATCGGTTCCAGTCTCAATGTCCTTGCTGTCCAAAAAAGGATAGGACCGGGAGAGGTTCGTGGTTTTCATCGATTCCACCTGGCCGGAGATGGGGGAAAAGAGTCCCTCCACATCGGCATCCCGGTCCGGACCGGTGATCACCACCTCAAGGTCCTGCGTGTTTTCAAGATCCGAGACAAAGAAATCAATTCCTTCATCCAGGGGCAGGAAGGTGATTCCCCGGGATTCAAGCACCTTTTTCACCGTGTCGTTTTCTGCCATGCCAGCCCCGCTCCATGCTGTCCATGCGTAAACTTTGTAATGGCGATTGGGATGGTTGATTTTTTCCTTCATCAGCATTTTACCGATCATATCGTTGGCTGCCGTGTAATCGGCCTGGCCTTCGTTCCCAAAACGGGCCGTGACCGATGAAAAGGTTATAAAATAACGGTAATCCCTGTTTATCATGGCCTTGATCAGGTTGTGGAGCCCGGTGACTTTGACATCGATGACCCGTTTAAACGATGCCAGTTCCTTTTTCTCGATGAACTGGCTTTCCTCAAGGCCTGCGGCATGGATGACACCGGTGATGGACGGGTATTTTTTCACCACCTGTTCCACCGCAGCATAATTTGCCACATCCCCATTTTCGTAAAAGACCTTGATCCCCTGGCCTTCCAGGCGCTTGATGTTGAGGACGGCTTCACGGGTTCTCATGATGCGGTCCACCGCTTTTTTGATGTCCAGGGGCTTGGCATTTTTCATCCTGGCTTTGACCTGGGACATGATAAGGGACCCGGTCACTCCTGGAAGGAGATAGGAGGGATCCAGATCATGGATGGTACTGCGACCCATGATGATCAGGTTGATTTTATGGGTCTGGGCCGTTTGTTTGAGGATTTCATAGGTGATCCCCATGGCACCGCCTGTGACCAACACCGTGTCCCCATCATGCATAAAGGATGTGTCTTTGACCAGGGGCGTCTCTTGCATGGTAAGAGACCAGGGGACGCTGTTTTTGTACCCTTTTTCCACTCGTTTGTCCTTTGAACAAAGGTCTTTGATGAACAGAGTCGAGATTTCGTTGACCTTGTTTCTGGGTTTATCTTCGGCAAAATCAATGATGCGGACCCGTGTTTTTGAGTATTCCTTGTTGACGGTTTTCAACAGGCCGGCCATCCCGGCAAATTCCGGGTGTATCACACCCTTGAATCCGGTCTCATAGGGGAACACAACGGAATTGAAACTCAAGGATGCAATCAGGGAACCGTCCTGATCCAACTGGGGCTTCAGCGCTTTAATCATGGTGAAAAAACTTGTCAGGGCCACGGTCATGCGGGTTGTGTGGTTTGACTTTTTTGAAAGAAAATCAAAGGTTTTCTGTCCGGCAAGATAGCCGTCAATGGGAGCCAGGTGGATCAGCCCCCGGATATCCGTGACCCGTGTTGCTGTCTGGAGGGCCTTGAGAACGGCCATGGGATCTGCCAGATCAGCCTTGATATCCGAACCTGGGGACTTGCCCATGGTGATGGGCCGCCCGCCTTTTTTTCGAATGTCACGGCAGATTTGGTCCGAGAATCCATAGCTGTCCTGGGTGACCAGGATGGTTTTGTTCTCAAAGGGGTTTTCCAAGGATTCTGTCTTTTCAGCCTTACAAAGGACCAGGGTGAACCGTTTGACTCCGGAATGCCCCGGTTTTTTCAGGGGCTGGGCAAGGGGCGTAAACGTGGCCTGGGCCGGTGCCCCAGGGGGGGGTGCAGGTGCAGCCTTTATGTTTTCCGGTGCCGGGATTCGGGTCTCCATGTAAGCCACCAGTTTGGCTATGGAGTTGAGGTCCTTGAGCTTGAGATTTTCCGGGACTTTCAGGCTGTATGCCGCAGAAATCTTCCCGAAGATCTCCACCTGTTTGACCGTGTCGATGCCCAGGTCCGCTTCCAGATCCAGGGTGTCTTCGAGCATGTCCACCTCGTATCCGGTCTGGTCTGAAATTACTTTTTTGATTTCAGCTGAAAGGGAGGATGGGGCTGATGCCTTTACCTGGGCAGGGACATCAGGAACCGGTGCCGCAGGTTCCGGGATCAGAGTCTCTTGGGTCTTTAAAAGCGCCGGGTCTACCTTGCCTTTCATGTATGCGACCAGTTTATCGATGGTGTTCAGATCCTTGAGCTTGAGGTTTTCCGGGACTTTCAGCTGGTATGCTGCGGAGATTTTTCCGAAGATCTCCACCTGTTTGACCGTGTCAATGCCCAGGTCTGCTTCCAGGTCCAGGGTGTCTTCGAGCATGTCC
>JAHIRD010000005.1 GCA_018818835.1 Pseudomonadota bacterium
GTCGGAAACCTGATTTTCCAATTCCCGGATAAACTTATCCACCACACGTTCCATAATCTTTTTGTCAAGGGAGTTAAAGGAGATGATCGCATCCAGACGATTCCGGAATTCCGGACTGAACAACCTCTCAATGGCCGATTTCCCTTTGTCCTTGGCATCATTTTTAAATTCACCGAATCCAATGGACTTGGAACTCATTTCACGAGCCCCGGCATTGGAAGACATGATAATGATCACATTCCTGAAATCAGCTTTTTTCCCGTTGTTGTCTGTGAGTGTCCCGTGGTCAAACACCTGCAGAAGGATATTGATCAGATCCTGATGGGCCTTTTCAATTTCGTCAAAAAGAAGGACGCTATGGGGAAATTTTCTTATCTGGTCTGTCAAAAGACCACCCTGATCAAATCCCACATAACCCGGAGGAGCACCGATCAGCCTTGCCACGGAATGTTTTTCCATGTATTCGCTCATGTCAAAGCGCAAAAATTCGACCCCCAGGTTGACGGCGAGTTGCTTGGCCACTTCGGTTTTACCCACCCCCGTGGGACCGGTAAAAAGAAAGGACCCGATGGGTTTATCCGGCAGGGCAAGACCGGCCCTGGACCGCTTGATGGCCGTTGCCAGAGATAAAAGGGCATCGTCCTGACCAAAAATAACGGATTGGAGACGTTTTCCAAGGGATTTAAGCCGTGTGCGATCAGATGTGGACACTGTTTTCGGTGGTATCTTGGCCATGGAGGCCACAATTTTCTCAATATCGGCCACACGAATTTTTCTATGGCTATAGCGCCCTTCCAGACGGTTCAAAACGCCAGCTTCATCAATGACGTCAATGGCCTTATCCGGAAGATAGCGGTCGTTTATGTATTTCCCTGCGAGATCGGCAGCGGCTTCAATGGCATTGTCCGTGTATTGAACATTATGGTGGATCTCATAGCAGTGTTTTAAGCCATGGAGGATTTTGACCGTTTCCTCAATGGTGGGTTCAGCCACATCAATTTTTTCAAAACGCCGGGCCAGAGCCCTGTCCTTTTCAAAATGATTCTTGTACTCCTCATGGGTTGTGGAGCCCATGCAG
Source organism: Pseudomonadota bacterium (assembly GCA_018818835.1). Classification (GTDB taxonomy): domain Bacteria; phylum Desulfobacterota; class Desulfobacteria; order Desulfobacterales; family Desulfolunaceae; genus JAHIRD01. The sequence continues at coordinate 1,079 of JAHIRD010000005.1, forward strand.
CGCAGTTCACCCACGGTCAAAACAGGTTTCAGGATATTGGAAGCATCAATGGAACCACTGCTTGTTGCACCGGCACCCACAACGGTGTGTATTTCATCAATATAGAGAATGACGTTGTCCATTTTCTTAAGTTCGTTCAAAACCCCTTTGAGACGTTGTTCAAAATCACCCCGAAATTTTGTTCCTGCAAGAACAGCAGCCAGGTCAAGGGAAATCAGACGGGCATCCAGAAGAACTTCAGGAACCATTCCATCAAAAATTCTCTGGGCAAGACCTTCTGCAATGGCGGTTTTCCCAACACCGGGATCACCCACAAAGATAGGATTGTTTTTCCGTCTTCGGCAAAGGACCTGAACGACCCTCTGGAGTTCGGCGTCACGCCCGATCAAGGGGTCGATTTTACCTTGACCTGCCTTTTTCACCAGATCAACGGTAAACATTTCAAGGAGGTCTTCTTTTTTCTTTTTCCCCTTACTGTCGTCTCCCGAGGTTTCATCGGATTCTTCCTTTTCAACATAGTGATGCCTGTCATGGGAGATGTATTTCAAGACCGAGAGACGTGTTACGCCTTCGGACTCCAAATAATAGGTGGCATGGGAATCCTTTTCCTGAAAAATGGAGGCCAGAATATCACCCACATTCACCTCCTGCTTTTCAGCTGATCGGACATGGTTCACGGCCCTCTGTATCACACGCTGAAATCCCACAGTCTGCTGGAGGACATAGTCCCCTTCTTCGGAAAATCGTTCCAACCTGTCCACGAAAAACTGTTCCAGCTTCTTTTTTATATTATCAGAATCACCGCCACAATGTTCTATAATTTCAATACCTTCAGCGTCATGCATAATGGCGAACAGAACATGTTCCACACACACGTATTCATGACGTCTTTTCTTTGCCTCGCGTACGGCAAGCCCTAATGTTGCGCTGAGTTCCTTACTGATCATAAATTATTCCTTTTCCATAGCACTTCTCAATGGATAACCGTTTTCTTCCGCCAGCCGGTGAACCGTTTCGGTTTTGGTTTCCGCAATTTCAAAGGTATATACTCCACAAATGCCAACCCCCTTTTTATGAACGTTGATCATAATTTGTGTTGCAGCTTCTATGGTTTTATTAAAAACAGTCATGAGAATTTCAACCACAAAATCCATGGGTGTATAATCATCATTTATCAAGAGTACCTTGTACATGGGCGGTTCGAAAATTTCTGAATCCTGATCTGTAACGGCTTGTTCTTCCCGGCCAGGATCATTCAAACCCATTTCCAACTCCCTCCACTAATAATATTTTCGGCATAATCAGCCATAACATTAATTTAATTTCTTCATTATTGATAATCTAAGATGCGTACCCATAAAATCAAGATGGATTAAAAAGAATTCCCCCTTCTTTAAAATCTGACTATCCTCTAAAATGACACGTTTCGAAAACAAGGGCATAAAAAAATCACCTGATGCGGGTATATTATTCACGGCATAAAATCATCAAGGCATTTTATTAAGATTTTATATGAAATACCACGCAAAGTAAAGGGAAGGCTGAACAGGAATAGAGCTGAACAAAGAAACGAAAGACTCGTTTTACAAGCCTTTCGTCAAATTAATGAATGGGATGGGTCATTTACCACAGCACCGTTTATATTTCTGTCCGCTACCGCATGGACAGGCATCATTTCGACCGACCTTGTCATCTTCCCGTTTGGCCGGTTTCTTTTTTGACTTGTCCTCGTCGCCGCCATGGGAATAGGTGAGATTTTTTTCTTCCTTTTTTTCGATCTGCTCAATATTCTGGGTGGATTTAAACTGAACCCTGAACAGAATATGGATGATTTCCTCGTTAATCTTGTCTATCATGGACTGGAACATGGCAAAGGCTTCTTTTTTATAAACGATCAAGGGGTTCTGCTGGGCATATCCCCTCAATCCGATACCTTCTTTCAGATGATCCATGTTCAGAAGATGCTCACGCCAAAGCTTGTCCACGGTCTGAAGCATAAGAAAATGCTGGAATCTCAAAAAATTTTCTTTGCCGATGCTCTCCTGCTTTTCCTGGTATTTCAGGCGTGCCGATTCAAAGATATAGGCGGAAAGCTTTTCTTCATCCAGCTCGTTCATCATCTGGTCCGAAACCTGATAATCCATATCAAAAACCTGAATTACCTGCTTTCGAATCTCTTGATGGTCCCAATCACGGGCAGGCATTTTCTTTTCAGCATGACGGGCCGCAATATCATCTGCAATGCCCATGAGAAGGTCTTCCACAAAGGCTTCAAGGTCATCCCCTTTCAGGATATCACGCCTGATCTGGTAGATCACCTCCCGTTGCTGGTTCATCACATCATCGTATTCAAGGAGATGTTTACGGATATCAAAATTGTGACCTTCCACTTTGCGCTGGGCATTTTCAATGGCGCGGCTGATCATTCGGTGTTCTATGGGTTCCCCCTCTTCCATGCCCAGTTTATCCATAATATAAGAAATTCTCTCCCCGCCGAAAATCCGCAAAAGATCGTCTTCCAAGGAAAGATAATAGCGTGATGATCCCGGATCACCCTGGCGACCGGACCGTCCCCTGAGCTGATTATCGATACGCCTGCTCTCATGGCGTTCCGTTCCCAGAATATGAAGCCCTCCAAGTTCCTTGACACCTTCACCCAGGACAATATCCGTTCCACGACCCGCCATATTGGTTGAAATGGTCAATGCATTTTTCTGGCCGGCCTGGGATACAATTTCCGCTTCCTGTTTATGGTGTTTGGCGTTCAGAACCGAATGTTTTACCCCTCTTTTTTTCAAAAGTTCACTGAATTTTTCAGAGACATCAATGGAAATGGTTCCCACGAGAATGGGTTGTCCGGTTTTGTGGACTTCCGTAATTTCATCAAGGGCCGCTTCAAATTTTTCCTTGCGGGTTTTGTAGATCAAATCCGGTCTGTCGTCTCGAATCATAATTTTATTCGTGGGAATAACAACCACATCAAGGCCGTAAATTTTCTTGAATTCTTCCGCCTCTGTCTCGGCGGTCCCGGTCATTCCACAGAGTTTTTCGTACATCCTGAAATAGTTCTGGAATGTCACAGAGGCCAGGGTCTGGTTTTCATTTTCAATGGACACACCTTCCTTGGCCTCCAGTGCCTGATGTAAGCCTTCACCATAACGGCGGCCAGCCATCAGACGCCCCGTGAATTCATCCACGATCACAACCTTGCCATTTTGAACAATATAATCCGTATCACGTTTAAAAAGGGTGTGGGCTTTCAATGCCTGGTTCAAGTGGTGAAGCGTTTCGATATTCTTGTGATCAAAAAGGTTGTCCAACTGCAGAACCTTTTCTGCTTTGGCAACACCCTCATCGGTCAGGTTCACGGACCGGGCTTTTTCATCAATCGTAAAATCGATTTCATTTTTCAACGATGGAATAATCGTGTTGGCCTGGGTGTAAAGATGGGTTGATTTTTCTGCAGGTCCGGAAATAATCAGAGGCGTTCTGGCCTCGTCAATGAGAATACTGTCCACCTCATCAACAATGGCATAATGGAGATAACCCTGGGCGATCTGTTCCATGGAATACTTCATGTTGTCCCTGAGATAATCAAAACCGAACTCA
>JAHIRD010000079.1 GCA_018818835.1 Pseudomonadota bacterium
CAATGTCCGTGGCAGTCCGTGGTCGTCTGTGTTCGTCCACGAAAGAAATAGCCTGGACAAACACGGACTGTCACAGACAAACACGGACATGTTCCGCAGACGGTGTTGCAAGGTTAAACTGCTTTTTTTCAATCCCAGGCACGGCCTGAGATTTTTATACTCACCATGAAGGGCATGACGTTTGGGGTGGTGCTGTTTTCATTTCTTCGTTCCATTGCATGATGCATCGATTGATCATTTCGAGTCCTTTGTCGGAATCAATCTGAAAAACAGCAGCCACAAGTTCAATCTGCTTTTCATGGTAAGGAAAGCGATGAAGGATATCCCATACAATGGCATCCTCCATGGTCAGGCGTAATGACCGGTGTTTTGAGATGATCAGGCAAGCGCCGTCATGGTCAGGCACCCAGGCCACATCATGGGTTACGTCAGGATCAGTTGACAGGGGCATGGTTAGTTTCCTTTCCAGTCTGACAGGCGGTCTGAGGCCTGCAGGGCGATCTGATTCATGAGCGACAGGGTATCGGCCATAATGCCGGCCTCATCATTCATGCCCAGATGGTCCATAAGCGTCGCTGCGGAAATGATCCGGGTCTGGACACAGAAATCGCTGAAGCCGTCTGAACAGCCCGGCCAGGTATTGTCCACATGGCATCCCCCGGCACAGGACCACCTACAGAAGCAACGACTGCACCGGGGTTTGTCGGTCACCAGGGTGCGGATTTTGTCCACGGCTTTAGGATTGATGGTCACCACGCCGCCGTTATCCATCTGGCCAAGGGTCAGGTCCATGGTCTTTTCTTCCCATCGTTCGGGCATCAGGTAGCAACTGCTTATCCTGCCGTCGGGGGTTAGGATCACCGTGTCTTTTCCAACAGGACAGGATGTCCACTGGGGGTCGGTGATATCTGATCCGTAGACCACCGGAACACCGTAGGATGATGCAACCGCCCTGGCCTTGATAAAGCCTGACGCAAAGGTGACGGGGTCCGGTCGGAATAGCCCGTGGGACCGTGCCCGTTTTGTTTCCTGCATCACTTCGAAATTGATTTTTGTGGGAGCAAATGTCTCACAAAACCATTGGGTCGTCTCGGCCATGGAATCCACATTTTTCTGGCTGACGCAGGCTCTTAAAAGAAGGTCTGCCTGGGAGTTTCCGATGATCCCAGCTGTGCGAATGGCGCCTGAAAAACTCTCTCTGCCGCCTTTCAACGGGCGATGGCTGTTTTGAATGTCCGCTGGGCCATCAAAGGAAAGAACCACTGAATCAAAATAATCGCCAAGAAACAAGGCCCATTGGGGTTCATATTGGCCGTTGGTGCTGATGCCGAATTCCGGAATTAAATCATGGGCCTTGGCCATGAGTCTTGCCCGATGAACAACCGCTGTGACAAGGTCAGGAGCGTCCATGGGCTCACCGCCAAAAAAATGGATCTTCAGAACCTCGCCCTTTTGGCTTTTCACCAGATTGGCATACCAGTCCACGCATCGGACAGCCATGATCAGGGTCATGGGGGCATCGGGGGCATCCATGACGCCAAAATCGCAATAATTGCATCGGCTATTACAAAAACGGGTGGGTATGATACCCAGAAACTCGGGTGAGAGATCCCCTGTTTTGGGGATGGGGACCGGGTATGCCGGATTTCCCAAGGCCTTGAACAAATCCACCAGCCCATGATGTTTGGGCGCTCTCTTTGTTTCCATGGCCTTTTTAAGATCATGGGCGGCAGAAGCATTGATCAGTGCTGTCTTCCCCACCAGGGGGGCATACACCAAATAATTTTCATGGACAGGCAACAAAAAAATCGAATCCATCGGCATCTTATTCCACCTGTCCCTGATATGCCATCCGGGCCTGCTCCTGGTGTTCAAGAATCAGGGCCCGACCGATGATTTTCTCGGCCCGGCAATCAAATTGATGGCTATAGGAATGAACCAGGGGACACACCCCTGGACAACCTTTGGCACAATGAGCCTTGTTAAAACAGGCCTGACATTGTTCAAACCCGCCTTGGGTTCTGTCAAAAAAAAGATCGATTTTGTCTTGATCCAAAACCGCACGGTCCGGGTCCATATGCCCCATTAAAAAACCTGTGTTATGTCCCATGGCATTATGTGTGGCAAGAAAACAACCGCTCAGGAAACCATCCGATGTCATGATTAAATTTTTTTGAAGAACACTACAATACTGGGCATGTTTTTCCCGGGGGCGAACACCGGGGTAAATCACCTCCATACCGTATTGCATTCCAAAGTTTCTGGCTTTTAAAAAAAAGGTGGCAAACAACTCGGGATCAGGAATCAGGTCCCTGGGAAAGGTCTCATCCCGGTTGGGATACACCGGACAAACCACCATACGCGTCACGCCTTTTTCTTTGAAATAATCTGCAATATCAACCAGGTCTTTACAGGAATTTTGAGTGATGGTGGTGCGTACGGCCACCCGGCACCGGCCCTGCTTCAAAATATTAAAGGCCTTTTCCACAAAACCAGAGGTCCCTTTGCCATTTTTAAAGGGCCTGTTCACGTCCTGAATCAACGGAGGCCCATCCCATGACAAGGTGATGTGATCAAAGGTCTTTGATGCCCACCCCATAACCTTACGGGATGCCACACCACTGGTCGTACACACAAGAACAAGCCCCACACCCAGCCCGGCCAATGTTTCCCGGGCCACACTGACAAGTGACCGGATACGGTCGTAATAGACAAGGGGCTCATTGTCACCGTGAAACACCAGGGTCAGGGGCACCTTTTTTATACGGCAATGGTGAGCCACCAGCTCCAGGGAATGTTTAAACCCCATCATGGAAACCGTTTGTTCTTGGGGACGGTCCTTGCTTCCATAGCAATAAAGGCATGAAAGCCGACACCTGCCCCCAAGATAAACCATCAGGCACAGGGGCTGATATTCATCATGAACAGTTTTTCCCATGGCCCCTTCACGTTTCATCATTACATGGTCCCGGACGTTTTATGGTGGTTTAAAAAATACCCTAAACATTCAAAAAAGATGATCTAAAAACCTATACTCCATGGCAGCATAAACGACAACGGTTAAAATATTCAGGAAACGTCTTCGGGAATGGGCGTTATTTTGTTATATACCTATGGACATTGTGCATCAAATATGGATAATAAGCGTGACGCAGAATCATACCCACTATTTAAAAAAGTGAAACCATGGACCGAAAATCAATTGAGGAAAAAGATCAGCTCCTCATAAAAAAATTCAGACATATCATCCACAGTAAAGAGAAAACCACTGCGGCTAAAAAGCCTGTTTGGAAAACCACCCCAGTTTGGCTGGTCGTCTTTTGTGTGGGAATAATTGTAACCGGTTGGCTGGTGTTCAAAGAAGGGTCAACCGTCCCATACCAAAGCACGGATGCGGTTATAGAAGACACGTCAGACAAGAATACGGAGTTGACGATAAGCCCCGAAAAAACCACTGTTAAGAACCCGGAAAATCCGAGTTCCCGTGTTCCCGAACAGCCGATTCAGCCAAAAAATACTGGGCTGTCCGAAGCCCATGTGAACCCTGTCCCTCCAACACCAGAGGCTGTTGAAACCCAGGCGGATAAAAAAAACCTGCCCCCGGGTATTCTCATTTCCGAGATGGTTGTCTGCAGCCGTGTGGAAAAAAGACAGTATGTCCTGCCCAAAACCATTTTCTCGATGGGTGAAGGTATCTCTCCGGTTGTCTGGATGGTTGTTATGGCAGACCATCCGCCCTTGACCCTGACCCATGTCTATTATGTTAACGGACAGGAATATTGCAAGGTCCCCCTGAAAATTGCTTATCCTCGCACGCGCACATGGAGCCATGTCACGCTTAACCTGAAAAAACATCTGGGGGCATGGCGTGTGGACGTGATGACCGATACAGGGGAAACCCTTGACAGTGTTGAATTTTCGGTTGTGCCGTAACTTTACTTTTTTTTCACCATGAAGGTCATGAAGTTTAGACTGAAGATGTTTTCTTTTCTTCATGAACGTCATGCTCTTCATGGTAAACTTGTTTTTTCTTTTTTTAAACCACCCGTTCGCGCAGCTCACTGAAGGACACGAAGAGCCACGAAGAAGGGCAAAGATTACGCCTCCGGCGGCCCTGCCGGGCAATGCTGTTGACTTAAGCCCAGATCTCTCGTTCCCAGGCTCTGGCCTGGGAATGCCTGTTGAGAGGCTCTGCCTCTCTATGAATGAAGGCAAAGCCTTCAAAAATGCATTCCAAGGCTGGAGCCTCGGAACGAGGAAGCCGATGTTTTTTCTTAAGTCAACAGCATTGGCGAAGACCGATCCAGATTTCTAAAATCTGGCCACCGGAGGCATGTTTTTCTTCGTGTTCTTGAGCGACCAAAGGGAGCGGGTGGTTAAACTATTTAATCGTTTTTCTTCATGACCTTCATGTACTTCATGGTAAAACCGTTTTTGTTTAATTTCCAGGCATTGCCTGGAAATTAAACGTTGTTTTCTTTTTTATCCACCACTCGTTCGCTACGCTCACTGAATGGCACGAAGAGCTGAATGTCAAAATATAATATTTTGCCAAACCGCACACATTGTGATAAATTTAAAAAATGAAAAACATCAACTGGAACACCGAAAAAAGTGTGTCTCTGAAAACGTTACGGGGTGTTTGCTTCGAGGATGTGATTTTCTTTATTGAAAGGGGTGAAATATTAGACGACTATTTACATCCCAACCAGGAGACATACCCTGGACAACGGATCATGGTTATTAATGTGGCCAACTATGCTTATATCGTACCTTATGTTGAAAATGAGGACGAGCTATTTCTGAAAACGATTATCCCGAGTAGGAAGGCCACGCAAAGATATCTTGGAGAAAAACATGACGAGTAAACTGACAAAAGAAGAAAAAGAAATATTGGGAAGCTTCGAGAAAGGCGAATGGATTCCTGTCGCTGACCTTTCAAAAAGAAAAAAAGAGTTGACTGAGTACGCTCGTAATACATTGCGAAAAGACAAGAGACTGAATATAAGAATTTCTGAAAGAGATCTCATAGAGCTGCAAAGGAAGGCTGTCAAGGAAGGCCTGCCATACCAGACTTATGTTTCAAGCATCATCCACAAATTCATCAATGGATCTCTCATCGAAGCTGGGAAATAACCCTTACAAAAGATCCTTCAAAAACTGACCTGTATAACTTTCAGCAATTTTAGCCACGTCCTTGGGCGGTCCCTGGGCAATAACCCGTCCGCCCTGATGTCCCCCTTCAGGGCCCAGATCAATGATCCAGTCTGCGGTTTTAACCACATCTAAATTGTGCTCGATGACAAGGACCGTGTTTCCTCCGTCAACAAGACGGCGCAGGACTTCCAGAAGTTTTTTCACGTCTTCAAAATGAAGGCCTGTGGTGGGTTCATCCAGAATATAAAGGGTTTTCCCCGTACTTCGTTTGGATAGTTCCCGGGAAAGTTTGATGCGCTGGGCTTCTCCACCGGACAGGGTGGTGGCAGCCTGGCCCAACTTGATATAAGACAGGCCCACATCCATCAGGGTGTCCAGAATGTTTTTGATTCTTGGGTAGCTCTTGAACAACTCATGGGCCTGGCGAACGGACAGATCAAGGACATCGGCAATGGAATGCCCCCGGTACAGAATATCCAGCGTAGATTCGTTGAAGCGCTTGCCATGACAGACATCACAGGGAACAAACACATCGGCCAGAAAATGCATCTCCACACGGAGATAGCCGTCCCCGCTACAGGCTTCACAGCGACCGCCCTTGACGTTAAAGGAGTAACGGCCTTTCTTGTAACCCCTGGCCCTGGATTCCGGGAGAAGTGCAAACAGATCCCGGATATGATCAAAGACCTTGGTATAGGTGGCCGGATTGCTTCGTGGTGTTCGGCCGATGGGTTTCTGATCGATATTGATCACCTTGTCCAGATACTCCAGCCCTTGGATACCCCCATGCATACCGATCTCCATCCGCTCTCCGTGAAGATGACGTGACAAGGCCGGATACAGGATCTGATTGATCAAGGTGGATTTGCCAGCCCCGGAAACCCCGGTCACAGCCACCAGAAGACCTAAGGGGATGGCAACATCAATATCTTTCAAATTGTTTTCCCGGGCATTCAGGATCGTCACCCAGTGGTCCCCTCGATCCATGGGCCGTATTACCTTTTCAGGCACAGGGATGGTACTCAAACCCGCCAGATAACGACCGGTCAGAGACTCGGGATTTTTTCGAATAAGATTCGGCGGCCCCTGGGCCACCACCTGGCCTCCTAAAAGTCCGGCACCCGGCCCCATGTCCACGATCCAGTCCGCCGTTTCCATGGTTTCCTGGTCATGTTCCACCACGATCAGGGTATTTCCGATATCCCTCAGGTGGCAGAGGGTTTCCAAGAGTTTGATATTATCCCTCTGGTGAAGACCAATGGACGGCTCATCCAGGATATACAAGACACCGGTAAGTTCGGAACCCACCTGGGAAGCCAGGCGTATCCGTTGGGATTCCCCTCCGGACAGGGTGGGGCCACTGCGATTAAGGGTCAGATAATCCAGCCCCACGTTCACAAGAAAACTCAGGCGGTCAATGATTTCCTTGACCAGTTCTTTGGCAATCAGCTTACGGTTACCGGAAAGTTCAAGGCCTTCAAAAAAATCATAGGCTTCCCGGATGGTCATGGCCGTCACATCGATAATGGACACATCACCCACCCTGACATGAAGCACTTCGGGCTTCAGGCGCTTTCCCTCACAGGTCCGGCAGGTCCTGGAACTCATAAACTGGGCATACCATTTTTTCTGGCCTTCGGACTGGGTCTGAAGATAGCGTCGCATCATACTGTGGACCAGACCTTCCACCTTGGTTTTAACCGTGCCCTTGATCTTGGCCGAATTCCAGTCCACCTTGATTTCTTTGCCTCCGGACCCGTAAAGACAAAGATCCTTCTGTTTCTTGGGCAGATCATTCCAGGGGATATCAAAATTCAGACCCAGCTGATCCTCCATGGCCTTGAGCTGACCCAGGCCCCAGGAATTCCCGTTGGCGTTCTCATCCTTGTAAAAATAGTTGCGCCAAGGCACCACAGCTCCCTGGCGGATGGTCAGGGTATTGTCAGGAACGATTTTGTCCTCATCCATGGTCAACAGGTTGCCGATGCCGTTGCAGTCCGGGCACATACCCAGGGGGGAATTGAATGAAAAAAGCTGGGGTGACAACTCGGGATAAGCCCTCCCGCAACAGGAACGGGCCTCGCTCATGGCCAGGTCTTCACGGTCCAGGATATGGACGATGAGATTACCATGCCCGAATTTCAGGGCGGTTTCCACGGAATCGGACAGCCGTTTCCGGAATTCCTCGCCAGCCTTGATCGCCAAACGGTCCACCACCACTTCAATGTTGTGTTTCTTGTTTTTGGCCAGGGCCTGGACATCGCTAAGCTCCCGGATCACCCCGTCGATCCTCACCCGTGCAAACCCATCCTGCTTCAGCGCGTCCAGCTGATCCTTGTGCTCCCCTTTCCGGTTTTCCACGATGGGGGCCAGAATCAGAATCTTGGTCTGGTCAGGGATAGCCAGAATCTGACTCACCATGCTTTCCGCATCCCCCCGGCCCACTTTTTTCCCGCAGGCTGTGCAGAACTGCTCCCCTGTCCGTGCAAAAAGAACCCGCAGATAATCATAAATTTCGGTAATGGTTCCCACGGTGGATCTGGGATTCTTGCTGGCGGCCTTCTGTTCTATGGAAATGGTGGGGGACAGACCCCGGATGGTTTCGTACTTGGGTTTTTCCATCTGGCCGATAAACTGCCTGGCATAGGAGGACAAGGATTCCACGTAGCGTCTCTGGCCCTCGGCATAGAGGGTGTCAAAGGCCAAAGATGATTTCCCGGACCCGGAAACACCGGTGATAACGATCAATTTTTTCTTGGGCAGCTCCACATGGATATTCTTGAGATTGTGCTCCCTGGCACCACTCACGATGATCACGTCAAGTTCCTTGGTGTTTCTGAACCCGTTTTTTTTCTTGTTTTTTATGCTCATATCCCCTTATCAGACCCTGCACAACAGTCAGCCCCACCCATTGGGTCTTGCGTTTATCAGGATTTATCTGATACCTTTCCAAATTATGACACCGCATATGGGACTTTTACGACGCCATCACCATTAAGGATATAAGATAATGCCGATCATAAACATTGCAATTGCAAAAGGAAGAAGCAGGGATCAAAAACAGACACTGGTCCGGGAAATAAGCCGTGTTGTGGCCCAGACACTTTCTGTGGATCCTGAAAAAATATGGATACGAATCGATGAATTTGAGAAAGATAATTTTGCGGTGGGTGGAATGCTGATGAGCGACCGGAAAAGCTCCACCTGAAAAAAAGCTGGCCAGCCTGAATTTTATTCATATTTCCGGTCTCAGATACCCTGACCCAAACAAAGGCCCCGGGATGGAAAAAATCATATTCACCTATGACCCTGATCTCACCGAAAAACACGGCCACTTCACCGTGATTCTTACACCGGCTGTAAAATCAGGTCAAAACTGGCTGAAAAGCAAAGGCTCCAAAATCTTTTTTGTCCGGGATCTAAGCCATGTTGCGACCCGTGTCCCTGACAGGGATCTGTTCAAAACCGCCCTTGAAAGTGAAATGGATATCCGTAAAACCGAAGGGCGTTTTTTCTCTCAAAATGAAGAATTCACCCGTCTTCGCATTGCCAATCGCCATGTTTTCACGTTCATAACAGGCTGCCAGAAAAAAAGGATTCTGGTTTATCCGGATGGGATCTGCACACGGTTTCGCATACATAAAGACTGCCTTCCGGAGATACGGGTCCTCAAAGACCAGCTGAACCTTTTTATCGAGGGGCAGTCCTTTTCCGGACAGGAACTCCTCTTGACTGCCATGCCGCTGACTCTGATCCATTCGGACACCATTGTCCAGCTGGCAATTGGGGTGACCCACAGGTTTTTGAAAGGGATTCCGATAAACAGAAAAACATCGGAAAAGGAACGAAACAATCTCTTGTTGGAATACGCCCGGCACCCGGACAAACTTACCCTAGGCAGCACCGGGAAAAACCTTAAAAAAATACTCAAAAACATTATGCCCAAAGCCATTCTTGATTTTGGAGAGACCCTTAAAAAAGCACAGCTTTTTTTTATCTATGAGGACGTACAGATCAAGGACACCGATTTGCGCAACCCGGTTTACGACCTTAAACAGAATCTTGAAATACATAGGAATATTCTGCAGGAAACCAAAATCTGCGACCTCCTTTCCTCCCTTGGTTTTTTTTCAAGGCCCGATGAGTCCTTCAACTGGTTTTTATCCTTGCAATCCATTGAGACCGTTCTCCCTGTCCTGGGCCAGGAAGGAATCACTGTTCGTCTTAACAACCGTGCCTTCAGTCAAACGGTGGCAGTCACATGGAAAATCGCATCGGACCCCGCGCATATTTGTGTCGGAGGTCGTGTGATTTCCGGTGATTTTGAGATGGGAATCGGACCGTTGTGCCATGCATTTCGGGAAAACCAGTCCTGGTTTAAACGGCCTGACGGGTCCTACGGCCTTATGGGTGAAGAACTAAAAAAACTTTTTTCCCAATTGGCCCAACACGGAAAGTTCAAGGGGGGTGACATTACCTTTAATCGGTCTGATTTCTCTTATGTCGGCTCTCTTTTTGAGGCCTATGATGATCTTGAAACCGATCAGGGATACAAGGATCTGTACACCTTTGCAAAACAGTATGAAGGCATACGGAGATACACGGTGCCCGAAGCCCTGACCCAGGTTTTGCGGCCATACCAGGTTCTTGGATTCAACTGGTTGAGGACCCTGCGAGACCTTGGATTGAATGGAATCCTCGCCGATGATATGGGCCTGGGTAAAAGCCTCCAGGTCCTGTGCCTGATCAAAAGCCTCAAAGGGGAAAGCCGGCTTGGGGGCCCAGTCCTTCTTGTTGCCCCTAAAACTCTGATATTCAACTGGGAACTCGAAATCAAAAAATTCTCTCCCGACCTTTCATACTATGTATTTGCAGGGACAGGACGGTCCAGGGATCCTGATTTTTTAAACGAACATGAAATCATCCTCAGTTCATATGGGCTTTTAAGAACGGAGATCACCCTTTTTTGCAGCATCAACTGGGACTCTGTGATCCTCGATGAAGCCCATGCCATTAAAAATCCCTTTGCCCTGGTCTCACGGGCCGTCAAAAAAATCCCCTGCAAAACACGACTGACCATCACCGGAACCCCGGTTGAAAATTCCCCCTCGGACCTGTGGAGTCAGTTTGATTTTCTCATGCCGGGTTTTTTACATGGCCTGAAATCGTTCAATGCCACATATGGGACCGACACAAAAAAGCTGACCGAACTTCGCATAAAGACAAAACCCTATATTCTCAGACGATTAAAATCACAAGTCCTTGCCGAACTCCCCCCCAAAACAGACATGACCATCTTCTGTGATTTCACAAAGGATCAATTAGCCGTCTACGAAGAAGCCCTTATTTCAGCACGCCGTGATATGGCTGACATGCAAGGAAAATCATCCTTCAAAATGCTCAGTCTGATATTGAGATTGCGACTGATAGCCTGTCATCCGGACCTTGCCGTGAAAAAAGGGCATCGGTCTTTTGACAGCGGGAAGCTTCAAGCCGTGCTTCACTCAGCCATGGAAATCCTGGCCGAAGGCCATAAAATACTCATATTCTCGCAGTTTACCCGGCATTTGAAACTGGTTGAAACACAGTTCAGACGGCAGAAAATCGCCACCTTTTACCTTGATGGAAAAACACCTGACAGAGGGAAGGTGGTCCAGGCATTCCAAGGACATAGAGGCCCCTGCCCTTTTTTCATATCCCTTAAAACCGGGGGCACCGGGCTAAATCTGAGTGAAGCCAATTATGTATTCCTCCTTGATCCCTGGTGGAATCCTGCTGTTGAGAACCAGGCCATTGACCGTTGCCACCGGATGGGACAGAAACAGGCCGTCACCGTGTACCGATTTATCACCAAAGGGTCCATTGAAGAAAAAGTCAATGCCCTGAAACAGGTCAAAAAAAATATCGAAGAAACCCTGATCAATGAATCGATTCCCACCATGCTTCCATATGATGCTGAAACGCTTACAACCATACTTATGTCGGATAACTGATACCATTGTTACTCACCAATACTTATCATCTTCTCATTGTTGTTAACTTTTCTAACCAGCACCCGTTCGCTGCACTCACTGAAGACAGAGCGACAAAGCCACCACCAAAAAACATGTCTCTCACGGAGGCACAAAGAACACAGAGAAGGGCTAAAAGGGGATAATAGTTTTTTCTTTGTGATCTTTGTGCCTCTGTGAGAAAAATTTGTGAGCATCCCCCCACAGTTAAAACATACTCGTGCTCAATTTATAGCCTATGGACACGAAGAGCACGAAGAAATTGCCTAAATCATCGGTGATTCGAGTCAGCCTGCTGTAGATGAAATCGTGACATCATAGCTATTTTATTCGGAAAAAAATGAGGGCGAAAGGCGAATCGAGAGAGAATAAAATGATAAAAACTGTCGGCTATCAAGTCAATAAATGCTTATTATTCAAGATAGTTGATCGTGGTCAGAACTGACAGATTGCACTTTTTAGCGAAAATGCCGGGGCAATCTCTATGTGAATTTTATTCTAAAAATTGGCCAATAATCCGATCTATATTCTTGACACAAAAGGCATTGTCAATTATTATTTCCCGAACAAACAAAATGAGAGAATATTTAATACTGTTTCAGTTCCTCTCTTGTTCATTTTCTGACAAAGAGCCTTAAAACGGCTTGTATACGGCAAACCAAGGAGGTACCTGCCATGATCACGATCAATGACAATTATCTAAAACTCAAAGCATCCTATCTGTTTTCCGACATCGCCAAACGGGTTGGGGCTTTCCAGAAAAGCAACCCGGACAGGGAAGTCATCAAACTGGGTATCGGCGATGTGACCCGAGCGCTTCCCCAGGCCTGCGTCGCTGCCTTTCACAAGGGCGTGGATGACATGGCAACGGAAAAGACATTCCGGGGCTACGGACCGGAACAGGGCTATGATTTCTTACGTGAAGCCATTGCCAAAAATGATTATCAAAGCCGGGGGGCTGACATTGAAGCCGATGAGATCTTCATCAGTGACGGTGCCAAATGCGATACCGGAAACATCCAGGAAATATTTTCCACGGACATCGCCATTGCCATTCCCGATCCAGTTTATCCAGTCTACCTGGACACCAACGTGATGGCCGGGCGGACTGGGGATTTTAAAGACGGAAAATACCAGGGCATTCATTACCTTTCCTGCACCCGGGCAAACAACTTTGTCCCGGATCTCCCCAACCAGCCCGTGGACCTGATCTACCTGTGTTTTCCCAACAATCCCACAGGGACAACGATCACCCGTGAGGCCCTTAAGACCTGGGTGGATTTTGCAAAAAAAGAAAAGGCCCTGATTTTATACGACGCAGCTTACGAGGCATTTATCACCGATGACACCCTGCCCCGTTCCATCTTTGAAATCGAGGGGGCCAGGGATGTGGCCATTGAATTTCGAAGTTTTTCAAAAACAGCAGGATTCACCGGAACCCGGTGTGCCTTTACCGTGGTCCCCAAATCCCTGATGGCCTTTGACAAAACAGGGGGAAAACATTCCATCCACAGCCTCTGGAACCGAAGACACACCACCAAATTCAATGGGGTGTCCTATCCGGTTCAAAGGGCCGCAGAAGCGGTTTACAGTGTGGATGGTAAAAAACAGGTTCGGGAGCTGATTGAGTACTACCTCACGAACGCGGCCCTGATCCGGAAAGAAATGGGTGCCCTGGGTTATGACCTGGTGGGAGGTGATAATTCTCCCTATATCTGGATTGATGGGAAAAGTGATTCCTGGGAATTCTTCGATCGATTGCTCAATCAAGCCGGTGTGGTCTGTACCCCAGGTGCCGGATTCGGGAAATGCGGCCAGGGATATATCCGAATCAGCGCGTTCAACAGCTACGAAAATGTTGAGAAAGCATTAAAGCGCATAAAGCAAGTATTATAACTATCCGTTACCATGTCATTTCATACAAAGCACCCTCAACGTTGGGGGTGCTTTTTTCTTGTCACAACGCCGTTCTTTTGATAGGTATAAACGATCTTGTGGCGATCATTGTCCGATCTCTGCCGGAAAGCCTTTGTTAATGATCTGATATGATACGCTCCAAAGGGTGACGTTCCCGGCCCTAAAAGAAACACTAAAGCCAGCTATCACGAACTGCCCCACGTTGAGGGCAGAATCTCTTTAATCGCATGGATTTCAATCTGTATTTTTAATACGAATACACCTGTCGTTCTTTACCGATTTTATTTTCGACACACAGATGAAAGGAGTGAACCATGAAAACCTTGTTATCGGCTTTTATTCTCTTACTCAGCGTCTCCATTTTGAGCTGCACCCAACAGGATACTGACCAGAACGCATCGAATCTCGTTCAAAAAACCCGTTTTGTCACCATCGGAACAGGGGGTATTACCGGTGTTTATTATCCCACGGGAGGTGCCATTGCAAAAATCGTCAATAAAAAACGGGATGAATATGGCCTCAGGTGTACGGTGGAATCCACCGGTGGTTCAGTATTTAATGTCAATGCGGTGCTTTCCGGGGATCTTGAATTCGGTGTGGTTCAGTCAGACAGGCAGTTCCAGGCCATTAACGGACAAAAGGAATGGCAGGACGCCGGTCCCCAGACCAATCTGAGGGCTGTTTTTTCCCTGCACCCTGAAGCGGTCACCCTTCTTGCGGCTGTTGATTCAGGCATTAAGACCTTTGAAGACCTCAAGGGTAAAAAAGTCAACATCGGGAATCCGGGCTCAGGACAGCGTGAAAATTCTATTGATGCACTGGAAGCGTCGGGCATGGATTATACAAAAGATATCATCGCCGAATCCGTAAAAGCGGCAGAAGCCCCTGGCCTTCTCCAGGATAACAGACTGGATGCCTTTTTTTACACCGTGGGCCACCCCAGCGGCGCATTCAAGGAAGCCACATCCGGAAGGCGTAAAACCCTATTTATCGCCATCCCCCATACGGATGAACTGATTAAAAAATTCCCTTACTATGCCAAAGCCTTTATCCCGGTGTCTCAATATCCCGGAGCTGAAAACACGGAAGATACCCTGACCTTCGGTGTCAAAGCAACCCTGGTCACGTCTGCGGCCGTGCCGGATTCAGTGGTCTATGCCATTACCAAGGAAGTATTTGAAAATATTGATGAATTCAAGGGGCTTCACCCGGCGTTCCAGGATCTGACCCGGGAAGGTATGCTGGAAGGCTTATCTGCCCCCATCCACCCCGGTGCCATGAAATACTATAAGGAAGTGGGATTGAAATAATATCTTAAGTTAAGCGTCCAGGCTTTCCCTTAACCGGACAGGGCAGGCCTGGAACTCTTCCGTTGAGATGGATGGAAAGGATATGCATGGGGAATGATTCAATTCAGCCAAACGGGAATAATGATGATATGGCCGTGGCCAGGGAACTGGCTGAGGAAGAGGCTGGGATTAAGCGTAAGCCCACGGGTTTTGCGGCTTATATTATCCCCACCATTGCTGTTTTCTGGAGTTTGTTTCAGCTGGCCATCGCACGGTGGCTCACCTTAAGTTCCACCTATACCCGTTCCATCCACCTTGCCTTTGCCCTCTTGATTGTCTATTTGAATTACCCGGCTCTCAGACGGCCCAGATTCGGCCTGACCTTTCTTGCGGTCAAAGACAGAATTCCTCTGATTGATTACATCTTGTCCATCACAGCCTGCTGGTCAGCCCTGTACCTTATTATCAACTATTCAGAGATCATTGTCCGCTACGGATCACCCAACACCATGGATCTGATCGCAGGCCTGTGCCTGGTGGTTCTTCTTCTTGAAGCGGCCCGCCGTGTCATCGGCCCAGCCCTTCCTGTCATAGCCGTTTTCTTTTGCAGCTATGCTTTCCTTGGCCCCTACATGCCCGATCTCATTGCCTTTAAAGGGACATCACTGAACCGGTTCATGGGCCAGATGACCATGTCCACTGAAGGAATCTATGGCGTGCCCCTGGATGTCTCCGCCCGCATCGTCTTCCTGTTCGTTCTGTTCGGGGCCATGCTTGAAAAGGCCGGGGGAGGAAAATACTTTATCCAGCTTTCCATGAGCCTCCTGGGTGGATTCAAGGGAGGGCCTGCCAAAGCAGCCATCATGGGCAGCGGGCTGACCGGCATGGTATCCGGCTCAAGCATCGCCAATATCGTGACCACCGGGACCTTTACCATTCCCATGATGATTAAAGTGGGATACCCCCGCACCAAGGCAGCCGCCATTGAAGTTGCGGCCAGCACGGACGGCCAGTTGGCCCCCCCCATCATGGGTGCTGCGGCCTTTATTATCGCCGAATATGTCAATGTACCCTATCTCGCGGTGGTCAAAGCAGCTATCGTTCCGGCCTTTGCATCCTATGCGGCCCTGTTTTACATCTCCCATATCGAGGCGTCTAAACTGGGTCTCTCAGGGATACCCCGAAACGAACTGCCCCCGTTTTTCAAAACTCTGCTCAAGGGGGTCCACTTTCTGTTCCCCTTGGCCTTTCTTTTGTATGAACTGATTATTTTACGGCACTCCCCCGAACTTTCGGCATTTAACGCCATCTGGCTTATGGCAGTAGTGATGCTTCTTCAGGAGCCGGTGATTGCCTTGTACAAAAAGCAATCCCTGACTCTGGCCATAAGAAAAAGCATCTATATAATCATCTCCGCCCTGGCAGCAGGGGGCAGGAATATGGTTTCGGTGGCTCTGGCCACTGCAGCGGCAGGGATCATCGTGGGCGTGGTGGCCCTTGGCCTCGGCGGCCTGATCACCCAGATCATTGATGTGATTTCCATGGGCAATATCTTCCTGATGTTAGTCATTACTGCCCTTGCAAGCCTCTTGATCGGTATGGGGCTCCCCACCACCGCAACATACATCGTCATGGCCGCCCTGACAGCCCCGGCCATTGTCCATATCGGTGCAGCCCAGAATTTTATCGTCCCATTAATGGCCGCCCACCTGTTCTGTTTTTATTTCGGGATTCTTGCCGATGACACGCCCCCCGTGGGCCTTGCAGCCTATGCTGCGGCCGCCATTGCAAAATCACCGCCCATCGCCACCGGCATCCAGGGGTTTATGTACGATATCAGGACCGCAATTCTTCCCTTCATGTTTATTTTCAATACAGATCTCATCTTGCACAATGTCACGTCATGGGCCCAGGGCCTCCTGATCTTGCTGATGGCCTGCCTTGGCAACTTTGCCTTTGCCTCGGCCACCCAGGGCTGGTTTGTCAACAAAAACAAAATCTGGGAAATGCCCGCCTTCCTCTGCGTGACATTCATCCTCATGCGCCCTGACCAGATGGCCACCTGGCTGGGCATGGCCCAGTCACAGCGTTACTGGACATATCTCATCGGCCTGATCCTCTTTGCCTTTCTTTTTTTCAATCAAAAACGACGTGGACGGGTGGGTTCAATAACACAGGCTTATGATTGAAACAAATATTTCGTTCATATGATCGCTGGATGTTAATGGGACCTATGGGACTCATGGGACGTATGGGTTCCATATTATTTTTTGGGTTCTTCTCGCTCCCGAACTGGGCCTGGGAACATCGTTTTTTATTAACCACCCGTTCGCGTAGCTCACTGAAGGACACGAAGAGCACGAAGGAAATCGCCTCCGGGGGCCAGACTTTAATTCTGGATCGGTCTTTGCCAAGGCTTCGCCCCGACACGCAAATGGTCATGGTGATTGGTATGTAAAAATGTGTCAAAAGATCTAATAATCACATAAAACACCACCAACGCCGTCCCATGAACCAACCCAACCTACGGACTAAAAGTCAAGAATGGACTTGCCCCCTTTACATGTGACACCTCTTTTTCATGGAATATCAGGATTAGCTGCCATACTCTCCATCACTCACGTGCTCCTTCCAGTCAACGGATCTGTCGTCAAGCGTTTCCTGGATGGCGATGTGGGTCATGGCCATGTGTGGTGATGCACCGTGCCAGTGTTTCTCGCCCGGTGGAAACCAGACCACATCACCGGGACGAATCTCATCGACGGCGCCGCCCTCGCGCTGCACCCTTCCGCACCCGGCCGTGACAATCAGAGTCTGTCCCAGCGGATGAGTGTGCCAGGCCGTTCGGGCGCCTGGCTCGAAGGTGACACTGGCACCTGTGGCACGTGCCGGCTCTACTGCTTTAATAAATAAGGGATCAATCCGAACCCTTCCCGTAAACCAGTCCGCTGGCCCTTTAATGGCTGCCTGTGATCCGTTTCGTGTAATGTTCATATCTTATTCTCCTTTACACAATCATCTTTATGATTTTTGCGGGAACACCCGCAACGATGGCATTGGCGGGCACATCCCTGGTTACGACGGCACCGGCCGCGATGATTGCGTTATCTCCAATCGTCACACCGGGAACAACCGTCGCATTCGCGGATATCCATACGTTTTTCCCGATGACAATGGGGAAAGGAAAGGTTGTATTCCGTTCTTCCGGGGCAAATCCATGATTCAGCGTGGTCAAGACGACATTCTGGCCGATTTGTGTTCCGTCACCGATAGTAATGCCGCCACGGTCTTGAAAAGTACAGCCGGTGTTCAAAAAAACATTCTTCCCCAAGGTAATATTCTTCCCGAAGTCCGTATAGAACGGAGGAAACATAAAGCAGGATTCGTCAATGTCCTTTCCTGTCAATCGGGAAAAAAATGCACGAATCTCATCCGGTTCGTGGTAGGCCCCGTTCAATTCCGCTGTAATGCGCAATGCTTCGTTACTGTACCGGACTAA
This sequence comes from Pseudomonadota bacterium, assembly GCA_018818835.1. Lineage (GTDB taxonomy): Bacteria > Desulfobacterota > Desulfobacteria > Desulfobacterales > Desulfolunaceae > JAHIRD01. Next base: position 17,874 of record JAHIRD010000079.1, read on the forward strand.
CATGGCGTGCGCATCTGTCCCACCGACAATCGGCTCACCGTGTCTGACAATTTCCATAAATTCGCTTTTATTCATAATTTACCTCTTTTATAGGCGGGTTATCATTCGCCATGCGAAGTTCCATTACAAAGCGGCCTTGAGCACCGAAATAATATCCGCCTCGGTCATGGCCGGACGTCCGGGCAGGTTGCCGTTCTCATCACGGGCTACCAGTACAGCATCTTTGGCGTAATGTGAAAACAGCTCATCACTGATGCCAAGCTCTGATAGACGTGTGGGGCAGTCAAGAGATTTTAGGAATTCTTCGAAACGGCTGATGCCCTTAAGGGCGCAGTCAAAGTCGTTTGGGCCCTTTGCTTGAAGCCCAAAGACGCGCTGGGCAAACTGCACGAATTTGGCCGGGCTGGATTTGACGGCAAACCGCATCCAGGCTGGATTGACTATTGCCAGTCCGGCGCCATGGGTGATGTCATGGTGGGCGGAAAGTGCATGTTCTATCATGTGTACAGGAAATCCCGGATTGGTGCCCGCCTGCACAAAGGATTTTATTTTTGTTTCATCGTTGCTGATAACCGCTCCGCAGTTCATTTCCGATCCCGTAGCAGCCAAGGTCGGTACGGTGATAATGGGAAGGGCCTGAGTCGGGATCACCCAGTTATCCTGTCCGTGACCAATCATGTCCCAGGGATCACCTTTATACAGGGCTACCGCGGCAATCACCTTTGACGCATCCATGGTGCTGCCGCCTCCCAAGGCGATGATTACATCACAACCTTCATCCCGGGCAATTTTTGAACCGCGTCTGACGGACGTGATTCTCGGGTTGGGCTCCACACCGTCACATTCGGCAAAGGCGATCCCTGAAGCCTTGAGGCTTGATACGGCCCTGTCGAATGTTCCGTTGCGTTTGACGCTGCCCCCACCGGTGATGATCAGGGCCTTTTTACCGTATGCAGTTGCTACTTTACCGAGTTTTTCAAGTACTCCGGCACCAAAGTGTAATCGTGTTGGGTTCTGGAATTCAAAATTCATGGTTTCTCCTTTTATTTCTTTTTACAGATTCTTGTTAAAAAATGAGGTGAGCTTGTCCCAGGGAATCATGTTGACCCGGTCATACAGATCCACATGCCCAGCACCCGGAACGATATAAAGCTCCTTCGGCTCGGCCGCGCGCTTGTATGCATCCTGACTGAACTCGATAGAATGAGCCTGGTCACCCGTAATGAAAAGCATCGGACGGGGAGAAATAGTCTCGATATCTTCGAATGGGTAGAAGTTTATGAACTTAACGTTGCTGGTAAACGTCGGGTGCGTTGTCAGATCAGAAGATGACCATTCAGGCGTGTATTCACCTCTCGGAGTGCGGTAGAAGTCATAAAACTCTCGCTGGATCGGGTGCGTGCCTTCTGTCAGCACATGCACTGTTCCGCTGGTGTATTTAGTTTTACCGCCGGTAAACTCAACATAGCGTTGCTCTGCGGCTTCAGCGATGATCGCTTTTCTTTGTTCAACAGTCTGTGAGTGGTTCAATGCGTTACGGTTGGCCGCACCTATATTGTACATGCTGACCGTCGCGATGGCTTTCATGCGCGGGTCAATCTTGGCTGCGCTGATAACAAAGCTTCCACTGCCACAAATACCGATAACACCAATTCGGTCCCTGTCAACAAGCGGATGGGTGCCCAGAAAATCCACCGCAGCACTGAAGTCTTCGGCATAAACATCCGGCAAAACAGCGTTGCGCGGCTGCCCCTCGCTCTCTCCCCAGAAAGACAAATCAAAAGACAAAGTGACGAATCCCTGCTCGGCCATTTTCGTGGCATACAGATTCGCACTTTGTTCTTTTACCGCACCCATAGGGTGACCAACTATGATTGCAGGGTTTTTGATGTTCTGCTTCAACCCATTGGGGATAAAAAGATTCCCTGCAACGTTCATGCTGTATTGATTTTTAAAAGAAATCTTCTTCATGGTTACTTTGTCACTTTTGTAAAAGTTGGCTGCTCCAGTGGGTTTGTCTGTTGCGGATGCAATGCCAACCGCAGCCGTGGACAACCCAAGGCCCAGGGCTATTACTGATAGCGTATTGATTATACTTTTCTTCATTTTAATTCCTTTCAATTAGCAGGTTTTATTGCCGATTTATGATTTTGTTTTCATCCTGATTGTTTTATAAATATAATAAAGTTTTAAAGAGACTCTTTGAATACCCGATCCTCTCAAAAAAATGCCTAATTCTATCCAAATCATTATTTTTAGTTGTATTATTGCCAAAAATATTGTCTAAATGTCTCAAAAGAAAGGGGGTAATTCATTATGACCAGCATCTTAAAACACTTTCCGGCTCTCAACAACAACGGAGCGTCCGAATCCCATCTCAAAGGTGTGCGGTTTTTCAAAGAAACACAGTATATTCCCCGCAAACCGATGCTTTATGGCCCCGGTATCTGCATCGTCGCCCAGGGTTACAAGATTGGATACCTGGGTGGCCGAACATTTCGATATGATGCCAATAATTATTTGATAACAATGGTAACCATGCCATTCGAATGTGAGACCTTTGCAACTTCCGAGGAGCCTTTATTGGGTCTCTACATCGATATCGATATGGGCCAATTGCATGACCTGATAGGCCGAATCGGTTTTCAAAGAGACAACGGTTATCCTGGCGAAAAGGAGTTGCCTCAGGGGATGGTCCCGGCCATTATGGATGAGGATATGGTGGATTCAACGAACAGGCTGATCAAAGCATTGCAGTCAGTTACAGATGCTGAAATTTTGGGCTCCGGACTGGTCCGTGAAATTCTTTATCGTGCGCTTTGCGGCACCCAGGCGCCTGTGCTTTATTCTTTGGCGATGTACAGCGGCGCGTTCTCACAGGTGGCCCGCGCATTGAAGATCGTACAAAATGATTATGCGAACAAGTTGGATGTTAAACAATTGGCGAAAACGGCCAACATGAGTTCTCCGGCGTTTTATCGGGCCTTTAAAGAAATTACATCGGATTCTCCCATGCAATATTTGAAAAAAATTCGCCTGACAAAAGCACGGGATTTGATGGTACAGGAAAGCATGAAAGCTTACATAGCAGCTGACAAGGTGGGATATGAAAGTTCTTCTCAGTTTAGTCGTGAATTTAAGCGTTACTTTGGGCAAAGCCCTACAGAGATGATGAGAGAGATGCGTGCCACATGAAGCAAGGCGGATAGGGCTTTTAGCAAAAAATTTTAAAGCCTCCAGCCGATTTTCATTCTTTTGACCAATTCTGCAGTCAAAATGGTTTTGAATAAATGCCCTAAAAGACTGTATTAAAATGTAATATTAATAAATATGCCCCTAAGAACTCCAGATTTTCATAATCACTATTCAAGGTTTGACACCATGGCCCTTTCAATTAGATGGTAATCAGGATAGTTATCTGTTTCAGATTCTCATTGATAATTCATTGAACCCGATTACAGATAAAGTATTAAATTCTGTGATTTTACATCGCAACCAAAACATACATATATATTCTTGATTTCACAAGTATCTCTTACAGAAATTTATCAACAAATGCGTGAAATCAGATGTTTATAACGACAATCTTTTTATTTGCAATTATTGTGGGCCGAAATTTCTTCTAGTTGCGGGTCCTGGGTGGATTATGATTCCGGGCCGCTACAACTTGATCCATCCCAAAATACATATTTGGCAACCTTTTTAAAAGAGCCTGCCCCAGCGAAGGCTGGGGTTGGCCCCCGGCAGGGCTGCCAGGGTAACAATCTGCACTTCTCCGTGTTCTTTGTGCCTCCGTGAGAGACGAGGCTTTTTGGTTGCGACTTTGCCGCGCAAAGCCAATCATGTCCTTTTTAATAATCACGTTTCAAGCTGCTTATAATATCCAAAAAGAAGATAAGCCCACCAGGCAAAGGCAAGAAGTATCAGGCAGGTTCCCAGGCCATGGGATAGACTGGCAATCATGTGATCATGGCGAAGAAGTTTTGTCTCTGTCAGAACATATTCCCAGTCATGAAATCCATAGGGTGAGGTTTGGCCGGTATTCCCGCCAACAAGGGGCATGGTCAAGCGCCTGGCATCATCGATATAAGGCGCGATGTCCATGAAATTCTGCCCCAACCACCAGACACAGAATGACGCGGCAAAGGTATCCCTGGTTTTGACTAAGAAAACGCCCATGCAGATACATGGGAGCAGAAGCTGGGCCAGTGTCCCGCCCATGGATGTCACCAGTCTCCCAAAGGGCCTGAAAAAGATATGACCGGCTTCATGGAAAGGCAGATTGATCATATGCCAGAAACCGGACCCAAACGGCTGGTCATTCACCGAAGAAAAAATAAAACACCATCCCCAGATGAAAAATACGGCAAAAAGCACTGACCTTAAAATAAAATCAACGCGATCTGCCTTGGGGTTAAGGGAAAACAGCAGATTTGCCATAAAGGAATCATACTGTGGGCCCCTGTTCTCCTGGATCTTTTTATCAGGGGGGCGGGGCTGCGCAACCTCTGGTTTCCGGGTATTTTGATCCCTGTATTTTGAATAAATCAAACCACATTTTGGACATTCAAACGTCTCGTTTGATTCTTTAAAGCCGCATTTGGGGCAAACCACCATCGTTTCTCTCCTGTTCTTCCATTTTTATGTTTTGGCAGTAGACATTCACCCGTTTTCTTTGCAGGCAGGAACCCAAGTAAAACACATTTTAATCGCCTTGTAAAACGTCATCATATTATGAGCCCTATAAGTCCCATAGGTCCCATAGGTCCTATTTTATAAACATCCGATGTTCCCAAAAAATTAACAATAAAATTATATAATGATCAAATACAATTCATTATATGCCTGTATTTACATCAGATTAAGTTCAGAAACCCATCCCGATTCACCAAATAATTTGACTTGATTGCTTTAATGAACTATGTTCGGCATTATGGTACCCATTCTTTTATAATAAGAATGGGTAAGGGGGAAAATCTTAAACAGGGTTCATTGTTTTTAGGACAGGGGATGTTATGGGGGAAAAAATTGGGATTGTGGCGGACAGTACCGCCGATTTTCCGGAAGAAATTGCGGAAAAACTTGGAGTGAGGAGTGCTCCGATTCATGTATACGTGGACGGAGAAAATTTTCTGGATGGGGTGACCATCAGCAAACAGGACGTGGTGGATGCTCTCAAAAATGGGAGTACAGTGCACACAGCGCCACCCACGCCCCATGAATATGCTGAAATATATGATGACATGCTGCAAACCCATGATCGAATCATTTCGCTGCATGTCTCCAGTCAGTTTTCGGACTGCTATAAAAGTGCAAAAAACTCCCTGAATCTTTTATTCGAAGATCAGGAAGACAAGGTCGAAATCATTGATACCGGGAGCGTTTCCGGGGGCCAGGCCCTGATCGTAAAAAAAGCGCGGGAACTTATTCTGGAGGGTGTATCAACGGGAAAACTTTACAAACGTCTGGCCCCGTTTATGAAAAACAGCCCCCTTTGCTTTACGGTAGCAGATCTCAAGTGGCTTAAAAAAGGGGGGCGCATAGGCACTCTGGCTGCCATGTTCGGTACCCTTCTCAACATTAAACCGGTCATCGGTTTGATCAAGGCTGAACTCAAGCCGGTTGGGAAATACAGGGGAAAAGACCAGGCCATCCTGGGCATGATCAAAAAAGCTGTGGAAATCAGTAAACAGATCCCCGGAGGATATGATATCTGGGTTTCTCACATTGATGACCCGGAAGGGGGCAATTTCATGCGGGAATCTTTGGCCAAACAACTTGATAAAACCTTGGATGACATCAAGATGGTCGAGATCGGTTCGACCATCGCAGCCCATTGCGGACCGGGTAGCTGCGGGTGGGCCATGATGCCCTCGTTCAAATAAGTATCACCGATCACAATGGGAAGTAAAATAATTCAGCCTCTGGCGGCCCTGCCGGGAGCCAAACTTTTGAAAAGTTTGACAAACAGGTATTCATTTTTTTATGCATTCACGGGTAAATAAAACACGTTCCCAGGCTAATGCATAACCGACCTGTCCATGATTTTTCTAATTTTTAATTACCCCGAATGGCTTTCCAACGCCGATAGGGCAGACACAGGGGCACGGCGCGCTGTACTCTTCATGGCCTTCATGGTGAATAAATGTTAAGTTTCCAGGCATTGCCTGGAAACTTACAAAAATGGTTTGACCACGGTGTTTCAATGTCCGTGTCAGTCAGTGCTCGTCCGTGTCCGTCCACGAAGAAATAGCCTGGACAAACACGGACTGACAGGGACGAACACGGACATGTGCCACCTGCTCAACTTTTGATTTCTTTTTTTTAAATCATGCGACAACTATCCTGACACAGGGGGAGTAAGCTACGCGAACGGGAAGTTAATAAAAAACTAAGTTGCCAGGTTCGTGCATCAAAATGCCAACCATCAAATATAAAAAGGCGCTTTGCTTATCTGGCAAAACGCCTTTTTCGAGTTTACTTTATTAAAGTCACGACCTTACAAGTCAATCCACATCATAGCTTTCAATGTGTCCATCAAGTTCGGCAATGATATTGGCCGGGTTTTCACACAAGACCATCAGATGTTTAAACTTGTCCAAGGACTTAAAATCATAACTGCCTTTTTCAACAAGCCCAATGGCGTCCAGAAACGTGCCCACACTTTTTTTGCTTTGTTCAACAACGGCCCCGAAGCAGTCGGCTGATTCCACGGTATACCCGTGTTGTGCCATATAGGCTGAAAGAAAGACAAGGGCATCAAATGTGGTAAAGGCTTCCTGCCAGCTTCCATCCGGTGTCAGTCCGATCAGGTTATAGGCCGATGTAATGAACTCGTCATCCACAGGTGCCTGGCAAACGAAATTTCCCAGACGGTACAGTGACCCTGTCAAAGAACCGGAAGTCATCCCCTGTTTCAGGGGCAGAAGACCAACCCCGCTTCGACATAGAATCATCCCGGATCCATCGATTCCCTGGGGATAAACCACTGTTAACTGGGCTGGCTCCATGAGGGAGATACCCGGAGTAATTGTGATATCAAATTCACTGGGGAATTCGGAATCATCCGATTTAGTGATATGTTTGGCAGAACCTTGAGCCGTTTGTGTCACGGTCAAGGTGATTTCGTTTGGATGTTCAAGGGCTTTTTCGGGGATATCCAGGATGACCAGGATCCCGTCATTTGTTTCAACGGAAATGGCACCACCCGAAGAACTCCCGATGGTTGCTTTTCCTGTGAAAATTCCACTGGCAGGTGACACCGGGGCGGTTTGATCCCCGACAGGATCCGATCCGGACGAGCAACTCCAAAGCCCCACCCCCATGGCCATGAGAAGGAACGATGCGGCAAGGAGCTTTAAGGTTTTTGCCCTGGGGTAAGTCATATCACATTTCATCGCATCCGTTCTGTGTTTCATAAGCAATTCCTGTTCGACATCTTTGTTTTTATAAAAATCCATACGCCCTCATTCTTGATACACTATATCGCCGCATATGGGACTTTTTACGACGCCATCAACCTTGATGAACTCGTAAAAAGTCGACAGATGGCTATGGAAAAAGGTCCATAGGCAAGGCATAGTGTTTGGCCGGGCGTGAAGGCATACTTATTCGTATGTCGAACGTCCGGCCAAACACTATAACGCCGCATATGGGACTTTTTACGACGCCATCCTTATTCATCTTCAGCCATGAGCTTAACATACTGAACATTCGTGAATTCAACCTGGCTGTACTGGCTTGATGAATAGGAGGATACGGCATACCCCACATAGAGGGGGGGTGTCAGGGTAATGGCCAAGGCAAAATCCGCAGACCAATTCAAACCATCCGTGCTGTAACCCGTAAGCACCTGATTGCTGTCGCTGTCATAGTGGATCCTGACATAGCACCCACTGGCAGACACATCCCCGACACTGACCTCGCTTCCCACTGTCGTGGCTCCGTTGGGTGTGCTTCGGTACTGGGTCCTGGCCCTAAAGCTGGTGGCTGTATTATAACGCATCAAGCTTGAAAATACATTCCTGGCATAGGCATTCCGGATATCTTCCCTCACCATCAGGCCGGCCTTGGAATTTTGAACGACAACACCTCCGGTGAATCGTACTTTCGCTATAAATTCAAAGCCCTCTTCAATTTTATGATAGACAAAATAGCCATTGTCCGGCGTATTGGCCCCTCCACCAAAATCCGACCCCCGTGCCGTGATTGAAAGGGTTCCATCGTTTGACGAGAACGTCCCATCACCGTTTCCGTAAGCAATGGCACCTGTTTGTGTGCACGTCAGTGCCAGGTCGAACTCACCTGCACTGGAACCGTTTGTGTTATCAATCCTGAGATAATGAACCCCCCGTGACAGACCATCCACGTAGATGGGAAAGTCACTGACCTGTAAGGGGACAACAAGGCCTTCCCCCGTATAAAGGGTGGCCGTAAGATCCCCCACGTTAAAGGGTGCTATACCTGTTACATTAGCGGTCAGATAGGATTCATGTCCCGGAACTTCAAACCCGAAATACCGGGTACCGTTTCCTGTAATATCCATTCGGGTGGTGCTTTCCGGAAGAACGAATACCCCGTTACTTTCGATGTGGAGATCATAGGTTCCCGTTTCAACACCATCGTAACTTCGCACAACCGCAGAATATGTGTGGGGAATACATTCACAATCCAGATTCGGCGTACAATCGGAAGCGGCACCGAACACGCAATTCGGTGTATAGGCGATTCTGAAATTCAACCCGTCACCGACTCCGCTGCCATTGTCATTCATGGCAATGGTTCCGCACATATAATTCTTTAGATAGCCGAAGGTATCCACGGGCTCATTGCCATCCGATGTATATATTGTCAGCGAGCCTTTGTCCGTTCCCTCGGGGCCGGTGACAAATTTAAAATAATCGCAGTCCCCGGAAATCCCGATATTCGAATCCACAAATCCGATGCTTGATTCGTCAAAGGTGATGCTGTCTCCGTCCCATACGGAACCGGGTGCATTCCTGTTGACCAGTGTGCCCATACCACATTCATCCCCATGATCGTCCGATCCGGTAGTATAGTCGATATGGAGTTCATAGTCGCCTGTTTCCTGGGGTGAATAACCACGGACTTTCACATAAAAGGTCCTGGAAGCGCTGTCCTCCACATAGTACATAAATCCGAAATTGTACCCGTCCGTCCGGTCATAATCCGAATCATCATTGCTCATGACCAGATTAAACATGTTGCCGGTTTCAAGGAAAAGATAACCGTAGGTGTCGGTTGTACCCGTGGAATAAATCTTCAAAATACCGGGGCCATTGACCGTAAAGGTGTAATAGTCGTAATCCCCCGCCAGGTCGACTCCGCCGGTCAGATGGGATGTGGAAGAGGGTGGGTTGGCACCTATGGCCAAAACCCGTGCGTCGGCAAAATCATTTCCCGTGGAATCAAGAGCCCCGTCGTCATCTCGACCGACAGTGGTCCCCATGCTGTAGTCAAAGTCATAGTCACCCGTATTCAATGTAAACTCGGGTTTAACGGACAGGTAATAGTTTTGAAACCCTGTCACATCAAATTCAAGGGTTCCGGAACTTGAATAGGTCAGTCGATTATCATCCTGATCCATGAGATTCAGGATAAGACTCAAGGACGAATCTCCCACATTTACAGTGAGCCGCCCGCTTACCGAGGGCGTAAATGTATAGTAATCAACATCGCCGGGACTTTCGATAACGCCGCTCTGGGATCCTGTATCGCCTGCCATGATTCCCAGGGGCGGATTATTTCCCGGGCAGACCGTGTGGTTGCAGTGATCATCGACCTGCTCAAAGTGGAGAACATAATCCCCTGTTTTTGGGGATAGTTCATTGGGAACCGTCAGGGCCAATTCAACGGAATACGTTCCAGGGGTAAGCAGAACACCCACATCAGAACCTGCGGAGGCTGTTTCCGCTTTATCGAGTATTTTAAAATTTTTATTGAAATCATAGTCGGCTTCCAGGTAAAGAGTTGCAAATTGAATCCCGCCAACCGTATCCCCCGGAGTGAATCCGGAAACGGATTTATATTTGATGACGCCATAGGTATCAGACGTACCGGTGGTGTATATGATAAACCGATTGGGTTCCGTAACCACAAGTTCAAAGGCATCTGCATCATTGCTGTATTGAAAAGCCGGATTTGCGGCTGTTTCGAGATGCCCGATAATACTGTTGAAGGCACTGTCAAGTTTGGGGGGTTCAGGTTCGTTCCAGTTGTCCCCGAAGTCGTCAAAATCAACAGAAATCAGATAATCAAGATTTTCTGCAGCGGTGACTTCAATATAATAAATGCCGGGACTCATTTTTTTTCTGATTCTTCCATCAACAGAAGAGGGCGCGGGTACGTTTTCCCAATACGCGTTATTGGCCGGTGACTGAGAGTCTCCCAAAGCCGCCTGAATACATTTATAATAGGTTCCTGCCGGAGACTGAACCATGGCATTGACCAGATAACTTGCCGTATTCAACCATAGGGGAATATTATCCGGGCCCATGGGAAAATCCGGATTTGCGACCCGGATATCTGAGCCTGTGGCCAAAGGATTTCCATAATAATCCAGCAGCCTGGCTTGTATCTGGCCCGTTGATGCGGCATAATCTGCCATGATATCCAGGGTGCCGTTATACGGGACATCCACACGGAAATAATCCGTTTCCGGGTCTGACCCTATCATGGGACCCACATGGCCCACCCTGGGATAAAAATACAACCGGGCATCGGTTGATGACACAATTTGCCAGGGGCTTAAAAGGGTTGCCAGTTGTCTGTAATTTGCATGATCGTCCGAAACGGCCGTAAACGACAGGCTGACATCATATTCAAACGGTGTGGTATGGCTGTTCAGGGCAGATACACGAAGATAGTAGCGTCCAGGTGACACAAAAAACGGCGCTTCATCAGTCTCACTGACCATGGCGGCTGTAATCACATAGTTACCACTGACCGGCATTTGGCTTGCCCCATTATCCACGATTTTCTCATTCAGTGAATTATAGATATCTATCTTGGCGTTTTCACCGGCAACACACCCCGAGGTCTCGGCGCTGATGGTTCCGGGGCTTACAATATCAAAAAAATATTTATCCCTGTCTCCGGGAATGGTAATGGCTCCGGACCGGCTTCCTGTGTCCCCGGACAGAATGATTTCCATGGGTTCTGTTTCATCCAGTGGATAATAACGGATATCAAATCCGTAATTAAGAATAGCCCCGCTTTCTTCAAAACGATTTCGGTCCACGTTCAGGTAGCATACCGAGGCTGACGGATTCGGATGAATAATCAAAAATGAACCCGATGCTGTATTTTCGGCGACAACCTGACAGTCCGAATCTTTTAAGAGAACTTCGAGATAATCGGGTTCTGTCTGGCCATAAACATCCCCGTTTACTTGGAATTTAGAGGTGATCATCAGGGTACCGGGTACCGAAAAAACCATTTTATAGCAATCTTCGTCATCGTCAAAATCGATGTTTGAAAATATCTCCTGATCGGCATAAGATCCATCAAAATAGGTATTTGTGATGGTTATATCATCCCCAGGGGACAGTGTGTCGGCAATAGCACAACTGTTGGGGCGATCATCCGTCTGGATTTCCCCAAAAAGGTTGAAACTCCCTGCCCCAGTGCCTTTGTTGGTCACTGCCAGATAGTAAGGAACATCTTGTTGTGCATAGACATAATCACAATGAAAATCATTCCCGTCATCGTCTGCAGTGACAAGGATATCCGCCCGTTGACAACCATCTGCCAGGGAGGCTTTCAAATCAACGCTGGCGTTATCGGACCAGAGCCGCATCACCCCGGATACGCTGGGTATGATTCTGTAAAACCTGACCTTCCCGGTCTGAAGCCACGTCCCTGTGGCCTGGACAGTACTGATCTGTTGCTGGGCAGATCCCAGGGAAACATCAAACCAATGATTTCCCTCAAGATCAGGTCTGTTATTCACAAGATAACAGTAATTAAACTGATCTGCGCCCAGATCCGGAGCCCGTCCCAGGTAGTATGGCCTTTCTTCATCCTCATAATCAAAACCACTGCCGTTTACACCAAGACCGAGGCACGATGAATCCATGCCCAGATGAAAATTCGTTGTTTCCGTAAAATTAAGTTCAAAGGTCGTGGCTGGGGGTGGTAAATAACCCGTATAATCAACGTAGACAGCCGCTGGATTATTAAATAAGTTGACGTAAGGGTCTCGTTTGACGAGTATCCTGGTGGGTTCATACACCATGGATACCCCACCTCTTAAATAGTCATATGTTCCCCGGATATACGTATTGACAATACTGGGATAGGGCGTCGTGCCCAAACCTGAATCCGTGCCGTTAACTGCAAAGTCACTGGTGCTCGCCGCGTTGATGATGCAGTTTAATATTGTCATGGGCAAGTTACTTGCCTCTTGGAATATAAGGTTGTTGTTCGAGCTGTTGTTCGTCAGGGTACAGTTGACAAGGTTCGCCGGATTACTGTCCAGATACATGACATCCCCGGAGTTGCTCGCGTCATTTCCAGTGAATAGACAATTTTTAAAGGTTGGTGAGGCATCACTTTCTGAATAAACAACGCCTCCGCGCCAGGCTGCGTTGCTCCTGAAAACACACGTGTTGAATACGGGTTTTGATGCATTGGAGATATGGAGCCCCCCGCCGCGATAGGCCGTGGAGTTCCTGATGATGCAGTTTTCCAGGGTTATCGATGTTTGAATGTTAAAGGCCCCGCCATTCGCGGAGGTGTTTGATGTTCCCCGGGTGCCGATAATGGTGATGTTTTTAATAATTGACCCGAGCTTGTCGGTCGGGCTGATATTAAAGGTCGGTGTCGTTGCCACCGCAGCGCCTTGGATAATGCATGCGGACGGTAGACCACTGGCAGAGGTCAAGGTCAATGCCTTTGCCCCGAAACTGAGATTGCCGGTCGTATATGTCCCATCGTCCAAAATAATGGTATCACCGTTTGATCCGGCATCAATGGCAGACTGAATTGTGGGATATAATACTGAGGGGACGTCCAAGGTTGCGGAATATGTCTCGGATGAAACGAGCAAGACTATCATAAAAACCAATGCAGGATGGCGTAACCGAATCCTGCTGTTAAAAATGACCATACGACTCCCTCCGAAATGTTCCATCAGCAGGACAATGCTGGACCGCCATCAACCGCTTGGACCATAAAAAAACAACGCATTTTGAATCAAAGAACACAGGCCCTTAGTCCCTTTATTTATGAGAGACAGAATAAAGCCCTTCGCCAGGACATCTAAGCGATTCACTCTGATTTCAAAACCTTGCTTTTTTTACGTTCGTCCAATCGGCAAGCGCAAAAAACCAATAAACAATGTTTACTTAACATAAACATAATTAAAAGTAATCGCCAATCGCTCAAAACATGATTTAGGGCTGCTGGAAATATGATTTTTCCGACTGTATAAACACTGGGCTCTAAAAACGCAAGACTCCCTTGAGGCAGGCCCGAAAGCCTAACCTTTTTGGGAACCCTGTTTTTAAATCGATTGATTCAGTTGTGGGCCATCCGGATAAAGCTCCGGCTCAAAGATTCTCCCTAAAAAGAAACTGCACCGGCCCGGTGGTATTCCCTGACCGGAGTGTCCCCGGCAGGGTCCATCATGAGCTTTTGCTGAAGTGCTTTGGCATCCTCTGTGTCAATCCTGATGATGGACCTGAAGATGTCAATAATGTTTTTTTCATCCCTGATCATCAGCTCACGGACAATCGCCTCCCGGTCTTCAAAATAGAAGTAGATGTTCCCCGCCGACATCCCGGCTTCCGTGGCAATATCCCTCATGCTGATTTTGAAAATGGATTTTTTTTTGAAAAGTTTTGCCGTGGCATCCAGAATAATTTCCTTTCTGGCATTTCGTGCATCTTCGCGTAGCTCATCAAATGTTTTTTTAGACATAGTTCCCCCAAATTAAATGTGTCAATCCACTGATACTGTTGACATGCCCGGCCCCCCCAAGGGCCCCAATTGCAACTACCGCAAAAACTGACATGTTCATGTTTCAGGCATTAAAACAAAAAGCGCACACCAAATTATATTTCATCAAACACAAAACACTGATCATCATCAGAACAACACATCACTTCCATACCCATGAAGGGAGAGCCTCATCCCATTCCCCGTTCCGGTTTACATGCGACACGAAGTGTGTTAGATAGTGAAGCAGAATTTTATCATTATATTATAACACACTTTCCGGATAATATCTATGGGTTCATTGAGTATCAGAGTCATTCTTGCTGATGACCATATTGTCACCCGTTCAGGCATCAAAGTCCTCCTCGAGTGTGACAGCCGTATGACCGTCTGTGCTGAAGCTTCCAGTGGACGGGAAGCATCAAAATTATGCCTGGAACTTAGCCCTGATGTGGTGATTATGGATATCAGCATGCCCGATTTAAATGGCATGGAAGCCACACGTCAGATCCTTAGCACCAACCCGGGAATCAGGGTGATTGCCCTGTCCATGCACGCTCACAGACGTTACATTTCCGGCATGCTCAAGGCCGGAGCCGTGGGTTATCTTCTAAAGACATGCTCGTTTGAAGAACTCGTTTGCGCCATCACAACAGTTGTGGAAAATAAAACCTATTTGAGCCCGTCAATTGCCGAAACCGTTGTCAAAGACTACCTGAACTCATCATCGGTAGACCAGATGTCCCGTACGGCAGATCTTACCGGTCGAGAAAAGGAAGTGCTTCAACTGATTTCGGAAGGGGTACCCACCAGGGAAATTGCGAAACGTCTTTTTGTCAGCGAGTCTACCATCAACACACACCGCCGGCAGATCATGGAAAAACTTAACATTCACAGCGTTGCCAGACTGACAAAGTTCGCCATCCAGGAAGGTTTGACCCTGCTTGAAGGCTGATTTTATACCCCCTCACAAACGTTCCTTCATAGTACATGTATTTAAACGTGCCGGTCAAGAGGGAAATCAATTTTTATACGAGTGCCTTGGGAAAGCTTGGACTCCACATGCACGTCACCGCCATGGTGTTTGATTCGTTCAATGGCGGACCAAAGTCCGAGTCCATAACTCCTGTTTTCTTTTTTTACTACTGATTCCAGGTCAAAGCCCACCCCGTTATCACCAACCTCTATATGCAACGTGTTGTGGATAAGCTTTATATGGACCCAAGCCTGATCAGCCTGACTGTGTTTGACCACATTCAACACACATTCCCTAACAGACTGAAAAAGAAGAATACGTGCATCCATGGAAAGGGGCTTGGGTTTCAAATCATCCCTAAAAGCCATCGTGATTCCATGGTCTTTTCCCATTTGTTCGCAAAGCCAGTCAAGGGCAGCTTCAAGACCATCATCATAGAGAATCTGGGGACTGATATCAAAAGTCAGGGAGCGCGTATCGTCAATGGCCTGATCAATCATTTGGACAACGTGATCAAGGATGGGCCCGGAGGAATTCTGAGATCGAAAAAGATCAAGTTTTTTCCGGGAAAGAGCAAGATTCTGGCCAATCCGGTCATGAATATCCATGGCAATTTTCCGTCTTTCCCGTTCTCCGGCCAGAAGAAGTTCCGATGACATCTGCTGTATCTCTTTTCTCAAATGGAATAACTCACTAAGGTGTTTTCTGCGTTGGTGCAGCAATAGGATAAGGCCCAGAGAAAAAATCCCGAAAAGTATCAGGCCCACTGAAACGAAGCCCCATTCAGGCTGGGGGCTTAAGATCCCCATGCCCGGAAGAACAAACAGAATAATAATAAAGGGGGCGGTTAGAAGAACAATGAGGGTGAGCACCATTTCAAGGCATTTTTTCCAACAGATTCTCCCATTGTATTTATTCCCTTTTATCACTATATTTTACCCTGAATGCACAGACGATTCAAGCCATGGTTCAGTTACTATTGAAATGGGGGTTTTCGCCTTCACCGACTTTTGTTCGGTCGCTTTGGCCCTGGATACTCGAGTATTTGCCTTTTGCGCTGTTTTTCGCCCCCCCTGTGATCGTGGCATAGTCGCCACTGGCGGAATTATTGTTACCGCCCATAACCGATGCGTATTTCCCATCAATTTCATTATTGAAACCAGTCACAATCCCGCCGTAGGATGAATAGTTGTTCTTGCTGCCCACCACGATATTATGGGATCCTTCCCGTGAATCATTGGCTCGGGATTCATTATAGCCCACAATAAGATTCCCCAGTCCATTGGCCAAAGGGGTCGACCCTTTTCCGTTGACGATCTGAACATTCACATTGCTGAATAAAATAGTCTCATTTTTACGGCTGACACCGCCCAGAATATGTGACAACGCAGCCACGGTTTTTTCCAACTGAGCGATTCGGTTTTCAAGTTTTGAAATCGTACCATGCACCATCCTGTCAAGCTCAGCATCACGGACGATTCCTGCAGGAATAACAGACTCGGAAAGGGTTCCTCCAACGATGGACTTGGCGTTATGGGTATGTCCGATATCAGCCTTGCTGAGCAGGGCCTTTTCCATACCCGAGCGCATGAAGCCGGGCTTGCAATCCTCAATACCCATTTCCTGGTAACTTGCATACAAGGTATTGAGAGTCATATCGTCATAATTCTTCAGATCATTGGGCCCCACCCATGACAAATAGGTTGTATTGGGAAATGAAATTCCGTTGTCAGCATTGGTTTCAAAAAGAACTGAGAAGACGGCTTTTTTCCGGGGCATGATCTGGGCCTGGAAAGACACGGATATATATTTTTCATTCATGGGGTCGTAACTGATGGGTTTCATGAATTTGATGGTTCGCCTTCGACGAAGCAGCTGCCGTTCAGCAATCAACTTTTGGGCTTCTTCAACAACAGGTTTGTTGACTTCTAAATTTTCCATTCCTCCTGGGAAAAGGGAAAATAACTCCTCATAACTGTTTATCGCTTGTGCCGAAACCGACTGGGTCAGAACCAAACTCAATAAAATGGAAAAAATTAATGTGGAGACGTTTTTTTTGCTCATATACTCCCCCTTGAAAATAGTTTCAGCACAACCAATACATCAGGGTCTGTTAATAATGCTGTTCACTCAACTAAAAATAATCTACCATAGCCTGTTTAAAATATTTTGGGTCCTGTGCCCTTTCCCCAAGCGCCTTGAGGGTATCATAGGGGACAGACGCTGTCTGAATATCTGCTATACCTGGCGGCACCACCCCTCCAGGATCCACAAGATTCACAAACTCAACCTGGGTATGTGTCCGATCAATGTATTTGAAGTCAAAACGGACCAAAAATTTTTGAACACGGACCAGGCCCTGTTCAACCGGAACAGGAAACTGATCCGTATCATTCAAGGTCACGACCACATGATCGTTTTCCCAGTCATGGTTCGACTCAACCAGCACCACCATATCCCTGTTTTTCACAGGCCAGATGGCATCCCAGACAAGATGAATCACAAAATGTCCTTTGATCAAGGGTTCTTCGAGCATCTTGACAACCGAAGCCTTACGGCAGCCCGGCATCCAGAAGGGATAACCCGGGACATCAAGTAAAACTTCAAAAAGAACTTCCCAGGGTTTGTCAATAACCCCCGTGGCTTTGTAAGTCGTAAAGTCCGAACCGGGTGTCGTGCTGGCATAAACTGAGATACCTTTTTTTTCTTTGATCAGCTTCCATTCATAGCCATCTTCCTGAGCCATTACAGGCATAGCCATGACCATCATCAGAAAAAAAGCGCAAAAATACACTCGTTTGTCCATGTGACCCATCCCCCAAAAATAAACCCCGTTTCGCCCTGAACGGGCAAGGTTGTGCAATTCATAACATCCATCTTCAGTTTTTGAACCGCACAGGAATTTAAAACCCGATATGAAATCATGGCCTTTAAATCCCTTGCATTCGATAATAAACGGTTTCCCACCCCTATATTATTTTATTACACCTGTACTATTTACCCAATCCATAGTCAAGAGCTTAAAACACATGTTCACTCGGCTAAAAGTTGTTCAGCTTCTTCACAAAATGACATCAGTTCTATGAGCCCCATAGGTTTTATGGGACTTATGGGGCCTATAGGACCCATGGGACATATGAAGGATTTTACTGAGTTCGAGTACGATCGGAATCGACTTGATTTCGAATTATTCATACTCGTACACGAGCGAGTAAGAGTGTTTGACCGGATTGGACTTTTAGAAAATGTATGCTTTAAAAATAATCCCGTGCCGCTGCTTCGCGATATCGGGTTTCGGCGGCCATTTTATTGAGCCCCAGAAGGGTACCCAAGGGGACCCGGGATGTTTGTATGGCAGCAAATCCCGGGGGAATGGCCCCGCCAACATCCACATAGGTGCAGAATGACACCCGTGTTTTTTCTCGTGTGATGTATTCAAATTTGAATTCCGAAACAAATTCCTCAATTCTCACAATCCCCTTTTGTTGCGGATAGGGATAATTCTCAAGTTTTTTCAGGCGGATGACTGAAACACCTTTTTCCCAGTCTGTTTTGGGAACCGATTCAATGACAAGATCCCTGTTTCTGGCCGGCCAGATCCCATCCATGGTCAAATGGATATAGTAGTTGCCCCTCTCAAGGCCTTTGTTGAATTCCTTGAGGATTTCAGCCTGCATACAGTCCGGCATCCATTGGGGATAAGACGGGACATCGATCAGCACTTCCAGAAGGACTTCAATGGGGTAATCCATTTCGCAGACTGCTTTGTATTCTTTGATGGGGGAATTTTCAACCTCACGATAAAAGGTTTCAACGCCATGTTTAGTTTTGTCCGGAACCCAATCATAGATGGCTGCAACGGCACTCCAAACCAACACCAGAGACATTGTCATTGTTAAAAGACTCATTGCGCTTTTTTTCATCATGGTAACCTCTGATTCCCCCAAATACACAATAGGTGTTCGGGCCATTAGAGTTTCAAATGTGATCTGGCGTCCATGGATAAGCCCTTACGAGACCCGGCATCAAAGCCCGGGTGGTCTTTATACTCCTTCATACCGATATCTTTCCATGTGGTATTCATGCATCCAAATCATTTCTATTTTACTCATATCTAAACACGAATAAGCTGTCAACGTTAAGAATCAGTAAACGTGATGCGACAATCGAAAGTGAACAGGAGGGTAACGCCAAACACTATAAGGCCGCATACGGGACTTTTTCCATATCCATCCGTCGACTTTTTGCGAGTTCATCAAAAAAAAATCGCCTTCGGCCATGGCCGAAGGCGATTTATCCATGGGTGTCATGTGGACAGTTTGTTAGTAGAGGGTCTTCCGATCATCCAGGAGTTGAACAAGGGTATCAATCAGCGCTTGTTCCTCCTCACCGATGAGTTCTTCATCATCCGCACAGCAGGTGAGTATCTCAATGGCCACCAGGCGGTCTTCCGGTGTTGAGATCAGTTCGGGGATGGTTTGGATCGCCCGTTCAAAATCACTTTTAAGAATCTTCGCCTGCTGGTTGATAATGCCTTTGATATCCTCTTTATCCAGATTCACCAGGTGCTTGCTCGATTCCACAAGTTGTTTGATAAACATCAGTTGTTTCTTATGGCTGATCTTTTTGGTGAAACTTATGGCCACCAGACTCCTGACCAGACCTTCGGCCATCCCGCCCTTATTTGAGTGTTTCCTGTATTTCCCAAAACTTTTTAATGTTTCAAGGGGACTGGCTTTCTGTTCGGGCTCGTCTCCCCCAAACAGACGTGCCATCAAGGGATTGTCATACATCAGGTAGAACAGCTGATAATAGGAGAGATCCCTCATATCCCTGTAAAAATCCAGCGAGGACGCAATACTTTCGGAAACAGACCGTTCTATGTCCCGAAACATATTATCCTTTGAAACAGGGATCCGATGATTCCGCACAAGGGGGGATATTATTTTCACCGGCAAAAGAGCGGGGTTCAAATCCGACAACAGATATCGTTCATGCCGCAGGGGGTGACTACGCCATAACATACCTGCTGTGAAATCATTGGTAAATAGACGCACCCAAGGGCTGGCCACCTTCTGGTAGATGTCGTCGAATACATCGGAAAGCCGACTGACATATTTAAATTCCTGCTCGCCCTTCGGTTCATTAAGACCTATGATATCGTCAAAATCCCTTGCCTCAAATCGGACCTTGGGGCCGTCGACTTCACCGGCAACCTTCTCGTCAATGATCATTTCATAGAGCCCTGGGGCAAGATAATGGACAAGATCAACATGGCCGATCATCTCATTGTGTTCCTTGTTGATAACCTTGCTGGACACAAAAATTCCCAGATGACCGATATCCTTGTGAAGCAGGTAGATGATCACATGCCCGTACCGTTTGATCTCTTCCACCGATCCCCAGACGCGCATCACCCAGTTCAAGGCCTGCTGGGGGGCCGTTATATTGTCTCCGTCAGATGCGAATAGAAAAATCGGATCTTTCATTTTTTTCAGATCGATGTTCTTTCCTTCCACAAGGGACAACTCTCCGGTCTCCAGCTTGTTTCCCACAAAAAGATCCTGGGTAATAACCCGGATCTCTTCTGAGGACAGAAAGAAAAAGCCGTTCCACCATTTTTCAAAATGCAGAAAACGTTCACTTTCAGAATCAATATTGGCATAAAGATTGTATTTCTTTTTCCACCATGTATTGGCCGGATTGAGATCTTCAAAATTCTTCACCAGGTTGGCACCGTCAAAAAACCCGTTGCCCAGATCAGCGCACAGTGAGGAGACCCAGATGCCGCCAAGAAGTCCACCCTTATAGCGGATGGGGTTCCTCACATCCTTTCCTGCCCAGTAAGACAGTGGGGAGCCGTTAAGAAAAAGTGGCCCGGTGATATCCGGCCGATCTGCGGCCAACACAGCTGTGGCCCATCCGGCCTGGCAATTACCAATCACAGCAGGTTTCTCAGCTTTGGGATGAAAGCGGCCCACTACCTCGATAAACCGGATTTGTGCATCGACAACATCGCCCAGTGTCTGTCCGGGCACAGGGTATTGGGAAAACATCATGAAATACACAGGATGCTTGTTTTTCATAGCAATCCCCACCTCGGATTCCTTTTTGAATCCACCCACACCGGGGCCGTGCCCTGCCCTGGGATCAATGATAACCACCGGCCGTGCTTCCGGGGGAATATACACTCCCTCTTCAGGCATAATCCGTGCCAGGGAATAATTCACGGGCCGGTCCAGGTCCCTGCCGTCAAAAATCACCTGATGGTCGAAATCAAGGACAGGAGGAAGGCCTTTTTCATTTTCATCGATAAAATCCGTTCCCTGCTGGCGAATGGTATCCGTATAAAGAAACATCCTCTGCCATGCATCCAAGGTATATTCCACGGCGTCATTCATGTATCCCAGAACCGGAAACGACTCAAAATGGTTCATTGTTAAATTCATTTATTTTATTCTCCTTATAAATTCGGCTCGTTTCTGCCGATGGTCACAGCAAGTCGTTCGCTGATCAGAGCGGCTTTGGAACTTTCCACATAAGAAAGAATTTTTCCTGCCGCCTCACCTTTCATATTTAAAAAGATCTTCTCTGCGATCACGATATCCATGTTGTTTATAATTTCACCCGCCTGTTTGGGCTTCATGTTGGCGTAGACTTTCACAAGCTGTTTGATTTTCTTGTCTTCTGCCGCCAGACGGAGTAATTCCTTATCTGATTTTTTCTTTTCGAGCTTTGCCAGACTTTCGTTGATCAGGGAATGGGTTTTTTCAAGCTCGGCCATCTTGTCTTCCAATTCCTGCTTCAATGCATTCAGTTTCTCCTGCTCTGTCTTGATCCGGTCCTCCTGCTTCTGGAGTTGAATCCGTTTTTCCTCAAGCCCATCTAAAACCAGTTTGACCTCCTCAGCTTCTTTTTTTTCATCGGGAGCATCCATGCTTTCTTCGGATGCCTCCTTTTCTCCAGTTCCCTCAGCAGCCACCTTTCCCTCTACGGCATTTTCTGCTGTGGCCAGGGCCGCGCCCAGAACGTTAACGGAACTCCCCTGATTTTTAAGAAGAACAACCGAAACCAGGATGTTCAGCCCAATAAAAAAATAAATGAATGTTTTCAGCTTATTCATGGGTTTTTTCTTCATACCCCGCACCTCATCATTCTCAAATGGCGCCCTCCTTCTGCTTCACGAATGTGCCTGAAATAAGAACCATTTCATCAGATTGTTTCTGAAGAAACTTTTCCACCTCGTCCACATATTCTTTTTTCCGTTTTTCCTTGAGATTTAAAATAGCCTTCTTCCCCACGGATTTCTCCGCAAGAATCGTTCGTTTCCTGTTGGCGAGCTGGGTCAGATGCTGGAGATGGTTCTGGGCCTCCATGGTTTTCTGCTCAAGCCCGGCCATATAGTCCATGTATCTGCTCATATCCAGGGCTGATATCCCTGTTTCAGACCGTATTTGAAGCTCTTCCAGTGTTGTTTCCCTCAGGGACTGACATTCGGCGATAAAATCATTCACGGCGTTGATTTCCCCAAGAACCTTGGCAAGATCTTGTTTGGCGATCTGCTCTAAATGTTCCCTGTAGCTGAGAAGGGCTTTTAAGTTGAACTGAAATTTTTTCATTTATGATAGATAAACCGCTTTTAGCTTATTCAACGCGACCTCATAACTATCCTGCCGATCCATGGGCTGCCTTAACACTTCATCCAGCTTTGGCTTCAGGACAATGGCCTGGTCGATCACGGGATTCGACCCCTTGGCATAGGCTCCGATGGTGATCATATCCTCTGACTCTGCATAGGCAGAAAGAATCTTCACCGTTTTCTCCCGAAGGCCCAAATGTTCCGGACCGGCAACGTCACGGGCCACACGGCTAACACTCTCAAGAACCTCAATGGCCGGGTAATGCCCGCGATTCGCAAGTTTCCGTGAAAGAACAATATGGCCGTCAACAATAGAACGTACCGTATCCCCCACCGGATCATTGAGATCGTCTCCTTCCACCAGTACTGTATAAATTCCGGTGATACTTCCTTTGCCTTCCAAGTTACCGGCCCGCTCAAGAAGAATAGGAATTCTGACAAAAAAGGAGGAGGTGTAACCCCTGTTGGTCGGAGGTTCTCCGGCCGAGAGGCCCACATCCCTTGAAGACATGGCAAAACGGGTGATGGAATCAATAATCAAAAGAACGTTTTTTCCCTGGTCCCTGAAATATTCAGCGAGGGCTGTGGCCACATAGGCCCCACGCATCCTGACAAGGGGAGGCATGTCTGATGTGGCAGCGACCACTACGGATTTTTTCAAACCCTTGGGGCCCAAGTTGTTTTCCACAAAATCCTTGACTTCCCTGCCCCGTTCACCCACAAGACCGATGACCGTCACATCGGCGTCGGTATGCTTGGCCATCATGCCCATGAGCACACTTTTCCCCACGCCCGAACCTGCCATAATGGCAACTCTCTGCCCCCGGCCCAGGGGAATCATGGTATTTATGGCCGAAACCCCCACATCCATCAGCTGGGTAATGGCCCGCCTCTGCATGGGATTGATGGGTTTTCCGTAAAGGGGGTACCGGGCGTCAGGCATGATTGGTCCACCACCGTCAATGGGATGGCCCATACCGTCAATCACCCGGCCCAGATACCCGTCTCCCACCTCTGCTTCAGGTCCTTTTTCAAGGAGAACAATCCGGCTTCCTGCCCGGATACCCCGGACATCACCATAGGGCATCAACAGCACACGGTCCTCGCGGAATCCGACAACCTCGGCCATGAGTACATCATTATTATCTGTATGGATGGAGCATAAACTGCCAACCCCAGTGTTCAAACCCGAGGCTTCAACAATTAATCCCACGACCTTGACCACACGGCCTTCCAGTTGGATGCTCAAGCATGTATCCACGGCATGGATATATTTATCCCAGTTTATTCTGTAATCCATTGTCATGGCAATTCAAGCTCCCCTAAATTATCGGCTGTTTTCGATGATACACTGCGTAACCGCCTTCAGCCGCTCTTCAATATCCGTTTCCACTTCACCCGAGGGAGTCTCGATCCTGCACCCGCCTATATCTATTAATGGATCGGACACCAGGGTGACTTGCTTGAGTCCTTTTATGGCTTCGAAAAAGTCTTCTTTCACCGCTTCGATGTATTCATAGTCTTCAGGATTGACCGTGATAGTGGCATGAACCGGATCTGCAATTTTCCGGAAGGCGTCCAGAATAGCACGGGTGATAATTTCCTTGTCTACTGCCACCTGCCCGTAAACCACCTTTTCTGCCACCCTGCATACCAGGGTAACAATGTCCGTTTCGTACTGTTTAACAATGCGAGCCCACATCCCCTCCACATCATTTAATGTGGCAGCCAAACGATCGGTCTTCTCCCGTGCCTGTTCCAATCCGGCCTGGTACCCTTCTTTCTCACCCTTTTCAAAGCCTTCGGCATAAGCGGCATGGCGAATCGATTCTATGTCCACACGCCCCACGTCAGATACAGGCGCTTGTTCTGCCACAAGTGCGAGTTCGGCCTGTTCCCGCTCTAGGTCGATCTGTTTTTCCTTTTCAAATTCCCCGCGGGGGCCATAGAGTAGTGAAAACGTTTTTTGCCCTGCTTCACCGCTCCGTGTGTATAGCGCTTTAAAGGCTTTGGCTATTTCAGGATCTTCCAAATCCGGATGGCTGATCGCCTCCCGGTCGAATTTTTCCAGTTCAGCAGGCACCAGGGGCTTCCAGGCAGTGAACTCCCCTTGATTTTTGCTTCTATCAGACGAGGACATCATCTTTTCCTTTCCCGCCAAGGGTTATGGTTCCATCGGCCTCAAGCTCTTTAGCTGCCTGCACAACAGCCTGCTGGGCCTCCTCGACTTCGGATAGTTTCACTGGCCCCATCACCTCCAAATCTTCCAGAATCATCTCTGCAGCCCGGGTGGACAGGTTGCCCAGAATCTTGTTTTTCATCTCTTCGCTAGCCGTCTTGAGGGCCATGGTCAGTTGGGGTCCTTCCACCTTCTTCAGAATTTCACGCATACCTCTGTCGTCGATGGTGATCATATCTTCAAAAACAAACATCATATCCCGTATACTGCCAGCCATTTCAGCATTTTCTTCTTCGATCATCTCCATGATGGTTTCTTCGGTGGCCTTGTCCACTCCATTTAAAATATCCACCAGGACCTGGAGTCCGCCTACTTTCCCACCCGAGCTGACCATATTTTTCATCTCGGCCTTCAAGGCCATATCCACATCCCTGACAATATCTTCGGGAACCTGTCCCAGCTGGGCCACACGAAGGGCGATGTCCCCTTTGATCTCTTCGGGAAAAGATACCATCACATCCGAAGCAATGTCCGGAGGGAGATGGGCCATGACCATGGCTATGGTCTGGGGATGTTCGGTGGATAGGGCTGAGGCCAGGGCACCAAGATTCACATCACGACTCCAGACAAAGGGTTTGTCACGCTTACGTTCCTCGATATCTTTCAAAATCATCTCAGCCCTCTCAGGGTCAAGGGTCCGCTCGATCACAGATTTCAAAAACCCGTCCGCCTCGACAACCAGTTTGGATTCACCTTCATAGAGCCGGACAAACTCCTGGGAAACCAGGGCCATATCCTCGGGGGATATTCCATCAATCTGGGCCATGGCCGAGGCCACTTTCTTGATCTCCATATTGCTCATCCGCTTAAACACTTCGGATGAATAGCTTTCACCCATGTTCAGCAGAAACATGGCTGCTTTTTTAGGTCCGGAGACCTTTTTGTCTCCGTATTCTTTTTTTTCGCTTGGGTCCATCAGTCTTCCCCTTCACTCAACCAGCCCTTGATGATATTGGCTGAACGATTAATATCTTCCCGTGCCAGAAGCATGGCTCGCTCCTGGATGGTGGTCGCCCTGGGTTTGGGCAGGACCGCCCGCCCTTGATCATCAAAAATCAGCCGATCCGATTGTTTGTCCTCAAGAAGCATATCGTCGCCACCTTCGGTGACCTGTTTAAATGTTTTAAGCAAAGGACGGACCACAAAAATAAAAAGAAGAAGGATCATCATGATATTTAGCACGGGGCGTCCATACTCTGATTTGATTTCTGACCATTTAAAACTTAAACCGGCCTGCTCCTCACCCTTGTCCCAGATTTCACCGGATGAGAAGGGTATGGATTCCACGGAAACCTGGTCTTCCCGATCTGCACTGTAGCCCATGGCCTGTTTCACGATGGTCTCAAACCGCGTAAGCTCTTCAGGGGTTCGCGGGACATAGACCCGTTCGCCGGCCCCCTTATCATTTTTCTCCCATTTGTAATTTCCATCAAGGACAGCGGCCACGGAAAGTTTCATCAAGGCCCCAACGGGATTCTGGGTCACCCGTACGGTCTTACTGATCTCATAGTTGACCGTCTCATCATTGTGCTGGTTCAGCTCACTCCTGCCCTGGGGGGTGTTCCCCGTGTTTCCAATGGGGTTCACGCTGGAGATCATTCCCGCATCACCATCTTTTTTATCGGACTGATCCGTGATGTTCTGCCGGCTTCGCACCACCTGGGCATCGGGATCATAAATTTCTTCGTTCATGTCCACCTGTTTGAAATCCATATCCGCTGTGACCCGGACAATGGCCTTGCCAGGCCCCACAATTTCCTCCAGCATGGTCTGAACCCTACCGGCCATAGTTTTTTCATAAGCCAGCTTGTACTCCAGTTGTTTATTCAAGGGGGTGTTCGATTCGTCCACACCCGTACCCCGTGATAAAACTTTACCATCGGAATCCACAACCGTCACCAGTTCTGGTGTCAGGTCTTCCACGGAACTGGCCACAAGATGAACAATGGCCTCCACCTTGCCGGGAGCCATTTTCGATCTCAACTTGAGGAACACAGATGCCGATGGGGGCTTCACGTTCTCCACAAAAACCGAATCCTTGGGCAACACAATGATCACTCGTGCGTCCCGGACCTCGTCCATCTCTTTGATGGTGCGGGCAAGCTCTCCCTGGAGTGCTCGCTGAAAATTCAGCTTCTGAACAAACTCCGTGGTACCAAAATCGGTTTTATCAAAAATTTCAAACCCCACGCCTCCTTTAGGTAAACCTGAACTGGCCAATCCCAAGCGGGCTTCGTGGATCCGGTTGGCCGGAACCAGAATAACGCTTTCGTTGCGTTCGAAAGTGTATGGAATTTTGAGTTCTTTGAGTTTTCCAACGATTTCCGCCGAATCTTCAGTTTCAAGATTAGTGAAGACCACTTTATATTCAGCCTTGTTTGCCCATAAAACAATACTTCCCACCCCAGCCACCACTAAAAAAACAATGGCGAATGTGGCAATCTTCCGGGATAGGGGAATTTCTTTAAAATTGTTGAACATCTGTCCAAAGGTACTGGCCATAGTTTCCACCTGAATCAATTAATACCGGACGCCCAGGACAGTCCGGTTCTTCGGGAAAGGGGCATCATAGGCAGCAAGGTCTGTTTCGCACTGGAATAGATGGGATGCCCGGAGGAATCGTATCGTTTGTTGTCTTATTCAGATCTGCATTTTAATAATCTCATTGTAGGCCTGCATCACCTTGGCCCGGACCTGAACCAGATAGCGGAGAGAAATATCCGCCTCGGCCATGGACAGCATGCCTTCATGAATACCCAGTTCACCCTTGATCACCTTTTGGCTGTCTTCATCGGCCTGATGTTGTTTGTCGTTTACATCCCGGAGCAGGTCCTTGAACCGGTCAGAAAAGTCGCGGTCTGGCAGGACTGTCTTGGAGGGGCCCTGATCCTTAATGGATATTCTGTTATTCAAAGCGTTGAGGGATTCAATCATGGTTTATCCTTATTCCCCGATGGTCAGGGCTCGTCTGATCATACTTTTTGTATTCTGTAGCACCGTCACACTGGCATCATAGGACCGTTTGGCCACAAGCATATCCGCCATTTCAGAAAGGGTGTCCACATTGGGCATCTTCACATAACCGGTGTCCGGGTCTGCATCCGGATGGGCCGGATTGTAGATCAAATGAAAATTTTCCTGGGATTCAACAATCTCATCAACCTCAACCCCTGAATATTTCCGAGCGGCCTGGTCAAAGGCCGTCTTAAAATTCGACTCGACATCCTTGCTTTTGAAAACCACCATTTTCCGGCGGTAGGGGCCCCCATTTTCCGTACGGGTGGTTTCCGAGTTGGCGATATTTTCCGAAATCACATTGACCTTGGTCCGGTGGGCTGAAAGTGCCGAAGCACTGACTTTAAGAGATTTCATCAGATCCATTAACGTCCTCCTTCACTGATGGCATGTTTGAGGATGCTCATCTTTCGTTTGAGCATCTCCACACTGGTTCTGTACTGTATATTGTTTTCAACCAGATGACTCATTTCCGTGTCGATGTTTACCGGATCCGGGTGAAAGGGATCCTCCGCCTCAACCAGGGTCTGGTTCAAAGAAGATTCAGCGCCGAATGCATAGTGACGCATATCCGTTCGGGTAAGTTTTTCTGGCTGCCGGGCCATTTCTGCCTCAAGGGTTTTCTGAAAATCCAGGTCTTTGGGTGTATATCCCACAGTGTCGATATTGGCGATGTTTCCTGCGATCAGGCTGTGACGCCGGGTGGTGACATTCAGGGATTTCCCCAACAAACGCATGGTATCGTCGATCAGATAGGATTTCGTCATGGATTACCTCCTTATTGCTCGTTCCATACAGGCAAATATCATGCAACATGTATGCCTGATCAAAAGGAAAACAGAACCTTTGGAGAAAACAAGGGGGGATCATATAGTTTATATGGCTTGAATTATTCAGGATGCATCGTCATCTGAAAGGTCTGCTGCGTCCTTGTACTCATGAAGCTTGTTTCGCAAGGTACGAACACTGATGCCCAGGATGTTTGCGGCATGGGTCCGATTCCCGCCGGTTTTCCCAAGGGTATGAAAAATCATCTTGCGTTCCACGTCTCGCAAGGGGGACGAAAGAAGCTCATCGGGAAGCATGGCCGTGCCAGGAGATGGGCCCATTCCCTGGGGACGGGCCTGGCCAAAGAGCAGATCCTGATCAGTGAGGGTGTCTGTTCGGGCCAGAAGGACAGCCCGCTGGAGAATATTTTCGAGTTCCCGAACATTACCCTTGAGGGGCATGTTTTTTAAACAATCAAGCCCCTCTTTTGTCAAACATTTGACATTCCGACTGTCAAGGGCATTAAATTTTCGGATAAAGTGGGCTGCAAGAATAGGGATATCATCTATACGGTCCCGTAAGGGAGGGAGGGTCAGGGGTATCACGTTCAATCTATAATAGAGATCTTCACGAAAATTGCCCTTTTCCACAGATTCGAGGATATTCCGGTTGGTGGTGGCCACGATCCTCACATCCACAGCCACCGGAGCACCACCACCCACCCTGTCCACTTCCTTTTCCTGGATCACCCGGAGCAGTTTGGATTGCAGGTGCACCTGCATTTCCGTAATCTCGTCCAAAAGAAGGGTCCCCCCGTCTGCCTGCTCGAATTTCCCGGCCTTTCGGGAAATGGCTCCTGTAAAGGCCCCCTTTTCATGGCCGAACAATTCACTCTCAAGAAGATTTTCAGGAAGGGCCGCACAGTTCACAGCCACAAATGGCCCCTTATTCCGGCGACTCTTTTCATGGAGATATCGGGCGAACATCTCTTTACCGGTGCCGCTTTCGCCCTGAATCAAAATGGATGCCGTACTCTCGGCCACCCGGTCTACCATGTCCATGAGGTCTTTCATCGCGGCATTTCCGGTAATGATTCGGACCGTCCGGGCAGGACCTTTTACCCTTTCCTTGCCGTCACCGGTTTTCCCCTCACGCCCCTTTAAAACCTTATCCACATAGGACAGCAGTTGATCCGGGCTTACGGGCTCTACGATATAATCAAGGGCTCCGGCCTTCATGGCCGACACCGCTTCATCCACGGATATGGATCGAGAAATCACCAACACATCCTGATCGGGGCAGCGTTCACCAGCCTGGATTATAAAATCCTCCGTGCCCATGCCCGGGGCATCTGAACACAAGATAACCAGAACAAACGATGTTTTCTCCATCCGCAAAAGGGCATCGGGTTTATCATGTGACGAAACCACATGGCAACCCCGGTTCTCAAGAATCGCGGACCGCTCTCTTTTGGATGCCTGGTTTCCGTCAACAACAAGTATGGTTTTGATTTCAGTCATGGCCCATCAAAAAGAATCAGGTATTTTCCAATTTTTCACGGAGTTTCATGCTACGGAGCCGTTCTTTAGCCATACTGCTCCAGAAGGAATCCCCCTTTTCCACCACATTCATATATGCTTTTTCTGCATCGTCAAATTTTCTATTGTTCTGAAACGCTTCACCCATCATGAAATAAATTTCCGTCGTGTTTACATCCTGACCCGCGAATTTGACAGCCATGGTGAGGGCATCGGCCGCTTTGTCCCAGGCCTTGAGCTTCATGTAATTTTCCCCCAGATTCCTGTGGGCCAGAGACAGGGTGTCAAAGGATTCTTTGGGTTCTCCGGCCAGGAGATTAATGGCTTGAATCAAGGTCGTCACCGCCGTGCTATAGTCCTTGGATTCCTTGTAACTTCTGGATATATCCACGAGAATCCGGGCTTTATTCGCGTTGGTTCTGCTTTTGGAAAGAGCCTTTTTATAGGACTGAACCGCTTCTTTAAACTGATTTTTACCAAAATAAATCCCACCCATCCGTGAATAGACATCTTCCACATCCTCCTTTTCCGGAAAAAAGCGGATGTAGGTTTTAAACATATCCAAGGATTCATCCGGTTGCCCAGCCTCATCCATGGCCACGCCCAGGGCATAGATCAGATCAGCAGGGCGTTTTTTTTCTCCTGTACGCTTGTAGGATTTCAACAACATGTCCACGGCGTTTTCATGGAGATGGGCCTTCAGATAAGCCATGCCCACCAGCAAAAACAGATTGGGATTTTCCGATTCATCAAGAATCCTCTTATCTGCCTCGAAGCGTCCAAGAATCTCTGTATATTCATTGTTTTCAAGAAGCTTTTTAAACATCAGCTCCGATGAATCCTGCATCAGGTTGACAGCATCCTTTTTCAGAGCCCTGGGTTGGGTGGTCAGAAGAGTTTTTATCGTTTCCACGCTTTTTTCATAGTCACCTGCATCATGCTGAAGAAGTGCCAGACGCATCAGGGCAAGACGAGATAAGGGGTTGTCAGGAAACTCTTTGATGACCATGGCATACATTTTTTCCTTTTCCTCACGGCTTTCCAGATATTCTGCCAACCGCATGGTGCTGATCACGTATCCATCCGTTCCCGGATACTTATCAACAACCAACTGGAAGATCTTCACGGCTTTGTCCTTTTGATTTTCCTCCACAAAGGTGTCTCCAATGCGGGTGAGCAAGGTATCTTTCCCCTCCATGTCCGGAAACAGATTGTATGCCCGGGCAAGAACCTGCCTGGCTTTTTCGATTTTTCCGTTATGATAATAAGCGTTTCCAAGAAACGGGAGAAGTTCGGGTGTCTCAAAAACCATGCGTGGCTTGCTCTGAACAAGATCTTCAAAAATAGCAAGGCTGGCCTGGAAATCATTGATATTGAACAGGGCTTTTCCCAGCTGATATTTGGCATTACCGATAAAGGCCCCGTGGGGAAACTGGGTCACCACGTTACGCAAAATGGACACAGCCAGCGTGTTGTCTTTTTTTTCCGTATAGATTCTCCCCAACTCGAACATCACTTCAGGGGTTCCGGGATAGCTCGTGTAATTTTTCAAAACCACCTGGAAATAACCTTCTGCCTTGATCGTATCCTCCAATTTACCATAAATCTTTCCCATACAAGTCAGGGCGTAGGGCACATAAATGGAATCCGGATAATAGGAAATCAGGTCCTGGAAATATCTGGCTGCATCCAAATAATCCTTGGGCCCGCCACCTTTGTTGATACTCTTAAAAAAACTATAGGCTTTGAGGATCAATATATTTTCCAGGCAGTTCACACCCAGATTCCGGTCTTCCCCATAGGGGTTGAATATGTCAAAGGCCCTGTCCCAGGCCCCTTGGTTACACAGGATGATCCCGCGTTTGACCTCACCCAAATCGCCACAAGCATCGGACCTCAGTTCGAGAAACAGATCATCTGTGCTGCCGGCATACCGTTTGTCAAAGATTCTGTCTCCAAGTGAAAATCCAATTTCCTCTTCGACCACCTTTCCCGGCGCGTCTCCCCCCGTCCGTAAAGAAAGAGCACTGTCTTCAGGAACATCGCCCGTACTGACTGTGCCATGGGATGTCACCGGGGGGGCAGCCTCTGATTTTGCCGTGAATCGGGTCCGACTGCGTTTTTTCACGTGTTTTTCTTTTACCCGGGACCCTGTGGGAGAAAATGTGACCAAAAGATAATTCCCCACAGGATGCCACAGGGCGCTCATCGCCCCGATGTCCTTGTCCGTTGTGATAATCAGAGAAACGATGTCCCGTTGACGCTGGGCGATTTTCACCTGCCTGATAAAGGGGCTTCCATCCCCTTTTGGAACCAATTTATCAGGCACCCGTGTATTTTTAAAGGCCACAAGAAGTTCTTTCTTGTCAAACTGAACCACTTTGTAGGGTGATTCCCCGGTAAGCTTTATCTTGACCGAGTACGGCTCCTTGCCCAGCTCGATGGCCGTCATATCAGCTCCAAACGCGCCCCCTATATGAAACAAGGGCAAAATCAGAGCCAGGCATGTCATAAAGATTTTTCTTAGGGTCATGGAAACAATCTCATTTCAGATATCGTCACGACGATCAGCCAGAGGGGTTAAAGCTTAGGTTAAACCCTTCATAAAACAAATGATATCGAAGCATTAGCACACAATAGAAAAAAACACAAAACCCATTTTTCGTCCATCCGTGTAAAATGTTTTTTTCACTGCATCACAGCACCCTAATCTCTGCAAAGCACGTGCCACCGCCTTTGCGGGTAAGCCGCCCAGAGTGTTTTTTTCCCAATTTTACTGTTTTTTTAGTGAAAGATTCTGAATTCAGCGGTTTTCATGGCGCTTGATAGGTTCTGCCCCCATGATTTCACCCCCGAGGGTCTATCCCACAACATGCCAACCCGTTTAAGTGCCAAACTTTTGGCGCCCACTTTCCCCAAGAATCTCCATTAAAAGAGACCGGCGTTATGAACGTGGGAGTCGGTGAATGTCTGATTCCAGCGCTTAGAAACGATTATGCTATGGATCGTGGGATGGATTTGGGGGGAGATAGGGATCAGTCTTCAAGGTCCGGATCATCCCAATTTCCCTGATCCGGCTCAAGATTCATTTTTTTTATTTTTTCCACCAGGGTTGTCCGTTT
This sequence comes from Pseudomonadota bacterium, assembly GCA_018818835.1. Taxonomy (GTDB): domain Bacteria; phylum Desulfobacterota; class Desulfobacteria; order Desulfobacterales; family Desulfolunaceae; genus JAHIRD01. The sequence continues at coordinate 51,130 of JAHIRD010000079.1, forward strand.
CATTTTAAGCATTTCTGCGGCTTTGGCCTTGACCCAGTTTGTTTTGCCCAAAGCATGGAGAATTAGTTTTTTTTGATGTTCCTCCACGGCCTCATTGAAGCCCATGCCGTTTTCAAAAAAATCGCTCACGGGCTGAAAATTTTCCAAGGAAGAGGGTTCAGTCCCTGAAATATAATCCGGCAGATCGTCAAGTTCAACCCGATCCGTTTCCACCAGCACAGAGATCCGTTCCATGAGATTTTCCAGTTCCCTGACATTGCCTGCCCAGTCATAGCGGCATAGTGCATTCATCGCTTCCTCTGAAAACCGTTTGATTCCCCAGCTGTTTTTCTCATGAAGTTTCTGAATAAAATGGTTCACAAGAAGCGGGATGTCTGATTTTCTTTTGCGTAAAGGGACAACTTGAATAGGAATCACATTCAACCGGTAGAAGAGATCTTCACGAAAGGTATTATCCTGGATGGCTTTTTTCAGATCCTTATTGGTGGCTGAAATAATTCGCACATCCACATGGATGGAGCGTGTTCCCCCAACACGTTCAAAACATTTTTCCTGAAGAACCCGTAACAGTTTGACTTGAAGATCAGGACTCATATCGCCAATTTCGTCAAGAAAAATCGTCCCGCTGTCCGCCAACTCAAACCGGCCAATGCGGGTTCGATGGGCTCCGGTAAAGGCCCCCTTTTCATGGCCGAATAATTCGCTCTCAAGGAGTTCCCCAGGAATTGACCCGCAGTTAATGATAATCATGGGGGAGGCTTTCCGGTGGCTGTTTTTGTGAATGGCCCGGGCAATCAACTCTTTTCCCGTGCCGCTTTCCCCGGTGATCAGAACCGTGCTGTCCGTTGTTGAAACCCGGGACACCATGGATGAAATCTTACGGATGGCTTCATTTTCACCCACGAAACCGTAAAATTGAAAGTCCTTGTTTGTCCCTGGCACCGTTCCGGGCCTTGACGGTGTGCTATCTTTTTCTGACAAGACACGATTGATAGAACTCAAACAGATTTCTGCATCATCCCCATCATCCTGGCCCATGGGCTCGGAATACTCTGTCTTTGGCAGGACAACACAACGGGTGTCCCACTCTTTTTCAGACAGGTGATCCATCAGAACCTTCCTTTCGGATTCGCCCACAGATTGTCCGGTGACGACAACATCATAGATTTCATGGTCAAGACGTTCAATGGCCTGTCTGACATCCGAAGCGGGTTCGACCACATGGCCCTCCTTTGAAAGCTGGTCTGATAAAATTGAGAAATGCTCATGCACACCGGCAAACAAAATTTTCGACATATATTCCTCTGCTTGACGAATGATGATGGCGTCGTAAAAAGTCCCATATGCTGCGTTATAGTGTTGGGCCAAACGTTCGACATACGAGCAAGTATGCCTTCACGCCCGGCCAAACACTATGCCTTGCCTATGGACCTTTTTCCATAGCCATCCGTCGACTTTTTGCGAGTTTATGAATGGGGGTGGCGTGGTAAAAAGTCCCATATGCGGCCTCATATCAATCTAAGATCTTATCCAGTTTTTCCGCAATGGCCTCGGCAGTGAATGGTTTGACAACATAGTTGGACACCCCGGCCTGTACCGCTTCAATGACGTTTTGCTTTTGGGCCTCTGCGGTGACCATCAAAAAAGGGACTTCTTTGTAAACCGGATCTGATCGTACCGTTTTCAAAAGATCAAGGCCCGTCATCTTGGGCATGTTCCAGTCAGAGATAATGAGATCGTAGGTGGTTTTCTTCATTTCTTCAAGGGCGGTGGTCCCGTCATCCGCCTCGCTTATATTGGTGTACCCCAGCTGTTTGAGAATATTTTTCATGATGCGGCGCATGGTGGCGAAGTCATCTACAACAAGAATTTTTAAAGACGTATTCATAGGCCATCCTCTCGTATTCCGAATGTCAGAACGTATTGCAGGCAAGGACTGTTCATTTTATGCTTCAAGACACACCTCAATGGTAAAACTCCCGTCGTCGGTTGTAAATGGAACCGCAATTTTGGGGCCATCGGTATAATGGGTTACACTATGGCCGGTGCCGCTGATCACCGTGGGAATGGCCGCATGAAAAATTCTCCCGATATCTTCAAGTTCCCGCCGGGCCTGCCCTGAAATCATATTCACCAGTTCCCCCACAGCATCGGCGACATCATGGTTCAATTCCGTCATTTCTTCACCAAACATATTGGAGACAATTCGAAGAATACTTGACTGGTCAAACGTAACGGCAATAGTTCCGTTTGAATCACCTGTAATTCCGATAACACCAGTGACGTCACCTTTGGCCTTGTCATCTTTCTTCAGATAGGGTTTGCCCACTCTGCAAATAACAAAGGCCATGGTGCTCAACACATTGGTCGTTGCGTTAATGAAGGGATTGATGAGGTTGGCATCCATCCTTTAGTTCGTCTTCCTTTCCGGGGATTGAATTCATTTGATCATACCATATCCGAGTCAGCCGCATTGTATTTCACAATATTTTTCAGATGAGTGTAACTATCAAGATCCACCGAATCGAAAAAAATGGCATAGCCCTCGTTGCTGTCCCTGACCACATGACCTTCCATTTTCAAAACAAGCTCATTTTCAAGGCCCGAGAGCATGATTTCCACCTGACAGGGAGTATCCAGCTTGAGTTTAATGTCTGTTTTAATAAACACACTCCTCAAGCTCAGGTCACGGGAACTCCCCTTGTATTTGCTTTTCATGCCGTCCGACATCACCGTGACCTCGGTATCAAAATCGACCCGGATCCCTTTACGGCGTTCGTGTCCACCCTGTTTCAGCATTATATTATCTCCACACGTCTTATGGAATGCGGATAACCATCCCTCTGCCCAACATTCCCTTTAAGCATTTTGGGAACCGGAGGACCGGATATGCTTCCTGTGCTGACTAAATGCATATTGAACGAGGAGGTCCTTTTCTGACTCACTTAAATCAACAAACTCGATTCCCGTCAGATAAAGGGTATCATTTTCATCCTCTTTGGGAACGATTCTGACCACACGCCCAAGGACATCCAGCTGCCCCCTGTAAGAGCCTTTAAACGTGATGGAAAGGTGAAGCAAACGGCCCTTACACAGGCCCTCAGTGAGCAACACGCTGATGCCCGATCCGCTTATATCCACTGTATCATGGACTTCCAGTTCCCTTTTTTTCGTCTCCCCTTTCTCAAGGGTTTCAAGGACCCGGTCCAATTTGTCGTCAATCCGAATCACCATGGATGTAAGCAGGGAAATAGCCTGGGCCATGTCCCTGTCTCCCGAGGGGAAGATATCCGTCAGCGGTTTGATGTCAAAACATTTCCGAACCTTTCCCTTGTGGTGTTCATCAACCAGCGTCACTCGGGTTTTCGCCGAAATCGGGGCTCTGAAATAATTCCGTTTCACGGAAGGCTTGGTATCATTCATAGTGTTTCACGACCACTCATACTCAAAGGAAAACGAAACAGCCTGACATAGGCTTAGCTGAACAGCTGATGGAAAAGGATGAAAAATAATTAAATTCATGAAAATTATACCATTTGCATCCCCAGGTGTAAATACGTAAACGTTTTGCAACAAAAATAAAAACCCTGCTTCAAACAAAATTCCATCGTCCGCTTTCCACCAGTTTGAAAAAGGTATCCACGACCCGGGGATCAAACTGGGCTCCTGATCCGTCCCGGATGATGGATGACACTTTTTCAAGGTCCAGCTTCTTTCGGTAAGCTCTGTCCGAGGCCATGGCATCATAGGCATCTGCCACGGACATAATACGGGACAAAAATGGAATAGCCACCCCTTTGAGGCCGTCCGGGTAGCCTGATCCGTCAAACCGTTCATGGTGATGCCGAATAATCTGGGTTTCCCTGTCCCACAGCCCCAGTTGGCTGACGATCATGGCTCCGATGACCGGATGTTCCTTGATGATTTCAAATTCCTCATCCGTAAGTCGGCCCGGCTTAAGAAGAATGTTATCCCGGATCCCGATTTTGCCGATATCATGGAGCCTTCCGGCAAAGTTTAGAAGGTTTAATTCTTCCTCGCTGCATCCCATTTCACGGCCCAGGGCCACAGCCATTTCTGCCACCCGATTAGAGTGTTCCTTGGTGTAGGCATCCCGGGCTTCCACGGCCTTTACAAAGGCCCTGAGAGTGGAAAACAGATTTTCAGATATGGTTTCATACAAGGCAATGTTCTCGGCTGTGTCCGCCGCTTTGGTTCCCATGAAGGACAAATAATAAAGATCCTTTTCATCGAACCTGTAATTGCCATCTTCCACAAAGGCCGTGACAACCCCGAACACCTTATCCCTGATTTTCAATGGGACAGCCATGGCGGAAAGAATCCTCTCGGGTAGGTCCTTGACGCCTGTGCATTGGGAAACTAAAAGAGGAATGCCGTCTTCGACAATTTCAAGGACAAGAGCTTCCACGGCCGGTTCAATGGGGTGACTGATTGATCCCTTGGCCGATGAGGCCGTCACCTGGAAGGGTTTTTCCTGGGTAGGACTGATAATAAACAGGCGAGATTCATCGGCATGGGTTATGTCCCTGGCCAGCTCAACCACCCGTATAAAAAGCTCACGACTTGACGTCACCTGCTCAAAATCGTTCATGATTTTGTTCAGATTGTTCAATTCGTCGACCTTTCCTAATAGCTCAATATTCAATGCCTCAATCCGTTTTTTGCTATCCAGCTCCTTCTTTAAAAGAAGGTTATCTTCAAAAACCTTACGCTGCATCAATACACGCCTGACACAGAGCTCCATCTGCTCCAGATTCACGGGCTTGATCAGAAAATCCACCACTCCGTTTTTGAGTGTGTTGATTGTGTTTTCAAGGGAGGGATAACCGGTCATGACAATCACAGGGATGGTCATGTCTATTTCCCGGATATGCTCTGCCAGCTCAAGACCGTCCATGCCGGGCATGTTGATGTCCGTAAAACAGCAGTCCACCTCAGTATTTTCAAGGACGGTCAAAGCATCTTTGCCATTCACGGCAGTGATGACGTGGTAATCCTTCTGCAAAAAATATTCACTTGCCACTTCGAGAATACTCTCCTCGTCGTCAACAAACAAAATGGTCTTTTTATCGTGTGTCATGCGTGTTTAATCCAACGTTTATTTCGTTTTAGAACAAGGGAAATACGACACATCACATGATGGTGCCTGGGGCGGAAGCTTCATCTTTTAGCCTGATACCGGGTTCTTTGGAAATTTTCGATCCTATATGCAATGGGGCTGCACCTGGGGTCAATAAAACTTCTTTATCTTTTTTCAGAATAAAATCTGCATCTTACGCACGCACACGATCAAATGTGTCACCTAATTTTGGCAGGTTTTCATGAATGTTACGGTTGAAGGTGTTTATATTTGTCATAACTCTGTCCAATTATGTTAAAACATTTTCCATGATATTGCAAAAAGAAAGTGGATCGTTTAAAAGAAACTGTCACTGGGGAAAAATCCCATGGAGGATCATTTTTTTATCCGGAGTTCTATAGATGCGCATTATTTTAAACAATTCCATCCGCTTGCCCCAGGTCTCCGACGAACTCGGGCAGCTGCTTAAAAAAAACCTGACTCTCCCCAATCCCATCTGGCTCGATAACGAACGGCAAGGGCGCTGGAACAAAGGGGTGCCCAGATACTTGGAATTTTACAGGGAGAATGACGATTCCCTCGAAATCCCCAGGGGATACATGCGACCATTGATAAACATCCTTGGAGGCCTGAACATTCATTTTGACATGGATGATCAACGACGAATGCTTCCTGAAACTCAATTTTGCTTCAAGGGTGACCTGAAATCCTTTCAAAAAAAAGCCGTGGAACAGGTCCTTAAAAAACATTTTGCCGTACTCACTGCCCCCACGGGTTCCGGAAAAACCGTTATGATGCTTGCAATCATCGCACAACGCAAGCAGCCCACCCTTATCGTCGTCCACACCCGCGATCTTGCGACCCAGTGGATCAACCGCATTGGTCAGTTTTTAGGTCTTCCCGAAAAAGAAGTGGGTTTTATCGGATCGGGGAAATTCTCCTTGGGCAAACACATCACGGTGGCCATGATCCAGTCCCTTTATAAACGCATCCCGGACATCGTCCCCCATGTAGGGCATCTTGTGGTGGATGAATGCCATAGAACCCCCAGCCGGACATTTTACGAAGGGGTAAGGGTGTTTGATTCCTATTACATGACCGGCCTCTCAGCAACGCCTTACAGACGGGATCGACTGTCCAGCTTGATTTTCTGGCACTTGGGAGATCAAGCCTTTGAAGTGAACAAAAAGGATCTGGTTAACCGGGGTCATATCCTGCAGGCCGAAGTGATCCTCAGGCCCACGAGCTTTACGTCCCAAACCGATCCCACATATCACTACGGGAAACTCATGGCTGAGTTGATCGAAGATCAGGAACGAAACGAGCTTATCGCCTCGGATGTGGCCCATGAATCAAAAAACAAACATGGTGTCTGCCTGGTTCTGTCTGACCGAAAAAACCACTGCCGGGCCATTGAGCATCTCTTAAAATCCCGGCACGGTTTGGACCCCGTCCTTCTGACCGGAGATCTAAAAGCGGATGAGAGACATAGCATCATGGAACGTCTTGACCGTCAGGAAATCAGCATTCTCATCGCCACAAGCCAACTTCTTGGGGAAGGCTTTGACTCCAAACAGCTGTCCAGTCTTTTCCTGATCTACCCCATACGATTCTCAGGACGCCTACTTCAGTATCTCGGTAGGATTCTCAGGCCTGGCAACGATAAAAAAGCCAGGGTTTTTGATTATGTGGATGCGAATATCGGTGTTCTCGAAGCTGCCGCCAATGCACGCCAACAGGTCTACCACCAGGACGGGAGCGGTCCTGAGCCATGCCTGGCCTGATCCATATCCCCATCCATACCTGGCCTGACCCATATCCCCAAAGAACTTTATTCTTTCTTTCCATCAAATAACCGCGTTATATTCTTGACACAAACCGTATCATGGATTATATTTCCTTAAAAAAGGATAATAAGCGAATGATTGACGAAACAAACTTAAAAATACTGAGCATCCTTCAACAAAAAGCCCGGGTCCCCAATGTGGAAGTGGCCCGACAGGTGAACATGGCCCCCTCCGCTGTCCTGGAGCGGATCAGAAAACTCGAGAAACAAGGCATCATTGACGGCTATGAGGTGATACTTAATCCCAAATGCCTCAACAGGGACATGGTGGCCTTTGTCCATGTATACCTTCATCATGCGTCCCAATCGGACCAAACAGGCCCCTTGCTTGCACGAATTCCTGAAATTCAGGAGATTCATTTCGTCACTGGCAAAGATTGTTTTCTGGTCAAAATCAGGGTTTCAGGAACAGCTGCCCTTGGGGAAACCTTGACCCAAAAAATTGGTGCCATTGCCGAGGTGAAACGAACGGAAACAACCATTGTGCTTAAAACATACAAGGAAAGTTCCCAGATCCCCCTGGATTCAGTCAATATCAGTGAAATCATTGAAACCCCTCATCATGAACCAAAGGAGTAAAACAAAAAACCATGCCCTTATCTCACGACTATACGGACCGTTTGTCACCCATGCTCAAGGACATTGTCCGGCACTTTGGAACCCCCTTTCATATCTATGATGAAAAAGGAATTAAACATACCGGCGCACAATTGATCAAAGCCCTGGGGCAGATCGAAGGATTCAGGGAGTATTTTGCTGTCAAAGCCCTCCCCAATCCCGCGATTCTCTCTATCATGGGTCGCATGGGTTTCGGATTTGACTGCAGTTCCATCCCCGAGCTGGTCCTGTCGCGAAATACCGGGGCTCGGGGTGAGGATCTGATGTTCACATCCAACAACACAAGCCAGGAGGAATTTTTAGCGGCGGAACAGAACGGTGGTTGCATCCTGAACCTTGATGACATCACCCTGATTGACTCGGTGCCCACCATGCCGGAACTTATCTGTTTCAGGTACAACCCCGGTCCACGACGAACAGGCAACGAAATCATCGGAAACCCCGTGGAAGCCAAATACGGCGTGAGTTATGAACAGCTGACGGACGCATACAAAAAAGCCAAAAAAAGAGGGGCAAAACGTTTCGGCATGCACACCATGCTGGCGTCCAATGAACGAAACTACAGCTACATGGTTGAAACCACCCGAATGATCCTTGACATGGTCGCCCAGGTCTCGGCCGAACTTGACATCCGTTTTGAGTTTGTCAACATCGGCGGTGGGCTGGGTATTCCATACAAACCCGAAGACAACGCCCTGGACCTGGTGGCCATGGGCTCTGAAATTACTGAACTTTTCACATCTTTTAAGCAAAATAACGGATACGCACCCCGGCTTTATCTCGAAAGTGGGCGTTATATGACGGGACCCCACGGGGCTCTGGTGGTCTCGGCCATCAACCGTAAAGACATATACAGGTCCTATATCGGCGTTGATGCCTGTATGTCGTCCTTGATGAGACCCGGCATATACGGTGCCTATCATCATATCACCGTTCACGGGAAAGAAAACGCACCCGCCAATACGGTGGTGGACGTGGTGGGCTCCCTATGCGAAAACAATGACAAATTCGCGATCCAGCGTTCATTGCCCGTTATTGAAAAAGGTGATCTTCTCCTGATACACGATACCGGTGCCCACGGACATGCCATGGGATTCAACTACAATGCGAAAATGAGGCCCAAGGAGCTATTACTGAGGGAAAACGGCAAGGTGGAGCTGATCCGTCGCGAGGAAACCATGGAAGACTATTTCAGGACCCTGTTGTTTGAGCCTGATATTTTTCAACCAACAAAATAATGGCATTCATGGTGAGTATAAAAATACCCGCCTTCGCGGGGAGCTGGCCCCATAAGTCCCATAGCTCCCATAAGTCCCAGGCTCGTCACCAAAAAAAATCACCCCATGCACCGTAAAGCACATGGGGTGATCAACCAACGACAAGGCTCCTTAATAGAGCCATTCACATGTTATTTGATGGCGGCGCCCTGGAATGACCCACCTGTTTCAACAGAAAACTCAGTCAGGTTTTCAGCCAGATTGGTAAAGACCACCATGAAGGGAATGATCTGACCCGGCCTGACTTTGGCATTCATCCCATCGTCGCCCAGACGATTCTGGAGTCTTTTCTTGATAATTTCCTCATCCAGAGTCACCAGTTCATCTTCGGAAATAATATTCCCAGCGTAAAACAACTTGGACTGAAATACTTTACCTGCCTGGCCGAACAGTTTGCCCACCAGACTGATGGAATTTCGGGTTGACGGGTAGTTGTTCTGAACCTTTCCCGAAATAACAAAAAGATCCCCCAGCTTCTCACTGGCGATAATCTTCCCGGTAATCCCCGATGTTTTCAACAATAGTTTTCCCTGGGGATCTTTGGGCACGGGTTTAACCCAGTTGCTCACACCCGGGATATCCATGGCCGAGATACTGTCCCTCATGTTTTCAAGAGGCGTTAGTTCCACAGGAATGACAAAGCCGGTCATGGATTCTATTTTGTCCTTGGACATATACAGCCCAAAAAGAACCAGGACCAGAAGGACAAGAAGCAGAATCAGTTTCACGATCAGCCCGCCCTTTCCTTTGGCTTTCCGTTTTGCGGTTTTTTTGGGCTTCTTCTTTTCTTCGGCCGTGACTTTCTTTCCCTGTTCATCAGAAACGTGTCCGGAAGCGGTCAGGTCATCATCGTCATCATCGACCTCGTCACCATCATGCCCGTCACCCAGATCCAGTTCCAGTTCTATATCACTGTCTTCATCATCATCCAGGGCCAGAGACAATTCATCTTCTTCAAAGGCAAGATCATCTGCCTCTTCTTCACCCAAATCAAGATCAAGGTCAAAATCATCGTCGTCCTCTTCCTGATCTGAGCCCAGCATGGCTTCCACATCGGAAAAGTCCATATCATCGTCAGCAGATACCTTCGCTTTTCCCTTTGACGGCGCAAAATCGAGCTCATCATCGTCGAACACATCGTCATCAAGTTCAAGCTTGATATCTTCAACGGGCCGGTCTTCATGGTCTTCACCATGCTCATCCAAACCATCAAGCAAATTTTCGAGATCGGAGAAATCGAGTTCCTCTTCCTCATCGCTGCCTGCGTCTTCCACCTTTTCCGGAGTTTCCGTGTCATCGCCATCAAGGTCCAGCTCCAACTCGACATCATCATCCATGGCTTCAAGATCAGGGGGCGGCTCGTCAGCATCAAGCATGTCAGCAAGACCTGAAAAATCCAGTTCTTCTTCAGCCAATTGCTCTTCGGTCAAAGGCGTCTTTGTTTTGCCACCCGCCGCCTTGGTATCATCCTGATCAAATTCAAACTCGGAGAAGTCCAGGTCGTCTTCATCCATAAGAATCGTCTCAGACTCCACAGGAACTTCATCCTCGCCCAGATCCAGCTCATCAACTCCGGCAGGCTCATCATCCATACCATCTAACGAACCATCCAGTTCGCGCTCAAGGTCAGAAAAATCCAGTTCGTCCTCAATCATCACGGTCTCTGAACCCTCAACCGTCGCACTGTCCAGGCCCAAACCCAGATCATCCACGGCTGTGGGCTCAGGCATGGGAGGCGGCTCTTGATCGTCGATAGCCCCATCCATATCAAAATCGGAGAAATCAAGATCAGCATCGGCCACAACAACCGTATCCGCCGTATCGGTTGAGGCTGGGGCCATGCGTTCACCGACAACTTCTGTGGGATCCGCAGTCAAAGAAGGCCCATCATCACTCAGCTCAAGTTCCAGATCAGAAAAATCAAGTTCTTCTTCATCATCGGAGGACAGGTCAAGATCCAACTCAAGCCCGGCATCGGATTCATCGGCAACTGCCTTTTCTTCAAATTCGAAATCAAGGTCCTGATCATCAGACGAAAGTTCACCAGGCAAATCGCCTTCATCCATGTCAAGTTCAAAATCCGAAAAATCAAGAATCTCTTCCTGTTCCTCAAAAACATCACCCACGTTCTCTTGTCCTGCCATGTCCTGATCCTGGATTGACGGTGTTCCGGCCAGGGCCACAGCGATATCATCCTGGAACTCTTTGCCCCGGGCCTCTGCCTTGGAGGCGGGCATGATTGTTTCATCAATGCCCAGTTCATCTTGGGTAAAATCCAGTTCATCCTCAACGATCTGAGCAACAGCCTTGCTCAGATCAGGATCATCCTTGGGCACGACCATTTTTTCAGGAGCGGCCTTCTCAACGGCTTTGGGAGCAATATCTTTTACGGGAGCAGCCTTTTTAACGGGTTTTGGAGCTTTGATTTTTTCCGTCTGAGACGTGGATTCCAACGACGCAGGATAAACGATAAAGATATTCCTGCAATTGGAGCATCTTACTTTTGAGCCACTGGGTTTAATCAAACTGTCATCAAGAACAAAACTGGAATCGCACTCCCCACAGGTAATGATCATTTTCCATCCTCATTTTTTTATAATTTCAGATGATATATAGCCGGGAGGTGTCTGTAGTTTTCAGCATGGTCAAGACCATAACCCACGAGAAAACCCTCAGAGACCTCATGACAGGCATAGTCCACCACCACATTAACCTTACGGCGTTCACGTTTATCAATCAGGGAACAGATTCTTAGGGTTCCCGGATTAAAGGACTGAAGATAATTGACAATAAACTGCAATGTCAGACCTGTGTCAACAATATCTTCAACAATTATGACATCTTTGCCTTCAATATCTATGTCCAGTTCTTTTGTAACAATGATTCTTCCTGACGATATCATGTCTGACCCGTAGCTTGAAACACCCACAAAACCAATCTGAGAAGGGACAGTCAATTGCCGTGCAAGGTCCGCCAGGAGCATAAAGGCCCCTTTGAGCACGCCAACAAGAACCAGATTCCCATTTGCGTAATCCTTCGAAATGCTTAACGCCATGCCAGACACTTTCGTTTCAATATCCGAAGGTGTAAGAATTTCAATCAATTCTGGCATGAATATATCCCTTTGGGAATCATTGGGCAAATCATTACTCACTATATTGCAGGAATTAAGGGTTTTTGTAAAGAAACAATACATAAGGGCGTATCGTGAAAACGGGCTCTTGTCAATAATTATACAACATTAGAGACCGACATGAGCCAATTTTTCAACGATTTTTTTCTGTTGTTCACTCAATTCTTTGGGAAGTGTCAAAAGAATATGAACAAAAAGGTCTCCCAGCCCGCTGCCTTTCATATGGGGCAAGCCCTGCCCCGGTAGCCTCATTTTGGTTTTATGCTGGGTGCCCTGGGGTATCTTTAAATTAAGTTCCTTACCATTGATAGTCGGCACGGAAATGGTCGTCCCCAGGAGCGCTTCGGACAGTTTGATGGATTTATTCACGTTGAGGTCATACCCGTCTGCAAAAAATACAGAATCAGACAGGACCTTGGATTTGATAAAAAGATCCCCGGCTGGACCACCATAAGGACTGGCCGCCCCTTTGCCGGGCAACCGGATTTTTTTCCCGTCGATCATTCCTTTGGGGATTTTCACACTCACCTGCCCATTCCCCCCCTGATGCTGGAGAGCAATGGACTTGGTCACGCCTTCGGCCACCTCACGCAGGGTCAAAGGCATTTCATACACCAGATCCGAGCCCTTTACGGCACGCTGTTGCCCTTCAAAACCGCCGTGCCCACGCCGTCCCCCTTGGAAACCCCCGAAGCCTCCAAAACCGAACTCCTTTAAAATATCTCCAAAATCAAACCCCCTGAAAATATCTTCCTGGCTGTATTTCTGTTTAAAGCCAGATGATCCAAAGGTATCGTATTCCTTCTTTTTTTCCGGATCACTCAATACCGCGTAGGCTTCACTGATCTTTTTGAATTTTTCTTCGGAAGCCTTGTCTCCCTTGGTTTTATCCGGATGATACTTCATGGCGAGCTTTCGATAGCTCTTTTTTATTTCGTCTGGACTTGCACTTCGTTCAACATTTAATAATTTATAATAATCTGTCTCGGACATAGTCACCTGTTCCTTCACAAAGATCCATCCATAATTTTATATCCCACAGTCCATGCAGATACTGACTGTTTTCATTCAACGTGGACCACCACAAACAATAATTCCTTCAGAGACCGGTGTCAAGGGGCCTTCCTGTCAGCGTCCGGAACCTTTTTTCAAACTGACCATAAGTACTGAAATCGCCGAAGGCGTTATGCCGTCCATGCGTGAGGCCTGCCCCAGGGACATGGGCTTTATCAGGGCCAGTTTTTCACGAATTTCATTGGACAGCCCATGGACCGCCCCATAGTCAAAATCCAATGGGATTTTAATTTTTTCCAGGTTTCTGAATTTGTTGATTTCCACGTGCTGACGTTGGATATAGCCCTCGTACTTGATCTCGATCTCCACCTGCCGTGAGATATTTTCGTCCACAGGTTCCGGATTTTTCGCCAGGGATTCAACAGCCCCATAGTCCAGCTCCACCCGTTTCAGAAGTTGGTCCATATGCACACCGTTTTGAATGGCATTGGATCCTCTGGAACATAAATATGTATTTATTTCTTCCATCGGTCGTATCACTGTTGTTTTGATCCGTTGAATTTCCTTATCAATGCTGGTTTTCCTGTCTCTGATCTCCCGAACCGTGTCTTCATCCACCAGACCCAGTTCATACCCGATTTCCCTGAGCCGGAGGTCAGCATTGTCCTCCCGCATCACCAAGCGGTATTCGGCCCGTGATGTAAACATCCGGTAGGGTTCCACCGTACCCCGGGTCACCAGGTCATCCACCATGACCCCTATATATGCCTGGGATCGATCCAGAATAAACGAAGGCCGTCCCTGGACCGATGATGCCGCATTGATGCCGGCCCATATTCCCTGGGCCCCAGCTTCTTCATACCCCGATGTTCCATTGATCTGGCCAGCCATATACAAGCCTGAAATTCGTTTTGTCTCAAGGGTGGGCCGAAGTTGCAGAGGATTCACATAATCGTATTCAATGGCATAGGCCGGCCGGATGATCTCTGCCTCTTCCAGACCTTCCACGGATCGAACAAAGGGGATCTGCACATCCAGGGGCATGCTGTTGCCCAGACCGCTGGCATAAATCTCCTCACTTTCGACCCCTTCGGGCTCCAGAATCACGTGGTGGGATTCTCTCTGGGGGAATTTCACAGCCTTGTCCTCAAAGGACGGACAATAACGAGCCGAGATCCCCTTGATGGTCCCGCAGTAAAGAGGCGATCGATCCAGATTGTCAATGACGATCTGACGGCTCCGTTTATTAGTATGACCGATGTAGCTGGGAAGCTGGAGTCTGGACGCCTCCTTGGTTGAGAAGGAAAAAGGCCGCGGGTTTTCGTCGGAGCTGTGCTTGATAAAACGTGAAAAATCGATACTTTTCCTGTGGAGCCTGGGAGGGGTTCCTGTTTTCATACGCCCCAATTCAAAACCAAGTGTCTTAAGACTTTCAGCCAGACCGTAAGAGGCAAATTCTCCGGCCCGCCCAGCCTGAAACCTCATGGCGCCGATGTGTATCAGCCCGCTCAAAAAGGTTCCGGTGGTCAGAACCACCTTCTTTCCCTGGTAGGCGAACCCCGTAAAATCAACAACACCTTTGACCGTCCCATCCTCAACGATCAGCTGTTCCACCAAGGTCTGTTTCAGATCAAGTCGGTCCTGCTTTTCCAAAACGGATTTCATGGCTTTATGATACTTATTCTTATCGTTCTGGGTCCGTGTGGAATGAACCGCCGGACCTTTTCGAGTATTCAAGGTCTTGTACTGGATGGCTGACATGTCTGAAATCTTGGCCATCTCGCCGCCCAAGGCATCAATTTCCTTGACCAGCTGCCCTTTGGCCGTTCCCCCGATGGACGGGCTGCAGGGCATGGCAGCGACCTTATCCAAATCAATCATCATCAATAAAACATCGCACCCCATGCGGGCTGCGGCAAGAGCAGCTTCACAGCCTGCATGGCCTGCCCCCACAACAATCACATCGTACATTTTCCCGTAATAAAACATAGTCTCTCTGCCCATAGGTCCTTGATTCCTGCCCCAGGATCT
The DNA here is from genome assembly GCA_018818835.1 of Pseudomonadota bacterium. Classification (GTDB taxonomy): domain Bacteria; phylum Desulfobacterota; class Desulfobacteria; order Desulfobacterales; family Desulfolunaceae; genus JAHIRD01. The sequence goes on from JAHIRD010000079.1 coordinate 66,150, forward strand.
TGTATTCCACACCGAGTGATGATACAGTCCAAAATTTTATAATATAAGCGAGCAGGCTCCCAAGGTCAACAGCTGGATGATAACGATGCGTAAAAGATACAATGATTTAAACCATCATCTCAGGTCCATTTTCGGTGAACGGGTCCAGAAGCTGACCGTGGATGCCGGGTTTTCCTGTCCCAACCGGGATGGAACCCTGTCCACCGGGGGATGCATCTACTGCAGCCCCAAAGGCTCAGGAACCGGAGCCCATGCCCTGGGGCTGAGCATCAGTGAGCAGATCATGCAAAGCAAACCCGGCCTGATCCGACGCTACAAAGCTCGGAAATTCATGGTGTATTTTCAGGCGTTTTCAAACACATACGGTCCTTTGGAAAAACTCAAAGCCGTGTATGACGAGGCCTTATCCTTCGATGATGTGGTGGCCCTGTCCATCGGGACTCGGCCCGACTGTGTGGATGAGCCTGTTCTGGATCTTCTGGGAGACTATGCGAAAAAGCGCCTGATCTGGATGGAGTACGGCCTCCAGAGCCCCCATGACAACACCCTTATAACCATCAACCGGGGCCATGATTTCGCCTGCTTCAAATCGGTGCTGCCTCCCTCACAGAAGCGGGGCCTGAAAGTCTGTGCCCATATCATTCTGGGTCTGCCAGGAGAAGATCGGGCCATGATGTTGGAAGGGGCGAAAATTTTATCCGATCTGGGGGTTGACGGTGTTAAAATCCACCTGCTCTATGTCATCAAAAACACGGTGCTTGAAACCATGTACCAAAATGGAGATTTCCATTGCCTTGAAAAAGATGAATATGCCCAACTGGTCTGTGATTATCTTGAACGCCTTTCTCCTGACATGGTGATTCACCGCATCACAGGAGATCCCCACCCGGATGAACTGGTAGCCCCCCAGTGGCCTTTAAAAAAATCAGATACCACAAACCTCATTGGAAGCATCCTTGAACAACGAGACAGTTACCAAGGCCAATACTATAATCGTTAACACCTGTTTAATTTTTTCCTGGTTTAAGGGGGTCACCGTGTTCTTTTTTTTGACATCATCTTAGGTCTGTGGCATGAATAGACGTTCACATCTTTTCCATGGATCATCTTAAAGAATTAAGGATGGCTGTTCATGGGTCATCAGAACATTTTCACACACACACAATCCGCCCATGGGAAAACCATGGTCAAACATTTTTCACAAAAGGGACACTCTCATGAACAAAAAATACATCATTATCATTATCGCTCTGACTGCTATTGTTGCCTGTTACATCGGCATTGATTCTTTTCTGAAGTGGCATGATGCAGGCATGAATGCCACCAGAGACCAGGTTCAAAGTGAATGTGACCAACGGATTTTAGTCCTCAATAAAGAAATTCAGAATCTGGAAGACGAGCTTTTAAAGGAAAAGAATTTTTACCTTTCGCCGGAAAAAATAAACGATGCATTCGGCCGGGATATCTCTGATCTGATCAGCGACAAGAACACCTTAAATCCTGATGAATGTACAGCCGTCAAAGAAGCCCTTGCCAGCTTTTTCAATTATCTGGACAACAATGGGTACAGTGATCGATACAATCTGAAAGACGGGACCTACGGTTTTTACAAAAACACCCTGCTTAATTTGTCCCGAAACCCACCTGATTTTTCGACGGAGTCCTCGGAATTTTTGACACTGTTGCAAAGCCTGTCCCATTTTTCAAGGATTTTAGGACGAACCGGTACCCAGGTCATCAAAGACATCCTGGAGAATGAAACCGATGTGGTGGAGCCCGCCATGGCTCTTTTTTATCAATTGATTCAGAATAGCACCAGTTGTCCCACCGATGAAAAGATGCCCGTTCTCAAAACCCAATACCAGTACGCTTATTTTTTCCTAAACACCCTTTCAGGAAAAAGCTACCTGATGAGGAGAAATTCCAAATTACGCATCCTTGCCTGCTATTATGCCTTGAGAGTCGTTCAGATGGCTGAAAGTAAAGCCCTGAACCTGTATGGCCTGGACCCCAGGACCCAGGCGGAACTTCTGCTCTATGAAATCGAAAACCACCGCGGCCTTTTGTATAAAAAAACCTATATTGAACATCTTGAACAAATCATCAATGCGACCCAGGATAATTTAATACCGGAGCAATAGTATGTGGTTTTTAGGGTAGAAGGGTTGCATCTTGCCGGATGTTATACCATCGCTTGTATAAAATCCGGCAAGACGTTGAAAGGAAACACTCAAGAAAAGAATTAACATGGCAAGGTTAGCGGCTGCGGTGCTAACAATTTCCGGGTGATATTCCGACCACCCATACAGCAGGAAAGGGAAAAAGTGGTTGGGGATAAATTATTGAAACAAAGTATAAAACCAAAGCTTCCCTTTGTATATAGAGTAAACCATTCATTTACATAGGGAGATTCCCCACACACCCAAAACAATAAAAAACAGCCGGTCGTTCGCACGACTCACGGCTGTTATATGTTAGTGATAAGGCAAATAATTCCATGGGACCTATAGGACTCATAGGACTTATGGCCTTTTTCTTCTTTCTCTTCGTGCCCTTCAGTGAGTTGCGCGAACGGGTGGTTAGAAAAAATAGATACGTCTCAAGCCGGAGCCTGAATACGAGTGGGACTTACCCCGTGAACGAATACAAGGTTTTTTAGTAAAGTCACACTCCCACACGGTTTTCAGGTCCCACACTTCCCCATCGGGTATGCCGGGCCCAGCCGATTCTCCGTTCCACAGGGGCCCTGCGTTCAATCTTTTTTCTCCGTTTGCCATAGCCCAAGGGCATGACATTATAGAGAACACGACGGTCGTCTTCATACCGGCGGTCAAAGCCGCATCGTAGACAAGCCTTCTGATTTTCCATAAAAACCTCCACATCATCAAAACGTTCATGCCAAAAAGCCCATATGGCTTGGATTTGAATTGATGATCCAGATCATTCCAGGATGCATCGTCAATCCATTTGAACTATGATCAATCCCCCACCTGAACAACACCACACTGAGGGCTGTCAATTCGTCAAGACACCGTCTCCATCAGAGAGAAACATGCTATTTTTCAGATAATCGGGCGTGTATATCATTTCATAATGCAAAAATTATGCGAACCCTTTAAACGCCCATTTTCAGCACTATCCAAAAAACTGTGACCCTTTTTCTCCCATGCATTATGTAATTCATACTCCAGAAGTATGTAATACATGTCAGCATCCGGTGGTTGGAAATTCATAAAAGAGAAAATCAGATATAAAATATGATTAATAATGGAAAGATCACGTCATTAATCTTTTTGATTGCGAAGAAGCAGGTATGAAGATCTTTGTCTCTGATATGAACGAGGCCTTCAATAAAAAATAAAGGCCTCGTTTTTTCGATCACCCCCAAGGGATTATTTGCTTTCTTCGATCTTGTCCCATGCGTTCCTTTTGTATTTACTAAAGGCTTCCAAACTGGCTTTTTGAACACCGAATGCGGCCAGATCTGCCGGTAACGTTTCCTTCTGGATATTGTTCTTACCCCAATAGGATTCAAAAATTCGTATATAGGTCCCATTTTTCTTAATTTTCTCAAAACTTGCATTAAATTTGGCCATGAGTGCCATGGACTTGGGGTTTGAGGTATGAAAGGCCACAGAGCACTCAATGGCCTGATTGATCACAAAATCAAAACCCTGCATCTCTGTTTTGAAAAGATTGTTGGTTAGAGACATACCTGCCAAAAGGGTTGTTTCGATAAAATCAACACGCCCTGCCCGCACCATTTTCACAAGCAATTCCGGGGTCTGGATTTCTTCAAAGGCAACACCCGCTGCTGTGTATGCTGGAATCCAAGGAGAATTCACGACCACAGCCAGTTTTTTCCCCTTCAAATCAGCTATGGAATTGTAAACCACCGTCTTCTTTTTACCTGGATCATAGTACATGAAAATTCCAACAACGCTAAATGTCTTGACAAGAGAGACCTGCTTTACCTGCTCGGGGGTCATAAAAATATGACCGGGTGAAAATGCGTCAACTTTGTCCTGGAATAAATACTCAATGGCCCGTTTAACCGGAAGCACTTTAAATGTTACATCAATGCCTGCGTCATCGCAGATGGCTTGGTAAAGATCGATCATCATGCCCTTGCCTTCATTATTGTAATAAGGTGCATAATCATGGACAGCAAGGGTCATGACATCTTTAGCCATGGCCGAGCTACAAGTAAAAAAAACAAAGAGTGCCAGGGACAGAAGGTAGATAATGTTTTTTTTCATGTGGGTTTCCTTATCTTGATTGTTTATTTGTTTGTGCAGATCACCAAATGATACTATGATCAAACTTTAAATTGCCGAACCATATTTTTGAGTTCTTCGGAAAGATGATGCAAGTCGTTCAATTGCTGATCAATCTGTGAACTGCTGTGGGAGATGTTGCTTGCCGCCTTGTTCACATCGGCCATATCATTGGATATGCCCGAGGATACCTGGCTGCTATGGGCCACATTGGTGTTTACTTCGTTCAAACCCAGTGAAGCCTGGTTCACATTACTTGCAATTTCCCGGGCCGTGGCTGACTGTTCTTCAACTGCTGTGGCGATGGTGGACACGATATCGTTCACATGATTTATGGTTTTAAGAATCTGCGCGATCTCTGATACGGTTCCTGAGGTTGATTCCTGGATACCGGTGATATTGTCTTTAATTTCCCGTGTGGCCTGGGCTGTCTGCATGGCCAGGGCTTTGATTTCATTGGCCACCACGGCAAACCCTTTGCCCGCCTCTCCGGCCCGTGCTGCTTCAATGGTGGCGTTCAGGGCAAGAAGATTCGTCTGTTCGGAAATTTCAGTGATCACCTCCGTCACTTTACCGATTTTCTGGGCTGCCTGCCCCAGGTCATCTACTTTGGCTGAGGTCCCCTGGGCGCGGCTGACGGCATCTACGGTCACACTTCTGGCTTTTTCAGAATTCTTTGCTATTTCGTCGATGGTACTGGTCATTTGCTCTGCGGCGGTGGCCACCATATTCATATTGATGGACACCTCCTCCATGGCTGATGCCACGCTCACCATATTGGAGCTCATTTCAACACCGGATGAGGCAACGACGTCTGCCTTTTCGGACATATTTCCCGCATCACCGGACATTTGCCTGGATAGTTTTGACAGATGATCGGATGAGACATTCAGGGATTCGGAGTTACCTGAAACCTGCTTGATCATGGCCTGGAGATTGGCTACAAAAACGTTGAGCCAGCCCGCCAGCTCACTCATTTCATCTTTACTTGTGACATTGAGCCTGACGGTGAGATCACCTTCCCCCTGGGCCATGTCTTTGACCCGTTCTATCATCTGCTTAATCGGTGTTACAGCTATAATTTTCATTGAATAAATAAGCACGGCAAGCAAGGCTGAAACCACGAATACGACAATAAGGGCCTGGACAACGATGGCTTTATTCAATTTTGAAGCGGTGGATGATCGAAATTGTGCAACCTGTTTTTTGGCTTCTTCCTTATTTTTTTTCAAACGTTCCATCAAAATCTCATCGGTCATATAGATGCGAACAGAGCCAACTTTTTCCCCGCTATAAAGGGCATCACTTTCAGCAAAAAGATCTCTATTTAATTTAAGATTTTTGGGGAGGGCCTTCCCCGATGTGGCTTGGGGATTTTTCCAGTAAGCAAAAAATGGTTCCTTATTATAATCGATAACTTCAATGGCTTGAATTTCTGACAATTTCATATATGCACCCAGGGTTGTCACAAGGGGTTTTTCATCGAGATTGTACAAAAACGGTGCGGATATAAATGCACATATTTCCGTGGTGGCCTTGAGTCTCTCATCCAATAATTCTTTCTGGACAACCCCTTCCTTATCAATGGCATTTTCAGCCTCTTTCTCATTTTCACTAATAATGGAATTGACCAGATTAGACTCCAGATTGAGAAATACAGCATTGCTGACAGCCAGGAATATCAACACCACCGTTCCGCAAATCAGTGACATCTTGAACGTAATTCCATGTTTCATAGAGGTTTGCGAGATAAGTTTATCCTGTTTCATTGACCGTGATCCTCCGTAAAGTGATTCGCGATGGTTTTGTGAAAAAAAATTAAACCTCTGTGGTCAAGGGGTCTCCACACATATTTATTAGGGTATGCCATTAATGATGAACTCGTAAAAAGTAATTCAAGTTAAGTTACTGAAAAAATTATAAAATTGCAAATTTAACACTTGCCTTTTTCATTGAAATTTGATAAAGAAGTCTAATATTATCAATAATATAAAGGCAATTTTTATGATCAA
>JAHIRD010000080.1 GCA_018818835.1 Pseudomonadota bacterium
TATGTTAAGGCTTTACCTTAACAGTGACTCAGCTATAAGGGATTTTCACCCAATTAGCTTATGCCCATGCGGGCGTGCACAAATTGCTAACCGGAGCAAAAAAAGCAGCGCCCTGTGGCATGGCGTTACCAACATCATATCGATATCTTCAGCAAAAATTCCCAACTACATGATTGATAAAAGAATATGTAATAAGAATGTCAATCCGGGTTTGTGATATACAAAATATATCACAAACTGGAGACTGGAAATTACATGAATATTAAATATTGTGAACTTTGTTTAAAAATACCGGTTTATTAAACTTTTCAAGTAAATGAAAAATCGGTGCTCGACAGTCTTGTATTCTTTTTTTAACGGTGAATTCTTTTATGGGGATATGTGCCAATTTGTCGGGTTTCGTTCCTCAACCCGACCTGCGATGGGTTGGTTCTTGGGACGGCGTTGGTGGTGTTTTATGTGATGGATTCAATCTCTTAAAGTTTGGATAAAATAAACTGATTGACAGAAACGCCCTCCTCAGCCGCTCGAATCGAAAGCTCACGATGTTTTTCTATCGGAACACGTAACGTCAAATTCCCCTTGAATTTTCTCAGCCCCAATGGTTCCGGGACCGGCTCACCTTCTTCTTGAAGCCACTTAACAGATTCAGTCACAACCAACTTAATTTCGTGAAGGGCGGCTTCGGATGAATCACCATGGGCGGCCAGTGATGGGAATTCCAAACATTTTGCAATAAATGCCAGGTCTTCCTCAGACCATCCAATGCGATACGTATATTTATCAATGAAGTGTACCATCTGGCCCCTCCTTTTTTTGAATATCTTCCAACTTCTCTAATGCCTTTTGTACCTGCTTGACTTGATAGGGTTTCGCCATTTTCCCGTCCCGTTGCAGATTGATGCGAGGATCACCAGCCCACGGCGTTTTGAAAATATGGTGGCTTCCCCTGATACGTGGATTGCCTAAATGTTTCTGGCAAACGGCGATCAAGTGATCAAACAGAATATTTTTCATGTTTCCCGGAAAGTTGGGTTTCATCGTTAACTGATAGCACATGCACTATCGCATGTCGAGATGTTTTTTATTACCAATGTGTTGTGTTTCGTTCCTCAACCTGACCTATGAGCGGTTCAAGAATGACCTCTCAATGTTTATTATTTCTTTATCATAAATTCAAATGGACGACTTGGGGCAAACCCTACCTGTCAGGAAGTTCTGTACCCTTGCTCATAATCTCCACATACCCGGTATAGCTGAAAAGACGATTGCGTTTCCGGTTGGTAAGCTCCCTCACAATGCCGAGTTGCCCCAGGTGGCTCAATGCCTTATTGACTGTGGCTGGAGTGATGCCTGTTTTCCCCACCAGCCATCCAGATGTGGTAATGGGATGCTCCATAAGCGCACGGTGGATCTGAAGAGTTGAAGTCGCTGCCCGTCCAAGCCCGATGATTTTATCGCGATCCTGATTGGACAGATCGAGAAGCTGTTGTGCCGTTTCCACCGCCTGGGTCGCGGTGACAATGACCGCATCGGCAAAGAAATCAAGCCAAGCCTCCCAATCCCCGGTGAGACGAACCGTGTTGAGAAGCTCATAATAATACTGACGGTGAGTCTTGAAATAGAGGCTGAGATACAACATCGGCTGGCGCAACACCTTTTGATCGCACAAGAGCAGCGTGATCAGCATACGTCCAAGACGGCCATTGCCGTCCAGAAATGGATGTATCGTTTCGAACTGCACGTGTGTCAGTGCGGCTTTGAGTAAAACCGGAGTTGTTTCAGGCTGGTCATGCAGAAACAGTTCAAGCTTACCCATACATTCAAGAACATCTTCGGCTGGAGGTGGAACAAAGGCGGAATTGCCAGGACGGGTACCACCAATCCAGTTTTGACTGTGCCGGAATTCACCGGGAGTTTGATTGCTGCCCCGACCCTTGGCCAGAAGAACACCATGAATTTCCTTGAAAAGCCTCAATGATAGGGGTAAACCCTTGTCCAGTAAGTGCAAGCCATGGTCAAGAGCACTGACATAATTGCTGACCTCTCGCACATCATCAAGCGGAACACCTGGCTCCTGATCCAGCTCGAACATAAGAAGATCCGAAAATGAGGATTGCGTCCCCTCAATCATAGAGGAAAGCACCGCCTCCTTTCGGACGTACATATAGAGGAATAGCGAGGTATCCGGCAGCAACATTGATACACTGTCAAGACGCCCCAACGCCAACAACGCTTGGTCAAACTTACTGCGAAGCTCTGGTGTCCATTCTATGGAGGGAGACGGCGGCAGTGGTGCCGGTACAAAGGCCTGAGCCTTTTCACCCACAGTCGATATGGTCACATAATGGCCCTGAAGCTTTCGTTTCAATTGGTCTTCCTTCAATCTAAAATAAAATTTATGGTTGTTTTAGCTTAACCTAATATCCTAAAATAAAGAAGGTGAAATAAAAAAGCAAACAAATTCCCAAATCAGTTGGGTTATATCAGTCCAAAAGAATTTTAAAACTGTAACGTTCGGTTCAAATGCTCCCGCTGATCCAAGTTCTAATCCATCAACTGCATATGAATATCTTCAGCAAAAACTCCCAACTGCATATTCCATGCTTGTTCAAGGGTTTTCCAGAGCCCCACCGAGCACTATTCGAGCCAGACTGTCAGATCTTCTCCGGCTTGTGGTACTCCAGCCAGGGCTGCATAATACCTTAAAATCTTCATATGTCATATGTCCCATGGGTCTTATAGGTCCCATATGAATTATAGGACCCATGGGACCATCCCTTTCAAGGTAGTGCTAACAATAAAATATAACTAGACATTTAGCTTTCATAAAGGTATAGTTGAGTAAAAAACAACCTTTTTTGGAGGATAATGTAGTGAACCTGAACCCAATATTAGAAAAGTTTATTGAGAAAAGTCCAATTTCCGTCTTATCACGTGGTTTAATGGAACGGATACTTTGCCCCGATCAACTGGATGAATGGTTTGAAAAAACAGCAGAAGAGCAATATACAAAAGATTTATTGTTCTCATCAGTGTTTAATATCATGAGTAAGGTCGTGGCAGGAAGTTATCCTTCGGTTCATGCAGCGTATCAGGCATCAAAAGAAGACATCGGTGTATCGGTAACGTCCGTATATAATAAATTGAACGGAATTGAAGTGACGACCTCCGCCGAACTGGTTCGCTATGCAGCCAGTTCAGTCATTCCAGTTATAAAAAAATTAGGGGGATGCATTCTTCACTTTTATCTGGGTATCATGTCAAGCTTCTTGACGGAAACTGCATAGAAATGACGGAACATCGTATTGAAGAATTAAGAGGGATTTCAGCCGGACCCCTTCCCGGGAAATCACTATGGAAAAAATGCGCATTTTATTTTTCGTCAGCATGGAAATTTGCCATTCACAGAAATTACCGTAGAAAAAGCCGCAGGTAGAACAAATACCGGTAAAGTCTTTGAACAGACTATCAAAGTTAAAGACCTTTCCGGAAAAGAAATGGAACTCCGACGAATCAGGGTTCGTTTAACCAAAAAAACGCGTGATGGAGACAGTGATATTTTCATCATTACAGGATTACCTGAAACGGCTGCCAGTGCAAAGAAAATTGCTGATTTATGCCGGGGCAGATGGACTATCGAAACAGCATTTCAGGAATTAACGACTTATTTTAATTCTGAAATTAACACATTGGGATATCCGAAAGCTGCGATATTCGGTTTTTGTATTTCTTTGGTGGCGTACATAGTTCTCGCTGTAGTGAAAGCAGCACTTTGTTGTGTCCATGGTACTGTAAAAATTGAGACCGAAGTATCAGGATATTACATTGCCAACGAATTGTCCCAAACCCATCAAGGCATGATGATAGCATTACCAGATGAGGACTGGATCTTCTTACGCCCACTTTCTGATGCAGAATTTATCAGGTTTATCAAAATGCTATCGAGAAAAGTAAAGTTGTCGGCATACAAAAAACATCCGCGTGGGCCTAAAAAAACACGCGTAAAAAGAGCGGCCACCCAAACGGAAAGCCACTGGTCTTCAGTTTATAACGTCCCTTTCGCCATGATTTAAACATCGAATGAATTATCGTATTTTTCAATTGACAGTCCCATGGGCTGTTGAGTATATGTGTTGGAAGCATCTGTCCGAAGGCAGATAGAACGACTCGAAAAAAACATATGAAATAAAAGCCACGAAGGCATTTACTCCAAAAAGGAGGCTTGCTTTAGTGGCTTTTTTATTTTCCAAAGCCGTCTTTATTTGTTTTGCAGATGTACCACCATTGATGAACTCGTAAAAAGTAATTCAAGTTAAGTTACTGAAAAAATTATAAAATTGCAAATTTAACACTTGCCTTTTTCATTGAAATTTGATAAAGAAGTCTAATATTATCAATAATATAAAGGCAATTTTTATGATCAA
>JAHIRD010000081.1 GCA_018818835.1 Pseudomonadota bacterium
GTTTGAACGGGACATCTTCGGCAACATCACAACAGTCTTTGACCCCCTGAACCGGAAAACCCAATACATCTACGATGAAGCACACCGCCTGACCCGGATCATCAAACCCACAGGCACCCAAATCACCTGCGCCTATGACGCAGAAAACCGCCTCATACGCCACACCGACGAAGCCGGAAACACCACCAAGCTAACCTACACCGGCCTTGGCAAAATCAAAACCCGCACCAACCCGGACGGCAGTGTGGTCCATTACGACTATGACACCGAAGAGCAGCTCAAAACCCTGACCAACGAACGTGGCGAGATCTACGAGTTCAAACGGGATCACCAGGGCCGCATCATAAACGAAATAGATTATTGGGGAAACGAACGAAAATATGTTTATGATCCTGCGGGGCAATTACTTGAAAGCATCGACCCGTTAAATCGGATCACCACGTTCAAAACTGATGTATTGGGACGGCTCATTGAAAAGTCCTTCGATGACGGAAAAACCGAAACGTTCGCTTTCGATCCTAATGGGAACCTCATCGCCCATGAAAACGGACACGCTAAAACGGAACGGATTTTTGATCATGAAAACCGTCTGATCAGCGAATCACTCAACGGTCAAATCATCACTCATGACTATGATGTTCTCGGAAACCGGACCCGACGCCTGTCCGCCCTGGGAAATGATATCAGGTTCAGCCACGATACCCTGGGCCGAACCACCGGTATCACCATCAACGGGTCGGAAATGCAAATCGCCCGAAACACCCTCGGTCTGCCCACCAAAGAAACCTTTTTCAACGGAACGAAACGAACCTACAACTATACTGCCGACAACCAGCTTGCCGAACAAGTGGTGATCCTGCCCAGGGGCAACACCATTGAGCGCTCTTATGAATATGATCCTGTCGGCAACCTTACGGCCCGGATCGATGCGGACAAAGGCAGCCGCTATTTTACGTACAATCCCATGGGCCGGATCACCAAATACATCGACCCCGAACAAAAGATCCGAGAGTTCCTGCATGATCCTGCCGGTGACCTGTTCAAGCGTTCCGAAAAGGAAGCCTTTGACGGTTCCTGGTACCTGGAACACGACGGCACCGATTACCACTTCAACGCCGCCGGAAACCTTATTGAGCGCAAAAGCGATAAACAGCACCAGACATTTGACTGGGATTGTGCCAACCGTCTGACGGCCTCAACCAACGAAACAACCAGCCAGACAACTACATTTTCTTATGACGCCCTGGGCCGCCGCCTGTCCAAGAAAACAGATGATCAGGCAACCACATTCCTATGGGACGGCGACCAACTCCTATCCGACAACGTGGGAGGCCGAAATAGCAGAGAGTTCGTCTACTACCCCGGATCCTTCGAACCTTTAGCCATCATCGACCAAAACAAAACCATCAATCTTGTCCACACCGACTCCGTGGGCCTGCCCCAGGAAGTCACCAATGAATCCGGGGATTTGGTTTGGTCCGCATCCTATAATGCTCAAGGGGCTGTGGAAACCCTTCATGCCAGTGCGTACGACAACCCCATCCGAATGCAGGGACAATACGCCGACCCTGAAACCGGTCTCTATTACAACCGCCACCGCTACTTCGATCCCGGCACCGCAACATTCATCAGCCAGGATCCCTTGGGACTAGCTGCCGGGGAAAATGTTTACGATTATAGTCCCAATGTCTGGGGCTGGATCGATCCGTTGGGATTGTGTAAAGACCCGGCCTCAAAGAAATTGCCTTCAGGTAATCAAAAATATAATGCGTCAGTCTATGAAATTGAAACGCAGACTGGATTAAGCCGTGGTGGACGTCAGACTCAAATTGGTGAAATTAAAGCCAGACACGATTCTGTAAATGGTAAACCAACTCGACGTGTGGATTATGACCACACCCATGGGGATATTGGTTCCCCGCATGTTGTAGACAAACATACCAATCCAAATAACCCATTACAAGTAAATACATCCAAGCCTCGCACACCTGAACCTGGAGAATATTTATCCCCTGTTCTATCAAATCCACAAACAATAGGGGGGGTATATCAACCATGAGCCATTTATTCGCAATTGGTGTTGATCCTATTGAATGTAGCAACACACCTCTACTTAAAAAGCTGCTTGAAAAAAGATTTATTCGGGCTGATATTTTTTCTCACGAGTATGCTATTGAAGCCCATAACTTTTTAAAATCTTCTGATACCGGACTTGAATGGTATATTGCGTCAGATGAAGTAGGATGTCCCGATTTAGATTTGACATATCAGTTACCAAAAGAAATTGATGAAGGTCAATTAAAAAGCTTACTTAACATTATGATAAACTATAAAGATATAACTAAGTTAGGAATTTTAATGTATGATTTGGGGACCAGGCGTAGCAAGAAATATGACGATTTAAACTTAGATGATATAAAAACTACCTTAAAGAATTGGTATGAATTTGGAGGTCCAGATATAACTGTATATCATTTGTTTAAGCGTTAATAATTGCCTCAAAGAGTGTACCAGATGGAAAATTCTATTCAGTTGCGTATGAAATGAAGGAGATGAAGCTTGGGCTGGAGCTGAAATCTGTTCGTGCTCTTCGTGTCCTTCAGGAAGCCAAGCGACCGGGTGGTAGATATAAAAAAAAGGCTGCTAAACCAAGCTGTTATCATACGTCCTGTTCACAGTGAACCCACAAGGCTCGACGTTGATTCCAGACCCTCAGCCGGGAGGTTTTCTTTTTCCTGGATAAACTCCTTCAAAAGATCCTCGTAATGTTCAGGTATCATCTCCAGGGCCAGTGCGATTTCATCAAGCAGAGCCTTTTCATCAGCTTGAAACAACCCATCGGAGGTTGCCACATAAAAAGCGGATTTAAGAACCTGTTCTTTGCCGCTTTTATTCAGATAGGGCGTCACCTTCTTCAAGTACTGATCGACCTTGCAGGCATCCTTTCTGGCCTTTTCTATGTCCTCGGCCAACTCCTGCTCGCTTAAGGGATTCCCGGTCACTTTTTCATAAATATCCCTGATCGAACGGATTTCAGTGTCATTTATTTCCCCGTCAGCCAGAATCATGAGAATCATGACACGCTTCATGGACGGATGAAACTCTGCCCGTGCTGTTTCCGGGCTGCTTTCCAAAACCGTTTCCCTGAATGAGCTTTTGCAGCGGCTGCACTCCACGTACTGACCATGGACTTCTTCCGTCGAAAAAGGAATGGATAAAGAAAAGGACACCGTTTTTTTCTTTTTATGCAAATAATCGTTTGTAGACCGGCATTCAGGGCAATAAAACCGGCCCTGACCGATTGTGATCACACGTTTTTTTTTCCAGAATAACATCGGTCATCCTCTTCAAATATTTCGTTTCAACACATCAATGGATCAATGGTTTTCAAGATCTAATCATTGATGGGTAAACCTTTCTTTTTCAGGGGGGTTATTTTTTGTAGACATGTTTGATGAACTCGTAAAAAGTAATTCAAGTTAAGTTACTGAAAAAATTATAAAATTGCAAATTTAACACTTGCCTTTTTCATTGAAATTTGATAAAGAAGTCTAATATTATCAATAATATAAAGGCAATTTTTATGATCAA
>JAHIRD010000288.1 GCA_018818835.1 Pseudomonadota bacterium
CAAAGAGCGATGACCGCCCATTATTTGAGGAGTGAAAGGGGGTGAGAAGAGATGGTAGGGATATTAGCAAGGAACAATCTTAACATACCTTTAAGATTGACAATTACCAATGTAAAAGATGGTAGGGATGAAGGTAATATTTTAATAACAATTGGTGGTGAAGGTGTAAGTTTGAGGAGTTGGTATTCTATTTGTATAGATACTGACTTGTCACCTAATGAAGATTGGCAAGAGATAGGTAGTATGCAGTTGGAAGCAAAATATAATGTTTCCATAAGAGGTGAATAGTGATTAACTTTGACGAGGCGTTAGAGCGTATCCAGATCGAGGTCGAGATGGACTGGATAGCCCTGGACTGGTGGACTACGGTAAATAGAATTGAAAGGAGTATAAAATGCCTGGAGAAAACGAGACAAGACCCGTAAATCTGAAGCATATAGACAAAGCCGTGTGGGTCGAGATGCGCCAGTACCGGATAGCTTCAGGGATGCAGAACATGGAGCAGCTTATTGAGGATATGTGGAAGTTTTATAAAAAGACTACGAAGGTATAAGGATGTATAACCCACAAAGGTATACAAAAACTGAGGAACTGCCAGCATCGATCCGGCAAAGCATGGGGATTGGCAAGTTCCGCGCTAAAGTATTCGCTCGCCCGGACGGAGAGATAATAGTAAAGGCCATGCAGGACATCGGGGAGGTTGTGGTTAAGATTGTGCATATCCGGGGCGATAGAGTAAAGTCTGTAGAGCTTACCGAGGATGAACTGCGCCGGGTACTGCTTATGGCTCGGGATATTAGGAAAGCCACCGGGCAACAGTATGAGGGCGATCAAGACCAGGCGTGGTTAGAGCAAGACTAAGGTGAGGGGACAGCCGTAAGTGCCCCCAGTACATTACAAATATATTGGATCCACCTCAAGAGGTCGCTGGGGCTCCTCTGGATGGTATGGAGAAAGAGAGGATAAAAATGACAGGCAAGAAGGCTAAACAGGTCGTCGTGGAAGTCAGTGGTGGCGTCGCTACGGTCACAAAATGCCCAAAAGGTGTCATGGTGGTTATCTTAGACCAAGACAATAAAACAGATGGGTTCGCGGGTTCAGTGGAAGATGTTTTTGGGGCCTCCAAGGCCGAAGCGGACCAGAAAAAGGCAACCAGCCATAGCTTAGCCACCAACATGCATGTCCGGAATCAGGGGTAGGGTTAGTATCCTTGGCAGATAAGGAGGTGAGTGAGACATTGACTACAGAGACAGAATGGACGGACACCGGGGTGGTTTTCGGCGGGAGCAAAATTCTAGCCCGTGGTGATGAGCGGAAGTTGGTGGACCCGGAGGGCAAGATGCTAGACTTCCACTATAGTATGAGGAGGTGAAATAGGAAATGAAGGTTAATATTGAAAATAGCGTACTCGGTTGCGGTTGGTCAGGGTTCCGTATCACCGATGATGATGGCAATGAGATCATTTTAACTCGGGGAGATACGGAATCTCTGGCGCTGCTAATCCGGTCCGTCCTCGATTTAGAGCAAGAGCAAAAGGTGGAGCGATTCCGCTGTCCCAGCCCTGACGAGATCCTAGTGGAAGAGTTGTTGGCAGCATTGAAAGAGATGTGTAATGGGCCACACTCGTCATTAGTGGATTGTCCAGCCGATATATCTGATAGTCCGTGTATATGTGGCTGGCATGATGCAAAAGATAAGGCTCTAGCTTTAATCAATAGAGTTGAAGGGAGGTGAATTCCGACCCATAATACCCATTTAATAAAATACCTTCATCTTTGTGAGGCAGAACAGGCGTTTTGGGTCGTTTAAAGCGATTTTAAGAAAGGAGGTGATTAGAGATGTCTAAGGAGCTGAAGTTCTGTCCGTTAATATACATCGGTCGTGCTGTGCAGGAGACCACTGAATACCCTACTCCCACTTGCATTTGCGTAGAGGAAAATTGTGCATTGTGGGAGCCGAATACAGGCACTTGTTCGATGGCTACCCTCGCTTATCTTAAAGGCCGTGAAGCGGCACTCTCCGACAGGATATATTAAAACAGCTTTGTAGAAAGGAGGGAGGTGATAAAATTGAGTGATGATTGGATAAGCGACACGGTTGGCGCCCTGTGTGACCCCATCATCGTCTATGAGAGTCCATGGATGGAAACCCTGCCCGAGTGGATAAAAGGTGAGATCACGCTGCAGAGGCTCGCCCTGCTCATGGTCGCCCAGAAGGATGAAAGCCAACGAGGTATCGCCACCAACGCTGAGGCCCTGGCCTATATGTACCCTTTGTCATTAGAAAGACCGATGGGCCACGACTGGACGGAGATCTACATCTACCTCGGCACACAAGTAATGAGTAAAAATATGTCGGGTAGGAATAAAGACTTTCCTGAGGATATCGCAATCCACAGCCTGAGCGATTATCATATGGGTCTACTCAACCACCTCAAGCGGTGGATTTACGAACGGCGGGTCCGAGCAAGGAAGGACAAGGAAAGAGCTGAGCGCCGCGGGGCGAAGGAAGAGGCTAAAGCCCAGGTCATCGTAGAAGACAGTTATGAACAACTAGCGCTTTCTATGTAGAAAGGAAGGAGGTGATCAGAAATGAAACAGCATCTTCAAAAGTCCGAGCGGGTAAAGGCCGGTGGTGTTTATACCACCAAGCGCCCTAAGCAGATCAGCGACGAGAAAAAGAAGCGAAAGGGCACTTGGAAAAGAGTAGGGAGGTGGAATAGGATGATATACCCAAATGGGGTAATGAAGGTCAGGAAACAGTTCGGAGAAAGCCTTTGTGATTGGTTAAGGAATCACTATTTAGTAAAGACTGGCGATCATTATCGGATAACTAAAGAAGAGATGGCTCTCATATCGCAAGGAAAAATACCAGGGGAAACACTTTCGGAGTCAATCGCTAAAGCTACAGAGTGAAAGGAGGCGAAGGTGGCGATCGATAAAACTGGAGGGAGGGGAAAGAGATGGAAAGAGCGTTAGAGATTTTCTTAACACTGGTATTGATAAGTCTCGGCATTGGGGTGGTGGCAGCTGTGATTGTATTTATCATAGATGTGCTGGGGCTTACAATGACATCCCCTTTCTAGCTAGAAAGGGGCAATTTATCAAATCAGGGCAAAAAGACTTGACAAAACTTACTTATAGGTGTACTATAGGGGCGTTATGGCTAGAGTTGCTTTACCGATATTGGAATGTCTTAGATGTGGGCATAAGTGGGTACCCCGTCAGGAGGATACCCGAATTTGCCCGAAGTGTAAATCGGCCTACTGGGATACGCCAAGGAAGGTAAATGAAG
>JAHIRD010000082.1 GCA_018818835.1 Pseudomonadota bacterium
CTATCTGCTCGCTGTCCTACGCTTAAAGCGCTGTGTTACCACATCGCCTCCAAAGACTCGCTACCCGGTGGATGGCCTTCCTTCCGGGACGGGATTCTCACCCGCTCGATTACACGACCTTGCCCGGCCGCACTATTTGCCTGCCCCATATTTTCTTTCAGGATTGTCAATAATTAAGTAAGTTGCCCCCCGAATTTCCGAATTGCGCAGATGTCCCCAGAATTCGTCCAGTCAGGCGGTTGATCCAATTTGAAGGGCGAATATATTACGACCCTGCCGGGTGCCAACACAGATAAGCGGGATTCGGTCTGCGATTTTTCCAAAACCCATTTGTCCAGATTATTAAAATCTATCCCCAATTAGGTCCGCGGGTAAAAGGTCTGTTCTTGGCTCTTTCACAGCAGGTAGTGACAAAATCTACCGTTAGAATGAGTCAAGGACAGACCTTCCCCGTTATTCGGATACTGTTGGTCGCTATGGTTTTTGGACCTTAAAATTCGATGGAGGAGCCAATGTAACGTTCTCCTCACCCTGTACTCTTATATTATCAAGCTGAACAGATGCAGGGCCCATAGATGAGTACCAGCTAAATGCCAGCTGGATAAAATGACTTGCATTCGAAAATTTAGATAAATTCCATGATAAGGTTCCCTGGAGTTCAGGGTCGTTCACACTCATATTTTTACCTAATACATCAACTGTATGATGGCCTACTGACTCAGCCGAAGTGGATTTATCGTTGATTGTTAAAATTGAAATGGTTAAGGTATCTTCACCAACACCTGCGCCTTGGGCTTTGAAATAAATATCGACGAGCAGAGTTATATCTTTATATTTTCCGACATCAATCAGAGGGCTTATCATCCAGACTTGAGTATCTATAAACTCAGAGGAATTAGAGTGAACTGAAGCATATCTGCCACTTCCGCCAGTACGGTTGGGTGCGTCATTATATTCAGGGTATGAAAGCTCCCACCGACCTGCTAATATTGGAGCTCCGCCGATGCTCCATGAACTAAAAACTGCATTTGTTCGATCTTCGTTTGGAAGACTTGCCCCCTGAAACCCAGGTCCGTTACCATCAAAATCTGCATAAAAAATATCTGTTGCCATTTATTATCTCCTATTGTTTGTTTTTCAATTAATTAAAAATCATCTGACAAACATACGGTTTAATTTAAGCTTTGATTTTTTTATAGCCTTCTTTTTGCTAATAATTCAGATCGTCAACCAGACAGGAGAGACATCATCTGGCGTATACCGTTGCTACCCTTAAACTAATTTACTCAAATTACTAAAGTTCTGTTTATATGGTCTGCGACCTTGATGTGTCTCCCATATTCCCGAGCCACCCCTTTGAGAACATGCTCTGGCCTATGGCTCCGGAGTCGCGGATCGTAGCCATGGCGAAGGCTGCTGGTGTCATGTAAACTGGCCAAATCGAATTCAGGATTACTGCCATCCGTATCTTCCAAGACGACGGTTTTCTCCAATTTTAGGATTATTCTTTCTGACGACAACGATACAATTTTCGGGCTCAATGTGACATCATCGCATCAATTGATTAGATGAAAACCTCCTGCCACCTGGGATTTTAGAAGCAAGGACAAAGACCGAACGAGCAAGACACCCTCACAGGCATTTCGTTTCAAGGTTGAGACGGTCTCCGAACTCGATAAACTCGTAAAAAGTTGACAGATGGCTATGGAAAAAGGTCCATAGGCAAGGCATAGTGTTTGGCCGGGCGTGAAGGCGTACACGAGCGTATGTCGAACGTCTGGCTAAACACTATAACGACGCATATGGAACTTTTTACGACGCCATCAAACGTGAGAGCCACCCTGAAAGATCATCTCATGTCTTCTTATCTTTATTCTTCCGAAAGAGCAAAATAAAAAAACACCCTATGGGGTGAGGTTGTTCATGTTTTTATTTCTGTTGGATACCCATGAAATAATTTCTTCTTTGCCGTGTGAGCAGAGTGAGAACGAAAGATTCAGTCGCGTGAGGTACGAGCGTCGGCTGCAAGAGAATTGTTCGGTTTTTATATATTTCAGGTAGATACTACAGGTTCTTTATGTATTTACTGACCTTTTCACCATTTGAAGAATCTTCAATCCAAACGTTTCCAAGCCATTTATTTTTCCCTTCGACACGGTCGGTAACGTTGAATTTCACCAGGTAAGTGGTTTTCATCATACTACGTTTTTATATCCCATCATAATTATAAAACCGCTATGGGTCACGGGGCCTTGAGCTCAGCGGAAGGCTCCCGTACACCTGTTTGTTAAAAATAATTTAAAAAACTGAAATTAAATTTTCTATATCATCAACTGAAATAAATATAGACTCATTTTCTCTACCACAATCTCTATTGTTATGCCTTTGCTTCAGGCTCTGAAAAAACACCATTATCATGAGCTTTCGCTAATAAGTTTTGATAGAATTCTTCAAGCACCCCACCAGAAAAATACTTATTCATGTAATCCAAGACTTCACGAAATTCAACATTCAATTTCCTGTATGAAGAATGATGCTCATTGGTACATAAATTCTGAATAAGAGGCATTAATTTATCAGCTGACTTGACAATTTTGGACTCAATTGATTCTTGGCATATGTACTCATTAAATAAAGATGAAAGGCCTTTTGCTGCTGATTCAGGTAACATTGAGAATAATTCTTCAGCCGCGTTTTTTTCTTTCTCTTCCACTGTCCCGTGAACGAAACAGAGCCAACAACAGCATAATTCCAACGGCTTTAACGGTTCACCGGTCAAAAAATGATAAGGGATGGTGGATAAAATCCTGTTGGACTTGACCGTCTATGAAGACTTACCAATATATATGGGGATTGTAAAGTGAGTATTTCTTACGTCAGTAAAAGTGAGTGCCTCGGCATGCCATTTACTATTTGAAATTGTTTGTTTAAGAATGTTTCGCAGATATACAAGATTCCCCATCGCTGGAAATCGTTTTTGACTCCGTTTGATGAGGGGCCGGACGGTTCTGCGAGGTCACCAAGATCCCCGAGATAGCTTCCTATGGTTGCCAATATTCTGTGGATGTCTTTGATGGAATCGCATAGGTCAAGGACTTCGGTATCTGAGAATATGGTTTTGGGGGGCTGGTTGTTTGGGTCCATTTTTTCTCAATTTTGTTTTTTGTTTCGGATGTTTTTATATTTTAATCATCCGTAACAAGGAAAGGCCTTTACCCTTGTTACGGATGGGATTTAGGGGGCACGGCGCCGTGCCCTTTAAGGTTGAATGGATTTAATAACAGACCCGATGACTGCTCAACCCGTTTTGAGACGCATCACAAAGGAACCGGAGGGGCTTTTCAAGAAAAGAAAAACGCTTTAACGGCTCGTTCATCCCTTTAGAGGGCTCGATGATGCTGATTCAGGTCCATTAAATCATCCGGAAAGTTACACAGGTGTGCACATCATTGTTGCCGGCGAGCCGCCATTTTTAAAACCATGGGGGCTTTTGGGAACAATGAAAATGTGTAACGGGGAAAATACGACTTGAAAAGGGGGATGGAGTGTTGTAAAAATAATTCCAGCCATTTTGGCCTCCTATGAAGGTTGAACTGGTTAGACCTGGTTGGATGTTGACGCATCCTACCGGGTCGCTTCGAAAAACAAATCAACAAATATTTGTTACTTCATTAGTTAGTTCCTTCTTTTGAATAAGTCAATAGTTTTTCTTTTCACATTCGATTTTATCAACAGCTCACAGAGAACGCCTGTATTTTCATCATGATGTTGGATATATCGAGAATTCGACGTTTATGAAAAAAAACGTCCGTCATAGCCTTGGCGACGACGGAACAAAACTAATCAAAAGACCTGCCAAACATGAATTTTGGGATGAGTCAAATGTACGCTGTCGAGATGCAAGCACGGGCACGACGCATCGTGCCCATACCCTCCCAATGATCTCACTCCGTGATCTCTGTGCCTCTCTGTGTTCTCTGTGGTGATTAAGTTTTTATAACTTATTCGATATGCAGAGATTCCTTGATCTTCATATTCAGATACCGTTTGTGAACAACGGGAAACAAACGGTACAGGATCTCAATGCATTTAAAGGCAAGGTCATTGGCGTCATTGATGGCAAGCTCACCTTTCAATATTCTGGCAAGAAAAAACTTAAACTGCGTGTCCACGATTTCCTTGATAAAATCGTTATGCATGGTGACAAAATCAATTGAAAACCCTTTTTCATCGCTGAGGTTTTCTCGAATTTCCGAAATCATCATGGCGATTTTCACATCCTGGACATTGAAACATTTGTTTTCGTCCTGGATAATCATCCCCATTTTCAATGTGGCATCCAGGTCCTTTTTGGATATTTTTGTAATTTCCATCAACTCTTTTCGGCTCACGGGTTTGACCAGTTTGTTTACCGCTGCCGGTTCCATCCAATCCAGCTGTTTGGCCTGAAGAAGTTTTTCCGTGAGTTCATTGATCATATAGGGCACTTTGTCGTGGCCCAGTTCTTCAATGGCATTTTTAATCACATCAAGTGGTAGAAAGTATTCTTTCTGGAATTTCTTGATCACCGCGATCAGTTCCACATAGCTTTCTTCATAATAGGCCATGTTCTTGTGGGTCTTGTAGGGTTTGGGAAGAATGCCCTGGGTGATGTAGTAGCGTATGGTCGGGCCATTGACGCCTGTTATGTCCGACAACTCTTTCATTTTCATCTGACGACTGCCGTTACTTCCCTGTTTGTCATTGTCTTTTTCATTGGCCATCTTGAATCGTTACCCCCAGTGTAGTCCTTTGTTCCAATTAATTCTTAAAAAAACAGAAGCGTCACTCTGTTTTCACCGATACCCCCGATCGGTTAAGAATAAAAACGCCTGTACTTATAACAATAAAAAGCACAAATGTCATCTTTTTACTTAGTGTTCACCCCGAGATTATTAAACACATCAGGTCTATCGTTCATAATAATGAACAAGTCTGGCTGTTTACCGCGGCTTGTTTCATTCCGGTTGAAGACTCGGATCATTTTTTCTTTTCTTTCTCAACAATCACAGAAGGAGTTATTAAAAGTTTTACTTTTCAGTTTCATTGTGATAAGCCATTTGGCATTGTTTTTAGTTTGTATTTTCAGAGTATTATCCATAACCGTCTTTAAACTGGGATTTAGTTCATGAAAACCTTCATCAGTTTTGCCGAGGCCCTGGAAACAACCTGCAGTATGATTCCGGTAACAGACACAGAGAGCCTTAATCTGGAGCACCTGTCCGGCCGTGTCCTTGCTTCGGACCTTGTGGCCCGGGTGAACAGTCCCTCGGTTGACGCGTCGTTAAAAGACGGATATGCGGTTCGTTCATCGGATCTTGCGGCTGCCTGTAAAGAAAACCCTGTGCCACTCCATCTGTCAGGGCACATCACTGCGGGAGTCATGGGCAGCAAACATCTCGATTCTGGCAAGGCCATACGGATCACCACGGGCTCGCCCATTCCTACTGGGGCTGATGCGGTTCTTTCCGAAGAGTTTACAACCGGTTCAGGCGAAACAATTCTCTGCACCAACACAGCACACACGGGTAGAAACATCCTGTTCAAAGGAACCGATATTCACAAGGGAGACCGGGTGGCCTTAAAAGGAGACACCATCACACCGGCCATCACCGGTCTGATCGCAACGGCTGGGCTTGATTCGGCCCTTGTGTATAAAAAACCCTTTATCTGCGTCATCGCAACCGGCGATGAAATTGTGGCTCCGGGTCTTCCCTTGCCCGAAGGTAAACTTTATGCGAGTAATATCACGGCAATCTGCGCCTGGTTGAGCCATTTCGGTATTCTCTGGGAGGTGGCTTATGTGGGTGATACCCGGAAAGAAAGCATGGACGCCATCCGAGATCGTCTTTCCCGGGTGGATGGGTTCATCACCAGCGGAGGCATCTGGGGCAGTGAAAAAGATATGATGATCCGGGTTCTCGAAGAACTGAACTGGCAGGGACTTTACCACAGAGTCCGTCTGGGGCCAGGAAAGGCCATCGCCTTTGGCCTTCTTGAAAAAAAGCCGTTCTTTTGTCTGCCCGGGGGGCCACCGTCCAACGAAATGGCCTTTTTACAGATCGCCCTGCCCGGTCTTCTGCGCATGAAAGGAGAGACCCACTCCCCCTTCCCCCTGATCCAGGCCACCCTAACATCCGATGTGAGGGGTGACTCGGACTGGACCCAGTTTTTTCACGCTCTGCTTGAGAAAGATCAGGGTCATTTACTCGTCACTCCCCAGATGCAGAAAAGCCGCCTGCAATCCATGGCAAATAAAAATGCACTGATTGTGTTGCCCGAAGGCTTCAAAATGCTGACTGCCGGCTCAATGATCACGGTCCAGGTTCTGGATACCCGGATTTTATGCAATGACATGCGAAAATCAATCGGTTAACCACAAAGCATATGAAGGGCACAGCGTGGCATAGCTACAACCACATGATTTTTAACCATAGCGGATAGTTTGTTTTTTACCACTGAGAGCACAGGGGGCCACAGAGTTCATCTGCTGTCATTCTTGACTCATCCCAAAATGCATGTTTGGCAACCTTTTGAAAAAAAGCCGTTTAACCTTGCAACACCGTCTGCGGAACATGTCCGTGTTTGTCTGTGACAGTCCGTGTTTGTCCAGCCTATTTCTTTCGTGGTCGAACACAGACGAACACGGACTGACACGGACTGACACGGACATTGGAACACTTTCTGCCGCGCTAAGCTCTTCGTGTTCTTCAGAGAGCTTCGCGAACGGGTGGTGAACAAGCAAAAATCAGGCTTCTTTGACCATGAACTCGGAAATCATGTTGATCATCCGTTTGGGTGTAAAGCGATTCATCAATGCAAAAAGAAACCAGAGATGGGGCTCGGGGATATAGACTCGTCTGCCTTTCTTAAAGGCAGCCACTCCTTTTCGGGCGATGGTGGCCGGGCTACTTTTGCCCCCGACAAAATAAAACCGGAGTTTTTTGGGAAAACCATTATCGCGCAACAAGGGCGTATCCGTATAACCCGGATTCAAGGTAAAGGTTGTCACCCCTGTGCCTTTCACTTCCTCATGGACAGCCTCGGTCAAGCTCTGGACAAAGGCCTTGGTGGCTCCGTAAATCGTGTGCCTGGGTGTGGGCACAAAGGCGGACACCGAACTGACGTTGAAAATATGGCCCTGTCCCCGTTTGAGCATGTCCGGCACAAACAATCGCATCAGAACCATATAGGCCCTCAGGTTGACGGCAATAATTTTTTCCTGGAGTTCCAGGGGAAGTTCGTGAAACATGCCAAAGGCCATAATTCCGGCGTTATTGACCAGAACATCAATGGGGGGACATGTGTCCCGGACCTGCTGATACAAATCTCCTGGCCCTTCGGGTGTTGATAAATCCCCGGTCAGGGTCGTGACCTGAACGTGGTACACCCGCCTCAATTCCTCGGCCCATTGTTCCAGCACGTGTTTTTCAGCCGGAAGTGATGCCAGGACCAGGTGAGCCTTTTCCATGGCAAAATACCGGGATAATTCCCGGCCGATTCCCGATGACGCTCCGGTGATAAGAACATGTTTTCCTGTTAGAATTATTTGATTCATAGTCATCATCCACTTAAAAGATTTCCCCGCCCAGCTTAGGCGGGCGGCTTTTATTCGTCACCACTTAACCTTGCAACACCGTCTGCGGAATATGTCCGTGTTTGTCTGTGACAGTCCGTGTTTGTCCAGGCTATTTCTTTCGTGGACGAACACAGACGACCACGGACTGACACGGACTGACACGGACAGTGGAACACTGTCTGCCGCGCTGTGCTCTTCGTGTTCGCAAGCGACCACCGGGAGCAGGTGGTCGATAAAATCTATGTTACCAGGTCCCTGCCTGGGAAACGTGTACGATTTACATCGTGAACTCGTAAACGTCAACAGATAAGGCATGGTGTTTTCACCTGGAGCAATCCAAATGATGAACACGAACCATATCCCCGGTTTTAAGCACCTTAATGTGGCCGGGAATTTCAATCAGGACATTGGCTGTGGCCATGGGGCTGAAGACACCGGATCTCTGCTCGGGAATAATTTCAACCTCAAGACGTGAATTTCTCGATGAAAGTCTGCCCCGGTAAAATTTTCTGCGGCCTGGCTGGATGATTCTGTTGTTTATTATGCGGGCTTTGGAGGTGTCAAGTCCATAGGTCTGCTTGCCTGACAGCTTATCAATGACCGGCCGGACAAACACATAAAAATTCACCATGGAAGACACAGGGTTTCCTGGAAGGCCGAAAATCAGTGTCTTGCCCTTTCGTCCAAAGAACAGGGGTTTTCCGGGTTTAACCTTCACACGCCAGAAGATTTCCTCAACACCGGCACGGACAAGGGTTTCATGGACAATGTCGTAATCTCCCACAGACACCCCGCCGGACAAGAGAATGATATCTTTATCCATATGGCTGCACAAAACGTGAAGCAGATCATCGGACTTATCCCTGACAATCCCCCCATAGACCGGCTTTGCACCGGCTGCCATGGAAAGACCGTAAAGGGAATAGCCATTGATGTTGTAAATCTGGCCTGCACCGGGTATCTGGCCTGGGTCAACCAACTCATTGCCCGTTGCGATGACGGCCATGGTGGGTCTGCGTGACACTTTGACACGTGACACACCGCAGGATGCAAGGACACCCATGACCGCAGGTGTGATAAGGGTGCCCGATTTGGCTGTCACGATCCCGGGGACAAGGTCCTGGCCTTTGAGAAGGACGTAGGGATTTTCGCCCACGGGTTCCATAATAATGACCTGCCGACCATCCAAACACCGGCTGCATTCAAGACGGATAACAGCATTTGCCCCTTGGGGCATCACTGCACCTGTCATAATCCGGATGGTTTCACCGGGCCCCAGACGTTTCATGGACACATGCCCGGCCGGGACATTGTCTATCTGTGTCAAGGTCACCGGATGATCATCGGTCGCGCACTTTACATCGTCCCTTATTACCGCATAACCATCCATCATGGAACGGCTTTCAGGTGGGACAAAGACCTGGCTGATCATGTCCTCACGCAAAACCCGGCCCAAGCTGTTCTCAAGCGTCAATTCCTCTGTACCCACAGGGTCCTGAACCGCATTCAAACACAGAGCCAGGGCATCTTCATACTCAAGAAGTTTCCTGTCGAACTCCGGAAGGTTTTTCCGTTTTTCAAGGACAACATCATTGTTTTCTGCAAGGGACTCATGGATAATGGGCTGGGTCATCGCATCTCTCCTTCGGGCATTTCTGATGGCGTCGTAAAAAATCCGTATGCGTTCACGGGGTAAATCAGTCACGTTCCCAGGCCCCAGCCTGGCAACTTGGTTTTTTTGAACCACCTGCTCCCGGCAGGGAAAACCTTTTGCCCTTCTTCGTGCTCTTCGTGTGCTTCAGCGACCACCGGGAGCGGGTGGTAGAGAAACAGATTTAATTGAAAGATATGAAGAAAAATCCACTCTGGTATTTTTCTTTTATATCCACCACCCGGTCGCTTCGCTTCCTGAAGAACACGAAGAGCACGAAGAAATATGCCTCCGGCGGCAAGCTTCCGCGCCTTCACGGGGACAAGCTGGAATTTCTCAAGGTTCCTCATCCTGATTTTCCGTCCTCTTTTTCGTGATCTGGGCAGACTGTGCAATGGGATCGTATTCCACCAGGGACAAGGCAGGATCATCCTTTCCGTCCCGGATAATTTCTCCAATTTTGCCAGGGTCCAGGGTCCCCCAATAGCATTCTTTGGCTTTTATGTTTTCGGATGTTGAGGGGTTCAGATTATTCAGCTGGATCCCGGTGTTGTTGAAGATGGCATTTGCACTGAAATCAAGATCACCGTTCAGGCAGATTCCCCCTGTGCCGCTGGGGTCCGGGGCCGTGTTTCCTTGAACCAGATTATTGTCAAAATTCTTGTTATGCTTGGAAAGTCCCCAGTAGTTCAGATACACACCGCCCCCCAAACCGCTAAGGCTTGTATTTTGGAGAATAATATTTCCGATTAATGCACTGTTGGCCTCGCAGTATATGCCGCCGCCTTCCTGGGCTTTGTTTTTTGTGACCTGGTTATCATTGACCAGGGCGAAACTGGCGTAAAGGCCACCCCCTTTGTTTTCCGTGCTGTTTTCCATGATCCGGTTGTCCACCACGGCGGACCGGGAAGCCCAGATACCGCCGCCATCCCCCGAGCTCGTATTCGCCTGAACCAGGTTGTCTCTCATATCAACCGCCACATTGGATTGGTAGCCATAGGCAAAAATCCCCCCTCCACCTTGGGCATGATTATGTGTGATCACGTTTCCATGAATAATAATGGGCTGACTCCCGTAGGCGTATATCCCACCGCCATCGGAATCGCTGATATTGCCGGTGATGGTACATCCTTTCACATCGACCGAGACTTCCTTGATTCGGACTCCGGTGCCTCGATTGTTCTGAATGCGGCAATTTAAAAGATCCGCGCCTTTCCCATCCATCATGATCCCTTTACCGCTTTCAACCACGCAGAAGGACAAGAGACTTTTTCTACGGTCCATCTGCTCCACCGCATCGAGACTCCGATTTTCAAACAAAATCCGGTCCCAGGGTGTCCCAGGATTCCCGGTAAATACGATCGGATACTTTTTTTCGCCCTGGGCCATAAGATTACCGCGGACGCGGATGGACAGATCCGGAGCAAATCGTAGAGTCACCCCTTTGGCAATCGTCAAGGTTTTGCCTTCCTTCACAAGAAGATTTCCTGAAACGATATATTCTTTAACCGAAGCGCCACCCCAAAGGGTATCTTCCTCAATGACCCCTCGAACCACGCCGGGGGACTTTTTCTCAAACACAGCCGAATAGGAAGGTGACACCCCTTGGGGAATGGGCCAGGCCTGATCAGCAGGACCCGTGGCAAACTTACTCCAATCCACCAGCCCCATCTTGGAATCTTCCATCCAGTCGAACACAGACGCCTCGATCATCCGTTCATCGGCCGTGCCCCAATAATTTCCCTGGGCATTGAGATCCGGTGACAGATTGTGGGACTGAAAGGTCAGAGCATACCCGTTGACGGCGATGATATTGTTGGACCGAACCAGGGCGTTGCCAAGAAGGATCACCACCGAGCCCGGATCGATCGTTCCTTGGTTTTCCACGAAGGTATTTTTCACAATCTCACCCTCACCCATATGGAAGATCCCACAGCCTTTGGCAGCTCGATTCTTTTGGACCAGATTGTGGATAATCCGGGAGTTGTTGGAGAAAACCCCACCCCCTTCATCGGAGCTGTTTTCCCTGATCACGTTGTCCTCAATCACAGCTTGAAGCGCGTAGACGCCTCCCCCGGTCATATCAGCCGTATTATTGGTTACTGTGTTGTTCCGGATCACAGCATCATAGGCGAAAATCCCACCGCCTTTCCGATCACTGCGGTTGTTCTTGACGATATTGTTTTCAACCAGAATGTCGCCCTTATCATAGGCAAAGGCATAAATCCCCCCGCCGCCATCCCGTCCCCCGCCGCTCACGTTATCGTAGACCTCGTTATTTTCAACCCGGACTGACAAGTTCGTGAACACCTTAATGCCACCGCCGTTTCCCCCTTCGGTTTCCTGTTCCGTGGTATTGTTGTACACCAGGTTATGTGCGATCACTCCTGAAGAATATTCTATCTTGAGACCCGACGAGATATTGTTACGGAACACACAGTCACGCACATCAAAATTCGAACAACTGAGTCTCAATCCTCTTCCGTTTTCAAAAATACAGTGCCGGAACTCGAGAGTACCTCGATTTGCGTGTTTCCCATCGATGGCGTTCAGACTTTCCAGGACATTCCAGTGCTTCCCCTCATCTTTCCAGGTGAAGGTGATCGGTTCATCAGGCCGCCCAACAGCTTTGATCATTCCGTGGCAGGTAATACGCACATCCTCTGCGACTAATACCTTTGTACCCGGTTCGATGGTCAGGGTCACACCGGGCAGGATATACGTGTTTTTATCAACCACAACAGGACCGCCTTTTTTCTTCCAGACCGTATCTTTATAGATCACCTCGTCATGACCCATCATGGTGATCTTGTGGAACTTATAGTAGAGATTCACCCAAAAACTGTTTGAAACTTCTGCAAACTCATCATAGGTCTGCATATTAATCACTTTGTAAAGCGAGCATGACGGAAATGAAACAAAAACCAAAAAAACAAGAAACACCATGCCCAGACGTCTGGTCTTTCCGTATATTGAACGCATAGGCTCCTCCTTTATCCGGTCCGTTCACCGGTCATGTTTATGAACATAAAATGCCTCCGGCTACCCTGCCGGGCAATGCTGTTGACTTAAGCCCAGATCTCTCGTTCCCAGGCTCTGGCCTGGGAATGCCTGATGAAAGGCTCTGCCTCTTTATGAATGAACTCGTAAAAAGTCGACGGATGGCTATGGAAAAAGGTCCATAGGCAAGGCATAGTGTTTGACCGGGCGTGAAGGCATACATTTAGTATGTCGAACGTCCGGCCAAAGACTATAACGCCGCATATGGGACTTTTTACGACGCCATCAATTATTAATAACTATCAAAATCAAAGACTTCTACTTTTCGTGTCGTATCTTCAGCCTTCAAGGGTTCAGGCACCTTGTCCATAAACATCATGAACAGGGAGGTACGCATGATCCAGTCTTCGGGATCGGGGATGCGCGCCGCCTTGTCCGGTGTGTAAAACACAAAGGGCATCTTGGTTCCGGCACCGGCGTATTGATCAGGATTTCTCAGGAAATTCCTGATCCAGTCGAATCTCAACCGGGATTTGGCCAGCATCAGATCGATGGACAGATCCTCCAGTTTCTTGCCTTCGGGCAATTCACCTGAAAAAGACACGGGATGGCATTGCATGCACTTATCACTTCGAAACCTGTATTCGCCCATATCCAGGGTTTCCTTGTCATAGTCGGTTTTGACCAGGGCCGTTTCAAAGGGGATGGCCACCTTGGTCTTTTTATCTCCGGGCATCAGACTATGCATGTAGTCGATCATCAGGGTTTTATCGTCATAGCTTATATTGAAGGTCGGCATGCGAATGGACAGCCAGGGCCTCATGGGAAAGGGCCGGTTCAGATAGTTATACAACCAGACAGGCTGGACCTTTTCCGTCTCATCCACAATCCGGGGAGGCACCAGGGATTTTTTCGCAAGAAAGGTATCGATCCTCGGGATTTCGCCGGAAACCACCGTATGGCAGCCCCTGCAATTAAAATGGGCGAGCATCCATTCGCCCTTCTCCTCCATAGCCTCCTCGTTGGCTTCCCGGACCAGATAGGTTTCAGGAAGATTTTTCAGCCGGTTAAACAGATAAAACACCGTGAGATGTTCCACATCCTGGGTGGTCAGATCAAAGTTCGGCATGGCCATGGGCATGTCTTTGGTTTTATAAATCTCCGGTTTGGTGATTTTGTTGCTGAGCCAGTCCCATTTGGTATGGGGGACGTCGGACTCCCCGAAGGGAAGTTCTTCCATCCGTTTATCCGCCACATCCGAAACGCTGACTCCCACCTTGGCCGGTTCGACACTACCCTTGATTGAATGGCATCCCATACACCCCAGACTCTGGGCCAGACTTTTTCCAGCACCATTGTCACCGTCAGGTACCGTAACGGCAAGACTCGTCTTCAAGGGGTCACTTCCCAGGGTTTTGAGGTAGGCTGCCAAATTCCGGGCATCATCATCGGTCAGATCCAGTTTCGGCATCCAGGTATCGGGATTAACCGAAAGGGGATCGGTAATCCAGGTGATCAGCCAGTCGTCCTTGAGTTTGAGCCCGGCATCAGACAACAAAGGTACCCTCCGGGATTGCCCCGGCGAATCGGCCTTTTCGCTGTGACAGGCCACACAGGCTTTTTGTATAAAAACCTCTTTCCCTTTTTGAGCAGCTCCCATGGTGTTCTTGGACAGATGGTCCTTCAACTCACTGTCATTCATGGTAAAGAGATAAGACACCAGATCAATCCTCTGGGCATCGGTCAGCCGGAATGTGGGCATCAACGTGGCGGGACGGATCTTTTTCGGGTCGATGATCCACTCTCTAAGCCAGGCTTTTTCGGCTATTTTCTGGGGAATGCCGTTGAACGGCGTGGAAAATTTGGGCAGATCCGGCCTGACCCGGGCGTCATGACATCCGTAGCAGCCTTTTTCCACAAATAAGGCTTTCCCTGCCGCACCTTTTTCCGCCCCCTTAAGGCCATACACATTGTCATGGCATTCAAAACAGGTGGCCTGGGTGTAGGCCAAGGGAAGCCGGGGGCTTTCCCAGTTTTCCTCAAACCCGTGGGCCTTTTCTACGGTCAGCCCCACCCCTTGTCCATGATGACAGAGGGTACAGCCGTAATTGCTGATGGGATGATTGAGCAGAATCTCCTTGGGATGATTTTTAAGAGGATGGGCATCCGCCGAAAACAAGGGGTTTTCCATGGCCATATGACAGGTCATGCACAGATCCCTGGACTGGGATCCGGGAAGAAATACCACCTGCATCTTTTCAGGCGATTCCGACATGTCGGTGAGCATCCGGGTATACTGGTCAACCGCATCAGCATTCCCGGCCTGTTCAGCATCGTGTCGTTTTTCGGTCAGACGCGACTGTGAAAGGGCTTTGTATGTTATCTGGTAATTCTGCCATTGATTCTGTTTTTCGTTTTCACCGGCCCCCACAAGAAACAAGGTGATACCAAGCATCAGGGTGAACACGACGAACAACGCACGAATACCGGGTTTGGCTTTTATTTTATGTGATGGTTTCATATGGAAAAATAGGGTGTCACTAAAATGTATTTAATATGAAAGAAAATCCTCAAAACAATTTTGATGATTATCAGGAACATCAGAAGAATCAGAATCCATGTGGTCACGTAGCGCCCGAACCCCAATTTCTTGTAAAAAGAACGGGAAACAAGGGCTGGCAAACTCAGACCCGCGATGAAATACCCGGCCAGACTCACGTAGCCCCAAAGTACAGGCAGGTTCACCAGTTTTTGATCCGCTTCCTTATGCACGGCCCAGTCCTCCCAGGGCCAGTAAAATTGCCAGTTGGGCCCCCTCAAAAACTGACCGAATATGATCAGCACAAACCAGAAAATGTACCCCACCATAAACAGGGATATGGAAAATTTCCTGTCCCTGACGTTGTACTCCCCCACCCCGGCCGGATTGGGGTCCAGATAAGGGATGGCCATCAATCCAAAAATAATCAAAACGGGAATCCCCACTCCGGCAACCCAGGGATCAAAGTAGACCAAAACCTCCTGAAGTCCCACAAAATACCAGGGCGCCTTGGCCGGATTCTCTGTCCAGTTCGGATCGGCAATGGCCTTGAGCGGAGCATCCAATGCCAACGACCACAGAGAAAGAACCACACAGGCCAGAATGATCACCAGAAATTCCCGTGCCACCAGATCGGGAAAAGTAAACACCACCTCATCATTTAGAGGCGCTTTTTTTTGTTTCTTCACGTCCATGTTTATGTCATCTGCCAAAGCATCCATCAGTTCACCTAAATTGTTTGCCTCCGGCGGCCCTGCCCGAGGTCAAACTTTTTGAAAAATTTGATAAAACAGATTTATGATGGGCAGTTTATCTCTTTGCCCATCTTACATATCGAATCCGTTGAGCCAGACAGCGGGCAGAATGTGTCAGGTAACGGGTGTCCATAACCCTCCGTCTCCGGCTTCCGCCAGGCCAAACCGTCCGTGTCATCACACCCACTTTACCCACTACCCATTTGTCCAGCTTTTTAAGCTTGTCCCTGCGAAGGAGGGGAAACTGGCCGCCGGAGGCCACGGACCCATGGAAGTCTATATTCCATTCCCATTCTCCCTCCCCCTTTTCCTTCACAAGGGCCTCGATATTCCACCGTCCTTTCTTATTCGCCAGAAATGAATGGCAATAAACACCGTACACATGACCGGGAGCAGCACGCAGTGCAGGACGTAAAACCGTAACAGCGCATTACCCCAGACCCGGTTGTCACCCAGCAACAGATATTGCATGTCGTTGTACTCGTTGATCTTTAACAGTTCGTGAAAGGGGCCTTCGCTGCCAAGAAAGGGCGTGGCTGCTGCCATCTTGGAACCCACGGTAATGGCCCAGAAGGCAATCTGGTCCCAGGGGAGCAAATAGCCGGTGAAACTCAAGAGCAAGGTCAGGGTCAACAGTAAAACCCCCACCACCCAGTTGAACTCTCGTGGGGGCTTGTATGATCCGGTCAAAAAGACCCGGAGCATATGAAGCATCACCAGAATCACCATGGCATGGGCAGCCCACCGATGCATGTTGCGTAAAAACATACCGTAATGAACCGTATGTTCAATCAGCTTCATGTCCGTATAGGCATACTCGGGCACAGGGCGGTAATAAAACATCAATAAAATCCCGGTGACCACCTCAACGATAAACATCAAAAAGGTCAGACCGCCCATACAGAAAGTGAATCGAACCTTCATGGCCGAGGCTCGGGTGGTCACGGGATGAATATGGAGAAACACATTGGACGTGACGGCGAGGCCTTTGTTTCTCGGCTTATCGTCAAGGTTATGCCTGAATATGGATGTCCACACCCTGCTTTGGGTGATCCGGTTTACGATCATCATGGTATCAGTTCTCTGTCAGGCCTTCTAAATAGTTGAAATCATCTGTCACAAAGCGATCGGTCAGGACCATTATATTTCGATAAAATCCAACCACATCACTGTTTACACCCTCTCTTAGATCAGCTTCGATGGTTTTAATCCGGTTCACAAGAATTCCGGTCCACTTGGCCGGATGCCGTTCCAGAAACTCTTTCTGGGCCCGGCGTAAAGGTTGGGGGTCTTTGCCTGTCTGAAGGGCCTTCAACTCAAGAAACGCCAGATAGTGAAGGAACTCCAGCTCATAGGCGATATGATCCGGCCGGTCTTCGGAATTGCCCTCGGCGTAGCTCAAACCAAAATTATTATAGAACAAAATCAGATCCTTGAAGATCGATATCCGCCCATCTTCCTTGCCCATGTGAATCCCCTCCACCAGGGGACAAGGGGGTGTGCCCGGTCCGGCTTCAAACACCCGGATGTATTCCACCTCAACATCCTCGTCCTTGAGATTGTCAGGATAAGTAAGGCCTTGAATTTCATCATCATCCATTTTTAGGACATAGGGCAGGTTTCCCACAATTCGAAGAACATGGGATTTGAATTCACCTTGCCGTACGTAAAGCCTGGTCATGGCATCCGGGTATCGATACACATCGGCCATGATGGCATACATGTCGATCCTGGCCGCAAGGGAAAGTTCTTCCTGGGACTCAAGCTCTTTCGAGTAAAACAGGTCAAGATCCTCTGGATTTGCTTCCTTAACTTGTGTTTCTAACGTGGTCATGGGCTACACTCCAATATGAATAGGGTTATGCCTCCGGCGGCCCTGCCGGAGGCAAAAAAACTGAAAGATCGTGAAAGAGGACCACGAATCCGTGGCCCTCCGACCGTCCACACACAGGCACAACATGGATGACGGTCTATATCTTCTTGTTCTCCAGCAAAGACGTGAGATCTTCACGTGAATAGGCTCCCTTCTTATCCGGTTTTCTTTCCAGGGTGGCTGGATCGACGGTATAGGGGCCGAACATATGGGTCCATTCACGGGCGATGAGAATTTCCATCAATTCCGACTTCCCGCCGTTTTTCACTTTTTGGAGTTCTGTGTTCATGATATCAAGGGAGGCATCCACTTCCGGTCCGAAGAGAAACCGCAGATATTCCCTGGGGATTCTCGGCTTGCTTGAGTCGAGCTTTCCGTCAGTGCCGATTCGCGGAGGAGCCAGGGGAGGAATATAGAACACATTGGGTTGCGTTCCGTATTCGGAATGAAGTGGCAGTGCCACTTTCCAGACCTTGACCAGCTTGTAGATCAGACTCTTGGGATCATCCACAAAGCCCACCCAGCGGACCCGCCCCGTGCATTGACGGGCACAAGCATTGGGAACCTTCTGCTCCAGCCTGGGATAGCAGAAGATGCATTTCATGCTCACATCTTTAATAAAGTTGAAGTAAATAACTTTGTACGGACAGGCTTCCAGACAAAAGCGATATCCTTTGCAACGGTCCTGGTCAATAACCACGGCCCCGTCCTCTTCGCGTTTATAAATCGCGTTTCTCGGACAGGCATCCAGGCAGGCTGGATAGGCACAATGGTTACAGATCCTGGGAAGGTAGAAGTAAAAGGAGTTAGGATATTTACCCGTAGCCTGATCCTCATCCCAATTCATGCCCCAGTCCGGTGTGGTTCCATCCGGGTTTTTGGCCTGGAGATGAACTTCACCTGCCTTGTTGGTGATCACGTCATTCCAGTTATAGGTCCACATATCCCCGAATTCCTTTCGGGTGGGGTGTTTTCCCCGGATCGGCTCCATGACCTTGCCCCCGAATTTAACCTTGTACCCGCCGCCCATTTTTTCCCAGTCTTTGGGCGAACCCTTGCCAGGCATGGTGTTGACCTTGTTCCACCACATGTACTCGCGGCCTTCCATATTGGTCCACAGGGTTTTGCAGGCCATGGAGCAGAGCTGGCACCCGATGCACTTATTCAGGTCCATTACCATGCCCACCTGTTTGTCACTTTTTCTTAAATTATCCTTGGCAGCCTCAAAACCCTTGGCCAATTCCTTTTCTCTTGCGGTGAGAGTATTCTCTTCGCCAGCCATAACCATCTCCTTTATCTGTTAAGTAAACGATCGATGTGGATCACCCTTCCAGGACCAATTCGCGCCATTCCTTGCTAAAGGCCTTGACACCGCCTCGTTCCCCGTTGTTTCCTTCCCAGACGGCAAAACCAATTCCAATGGTCCCTCCGGGTTTGAACTCCACCGTTTCCTCATCTTTACCGGAAACCTTTAACGGACGTGACATAACCAACCGCCAGGCTTTATTGTTCCAGCTTGAGTGGGACTGAACCGACGACTTTTTCGTGTAGGTTGACGTGGAAAGGCCATGGGCAACCTGATTTTTTGGTTTTTCTTTAAAATCGGGACGCCAGTACCAGGAATTGGTAGGGTACTCCTTGGATCCCATTTCTTTGATCTGGGTCTGATCAATGGCACCAAAGGGAAAAAGAACCCCCAGGCCGTCAGGAAAGACGTTGATATCTCCAATTTCGCGGTTGGGATTTGAACTCGACCATTCAAAATAGAAAAAGATGTTTTCCGTGTTATGAACGCTGAAAACACTCAATTCTTTGACCGCACCGATCTTCTTCTCATCGTATACGCCCTTAATATAGGGAGACGGTTGATTGGCCAAGGGTGTTCCCGTAGTTTCAACCTTGACCTTGGCGCAGCTTTTCCAGAAAGCGTTATCGCTGTCCAGCAACTCGCCGTTACTTTTGCTTGTTTTTTTACATATGATTTTTTCCATCTGTTACCTCGCTATAGATGCGTTCATGTTCGTTACCTGTCTCACGCCTTTTCCACTTCAACCGAAACAGCCCGGTCAATGGGTTGGGCGCACCAGTTCCAGCGCCAGTAATGGAGGTGCCCGTAGTTATTGACCAGATCCAGCCACTTGATCACGCCGGGAATGACCGTATCGTAACTTTTCCAGCCTTCAAACATGAACGGTTCCCAGGCATGATAAATAATCACCTGGCCCGGGGTGGCCTCATCCTTATGTGAACGTGCCGACGACGTGATTTTCACATGAATCTTGAAGTCGTCAAAATCGTTGTGAACCCTGGCCAGATCGCCGTCTTTGATGCCTCTCTTGTCCGCGTCTTCCGGACTCATAAACATAAAGGGCCGTCCCTGATGGGTTCTTAACAGCTGCTGGTTGGTAACCCAGATGGAATGGACACTCCACCTCTGGTGTCCGCTGGTCATTCTCAAAGGATAATTACCACCCATCTTCGGGTTGTCCTTGTGGACAGGCAGTTGTTCTTTAGCTTCCAGGAACCAGTCGTGATCGATATAAAACTGCATACGCCGGTTGTACGTGGGATAGGGAAGTTTTTTCTCACCCGTATGCCAGGTCAGCGGCACAATGGGCTCGTCCGGCTTAATATCCGTGGCCAGATTCATGCTCACGGCATCAAAGGGCGATACATTGGTGAATCGAACGATCCCTTCCTTTCTCATCTTGGCAAGGTCTGTTCCCGCAGGAAGATTGCCCAGAAAAACGCTTGTGGTCAGGGCATCTTCAAAGATTTCCTCAAAAGTTTCCGCCCCCATCATGGTCTGCCATTCGCCGAAACGGCTCAAATCCACATCGTTGTTTTCGGTCCGGCAGATCATATTTTCCTGAGCATAGCGGTACTCTTCCATGGGAGGAATCCGTGGGGTAAATCGTGTTTGACCTCGTCGTTTTGCGACCTCTTCGATTTTTTTACCCAACATGACACAGATTTCCCATTCCATCTTGGATTCGCCCACCGGTTTGACTGCATCTTCGGTTATCGTCAACCACGGCACATGGGGCGTGGGGAACCGTGTGTCAAGTTTTTCATAAAAACCGGCACAGGGCAGTGCATAATCGCCGTACAGAAGGGTGGTGCTCCAGCGTGTCTCAAACCCGAAAATCAGTTTGTATTTTTTCCAGAGGGAATCCAGGATGTTTTTATTCCAGCCTCTGTTCTTACGTGCGGGATTGGTTCCACACCAGCAATAAACCGTCGGTTCCTGACCCAAGGCAGGCCGGATAAACCCTTCCCACCAGCCTTTGGTAACGGCCTCGTTGTAATAGTCTGAAAATTCCCGTTTCATGGTGGGGCAATGCCAATCCTTATTGTCCCAGCTTTTCTTGTAATCGGAATGCTCGTAATACAGAAAGGCCGGGACCGTCTGATTGACCAGCATGCGATCATAGACCTCTTCGATTTTGATGGCTGCCATCTCATCGGTCATGGTCGGGTCTTTACGTTTTATGGCATTCAAGCCCCGCTTCAACGTGGGAAGTTCTTTGGCCAATCCCTTGAATCCTTTTTGCCCTTTGAAGATCTGAGCCAGGGCACCCTCAAACAACGATTCGGCCCAGCCTCTTATACCGCTGCCCTTGTTACCGATACTTCCGGTCAAGGCCAGAATCAGGCACATGGTTCGCTCGATAAGATCGCCATGATAGTATTTGGAGGAGTTCCAGCCCACCAGGATCTGGATATGGCCCTGGGCTTTGTGACATTTTTCCGCAAGCCGCCGAATGGTGTCCGGATGGGTTTTACAAACCTTGGAGGCTTGTTCCGGGGTATACTCCTTGTTAAGCATAATTTTCAGTTGGTTGAAAACCGGTTCTACCTTAACTGTTTTTCCGTTTTTCAGAGTGACCGTGTACTGGCCTTCCAGGGCGGGATCACAGGGAAGTTTCAATGTTTCAAGGGGGGCTTTGACCGGCTTTTGATTTTTAGAATCCCACATGTAAAACTGGTCCTTCCTGCCGCCCTCCATCTCTTCCGCATTGACAAACTGGGCATTATCCAGCCGGACCAGAAGCGGTAGATCTGTCTGTTCTTTCACAAAACCCCAATTGACCCAATTCTTTTCGATCAAGACCTGACAGACCGAATTACCAAGGGCCGCATCTGTTCCCATTTCCACGGGGATGTGCTCATCCACGTGCATGGACGACGGATTGTAGTCCGGCGCGATGGACACGATTTCAGCTCCGTTATACCGGGCTTCTGAAATAAAATGGTAGGAAGGAATACGCGTGTAAACCGGATTCATATGCCAAATCAGATGCAGTTTACCAAAATACCATCCATCCACCGAATCCATGAACTGAAACTTGCCGAAGGTTTCATAAATCCCCCGGTTAAAGTCCCCGATGGTGGAATCGATGTCCAGGGCCGTCCCACCCAGACCTGCGAAAAGTCTGTGTGCAGCCATCATGTGAATATACCCGCCATTTCCCGGTCCACTTTCGAAAATCAGGGATTCCGGCCCCTGATCCACCAAACCGTCGATAATTTTTTCTGCGATTTCTGTCGTGCACTGGTCCCAACTGATGCGTTGCCATTTACCGCTGCCTCGGCCACCCGTCTGTTTCATGGGGTATTTCAATCGGTCCGGGTTGTACATCTGAATGCTGTAGGATGCGCCTTTCTGGCATCCC
Source organism: Pseudomonadota bacterium (assembly GCA_018818835.1). Lineage (GTDB taxonomy): Bacteria > Desulfobacterota > Desulfobacteria > Desulfobacterales > Desulfolunaceae > JAHIRD01. The sequence continues at coordinate 22,113 of JAHIRD010000082.1, forward strand.
CTGGGGTTAAAATCAGGCCCGGACGGATCAATGACCGGGTATTTGGCGGCCTGCTCTTCCCTGAACACGATGCCGTCCTTGGAGTAGACCCGCCACAAGCAGTTACCGGGGTAACAATCCACAAGATGGGTTCCCCAGCTCACTTTATCCCAGGTCCATTCCTTTCGGTGCAAATCTTCCCATCCGGAATATTCCCAGTCGTTGATCAACTTTTCTGTTGCATTGGCCATGGTGTTCCCTCCCAGAAAACCAAGGGAGTTCAACGAGAGAATGGTCACCGCCGCACCGGTACTCTTCAGAAATGTTCTCCGGGAGATTTTGAAATCTGTCATGTTTTCCTCTCTTTTCAATGCTTAACGTTATTAACAAATTGCCCGCTTAAGTCTTTACTGCTATTTTATCTATATGCCTGTTTACGGCTTATCTCATGGGCTTCGGATATCATTTCAGGCGTATTCACATTAAAAAATGAAACCAGGTTTTGATCAGCTTCGCGAAGGTATTCTTCGCTGACTGTGGCCACATTCAGACATGTGAATATATCCGTCACCTTGTACCTTTTGCAGAGGAGATGTCGTTCGATGACACGAAGACATTCCTTGGAATATATGGCGAACAAGGGTTCATAACCTGCGGATGTCATTGGAACGATCACGTCGAAAGCAGGATGGATCATACCCAGGATCTTCTCGATCAATTCTTTTTTGATAAACGGGGCATCGCAGGCCACAAAAAAAGCATTTTGATTCCGGATAGCTGTCAAACCAGCATGGATCCCTGTCAATGAGCATCTATCCGTGAAATAATCGCTCACCATGTTGATTCCAAGATCGCGGTAAGCATTCATATCATTGGTCACCAGGACCAGATCCTCGAACAGGGGGCGCATCACTGAGAGAATACGGTCAATGATTCTCACACCCCTTAGGTCGATCATGGCCTTGTTTTGCCCGCCATGCCTGGAATTTCTGCCACCGGACAGAATAACTCCGCTACAACCTGTTTTTTTTATGACTGTTCTGTCTGACATGGGTCCTCTTTCACCTGAATGTCACGTGGCAGCCAAGGCTTCCATGTGAATTGCATTCCATGGACACCCCTTGAGCATAATTCCCTGATCACCAGCAGACACACAGGCTTCACATCCAATACAGATTTTTTCATTCACCGTCATGAGGGTGAATGGATACGCGTCCGGATCCTTGACCAGGCTTAAGGCCCCGCGTTTGCAATAGACAAGGCAGACCGGAGCACCACCACAGCCCGTACACCAGGGGGCGACCACTGCGACCTTTCTGGCCTTCTTTGATTTCACCAAAACGGACGTTTGATTCATCTCATGCAACCCGGATATAGATTTTCTGTTTTTCAAACTCTTTCTGGGAATAAACCAGGGCTGTATCCACAATGATGCGTTTTTCGCTGTCCATGCTAATATGGTGCCTGTCAAGGGGCCGGGGGGCAGGCCCGGCAAATTCATGCCCATTGGAGCGGAACTCACTGCCATGACACGGACATTTGAAAATATTCAGGTCTTCGAACCAGTTGACAGTACAGCCCAGGTGGGTGCATCGTGCATACAAGGCAAAGATCCGTTCCTTGTCTCTTACGACAAAAAAACGATGATCTTTTTTAAATCGTGTATCCACTGAAATGACGCCATACTGATCCGGCTTTTCATCGCTGACAAAATCATGGATTCCCCCGATGATATATTTACTGGGCGGATGAAACACCACAGAGGGATACAAGAACCGGAGGTTTTCAAAAAGACCGACTCCAAGGGTGGTGGCCACCACCCCCCATCCGAACACCGATATGCTTTTGTCCAGAAAAGCCCTTCGTGATAAGCCTTCATCCGTATGACCAGTGGAATGTTCCGGTATCGCGTGTGAATGATTGAATGGAGAACTCATGGTTTATTCCCTTAGATGAATTAAGTAAAACAAAAGTGATTGTTTAGCTTTTTTGAAAATAAAAATACCGAATACATTCCATAATCGAGACACAAACAAACAGAACGCCAGCCACCACAAGATATTCAACCCACTCATAAAAGTAGGGGTCTGCAAACATGGTCTGCCGATTGAAAAAATAATACATGCCGTTTGACGCGATAAAATAAATGGCCGTAATCAGACCTGAATACAGAAGAGATTTGATAATTTTTTTCAGCATGGTACCCCCGGTTTATGATTATGGAACATTTAGTTAATGATAAAGAGTCTTACATCGTGTCCTGATTTTGTGCCTTCTCGGGTTTTCAAAATAACACCGCCATGCATAGGATTACGAATACGCTACGACCTTAAATACAGCGCCAAGGTGACGATGGTACAGCTAACCTTAACCAAAATTTACAATCTCTGGATAAACACTAAATAGACAATGATAAACAATTTATGAAAAGTTCTGCTTTGCACTTTTAATATTAAGCCTCCGCCTCTTTGTCAAGTTCTTTTTTAGCGGATGTTAATTTTTTCACCCAGCCCATTTTAAGCATGGTTTTTAGTAATAGCAAAATTGCAAATAACTGATAATATTCTGTAATAATGCAGATATAAGCGTTTCAAACACAAATTATCTCCATGATATGCCAGCCATGTCCCAGCCAAATTACCCTCAAATCAGCCCGATCCATACACAGCAAATTATCTTATAATTTAAGGAAACTATCAATTAACAGGAGAAATTTTCGAGATTTTTTTGTACCGACGTAGAATTTATAGTTGACCTTTTCACTTCGTATAAATAAAGTAAATCAAATCACGTCTGATACATTATCATTTGCACATAATTATTAAGGAGGTCGCCCAATGATTTGCGGTAGAACACCTGAAGAATTGCTTTGTGAAATCCAAGGGTTTCATGGATTTGTAGCACCCGGCCTATTGATCGGCGCGTTTATGATCGACAAGGCATACAAAGTCATAGACAAAACCATTGAAGCCGATGCCATTGTGGAAACCAAACACTGTCTGCCGGACGCCCTTCAAATCTTCACCCCATGCACCGTGGGCAACGGCTGGCTGAAAATTCTGGATCTGGATAAATTCGCCCTGACCCTGTATGACAGACACACTCTGGACGGATTCCGCATCTGGCTGGATCTTGATAAAGCCAAAAACCATCCCAACATCTACAACTGGTTCATGGGCCTTGTATCAAAAAAAGATCTACCCAAAGACATCCTGATAGACGCCATTTTCAAAGCCGGTTCCGATATACTTTCCTGGGAAAAGATCCATGTGGTCCAATACGGATCCCGAGAAAAAAAGGGCGCCATCAATGTCTGCGACCTCTGTCATGAGGCCCACGCAGCGTCCCAGGGGAAAACATGCTTTGCCTGCCAGGGGCACAGTTACTATGATCGCCTTGTCATGGCATGACACGGTTTTTAAAATTATAGCATACGTAAAAAAATCTTGACAAACACCCAAAAAGACGATCTAACAAGTTCGTAGTCTTACTTTGTACTTTTTCCATCATTTTTTTCATTTCTCGTTATAAGATACACATGAGGTCATGACGTGCAAAAACAGGCTCTGGTCGATCATTATGGGCGTTCATTATCTTATCTTCGTATTTCAGTCACAGACCGTTGCAATTTGAATTGCCTGTACTGTAAGGGACAAGATATCAGCCCCATGAATTTTCATCCGGCCGAAATACTGAGCTATGAAGAGATTCTTCGCCTGGTCCGGATTGGTGCAGGTATGGGTATCACGAAAGTTCGAATCACCGGCGGGGAACCTTTGATGAGAAAAGGGCTTTGTCCCTTTCTTGAAAAACTTGTGGCCATTCCCGGTATTCTCGATGTATCTATCACCACAAACGGCGTGAAACTGTCAGACTATTTAAAACCCCTCAAAGATTTGGGAATCAAGCGCCTGAACATCAGCCTGGATTCACTGAACCGTGAAACCTTTGAGCAGATCGCGGGATTAGACAGACTGCACCGGGTCTATGATACAATCATGACAGCCCTTGATATGGGTTTTTCTCCGATCAAGATCAATATGGTGGCACTCAGGGGCATCAATGACCATGAATTCGGAGATTTCGCACAATTGACCATGCCCCTGCCTTTGCATATCAGGTTCATCGAATACATGCCCTCGTCGCCTCATATGCTGGACAAAAAAAAGCAGATACTCAGCCCTGAAATAAAACAAAGGCTCCAAAGACGTGAGTCTCTGATTCCTGTTTTACCAACCAATAAAAGCGCTGTGTCAGAAACGTTCAGATATAAAAACGCTAAGGGTGATATCGGCTTCATCAGCCCGGTCAGCAAGCATTTCTGCAAAACATGCAACCGCTTGCGTTTAACCGCTGACGGGAAACTGAGGCCCTGTCTTCTGTCTGACAAATTTGTAGATATAAAGGACGCCATGCGCAACGGAAAAGATGATTCATTCATCGGGGAAAAACTAAAACAGGCCGCCGGACTCAAACCGGAATACAGCCTGACCGTCGGCAATCACAACGTCATGGTCCCCCGACTGATGTCCGCCATCGGAGGATAAGTTAACGGATAAAGGAGGCATATATGTTCGGATTAGGTGTAACAGAACTCGCCATCATTCTGGTCCTCGTGCTGATTATCTTTGGAGCCGGAAAACTCCCTGAATTAGGATCAGGCATCGGGACAGGTATAAAAAACTTCAAAAAAGGAATCTCTGAAGAAAAACGTGACCATGACGCCTGTCTGACAGATGAAAAACAGTGAATCCCACGGACAGATTCTGTACCTATCATAAATAACCCTATTAGAACGGATCCGGGGAACCTTTTCATTCACCATCAAGCAAGGGGAAATACTATGATTTCACGATCGGAACTGAATGTACTGATGGATAGAGAACCAAAGTTTGATGATATCATGATCAGCTTTCGGGCCATCGCAAAACAACCTAAGGGGATTAACAAAGAACTCAAACAGGTGATTGCCATCGCCAGAAAATTCAATGAAGAAGTGATCCGTCCCGGAAGTCTGGCCCTGGACCGAAAAATGCACGAGACACCGGACCACCTTGCTTGGGACTATGTTAGGGAGGCGAACAAACGGGGGTTTTACACCATGTTTATTCCCAAAATGTTCGGAGGCGAAGGTTACAGCCTTACCGCTGTTGCCTATTTTCTTGAAGAGCTGTCATCCTCCTGCGGAGCTGTGGCCAATATTGTGGGGGTGCATTATCTGGGCATCGTCATGATGTTTTCATCATGGAACTTAAAGATATGCAATCGAATCTGTGCGGACGTGATCAAAGGCCAAAAAAACGGGGAACCCTGTCTTCTCAGCCTGGCCATGACCGAACCCGACGCCGGCACCGACTCCCAGAATGTTGAATTCATGGATACCGGAAGTCTGGCCTGCCATGCCCAAAAGGTCAAGGGAGGCTACAAGGTCACGGGCAACAAAATTTTCATTTCCATGGGCCATATGTCAACCTGGCATATTGTCCACGCCTACACCGATTTAAAAAGAGGCTCGGACAACACAGTGATGCTGGCCGTCAAAAAAGGAACCCAGGGGTTTTCATTTGGAAAGAAAGAAAAAAAAATGGGTCAAAAGGCCTGCCCTGCCAGTGAGCTGATCTTCAAAGACTGCGTCATACCCGACGAAAACGTATGCTTTAGTAAAGAAGATATGGCCAAATTGAAGCGCCGGGTCAAAGACACCAATGCCCAGGTTTTCGCATACATCTGGGCTGCATCCCGAACCAGCGTGGGTGCCTTTGGTGTGGGTACTGCCCGGGCCGCCTTTGAAGAAGCTTTAGATTACGCCACGAAAACCATGATCGACGGTCAACGGCTTGTCGATCACGAATGGTGCCAAAGCCTTCTGGGGGATATGTATAAAAATGTTCTCCTGTCTCGCCTGGCCTATACCGAAGCAGGCTATGCCAACGGATTGCACGGCATCTGGATGGTCATGAACGTAAAACCCATGTATTTAATGAACAGGTATTTGCCCAAGGCACTGATAAGCTGGTTTATGAAACCCTTTCTCAATCTTGGCCTGACCACGACTGTTTTCCGCAAAATTTGTTTTGATATGCAGAGTGATGATGCTGTCAATCGCGTGGATGGCTGGGGATCGTTCGCCAAGGTCGTGGGTACTGACGCAGGTATTCAGAATGCCCGGCTTGCCATGGAAATCATGGGCCATGCCGGTGTGCGACAGGACCGGCGTGTGGAAAAAATTCTCCGTGATTCCAAGTTATTCCAGATTTATGAAGGCACCAATGAGATAAACCGGCTGAATCTGTTCAAACGGCTGGTGGCAAAAGCGCTGCCACAGACCGAGGTTTTTTCGGAAACCAACCCATGATAAACACTTTATGATCTTTCAGGGGAGATGAATACCATGACCGAATCTGCACATAAAGAAATAAAAATGATAGAAAAAGCCGCACGGGAGTTCTCAAAGAAGGTGCTCGCACCGGAACGGGAGGAAAATGACGCCTTTCCCTTCGGGCCCTTTTTCAACACGGCACTTGAAAAAGCCTATGGGCTTGACTTTTTCCACCTGAACCTCCCCGAAAACTTAGGGGGCATGGGCCAAAGCATCCGGGCCTTGTGCAGGGTGATGGACCAGATCTGCCGGGAAGACAGCAGCCTGGGGGGAATCATTTTCACCAACACCCTGTCCCAATCCATCCTACTTGAGACGGGAAGTGAATCCCGACTCCAATCCCTGGCCGAAAAAGCCACCGGAGTCTTTGATTTTATCGTGGCCTTTCCATCCCTTACCAATCCCCATGACTTGACCGATCTGCCCAAAGCCCAAGTCAAAAACGATGTCTTTACACTGTCCGGGCACCTGGATTATCTGGTTCTCGGCGGCATGGCCAAACAGGCGATCATTCCGGCCTGCATCGATGGAAACAAAGAGTACTCTTTGTTTCTCGTTAATCTGGACAGCCCGGACGTGGTACGAAGCGAGCCCATCATGAGCCATGGGCTTCATGCCTGTCCTGCAGTGGATGTGACCTTTTCCTTTGCGGAAGGATTTCTTCTGGGCGAAGCGGGAAAGGGCGACGGCTATTTCACCAAGGCTTCGGAAACCATGCAACTCGCGGCCTCGGCCATGTTGCTGGGTGTGATGAAAGGATCCTGGGACGAGGCCATGTCCTATTGCGGGTCCCGTGTCCAGGGCGGCCGAAAACTCAAGGACTGGTCCACCATGCAGATGAAGCTTGCGGACATGGTCATCCAGGTTCATGTGGCGGATATGCTGGTGGAAAGGGCCTGTCAAGCCGTGGAAAACCAGGAAAAAGACTGGCAGAATCTGGTCAAGGCCGCAGCCTTCCACATCCAGAGTGCAGCCACCCAGCTGGTTACCGAGGGTATCCAGGCTTTAGGCGGTGTGGGCTACATGAAAGACTTCGGCCAGGAAAAACGATTCCGGGACGCCGGACAAATCCAAACCATGCTCGGTCACACCCATATCAAAAAACTGAGGTTCATTAAGCAGTTTCTCAATTAATGACACGACGCATCGTGATGTGTTAAATCATCTGCGCTATCAGAGGCCAGGGATGAGCTTCTTCAAGCTCAAAGGCAAGTTCAATCAGCCGTTTTTCCCTAAACGATCTCGCAATAATAGGGTCTTTCAACTCTATTCGTATGCCCAGATTTTTACCAGCATTATGAGAAGTGGCTGACCGCCGGAGGGAATTTCTTCATTAAATTAATATTGTAAAAAAAACATTTACAGGATAGAAGTTTAATCATCAAAATAAATAGCGTTTTTTTATTCACAACCCGGAGAACGACCATGAAAAAATGCCTTTTGCCCCTCCTTGTGCTCTCTATTCTGTTTCTGTCAAACTGCAGGGGCAGTTCCACACCACCCTGTTCAAAACCAACGCCGACTCAATGTCTTGACGATTCATACTGCACGGATTGCGAACAACGGGGTGTCGATATCGAAACGATTTGTGCACCTGTGTTACAAGCTCATTTCAACGCAAGCAAAAGGGAGCTTGCTCTTGTTCCCGAACTGTCCGGTTCCGAGGAGACCCTGAGGGATAGGTATAATGTATCTTATGCTGATCAACCCTATCTGTTTATGCCTGTTTCCGTTACGCCTGCAACCTATTACATGCGAAACGCCAAATTCAATCTCATCACAATCAACGATAAGCTTCTTGCAACCACAACATTGCACCCCCTTTTGCCTGAGCTTGAATTCAATCCGGCCACCATACCGTCGGGTTTATCCATACCCACATCCAAGGGCGTTTCAAAATTAGCTCAGCTGCCCTTTCCCATCACCCAGGACCAGACAGACTTCACGTTCCAAGGCATGAGTTACACCATGGATATGCTCCAAAGTTACTATGATAACCTGTACACCGGCAAGGTCGCTGCCTGGAATGAAAACGGAGATAAGGTCGAATCCTGTGAAGAATACGCCTATGAAAAATTCTATGATTTTTCATTGTTCAAGGATTTCATGGCCCTCCATGAAGATGAGCCCTTACGGGTTGTGGAATATGCCTACAGGGGATCTGCCCTGGATCAAAACGGCATTTATATCACGGATGACAACCAGGACGATCCCGGCGCCATCGGCACCCAATGCATGACGCATTTGGCATCAAGCCTGAATGGTGGAACCGGCTATGATTTCATGAAACGGCGAGGCGGTGACCCCCAGTCCATATTCACGGAAATGGCCATCTATTACAATAAGTTTGTTCAAGGAGTGGACCCCAATGCCCTCCACGGAATTTCACATTTCGAACAAAGGCCTTCACCGAACATAAGCACTGACATTTTTTCGGATCTTATATTTTCAAAAAATCTGCCCACGATGTCCTGTGTGGGAGGGCTTGACCATTGCGTCATCACGGAAAACAGAAATTTTATGCCTAAAAACTTTTTTGTGGAAGTGCTTGGCCATATCAGCAAAACAAACACGGACCGGACCAAGGGCATCGTCTTGACCGATACCGGTTTATTGGACCTCATCGGCACACCCGAGATGAGCTATGCCATGGATTGCTACAACAACAATTTCGAATTTCATTTTCTCATGCTTAAATCAGCCCAACGATTATATTCCACGAGCACAGCTCTGAAAAACAAACTCCTGGAATTCAAACTCCTCAGAAAACACCTGATCCAGCTGATGGCCGAACGGACCCGCTACGAGAACTTTTCGATTATCTTACAGTCCAGGCCCACACAAAGAATTCTGAACAATTCCGAAACCCTTCCCCCTTCGGAAAAAGACTACGCAGCCATGAAAGTTGATGAGTACATCACCACTCCGGCTGCATCCAAATCACAGGCCGGGTCAAAAGCCATTGGGATTGATGATTTCGATATTATTGATATCATTGATGATATTATCCCCATCACAAGCATTTTAAAGAACATTGACGATCAGATCCAGGCGGTCCTGATCGATGCCCGGGAAAAAGGATGTCTTGACCTGGACATTTCAGCGGCCGATCTTGATTTCGGCTCTGCACAAGATGGTCAAATTACGCACAATTATGCGACATTAAACACATTTTCCTACCCCAACTCTTACACCGATGAAACCATCGACTTTCTATACGACAAAGCCCTGTGTGACTGGATACCGGAGATGTTGACCGAAACTGTCATCACCCTGATCCCGGATGTCTATTACGAAAATGTGTATGCAGACTGTATGCGGATCACCGGCGGTGATTTTCAGACCATGGACGTGGATAATTTCAGGTTCCGGTTTCCCTCACAGTGCGGGCCCCTCTTCCTCTTCAATATTTTTAATCCCAACACATTCAACGATTACACGGAAAACACTTTGACCTTCCACCAATTCGAAAGCCTCATCAAAAAATATCCCGAGGCCATTCTGGATTGTGATGATATTATCCAGGCCAAAGCCAAAAAGGCACTGGCCGACGCGGATATGAACTATTACGACCCTGTCACCGGACGGGTTATGATGAGCAAGTCACGATCCTATTACGACAGTATCGGGGGTCAGTATGCCAACCTTGAATTCGGTTACGCCATGGGCTGGCTTTACGAGGGGTACGACGACATTGCAGCCATTACGACCCTGGATATTGCCAACAGGGATTTTGTCTGTGAAAAAACAGGGTTCTTTGCCTTTGGGAACTATTTTGCAGGGGGCTCATACCTGGGGCATGATTTCACCCTCTGCTCGGCAGGGTCCTATTCAAGCAACAAGACATCCGGAGCATCACGGCCTGTTCCCCCGACCCTTGCCGACTCGAAGATCGAAGATAAAATCAACAGCGATATCAATGCTGTGGCCGCGGAAACAGAGGTTTCCACAACCTATTTCATGTTCATTAAAAACGAAAAGATGACCTTCACCTATGAAAACGACCAACTCGTCCAGACGCCCTATAAAACAACCCACAGCCAGCCGTTTTCAGGAGACACAGGAGACTACCAGAGCCCTGACCCTGAAGTCCAGATGCTTTACCTGGATGCAGAGAAAACCATTCCCATCTGCGGTTTCATTTCCATCAGGGTTCGGGGATCGGTCACCGGGGATATTGATGCGGACACGATTGTCAACACGGATAAACAGACGCTGTATGTGAATGATGGATGTAAAACCATGAATTTTGCTTTCACGCCCTACATGGACTTTGACGCATTTGCCCAGGCCAGCATAACAGCGGGCATTTCAGGAGTTGCAAGCATCAGTGCCGGAGTGGACATAGGCCTTAAATTCATCGGCATTAGCTTCCCCTATTCCACACAGCTTTCCATCACCCAGGGGAACGGCACAGCCGATGACAGGCCCTTTAACTATGATATTTTCGTAAATGTTTACAACAACCTGGACCAGAACCTCACCCTATTGTCAGGATATTTTGGTGCCTTTGTCAAAGTCGAGTATCTCTTTGGTTCCGATACTTACCGGCAGACCTTGTTTTCCTGGGATGGAATCAAATTCGGGGGGAATGTGGACCGGGTGGGCCAGAACATCGATGACGTGATCACGCCCTTGGCTGTTCCGGTGAAGGCCCTCTACGGATTGTCGGAGAGTCTTTATGACGAGTATTGAAAAAGTCTGATCCGGCTTATATGCATTTGATGGGATAATCGAAATTGAACTCGAAACTGTGAAAGAAGACTTCGCGGTCTATGGATTTAAGCGAGTCAATTTCGATTTCGATAGCGATCCCGAAGGAACGTAACCCAACAAACCGATGCACTGGACGCTCATTCTTCACGCCAGTGTTCCTATACCCTTGCCATACACCCATTCCGGTTTTCTGGTCAAATTCAAGCGTGTGGAATCGCCCATTAATTTGTTTGATTTTTTTAACATTTGTATATAAACCCTTAGGCCTGTGTGCTGATACCTAATCTTCCCGGATGCACAAATTCAAAACAAGCTTAGAATGAAAAATAACGGCATGATATTTGCTATTCATGAAAAGCATTCATGTATCAGCACAACGATCTTCATTGCTTTAAAGAAGGTCTATAGAGTGATTCAATATTTTAAAAAACAATCAACAGAATAATGTATAATATAGCCATAAAGAGGCCGCAAAATGACGATAAAAATAATCGGTGCAGGATATGGACGAACAGGCACCATGTCAACACAGGTGGCCCTGAACAACCTGGGATTTCCCTGTTATCATATGGTCGAAGTTATCAAGAATAAAGCCAATAGAAAACATGTTGATTTCTGGTTGAATGTATCGCGATCAAATAAAGGAACACAGCATGACTGGCAGGATGTATTTGCCAACTATAGCGCCACCATAGATAATCCCGGCGCCTGTGTATGGCAGGAATTGATGGAAGCCTACCCCGAGGCTAAGATCCTTTTGACACTCCATCCCAAAGGCGCTGATGCCTGGTACGAAAGCACCATGGATACCATTTATTTTTCCGAAAACAAATGGCAGTTCAAAGTACTTGCATTTTTTTCACCCTTTGCCCGGAGGCTTGGAGAAATTACCCACCGATTAGTCTGGCAGCGCAACCATAAGGGGACGATGAAAAATCGCGATTTGGCCATTGAAGACTATCACAATCATATTGAGGAAATAAAGTCCAAGGTCACACCGGAAAAGCTGTTAATCTTTTCTGCTGATCAGGGCTGGGGCCCTCTCTGCACGTTCCTGGGTGTTGACGTTCCGGCAACGGATTTCCCCAATGAAAATGATCGGAGTCAAATCAAAAGAATGAACACAGGCATGATAATTGCTGCATATCTTATACTTATCACAGGTGTTGCTGGCATTGTCTCTTTGGCCGGTTCAGTTGGTTTGTTTTTGGGACAGTGATATCAGTGAAATAGGCCTCTAAACAGGTTTACTGCAAGCCCATATGTCTCGATACACATGAGACACGCGAGACAGTTTGTATATCACTTTGTCATTTAAAGACTATAAATATTCTAAGCAGGCTTGAAATTGATCCTGCATTATTCTTTTCCTCAAGGTAAAAATTTATTTTAAAACAATGGAGGACATGTGACAAAAAATTACGATATATCGACCATTCCTGGTCTTATTCGAACAGAAAATGTTGAGTTGGACGAAATGCAGGAAATGTGCATGGAAATGACACATGCGGTTTATCCCCATGATAAAATTTATGGCCAATTTTGTTCCATAGAGGAATATATCGACTGCCCACCTGAAGTCGTCTTCGACTATCTTGCTGATACAAAAAATCTTGGAGAATGGACTTACAGCACAAGGGATATGAAAAAAACTGATTGCCACAATACCATGGTCTTTAATGACGCCATTGGCGGTATCACGGACTGTTACTGTAAAACAATCGCAAACAAAGACGCCATGACCGTGGACTATCATTGCGCCTGGGACCAGGGCGATCACCTGTGGATGATCTATCTGATACGCGTCATCCCGGCCCAGCTGGTATTCAACAAACCCGGGTCTGTGGTGCTATGGACAAATTGCCACCATCCTTTTTATGACCATAACCCCTTTCCTGAAAAAGCCCCGAAAGAACGTGAGGGCTGGGTGGGTGATGCCTGGAATATGTTCTATGCCGGACATACCATTGAAATGCAGAATTTGAAAAAAATACTTGAGTTCAGATATAAACGGGATATTTGCGAATTGCAGGGAAAGAAGGCAAAATCATGAAACCTGTCAGCCTTATTTCTGTTGCAAGCTATCTTCCTGAAAAAATAGTTGATAATGATTTTTTTAAAAATGAATCGGGCCTTAAAACCCATTCGATGTTTCGTGGTACGAAACTAAGGCATCATATCGGTGAGAATGAAACCTGTACCGATATGGCGACGATTGCCTTAACCCGTCTTGCTGAAAAAATAAACATCAATCTGCAACATGACGTGGACATCCTTATGACCAATGTCACCATACCGGATATCCCCTTTGTGGGTCCTGGCGCCTCCATTGTGGGGGCATTAAAACTGAAGCCCAAATATGTTTATGACCTTCAAAACGGAGGGTGTGTTTCCTTTATATTTATGATGGAGCTTGCCCGGGCCATCATCAACAGCACGGATGCCAAAAACGCTGTGATTTGCAATTTTCAAACAGCAGCAGGACGAATTCTCGCTCTTCCGGATAACCGTAAATTGCCCCAGTCTGCCATACCGGGTGACGGTTGCGGTGTGGCTTTTCTTGCGGCCGATGACAGCTCCCCCATTGAGGCGATTGTCACACGAACCCATGGTGAATATGCCAATGATATGCGCCCCATTGCTCCTGACGGCCGAAAATGGTGGGAGCCGGGAGTCACTGCATTTAACATTGATTTCAATAAGTCACGGCTTGCTGCCATTGTAGGCCGAGGCAATAAACTGGTTCCGGAAGTATTAAACCAGGCCATGACCATGGCCAATGTCACACATAAAGACATTGGCGCGTTGGTGACCAATCAACCCAACAAGTTTTTTTTACGAAACTGGCGGGAATCCGTACTTATCCCGGAAGAAAAACAGGTCCATACCTTTGATGAACATGGAAACCTCTTTGGCGCGGCAATCCCCATATGCTTTGAACGTGGTATTGATACGGGGGTCATAAAACCGGGAGAAAAAATTCTTCTCGGCGGTTTTTCCCATGCCGGTGATTATACGGCATCAGCGGTGATACATTGGCAGAAAAAAGCAAGGCCATCACCCGCGTGATCTAACCATAAAACATATTCGGAGAATCATGGTGTACGATAAAACATATTCTGATACACAAGCAGATCCTGATTTATATTCCGATCAAATACTGACCCTACCCATGGCTGACGCCCTGGCCGAGGTTCTCCGGGATTTGGGCGTTGAGCATCTCTTTGGTGTGAGCGGTGCCAATATCGAGACCCTGCACGACGCGGTATTTCGATTGGGGACCGGAAAACTAACAAATCGTCTTTGCAAATCCGAGGTCGGCGCTGCGTTTATGGCTGATGGGTACAGCCGGTTTAAAGGCACAATGGGCGTATGCTGTTCCACGTCAGGTGGCGGTATGATGAACCTGGCCGTGGGGGTCGCAGAATCCCGTGCGTCCGGAACCCCACTTCTTTCTATTGTCGGATGTCCTCCAACGCATCTTGCCGGGCAGGGTGCGTTCCAGGATGCCTCGGGCAATGGTCTGACCGTGGATGCAAAGATGTTATGGCAGGCCATCAGTAAATGCGTTATCGAGATGGATGCCCGCCATTTCTGGGAACAGCTGTTTCAGGCCCTGACAGAAGCTGTAAGCCCTAAACCCGGACCTTCAACGCTTTTGATTCCAAGTGACATCATGGGACAACACGTTTTACAAAGACCGAAATGGTGGCCAACGACATTGTCGGAATTCAAAACCAACCCCGAACTACCTGAAAAAGAGTTATCCTTTCTTGTTTCAAGTATTAACAATGCCCGATCGGTTGTTATTATCGCAGGCCCCGATATCAGAAACACTCAGGAGCTGGTAGAATTTTCCAATGCCACGGGTATCCCTGTGGCAACAACATTGGGCGCAACGGGAGCCTTCCCCAATAATCACCCCCATTTCATAGGCACGGTAGGGGCTGCCGGATTGCCATCGGCCCACGACTATTTATCCGATTGCGATCTCATGATCGTTTTGGGCAGTCAACTCGAAGCAATGACACGAGCCCCTTTTGAAAAAACCCTCGAATCGAAGAATGTTTATATCATCAATACCTGCACCGGTTTAACCCCAAAACGACTGGGTATAAAAAAAATCACCGCCTGCCCTGATAAGGCCGTAAGCTATCTTAACGAAACCAAAGCCCCGGTGATCAAAACATTTAATCCCAAAAAGTTCACCGAGCACAGATACTACATACCGCTGACCTATGACGAGCCCAAGGCCGCTGAACCCAGTAAGGAAGACCGAGGCTTAAGACAAAGCGAGGCTCTTTTCATCCTTCAGACCTATCTTCCCCAAAATGGCATTCTCTTGTTTGACGCCGGGAACTGTGCAGCAGCGGCGGCCCACTATCTGACCATCCCTGAGGGGACCCGATCTTTGACCGGATTGGGCATGGCCGGCATGGGATATGGCTTGTGTGCGGCCATGGGTGCACAACTGGCAAGGCCTGAAAAACAAGCCATGGTGATAAGCGGTGATGGTGCTTTTTTAATGACAGGCATGGAGATTCATTCAGCCATTGAATGGCAGCTCCCTATTCTCTGGGTATTTTTCAATAACAGCCAGCATGGGATGTGTACATCACGGCAACGGCACTTTTTTAACAATCGACTGACATGTGCAAAGTATGGTGACGTGGATATCGACCGTGTCGTATCGGGTCTTGATAGTTCAAATACCTTATGGCATGGCCAGGCAAACGATTCAAAAGAAATGAAACGTCTTCTTGACGACTACTTTTCCAAGGGTTCAAGGCCAGGGGTCCTTGAATTAAAGATCGGCATTGAAGAAATACCACCGTTTTTTCCTTTAGCAATAGAGACATAGGTTTACATCTTTGATTCATTTGGGATTCGGGTGAAAACATTTTCATCCTTACTAAATAAAACAACACCATAAGTAGGAGGCACAAAAAAACATATTATCTCGATTCAACAATATAAGAGGCGATATAACTGAATCGAGAATGTGTACATAAATCAGGGGGCGGGGAAATTTTTCTAATTTGGGGAATAATTTTCTAATTCTTTTTTAATGGAGATGCGTCTATGAAACGAATACTTCTGGTTTATGCCGTGAGCCATGCCATTCAGAATCCTTTAGGCGGTGTCGCCCCTCCTTCGGGGCTTACATGGATTCAGAAAGCCCTTCATGTAAACGGATTTGATTATCACACCTGTGATCTTTCCCTGGCCAAAGACAGATGGGATATCGAAAAAATTATCAAACAATCTGTGACTTCTTATCAACCCCATGCGGTGGGGGTCTCAATTAGAAATATTGATACCTCTGTCAATCCACCACGAACCTTTTTCCCATTTTTAAAAGATGTTGCCCAGACAATTCGGCGTGAGACACATGTCCCTATGATTTTAGGGGGGCCAGGATTTTCACTCTATTCCAAAAAATGCATGGAAACCATGGCGGCCGACTATGGCATCGTGGGAGAAGGAGAAGCATCGTTTCCTGCATTGTTAAACTCTATTTTTTCTAAGGTCGAGTCAGCCCCATCTGTCCCCGGTCTCATTGTAAAAAAGAACGGGTCGTTTCATGAAATTCCCAGGGAAATTTTTTCAGGCTACACAACCTTCGGGAAAGCACGGCATGCGGGGATTGACTATGATGCCTATGACAAGATCGGCGGCTATTATCCCATTCAGACCAAGAGAGGATGCGCGTTCAACTGCATCTATTGTGACTACCCCTATCTTGAAGGTAGGCAGTATCGCTTGAGGCAACCCTCGGTGATCGTGGATGAGATCGAAGATCTCTCAAAAACCTCTGCCTTGAATCACTTTTTCTTTACAGACAGTGTGTTTAACTTCCCAACGGAATTTTGCCAAAGCATTCTTGATCAGATCATAAAAAGAAAATTGAACATCGACTGGACAGCCTATGTAAACCCCAAAGGTATGACACCTGATCTTATCGAACGATTTAAAAAATCAGGCTGTTCACGACTTGAGGTAACCATAGACACGCTGACTCGCCCCACCCTTAAGTCTTATCAAAAAAATTTCAATCAGGGCGAAATTTTCAATGCCGACAGCTTTTTCAAACAGTTTGACATTCCAACCTATTACTGGATCAACCTGGGCGGTCCTGGTGAAACAAAAGAGACCTTTGTAAGAAACCTGGAGCACCTCGACCGATTGACTCATGTGACCAAGGGATGGGTTGGCGTCGGCTTTGTGGTCCTGCCGGGAAGTCCCCTTTATGATTTGGCTGTTCAGGAAGGTCGTATTGAAAGGAATGGGATAATAGAACCGTATTTATATATCAGCAACCATTTACCAAATAACTATTCTGAGCAAATCCAAATGTTTGCCATCGACCATCCGGAATGGTTTTCCGTTTTTGATATGCTTGACATTGATTACCGCCAGATGGCCATGAAAATCATTAATGAAAAAATAAGAGACCACTGG
This sequence comes from Pseudomonadota bacterium, assembly GCA_018818835.1. Lineage (GTDB taxonomy): Bacteria > Desulfobacterota > Desulfobacteria > Desulfobacterales > Desulfolunaceae > JAHIRD01. The sequence goes on from JAHIRD010000082.1 coordinate 39,649, forward strand.
CCCATGCAGATGGCCTATGGCATGAAACGAAAAGAAAAATACCTTCAGGGAGATCTCCCAATTATGTCCCACCAGATGTATCAGGACCGATTGGAGGCCAAGCAAAGAAAAAATTAATAATTTCGCTTTAATTCACTATGAAGGTTTCAGTTTCACAGTCTCAATCGTACTTGCCCACAGAAAATCCTTCATAAGTCTCATAGGTCTCATAGGTCTCATAGGTCCCATAAGTCCCATAAGACCTATGGGACCTATAGAGTCCCCTCGGAGGCCGTGCCCATGTTTCATTGTTTTCACCCTGGGTGTGTCTTTGCGCGCTGTTGCTTTTCTTCGTGCCTATTCGTGTTCTTCAGCGACCACCGGGAGCGGGTGGTTAAAAAAACTACAACGAGGCCTTCCATGTGACTGAAATATTTCAAATAAATCACAAAATGGCTAAGTTGTCGAATTAAGCAGCTCAGCAAGAGTACAGTCCAAAGACTGCACCAAATCCTTTATTTCATCCAAGGAATACTCAGCTTCCGGATAGGTGATATTTGTGCTGATGCGACCATCCAAACTTGTAATGGCAACAAACATATGGTTGATAGTTGCTGAATCGACAAACTCGCTGACCTGGGCATGTGGTCCATGGGAATTGAACCTGTCCAAACTTCCACCCGTGGACACAAAACATGTCCCATTGATCATTCTCAATTTATTTTTTTTGGCTTTTTTTATTAAATAACTTAAAATTCTTTTCCCCAAAAAAACAGGGGGCACTATTTCAATGAGATAATAAAAAAGCATCTCTTTATTTTTATATCTATTCACGTTTCTTCGTAACTGTTTATTTATCTCATCAACCAAACGTCCAATATTATCCCAATATCTCATATGAATATTAATTTTACTAAACAACGCATAATTTCCGAACAATGGGGACTTTTGAAAAAAAGAACGCGTGTCAATGGTATGATATATGGCGATGGTATTTCCTTTTTGTTTTTCTTTCTGTCTTCGGCTAAATACATGAGTAAGAGCAACCAGTATAAGTACCGTAAGACTACAACCCAAATCCTTTGATGTTCTTTTAACCGTATCGACATCAAAGGGCAGGACATGGTTATGAAGATTAACCTTACTGTATTTTTGTGATGGCCTTAAGGACGAATGAACCACTGAATAATGTTTCTTTTCAGATGTGATGGACCGGTATACCTTGAACGACTTATAGAGTTGGATAGGAATCCTGTAAAAAGGCGTCTCCAGAATAGCAGGCCAAAGGCTTGGGTTGTCAATTTTCAAAGATATTGGATTATGTCCATTCAAGTATGCCATGAATGTATCAATGACCTTATGAAACGACAGGCCATCGCAGGTCATATGATGAATGGTGATTAATAAAACAGGTTTGTCATTATCAGGAATAAACGCAATGCGAATGGGCAGTTTTTCTTGCAAAAGAAAGGGTCTGTTCAAAAATTCCCTGCGGAATTCAAAATAGTCCGAGGTATTGTATATTAAATCATGATGAACCGTGAATGCTTCATCAAAAAGGCGTTCTATGTCTTCACCCGTATTATTGAGAATTTTAATTTTGTAAGAGAAGACCTTTGAAACAACACGAGAACGAAGCCTGGGGAATAAGGCCAACATATGGCGCATACCCTCCCGGATTTTTTCAATACCATGGGTTTGGGAAAATTGCAAAGTAACCAACATTCCCATTGAAGGGAATACGTCTTCCGAGGCGAAAAACACAAAATCAGACGGATTCAAGGATATAAGATTCGTTTGATTGCACATATATTATCCCGTGAGTTCATAAAATTAATCCATTATTTCACCATGGCGGCTTCTTATTTCAATGATTTTGAGATGATCAGTCACACATGTTGAATACAGTCATTTTGATGTGAGCTATAAAGTTGCACAGGATATCAAATGAGTCAAGATCCAATAAAAAAAGGCCCTGCCTCCCGTTGAAGAAATCAACCAAAGGCAGGGCCCATATCCAAAAAAACCGGAATCTTCTCAGGAGGGAATCAGATGGCTCCGGATGACTGTAAGGCAAACACAACAACCTTACGCATCATTTTTTCCTTGATGGATGTGGGGACATCAAGATCCAGTCTTTCAAGATAAGGGGTGGCCGATTGGGGGGATTTTCTGCCCAATTCTTTTAACAGGCCTTTTATTGTTGACAGTTTGTTTTGGGAAAGTGATGCTTTGAATGTTTTCAACGCTTTGCCAATGACCAGTTCCTGATCCGTAAATTCGGTGCCAAAGGGAAAGGGTTTGAAAAATCCTTCCTTTCTGAACGGAGCGATTATCTCCCCAATCCGCTCTGGGGTATTATTCCTGAATAAAGCTGGAATTTCATAGGTCATGGGGATCTTGCCTGCTTTTTTCGCTTTTGCCAGAAGGTCACTCTGGAACCGTGAATCGGTGATATTGAGGATGGATGCAATCACGTCCTTGTCTGATTTTCCCATAAGATCAGCTATCCCGTATTCCGTGACCACAATATCCCTCAAATGGCGAGGGATCGTGGTATGGCCGTAATTAAACACGACATTCGACAGAGTTTGAGCACCTTTTTGCCGGGTGCTCCGAATCATCATGATCAGACGGGCATCCGGAAGCGCATGGGCCATGGACACAAAGTTATACTGTCCCCCTACCCCTGAGATCACGGTGCCGTTCTCCAATCCATCCGAACAGACATTGCCGAGAATGGACAGAATCATTCCTGCGTTGACAAACCGGGCATCCTTCCGTTGAAGTGTTCTCAAAACTTCATCGCCATACAGTTGATTGACCTTGCCCACGCCGGTCATTTCGAACTGACTTCGTTCGTCATCATCCATATCCCTGAGTTCATTATAGAATTCATTGGACCCGATAAAAAATCCACCGTGGAGGAGAACCCCGTTTTTCAGACGATCCCCCCGGCATTGCTCAGCAACAACCCTTCGGTTTTCCGGCTGCCTGAAATCAGTTGTCCATGATGCTGTGCCGTTTATAATGCGGTAATCCTTGTATGACAGATCACCACGAAATATTCCGTATTTCTGAAGTATATCAAATCCGGATTCTGTCATCACAGGGCTGAAGGGGTCTTCTTTGAGCAAAGACTCCACGGAATCGGCGGTAAGAGTGCCAGATAGCATTCCTGAATTCACATGTTTCTGGATGGTTGCATTGTCGTACACTTTTCGTTTGATAATACCTTGCTTATAAAGTGTGATAAAAACCTCCACCAGCATTTCAGTGGCCCCGTAAAGCCCCTTGGCTAAAGGGTCTCTGCCACCTATGGTGCGGATAAGATCCCCAAAGTGATCATCCATTACCGAATCGTGAAGAAATCGTTTATACTCATCGTTTTGCATGTGCCGCATTGCCAGGCCGTTTGCAATGGCATCCCCAAGGTTGCCAATGCCGATCTGAAGGGTGCCTCCGTCTTTTATAAGAGAACTGACATAAAGACCGATCATATGGTCCTGGTTGCTCAGGGCGGATTTGGGCACGCTGAAAAGGGGAGAATGATAGGTCTCAGCTTCAAGAATCATGTGGTATCTGTCTTTTTTGTTCACAGCATCCCCGAACATAAACGGAAGGTATTTGTTCACATGGCCCACGTGAACCACGGGTATTCCCTTTGCTTCCATTTCCGCCATACGGTCCACCAAATCACCGATATCCGCATTGCAGCTGTCACTGTATACATATTCTCCGTTTATTTTTTTCTTGGCAACGCTATGGCAGTAGACATTGATGCCGCCTCCGATCATATCACGAACCACATGGGTATAGTTTGAGCTGACATATTCCTGCTGGGCATGGGGCACATGAATGTACCCCCCAGCCTTGCAAAAAAACTCACGCACCGTGACATTGGTCGGCAGAGCATTGTTTCTCAGATCATCCATATAGTCCAGATCAGGAACCCCTTCCCAGATCCTATGCACTATGGGCTCCATCATTCGCCGTTCAAGGTCACTGGACCAGCCCGGTTTTTCAAGGGCAAGGGCGCTGGCCAGGGTCAGGGTGATCGTAGGATCTTCTTTGGCACGGCGGTAGAGTTCGTTGACAATGGGATAGGATTTCCCCAGAGCCAGAGGCATTCCCAAAACAATGGTTTTACCCACACGGCGGATAATGTCATCCACACATATGGCAACGTCGGTATACATAAGAGGCATTGGTCTTGTTCCTTTCGGGTTCCTATGAATATTGAAACATGACCTCATGGTCATGGAAAACGACCGTTCTATGATCGTAACAATGTTCAGATATTTAACCCGATTTTCTAACAGGTGAAATCCGCAGATGACCGTTTTGAGAACAGGTCAATGGATGAAAGATGTATAGGCCAATGACCTAGTTAGTGCCCATCCATTAATGGCACCTCACGGTCCATACCGGCGTTCTCAGGTTTTCGATATCAGTGGGCGTAGACCCCCTGCGGTTTCGTAAACCTTGCGGCCTTCCGTCGTTGCCAAGGCCATGACGGACACGTGGTCTGAACCGCGATCTACCATTTCCGGATGGACACTAGTTAATGGCGCAAATGATGTTATGAAAAAAAGAAGGCAGGAGTTTCTCTTGTAATGACTGAAAACGTCATTTCTTTATTCCGGGTTTCCAGTCCAGCGAATGGCGTGTTTGACAAGCTCAGGGGAATTTTTCACATTGAGTTTCCGTTTGATATACTCACGATAGCTGCCCACGGTTTTAACACTGACGCCCAGGATCTCTGCAATTTCCTTGCGGCCGTATCCCTTGCCGATCAGTTGGAATACTTCAAGCTCTCGATCAGACAAGGACTGCACCGGATCAGACGATGTTACAGCTTTCCGACCCAGCATGCCCATAAGGGAACTGATCATATCATGACTGGCATAAATTTTTCCGCTAAGCACTTGCCGGATGGCCTGGATCACATTTTCGGTCATCTCCGCTTTCATGATATAGCCCCGGGCCCCCGCTTTCATGGCCCGCACCCCGTACAGGGATTCCTCATGCATGGAAACAACCAGGACCGGAATATCCCCATGGTTATCGCGAAGAAACCTGATCAAATCCAAGCCGCTTTTATCTTTGAGTGTGATATCCACGATCACCATGTCAGGTTTATTTTTTTCAAGGGCACGCCTGGCTTCGGTAACATCTTCCGCTTCACCACAGACCATCAAATCCGACTCTTCATTGATCAACTGGGCCAGTCCCTTCCTGAAAACAGGGTGATCGTCTACAATAAATATTCTCGATTGATCCGGCATATCACCCGTGTCCCCTTTTCTTTCGTAATATTGATGGTTAAATCAGCCCGAATGCTTTTGGCTCTGTACCCCATGATGCTCAAGCCCAGACCCTGGGATCGTCCGGAATCTCTGATGCCACAGCCCTTATCAGACACCACCAGACAAACCGAATCGCCCACGGGCACAAGTGAAATTTTTATAGTCTTGGCTCGACCATGTCTCAGCGCATTATTCACGGCTTCCTGGGCAATGCGGTACAAATTCGTTGCCACAGCATTGTTTGTTATTTTCAATGATATGAGACAATAAAAGCGGCAGACAACCCCGAACACCTTTTCCACATGGACCGCAAACTCGGTCAATGATGAAACAAGCCCGCCTTCATCCATATCCACCGGGCAAAGACCTTTGGCCAGATTCCTCGTTTTTTTTGTGGCATCCCGAATCAGCGATACGATTTCAGAAGCACAATGGGTTTCAGAGTGCATTTCGGCATCAAGTCTCTGCTTAAGAAGTATGGCTAAGGCTTCGATTCCCACCAGATGCTGACCCAGATCATCATGAAGGTCGTGTCCGATTTTACGGCGTTCCCCCTCGCTAATCCGCAGAATGTCTGCTTCAAGCCTTCGCTGTTCCGTGATATCGTTGATGGATGTCAACAGGCATGGTATTCCCTGGATATCAATGATTTCAGCGGACATATAGCCATACCGGACCGTCCCTTGGGCAGTTTGCAACGTCACATCACGGTTTTTGATACGGCCTGAGGCGGTAATATCCTTGACAATATCAGCATAACCAAGGACTCCTGTGTAAGGATGAAAATCCGACGCGTTCATACCCACCACCTCGACTTTTTCATACCCCATCATGTCGAGGTAGGTATGGTTCACATCAACAACATGACCTTTTACAAAGGTTGAAATCATCATGGCCTGGGGACTGGCCCGAAAGGCCTTTGAAAATTTCTCCTCAGAATATTTCAGCGCCTCTTCCGCACGCCGCCGTTCCGTGATATCCCTGACGGAGGCAACACTCTGCCGGGTTCCCGGAATCAATGCCACCGTCATCATGGCTGTTTTGTTATCCCGCCATTTGTTTCTCAAGCGGCACACGTAGTTCCTGGGCACGTGTTCCGGAGTATCACGTCGTTTTTCGTGATAGGTCTTCATCATTTCCAGGTCAATATCATCAATAAAATCTGTCCAGATCCTTTTGCCTTCAATCTCTTGTTTGGTAAAACCCGAAAGGTTCTCAAATTCGGTATTCATCATGGAAATGGTTTTATCGTCTTCGATGATAATGGTGGCTGTTCCGGTTGTCTCAAATATCGTCCGGTATCGTTTTTCAGACTCAACCAAACCGGCGTTTATCGCCCTTAGGTCATGGATCTCTTTTTCAAGGGACCGGATTTTCCCATAAAGCCTCTCAAGCTCTTCAAATGAAACCGGTATGTTTTTTATATCCGAGACCATGCCCCCCCCCCCTTATTTCACAAAAAAATCAAAAGCAACCCGAATCCGGTCATGGCTTTTTTATAATACATGACCCAAAATCTGTCACGTTTCCTTTTTTATCACAGAAACGCCCGTTCAAGTATCCCTATAACCGGGTTGATTTTCCTTGTCCATGGCCACGGCTAAAACGTTGTAAAACTCGACGTCTTCTTGGGTTACCGGAAACGCATTATCAAGAAAATAGTGGACCACCGCCAGGGACTCTGTATATCGGGGATGGCTCGTATCTCGTCGAAGAGTAAGAAGAAAGGGAAAAAAACGTTACCGACGATTTTTATCGTGATACCGGATTAACCGTGTCAGTTTAGTCAGGTATTTTTGTTTGATGTCTTTGGTATGCCTCTTTAAACAAATCCCAGTTCAATCTAAAATGTTCGGGATTACCAACCCAGTATAAAAAAAGGCTTCACACACTTATTTCAGGATTTCAGCCTCCACATTGTCAGTTATGGTCTTCAGCTTACCTGACTTTACCATCTCAGCCAGAGCAGCGCCCAGTGCTGGTGCAAGATCAGCGTTTTGGGCTGACACAACATGGTACAGAGGCACCCTTTCAATGGCAGGTTCCAAAACCTTAATTCCCTCCAGTTTTAAGATTTTAATCATCTTCAAACCGACAATCCGAGGCATAACCACGATATCTGTATCACTCCGCCCTGCATCCAATTTCTTAAATGCCTGGATCGGATTTTGGACCCCCCTACTGTTAAGCTCTTTGACATGGTCCTCAACCACAACCATATGATACATATATCCGATTGAATAGGGTTTCAAGCTATCCCAGCCGTTAATTGTTATGTCATTTTTTTTAGTAAATGCCACGATATCATCAAACCCAATCGGAGGATAAATCAAAATTCCACCCGGATGCGTCTTGATAAATAACGCGTCTGAAAAAATAAACCCGTCCACCTTCCCCAGGTTAAACATGGCACTGGCCCTCTTGGGTGGAAAAGTTTCAAATTTAACATCCACACCTGCTTTTTTATAAATCTCCAGCAGAACTCTTTGGGCAACAAGAGACAGAGGGTGGTCAAACCCAGGGGCGACAACAATCATTTTGCTCTGCGCAAAAACAGATGAAACCCATAAACTGGCCACAAGTAATCCAGCAATTACAAACAGGTTCTTTTTCATGTATGCGTCTCCATCTCAGATGAGTGACACGTCCAGGTTTTACGCTTATTTTTTGATATTATATAGCAACTGTAGGTAAAATCACATGATAAAAACATATTTTAAGCCAAATGGCCATGACGTTTGTTAATGTCAGAATTGAATGTTGATGTCGTCGTAAAAAGTCCTATCTATCAATATGTCTCTTTTTTAAATATTATTCTTTACTATTCTTATGGCATGTATATATAAATATAGTTGCCAAACAAGGTTCATGTCGTATTGACAACTTAATAAGCTTGAAGAGATATGATTATGGGATGGTTTGACCGTCCGGCCGTTTTATCTGCTTCAGGACGTCCTGGTAAAAAAAGATCGTATAGTCATACTCCTTGGTCCCCATGCAGATAAAATAGTCGCTTTGCTTATTTAAATGGAAAAACATAAGAAAAGGAGGCTATATCATGTTCAATCAAAACGGCAATACCCCCCCTATACCCGAAAGGTCCATTGGTGGTGACACTGGAGATTTCATTGGAAATCATTTAAAAAAAAGGAGTGTCTTTATTGAGAATTCCGAATCCCGAATCATGGCCCGTATCATTAAGCATCTTGGTGAATCCGACCCTGTGATAAAGGATATTGTTCAAAACGCCCGAACGATCAACGAAGAAAAATCCAAGCAGTTTTTAAAAGAACTTTCTTTACCTAAAATGCTGTGCAGGAATGACCTTCCCTGTCTGGAGACGGCCGAAGACAACATCATGGAAGGTGTACTGCCTCGATTGGCGAGTCTCAAGGTCAAGATTGATCCCCGTGAATTGGCCACGCGAACGCTAAATGATGTCTGGAATGCCTGCACGGTTGCATGTCCAAGGCTGAATGGCTGGCCCAATTGGGGTTCCGAGGAATACAGCAATGAAGGCCAATACTATTGGTATGATTGGACAAGTAAGCCAACCACGGTGAGTTGCATTGCTGGAGTTTCCGGGCGTGGCCGTCTTCAGGATGAATGGGTCAGCAACACGGCTCGTTGGTATTGGCTTTTCACGCCCAGTGTTTCAGAAAATCTTGATGTCTGGATTTCACACAGGCTCTCCGGGCCTTGCTCATGGAGAAGAAACGGCGGTGATGTGTCGGTCTGGATAATGACAGAGGTCAAAGTGGAAAAATACATGCCCAGAACATCCACATGGCAGGTCATCAAGACGCTTCCGAGAACAATACGATTGCTTTACAGCACAAACTCAGGGCTTGATATGAATGGCCCGCCTCCCCAGGGATATTTCGGAGGCACCTCAGATGCCTACGTTGGGTTCGCACCCTCTGACCAAGGCTTTGCCATCGGTGTGGAAGAAGATCATTTTCATCTGGTTGGTGTTGATGTGACAATCGCTCTCACCGCCAATGAAAACGCTGGCATTACCGTGGGCAAGTTTGCTGGCTCGAACTTTGAACCCTGCGAAATAAAAAGCTACAGCACACTTTGCAGATGCACATAATAAAGCGCATATTGACCTCCAAGTGGAATCAAAGGGTCAATTTGGAGCCGCATATCCTATTATCGAAAGGCCTGTAAACCATTGCCAAGGTCTATGCGTCATTGTTTTGTATGCGTTCACAGGGTAAAGGCTTCATGGTAAAATTGTTTTTGTTTGGTCAGTTTTAATCCCTTCAAACTGGACACGGCTCGCCGTGTCCCTACAGTTTATGAACGGTTTTTCTCAATCTGCTTCCGGAGATTTCAAAAATAGTGTGCGGCATCGCCAATAAAACAGCCCCCATCATCGTCATTCCCGGGCTGAGTGACCAAAACACCACTGGGATCAACAATCACTCCATTGACCACGCCATCAACATCTCCAGGGCCACCATCTATGAGTGTCAGAATGACACGTCGTCCTTGGATCAGGGCATGATCGGAAAAATCCGTCATTGTGTTGGTACATTGATCATACTTATACCATTTTGTATTCGAAGGCAGGTCTTCGGGGAAATAGAAGGTCATTTCGACGGTGGCCGGGTTAGTAGCATCGACTGGCAATCCATCAATCCTGAAGCTGAACAAACCATATGGCATGGGATCGGTGGGCGTCTGTTCCGGGGTTATTTCATCCCGGGCCAAGGCATCAAGCCCGGCAAGATCACCGGAACTTGCCTGAATCCCGATGGTCCCGTTTGATTCTTCATCGGAAAGCACATGGATATTTTCCAGATGGTCATCGGTATCGTTGGCATTGGTATCCACAAATCCGATTACCTGACAGGCATCATCAATGCCGTTGTCATCTGCATCGTCAGGGTCATCATAGATTGTTGTAAATGATACGCTGGTTGACCAGGTTGACCATAGATTTTTGCTGTCACGATGCCGTGTTTGAATCCAGTAAACCGTATCCCGTTCCAAAAGAGACTGGGGGACCTGAAGCTGGCGGTGTTCTATGGCCTCGTTGGTCGCATGGGGCTGACGTTCCAGAAGACGCTGCAAAACAATACTGCTTTGGTCAAAGAGCGAACTGGTACTGATCTGCCATTCGGAAGCAGACAGATAATCACCGTCTGACTGGTCCGGGTCCTGGAACTCAAGTACGTCGAAAATGTGGCCGCGAAGCGGGATAAGCCCTGATATGCCTTCAATGACAGGTTTTACCGGCGTGTGACTGGCCAATGTATCGGTTATTTCATTGGGGTCTGAGCCATAAAGGACTTCGTCACCATCCCTGTCACCGTCACCGTCTGAATCATCGTCGTTTGGATTGGTTGCCTGGGTGTATTCGTCTTTGTCAAGCAAACCATCGTTGTCGGTGTCTGTGGTGTTATCGGCGATTGTAAGATTGATGAAATGGTCATTCTCCCAGCTATCAGGCAGGCCGTCATGGTCAAAATCCGTTTCTTCAATGATATGCGTTTCATTCCAAAACCGTTGATATAAACCCGCAACATATTGAATGGCTTTTGGCATTAAAATCGTGCCATGATTATAGCATTCGGCATAGGAGGTATCATAAAATCCAGCGCCATTATGGCCTTCATAATGATTGGGGTCTTCACCATCATAATCATCGCTTTCATAATTATCTGCCGTGTCTGCGAGATTTTCGAACAGTTCAAGCAAGGAACTGCCTTGAATCAAAACCAGCCCATTTGAGGTCCATAGGTGATAATTAAATCTGCTCGAATAATCATCGTCCCACTCGGCCATATAAACTTCATAGCGATCTCCGGTCATATGCTGATCATTTAAAACATGTGCAGGAACGCTCATGTCCATTAATAAATGGGCTATTTTCCCCAATTGATAATAGGCCTCTGCTTTGTTATTTGCCATGTATGCAGATTTCGACGTGGCCCAGTAATCACCGGCTCTCTGGTAGGCGTTATCATAGGGCGGAAGACCAAACAGATCCAGGCCCCCTGCGGAAGGGCCGGCATCCTCATCCCAAAAATGTTCCAACCAGTTCGTACCGTCATCTTCATCCCTTGCACCCATAATGATCTGTTTACTTTCCACATATCCCGGCACGGAATGTCCCTCAACCAAAATCGTTGTTTGGGCTCCAATATAATCAAAAATTTCAGATTTCATGGTTCCTGAGGGCAATAAATCGTAGGCCTGGCCCGCAATCCATTGATGAACCGGTGGAGAAACCTCGTGCAAAACATAAAGGCCCTGGTCCTCTCTAAGCGAATAAAATGGTGTTGATTTTGAATTGTTTTCCAAACGGGTATCCTTTTCTGAAAAACAGAGGGCTTCAAATTGGGTATGTCTATCTAAACCGAATGGTTCCGATTCGAAAACCACTGTTGCTTTATCCGCAACATCGATTATTTTTTTTGTGCCAAGATCTATCTTTTTCTCTCCGTTCCATGCATAAAGAGTCACTTGGCAGACTTCAGATTTATAGGTCCCGATATTTTCAATTTTAACGGTGATGTAAATGGACGTTCCCTTTTCAAAAACCTGGGGTTCGATGCTTACATTCCTGACCGCCACATCATGAAAAGGCTCAAGATCATGCATCAGTGCCGCATCAGCGGCTACCATCCCATGACCGTAATCCTTATCCCATCCGACAAGCCCCAGGTCTTTTGCAGACTGCATGATGGTCTGTTTGATTGATGAGCTTGAAAGGCCTGGTTTATCAGAAACCAACATGGCAGCAAGTGCCGAGACCATTGACGCGGAAGCGGATGTACCCGATGCACGAATATATTGTCCACCCAGTGCTGTTGAAATAATGTTTAACCCGGGTGCGCAAACATCAATGTGCTTTCCACGATTTGAACCGCTCCATATCAGGTCATCATATCCTGAAGCTGCAACTCCGATGACATCCGGATAAGCGGCCGGGTAATTGGCTTGCTCGATACCGTCATTTCCTCCTGCCGCAATAATGATGCAGCCCTTTTCAAGGGCATAATCAACCGCATCCTTAAGCATAAAGGAATAGGCATATCCCCCCAGACTAAGGTTGATAACGTTTGCGCCATGGTCTGCTGCGAATAGTATCCCTTTTGCCACATCGTCGTAGGTTCCCAAACCATGTTCATCAATGACTTTTATTGGAATAATGAGCGCCGGATCATATAAACCTTTAATACCCATCATGTTGGATGATGCCGCAACAATTCCGGCAACAAATGTTCCATGACCGTTATCGTCGGAGGGATCATCATCATTATTAACAAAATCAAATCCTTTTAATAGTTTCCCATTGAGGTCAGGATGATCGATATCAATACCTGAATCAATCATTGCAACCTTGACCTGATTTTTATTTTTTGTCATTGTCCAGGCCTTGTCAAAACCCATCCCGGGGATATACCATTGCTCTGTGTACAGTGGGTCGGAAATTGTTAAGGTGTTTAAAATAAAACTCGGTTCCGGATTTTTTACATGATATTCATTTCTAATCTCTTTAATCACGCTTACAACATCTCTGCCATCGGTGATTTTAGTCTTTATATATCCGATTTTTGAGAGTTTATTATCAATCTCCACCAGACAGTATTTTAACAAGATGTCGCTTATTTCTTGAGTTGAAACCCCCCGCTGAAATTTTAATAAGATCTCATCTTCCACATACCGGATTGGTACATTATGTTTTCCCTTAGAAATGGAGACAATGTTCTGACCCTTAATCCGGTCAACCCCTTTTCCACCCAAAAAATTTCCGTTTTTGATGATGGTTTTTCCCATTGCCGGGATGGATAAGTCCTGGCCTTTGGGAAGAACATAGATGGCCATCACATCACGCTTATTATCATAAACAACCGCTGAATTTTGCAGGGCCATTTTTTGGAGAATCGTATGGATGGCAAGAACAGGAAGGGACTTTAGGACCAAAGAAACTTTTTTATCTTGAACACCTTCATATATGTTTACCTTAATCCCTGTTTTTTCCTGCAGGTCTTTCAATATTTTCTTAAAGCTGACATCCTTAGCCTGAAGATTTATCACCTTATTTTTTACTTCAAAAACATAAGCACTGCGTTCTGATTGTATTGAAGCAAACGCATTGATCGATATGAAGAAGATGAAAATGACCCATACAAAAGACATGGTTTTTAACTTCATGAGTACGCCTTTTAATAATTTAAACATTAGGGGGCAACCATGATGAATTCTGACCCCAAAATTCTTCACGATGGCCTCGCATTGATTTAATAAATATGTGTATCAGGGACCAAAGCAAAATATATACCAGGAATTTATTATTCAATTGATTGTTTTAGCATCAGTCATTTGAGTCTTGCAATATACTATAATGTATATATTATTTGTTTTTATAATCAAGCTGATAATTAGATTTATATCACTATGTATTCATTAAACACTGTACCGTTATGGAGTCAAATACATGAATATAAGAAATAAATTTCTTAACTATTGTATAAAACAAATAGAGGTTGCGTTAAAGCTTAAAACCATTTGCGTTCATATATGATGTACGTTATATTATTTGAAAAATAAGGCATTAGAATATATGTGATATCCACTCTTCAAAAAAACCATTGATGATAGAAAAATCATAACCTGAAACAGCGAGTGCCATCTTTGATATTTGAAGCTATTTGACCATTTAGCCTCGTTAATTACAGCATAATTTATCGTATGAAAAAAAATATGCACTTTCGGGGCAAATCATACCCGTTTCCCAGACTGGAGTCTGTGAACAGCGTTTTTTTTATTCACCGCCAGCTCCCGGTGGTCGATAGAGTACACGAAGATCACGAAGCAATTGCCTCCGTGAGAGATGTGTTTTTTGGTGAGGAGTTGCACCTCCACCTCGTTCCCAGGCTCTTGCCTGGGAATGCATACATGGAGGCTTTTGCCTCCAAAGGCATGGCTGGAGCCATGCGCGACATACACTCCCAGGCAGGAGCCTGGGAGCGAGAAGAAAAAGCCTCGTCTCTCACAGAGGCACAGAGATCACGGAGATAAGGCTAAAAGCTTGGTAATGATAATTTTTTCTTTGTGGTCTTTGTGCCTCTGTGAGAAAAATTTCTGTGCATCCCCCAAGGGGGATGCACACAGTTTAAGGCCTACCCATAAATCAGGAGCCTGGGAGCGAGAAGAGTGCGGCAGGAGCCGAATAAATACTCCTGTGAATATATACAATATAACATATCTATTTTTACTATCCACTGTGTAAAAAAATAACTATTAGATAAAATTTTATCATAAGCAAAAATTACTTTTAACAAAGATAAATCAATGGAGATCGTGATATGTTCACAGGCCAGCGTTTTTCAGGATATGACATCATTGAAACCATTGAAGAAACGAAAGGTGCGATCTTTTACCGGGGGCAAAGGAGCATCACGAATGAAACTGTGCTTATCCAGGAACTGAAGACACGTGCACCTTCGCCATCTGAGATGGCCGTATTCATGCAAGAATACAAAACACTTAGCACTGATCATTTCCATGGCGTTGTCCCTTATGTGGATCTGATTGAAACACGGAACAGCCTGGCGATCATCCAGGAAGATTTTAATGGCACCCCTCTTGGCAACGTGGTTTCGAATAAGCAATCACATTTGATATTTTTTCTGGACATTGCTGTGGACATTCTTGAAACCCTTGGTCAGCTTCATCCCAAAAACATCATTCATAAAAATATCACACCCCAAAGTATTCTTATTCACCCAAAGACAGGGACCGTCAAACTGACCCACTTCGGTTTTATTCCCACCCTGACCCATGAGAATGATACACTCCATGATCCGTTTGTCATCCGCAATACCCTGACCTACTTTTCACCGGAACAGACCGGACACATGAACAGACCCATTGACTACCGGACGGATATTTACTCCCTGGGAATTGTCCTCTATGAACTGCTTACGGGTTCACCTCCCTTTGTCATGGATAACCCCATGGAAATGATCCACGCACACATGGCCCGTTTGCCTGTACCCCCCGATCAGGTCCGGCCGAATGTGCCCCATATCATTTCCGAAATCATCCTCAAACTGTTGTCCAAAAATCCCGAAGACCGATATCAAAGCTGCCATGGAGTCGCAGCCGACCTTATGGAATGCCGAGAACAGCTGAAGAACAGGCAGGCCATAGAATCTTTTCCCCTGTGTACCCATGACATCTCTTTGCAGTTCAACATCCCCCAGATCCTGGTTGGTCGTGATAAAGAAGTGGCTTTGCTCATGGCCGCATTTGATCGAATCAACACAGGTGAAAAGGAGCTGGTTCTGGTGGGAGGCCTTCCCGGTATAGGTAAATCAGCTTTAATCAACGAAATCCGCAAACCTGTGGTTGCGAACAAGGGGTATTTCAGTTCCGGGAAATTTGATCAATTCACCCGGGATATCCCTTACAGTGCTCTCATTCAGTCTTTCAAGGGGATTATCCACCAAATTCTTGCCGAGGGTGATAAAAAAATAGCCCAGTGGCAAAAAAGAATACGTGCTGCCCTTGGCCCCAACGGGAAAGTCATGACCGACGTGATTCCGGCTCTTGAACTTTTAATCGGCCCCCAACCGGAAATCCCGACCCTGGATCCCGAAGAATCTAAAAACCGTTTCAATTATGTTTTTCAGAATTTAATAAACAGTCTTGCCTGTCAGGAACATTCCCTTGTGATTTTTCTGGATGACATGCAATGGGCCGATGCCGCAAGTACAGAACTCATCCGGACAGTGATCACCCATCACAGTACCCGACATTTCCTGCTGATCTGTGCTTACAGGAGTAACGAAATCGGACCGGCCCATCCGTTTATGATGACCATTGACGACATTAAAAAAACCAAGATCCCGGTTCATGATCTAAGCCTGGGCCCAATCTCCCTGACCCATACCAACCGTTTGGTTTCCATTGCGCTGCGGTGCAACATAGACAACACACCACCCTTATCAGAGATGATTCATCAGAAAACAGGTGGAAATCCTTTTTTTGTTATTCAGTTCTGCAAATCCCTCTACGATCTGGGTTATCTGGAATCAGACCCGGCCATAGGCGTGACATGGGATTTGGACCGCATCAACCGGATGCAGGTCACAGAGAATGTGGTCGACCTTATGGCCGATAAAATTTCAGCTCTTGAAGAAAACACCCGAAACATTCTTATGACATGTGCAGCCATGGGAAACCAGTTTAATCTTGAGACACTTGCCATGGTTTCCGGTCAATCACTGGAACAAACCCTTGACGACCTGACCGGTGCCCTGAGGGAAAATCTAATCGGCATGCATAAGGATATCTTTCGATTCCAGCATGATCGGATCCAGGAAGCGGCGTATTCATTGATACCTGAAGATAAGCGAGCCGGTATCCATCTGGTCATCGGTAAAAACATGCTTGAAAAAACGGCGACAGAAGATTTTACCGACTCTGTTTTCCAGATCGCAGATCATCTGAACCAGGGACAATCACTGATCCAACATCCTGAAGAAAAGATTCAACTTGCCGAATTAAACCTCACGGCCGGTGAAAAAGCCAGAAATTCAACTGCCTACAAATCCGCCATAGCCTACCTTTCCCATTCTGTTTCTCTCTTGCCTGCCAACCACTGGGAAACCCATTATGACATGAGCCGCACCATCCATATGAAACAACTGGAATGTCAGTCACTCAGCCTGGACCTGGCCTCTGCCCTTGCGACCTTTCAAACAATTGTTCAGCACACCCGCGGAAATACAGATATTGCCAATGCATACAACCTGATGACCTATCTGTATACCATCCAGGGGGATTATGAAAAAGCACTTCGTCTTGGAATAGAAGGCATGTCCATCGTGGGGGTCCGTATCCCCAAGTCACCCGGTAATCTCAAAGTTTTGTGGCAACTGATCAGAATGCGCTGGTTTTTTGGAAATACCCGGATAGAGGACATACCGGATATTCCCTTTGTTACTGACCCTGAAATCATTGCCTATACCAATCTTGCAGTAAGCACGACAACCGTGGCATATTACGTGGATGCAAATCTTTTCACCTATATCGTGGTTAACGGCGCCAGCATCATTCCCAGATACGGAAACTGCGAAATCACTCCCTTTGCCCTTAACGCCATCGGCTCCATTCTCGGTTCCATTGGTTTATATAAACAGGGATTTCGCTTTGGTGAAACGTCTTTAAAAATGATGGACAAATTCACCCATTACCCTCAACGGGGACGTGTTTTGTATCTGTTTTCCCTGTTCATACTCCATACCCGCAAACATGGGAAATACTGCATTGAAAATTTCAGGAAATCGTTTACTCTCTGCCTTGAAGCCGGTGATCTGATCTTCAGTCTTCACAGCATCAGCATGAGAGCAACCTATCGCATCATGCTTGGAGACAACCTTGAAGATATCCTGTCCGAATATGTTCACTATGAAAATTTCCAAAAAGAGGGAAAAGATCCTTTTACAATGCATATGTACAAGGATAACATTCAGTTATGCCGATGCCTTCAAGGATTGACACCCACACAGGGACGGATGGATGAACAGGCGTTTGATGAAGAAAATGCCCTTGAATACTATCGAACGGAAGACAACCTGATCGGAGTATTCTTTTTCCGTCTGCACCAGTTAAAACTACGCTATCTTTTTGGGGAATTTGATGAATGTCTGGAGTATTTCGAAGAACTTCAGCATCTTCTGAAATGTAAGATCGCAATTGGCGCCATGCATATACCTGAATTTGTACTTTATCACTCCTTGGTCATTGCGGCGGTATACCCTAAGGCATCGTGGCCGGATAAACTAAAATTTTACACCAGGCTTCGAGTCAATCTGGCCAGAATGAAAAAATGGGCCCATCATTGCCCGGATAATTATCATCACAAATACCTCCTGATTCTGGCTGAAATGTATCGTTTGAAAGGTAAGCGAGCAAAAGCTGTCAAGCATTACCGCCTTGCCGTACAATCTGCATTTAAATACGGATACACGCAGAATAAGGCCATAGCCAACGAGAGGCTGTCAACCTATCACCTTGAATCAGGGGAAAACGATCTGGCCACCCACTATCTCAGAGAAGCATGCCAGGACTTTGAAAAGGCTGGCTATACAGCCAAAGTGAACCAGTTACGTGAATCCTATCCCCTTATCATGAAAAACATTCATCCCAAAAACGATCTAAACGGGAAAACCACCCACGACCTCATCGATCTGGAAACCATCATGCAGATCTCCCAGGCCATTTCCGGTGAAATTGTTCTGGACAAGCTCCTGAGATTAATCATGGATATTACCATGAAGCGAGCCGGTGCCGGACGGGGTTTTCTCTTATTGGAAAATGAGGGGCACTTGTATGTGGAGGCTGAAAGTGACATTACGCAAAAAGAGGTCTTTGGGCTTAAATCAATTCCCATTGAAAATCATGAGGGATTTGCCAGGAGCGTTGTCCATTATGTTGCCCGTACACAGAAACCTCTTCTTTTGAGCAACGCGGCAGCCACAGGTGATTTCACCCTTGATCCCTACATCCTGGACCATCAACCCCGATCCATTCTTTGTTTGCCGATTCTAAACCAGGGCCGTCTTTCTGCAATCATCTATTTTGAGAACACACTTACGGCAAACGCATTTAAACCGGATCACGTAGAGCTTCTGGGCCTTTTATCTGCCCAGGCAGCTGTGGCCATTGACAATGCCCGTCTTTATGAGAACCTTGAGGAAAAGGTCAGCCAAAGGACGAATGAGCTCAACATGACCCTTCAAACCGTTGAAAACGCAAACCGCCAGATCATGGGAAGCATTAGGTATTCCGCCATGATCCAGCAGTCACTTCTTCCTGATCCTGAAATGATCCACACCCATCTTCCGGGAAGTTTTTTTATCTGGATACCCAGAGACATTGTGGGAGGAGATATCTATCACTTCGAGGCCCAGGAAGACCGCTTCATTATAGCCGTTATCGACGGCACCGGACACGGCGTACCCGGTGCATTCATGACCATGATTGCCAGCTCAGGGTTGCGGCGAATCATCAAAGAGGAAAATGAATTCAATCCGGCGCTCATTTTAAAAAAACTCAATGTGTTTGTAAAAACGACCCTGCAGCAGGACAAGGATAATGCCCATTCCGATGATGGCCTGGATGCGGCCATATGCTGTTACTCGGCCCGAACCGATACCCTGGATTTTGCAGGAGCCCGACTCCCTCTATACCTGGTAAAGGATAATTTGATCCAAAAAATCAAAGGGGATCGAAAAAGCCTTGGATACATTTCGTCAAACCTTGACCATGACTATACACGCCACACAATTCATCAGGTCAAAGGCTCCCATATTTATATGCCCACAGACGGATACTCAGACCAACTTTGTGCTCCCCCCACCGAACGTTTCGGCAACGGACGTTTCACAAAACTGATTCTCGATCATCATCAAAAACCCTTTGAAGAACAAAAAGAAATCCTAATGAACGCCCTTGACCTTCACAGAGGAGGTCAGTCCCAGACCGATGACATCACCATCGTGGGGTTCACCGTATAAGCGGGACAAGCAAACAGGTATTATTTTTGTTTTTCTCGCTCCCAGGCTCCTGCCTGGTGTATACCTCATGGCTTAAGCCATGCCTCTAAAGGCGGTAACTCCGAACCAAAAAACATATCTCTCACAGAGGCACAAAGATCACAGAGGGATATCTAACAGCACCCAATCCCCCAACCCATTTGTGTGTCGGGGCGAAGCCTTGGCAAAGACCGGCACAGCTTTTAAACTCGTCCCCGCGAAGGCGGGGAGCTGGCCCTCAAATAGCCGCGCTTCATTGTAAAACTGTTTTTGTTTGGTCAGTTTTAATCCCTTCAAACAAGGGCACGGCGCGCCGTGTCCCTACAGTGTACGAACGGTATAGCTCAATCAATTGACTCCGGTCACCTTATAGTTTCTAATCCATCACCGGTATATAAATAACGTCATTATAAATTTCCAAACGCAAATTTATAGTTCTCCATGCTCATATTTTTCCCCCAGGCTGTTCCACAAATCCAGAAACCCGAGACGGTAAAGGAAATAGGAGCTAAGGGATTTTAAATTTGTTTCTTTGCGTTCAAAGTTCAGCGTTTCCACGGCACCGTGTTTATTCGGACTGTTTCTGTTCAGATTCTTGGTCAGGCCGTTGCCCACATAATCCTGATTGTTGCCAATAGTATCGTGCATTTCCATTCTGGTTGCGAGCAGCTTTTGTTCAGTCTTGTTCAGGTCAGTCGTTGTCAAATATTTTTTAAAACTCTTGGTATCCTTAGACCATTGATCAGGTAAATATTTGCTTTCAACCGCAGCCGCGTGGTGTTCAGCGTATTTTGCCTGAAACTCCGGTGTCATGGCAGTATCAGTAAATGTTTTTGGAAAATCAAGGGGCAACTCGGTATTTGCAAACTCGCTGACCTTTTCAAAGGTGGCAGGTACGCTTTTGACACCGCTCAGGGGCATGGATTTTTCCGTATCCACCACTACCAGGACATACTCTTTCTTGGAGTTATAGTCCAGTCCCAGTTTTTCGCTGATCAATCGGGGATCGGTATCGCCGTCTTCGATCTGGTCAAAGCTGGTTGACCAGTATTTGGAGCCTTTACCGGTTGTTCCTTCCATCAATGGCCCCATGGTACCGCTTAAGGGGACTGCCTGGGAGTCTTTGTGCTGTAGATGTGTTTTTTCCATGAACCGGGCCTGAAACCGTTCATCACCCACATTGCTGTCCCAGGCTATGCCTGGGATTTTTTATACTCACCATGAAGGTCATGAAGGACATGAAGTTTAGGGTGGAGATGTTTTCTTTTCCTCATGAACTTTATGCTCTTCATGGTAAACTTTTTTTTCTTTTTTTAAACCACCCGTTCGCGTAGCTCACTGAAGGACACGAAGAGCGCAAAGAAAACAAATAATTTTAGTTAGTTATTTGATTATTTCTTTAACTTCCAGCAAAAAAAACTAAATTTTAAGAGATAATAGCACGGAGAAGGGCAAAAGGATTTCCCTGCCGAGGGGCCGCACTTTTGAAAAGTTTGCTCCGTCGTTATAATTTCTAATCCATCACCGGCATATAAATAACGTCATTTAAAAATTTCCAAATGCCGATTTATAGTTCTCCGCGCTCATATTTTTCACCCAGGCTGTTCCACAGGTCCAGGAATCCCAGGCGGTAAAGGAAATGATAGCTAAGAGAAAGTCTTGTGGGCATGTATGACATGTCGAATGCTAATGGGCTTTGGCGAGATCGGTTTACAATGCAATACCCATCAGTTGTGCTTTGCACACATAACATTTCGCCATCCACATCATCATCGGCACTGGTCATGGCTCCGGCATGCAATCCGCCTTCAGCTGGGGGCCTGCGAAAATCTTCCAGAGCCTTGGGGAACCAGCTCAAGGCTTTTAGTGGGAAATCGAATTGGTAGCACGAATATTTGACGTCGGCTTTGCGGTGTCGCATGTACGTTGCTAATACAGACAAATGGTCGTCACGTTTCACAAGCACATACAATTCTTCAGCTTCGGTGGTATCCAGACACCTGCCCAGCTCTTGGGCATCGGGCGGAAGCTGCTCATGATTAATGATCAAGGGCAAGGCATCCTGTACCGGGTATAATTGTATATAGGTCATATGGGTTTGAGTCCTTCAATGATTAAAATGGCTCCATTGTCGTTTAGGGATTTTAAATTTGTTTCCTTACGTTCAAAGTTCAGCGTTTCCACGGCACCGTGTTTATTCGGACTTTTTCTGTTCAGATCTTTGGTCAGGCCGTTTCCCAAATAATCCTGATTGTTGCCAATAGTATCGTGCATTTCCATTCTGGTCACAAGAAGCTTTTGTTCATCTTTAGTCAGATCTGTCGTTATTAAATAATCCCTGAAACCCTTAGTGTCCTTAGACCACTGATCGGGTAAATCACCACTTTCAACCGCAGCCGCGTGGTGTTCAGCGTATTTTGCCTGAAACTCAGGTGTCATGGCAGTATCGGTAAATGTTTTTGGAAAATCAAGGGGCAACTCGGTATTTGCAAACTCGCTGACCTTTTCAAAGGTGGCGGGTACGCTTTTGACACCGGTCAGGGGCATGGATTTTTCCGTATCCACCACAACAAGCACATACTCTTTCTTGGGGTTATAGTCCAGTCCCAGTTTTTCGCTGAGCAATCGGGGATCGGTATCGCCGTCTTCGATCTGGTCAAAGCTGGTTGACCAGTACTTGGAGCCTTTACCGGTGGACCCTTCCATCAATGGCCCCATGGTGCCGCTTAAGGGGACTGCCGGGGTGTCTTTGTGTTGCAGATGTGTTTTTTCCATGAACCGGGCCTGGAACCGTTCATCACCCACATTGCCGTGTTTTGCCATGTGAGAAAGCTCATCATCGGAATACTTGGGCTGATAACCCTGGGTTTTGATGTCTTTGCGTACGTTGTCGAGGCGCTTTTTCGCATCTGTCAGGGATAGTGGCGCCACGCCTTTGCAATTGGTAAATCGGTCTTTGGGCGCGGATGAAGCTTTTTGACCCGGCGCAAGTCGATCAGCCCTTTTTGGGGGTGATTGGGATTTTTTAAGGGGAGCAGGGCCGGTTTTCATCAGGTATGATCCCAGGGCTTCCGACGAATCCCAGGTATCCGAGGTTTCAAAGGGCGGGTCTTCCCATCGCCAGGTTATTTTCTGATATGAGAAAGACACGTCTTCCACACCCATGTCAAAGACAATGGATGTGATCCGTGCGTTTTCAAGTGTGATTGTATAAAAATGCTCCTCATGGCCCTGGGGATTATAACGGTATGATTTGACCAATACCTCGGATAAAACTTCAGATGATGCAAGGGCTTGATTGAGAAGGGGCGTTGACATATCTATTAATTTGGTGATTATCAAGGGGGTGTGTACACGCTTGCCGCCCTTTTCACCCGAGGGTATAATGATTTCATGAACAAAATAGTTTGCTAAAATTGTACCTTCCCGGCCTTTCATTTTACAGGACCCTTTGATGCGCCCCTGTTTCCCTCCTATGATTTCAACATGATGTGGTAAGTCCATGAACGCTCCTGCAATAATGTTTCCTGAAGAGTAATGAGTGTAAATTTAATGGTTAATAATTAAATCAACATTCCTTGTCAAGGAATTTATGGATTAATTTGTGATTTTTTCAGATTATAGAGATGGAGGCATTATGTTTATTCTTCAGGCACCACAACCAATTTTCCTATCTTTCTGTTTCTTCGTGTTCAACGGCCAACGGGAGCGGGTGGCTGGAAAAATGTATTCGTCCCAAGCCGGAGCCTGGAAACGAGTGGGACTTACCCCGTGAACAAATACCTCAATTATTTTATGGAACTTTTTTTAAAAATATGCAATTTTACCCATAATCAAGGGTTTATCGTGAAAAATCAGTCCGACAGGTTCCGGCTGATATATTTTTTCTCGCATCACTATGTCTTATTATAAAACATCACTATGTCTTATTACAAAAATTGATCATCCATTTTAGTCCGGACAAAAAAAGGAAGATAACAATGAACAGTATACTAAAAAAAACCGTGCTCACACTCCTCAGTATTTTATGTATTTCTGGCTGCACAAACGTTGCCACAGACAACAGTGACGATATTGATGCATTAAAAGCACATATGATTAAAAGTGACTCATCGATTAAAATTAATCCCATGGCCGAAACAGTAGCCAGCCTTATTGCAGATCCGACCCAGCAGCAAGAGATGCTTGACGAGGCAAAAGCACGATACGCCCAAATGGATATCAAGGATATCTATCTTGTGACCGGTGCCACATTCGAAAGCAATGAGACTGTTATTGGATCATTGGTTCATTTTAATAAAAAACTGACCCTTGATGAAGCCAAAGCGCAACTGGCAAAAGATGAGACGTTTAAAGACCAGCTCGTGGGAGTTTTCATGAATGGAAATTTTGCATTTTCAGTCGCGACACTGGATGGAAAAACAGTGACTCCGAAATCTGTTATCACCGCCTTTACAAATTTCAATTAACCGCTGGGGATTCATTGGTTAACGAATCTGTCACCCAGCCATTGGAAGGTATTTCATTATCTGAATTGACACTTGCCGGGCATGACAACAACGCCAGTCTGCTGAAGAGGTCATCGTGATGTCCCCCCTTTTGCTTTTTTTGACCGATTAAACCGAACCCTGTTCCATGTGACTTCGTGTCCTTCAGTGAGCTACGCGAACGGGTGGTTTAAAAAAAAGAAAACATCTCCACCCTAAACTTCATGTCCTTCATGACCTTGGTGAATAAAAAAGTTAAGTTTCCAGGCTTTGCCTGGAAACGAAATAAAGAAACGGTTTAACCACAAAGACACGAAAAAAGATAAAAGATTATCCCTGCCGGGGGCCCAAACATGAATTTTGGGATGAGTCACATGTCCGCTGTCGAGATGCAAGCACGGGCACGACGCATCGTGCCCCTACCCTCCCGATGATCTCACTCCGTGATCGTTGTGCCTCTGTGAGAGACGAGGCTTTTGGTGTGGTTAATAAAAACAATAAAAGCGGTTAAAAAAAGTATTTTTTCTTTAACCGCTTTTATTTTGTGTTCCCCTTCACCTTCCGAACAAACATATCAAAAAATATAACCGCCGGACGTCCTTACACATTCACATAGGTAAACTTCCATTGGCAACACACTTCATCCTCACATGTTCTGGGAGGCATCGTTATAATTTGCAAACGGATTTCCTTGCCCACCAGTCCCCTGCTGTACATTCCACAGCTATTACCGATAGCGGGCGGATCCAGCTCACAGGTCTTATTTATCATATCATCCGACCCACCCATGGTTTCCAGCATGGTTATTCCAAAACATGTATTGAAGGTATATATTCCGGTATTTTCATCCGGCATTTCGAAACGATTATCGAAGCTCGGCGGCTGGGCCGTAATGTCTACCTGTACGGCCTTCAGGAAGCCATCAATACCACTGCCCGACGTATTCAAATATTTCATCATGATGCTACGGGCCGCTTCCGCCAAGTCAACGCTCCAGACCACCGTTTGCATTGTAGTCCCCGCTGCATAGCTTCCGCCTTCTTCCATCATTTCCTGTACCTGATAGTGCAATATCGTATCCAGGTCGATCTTATGATACATTAAAAACATCCGGGAAAGCTGTTCCCGTGAGAAATCCGTAATTCTCAGATCGGGTCTGAACGGTCCGCTATAGTCATCCAGTTTAATATCCAACTCATCGGTGAGATCCCCTCTTCTATCCATCTTATCGGGGTCAATCAAAAGGTTTGGTTCCTCATCGCATTTGCTGCCGTTAATGCTGTAGTAAAGCTCCCATTTGCAACACACATGATCCTCGCTCAGTCGGGGAGGCATGGTCAGATTTTTCACTTTTATATATGGACTGTATTGTTTTGCAGCATTTTGGATAGCCCGGGGACATCTCTTCATACAAACGTCACGTAGCTCATCTGATCGTCCGGCTTCTTCATACTGCATGGCCAGCCCGCATCGATTGATCGTGACAATGCCTTGACGTTTCGTCGGCATTTCAAACACAACGTCGTTATAATGACTTGGAAGTGTATTCAACTCGATTTGCCATTGTTTCATGTAGGATTCAAGGTTATTGCCTTGGATGTTCATCGTCTTTTTGATCATATTGTGGACAAGCAAAATCATATTGGAACCCCAAATATTGGTTTCCATATCTATAAATGCTTCATGCCCATGGTTTTCAATAAAATATCCCCTGTAAGCTGTCATTATGGCGTTATGATACTCACTGGCCATCTGGTGAAACCGGCTTAGTCCAATATTTGAGAAATCCGTATACCTTAGATGGGGTCTGAACGGCCCGCTATAGTCATCCAGCGCCACGCCTGGAACGACATTTATTTCTGATCGTGTATCTTCCCCTAATACTCGTTTCACGTAATCAACGTCATCTCCACAAACCATGGGTTCATCACAGCCACTAAAAAAGGGCACGGTCAGAGCGATTGAAGAGGCAGCAACACACTTGCAAAACTGACGTCTATTCACACGCGGCAGTCCTTCTTTCTCTCTCAATTCATTTAATTTGTCCAAATGCATGTCTTGTTTGCAAAACATAGAGCCTCTCCTTTAAATTGTTTTTCGATACAAGGGTTTTTGAATAAACAAACATGTAAATTAAACCATTGATTAATTTTTAAAGATAATCGGTTTATTGGATTAGCCCCTTTTAAACCGACCGCATGGTAAAAAAAATCAATCTAATAAATTTAGACCGACGACAAGGGGTAATTTGTCGAAATTTTTTTAATTTATTTAATAACGGCCTAAGAGGGCACTGTTTTAAAGCCATGCCTATATCTGAAATCAGTTTTCGAACCTGAGTACTATTCAAGTTAAAATAATGATGGAAAATCAGGGTATTCTGTTTATTATATAATTATATTACTGATTTTATTATACTTATTTAACAGATTGAATATTCATTAAAATTGCTTGACATTTTATACCGATTCAATAAAAATAGAATATCACTCAATGCGAATCACGATTAAATAATTCGTTTAGTCTAACCATATGTAAGGATGAATCATTATGAACAAGGTAGTTATCGTGGCAGCAGCCAGGACGGCAATCGGTAAATTCGGCGGCATGTTCAAAGACAAGAATGCACTGGACCTGACCATTCCCGTCATGCAGGCCTTGATCCAAAGAACAGGAAAAGACATAGGGCCCCATATTGACGATGTCATCTGGGGCTGCAATTACCAGAAAACAAACAAAGAGAACAATCTGGCCCGCGTGGCTCTGATCAAAGCAGGATTGCCCGTATCCGTTCCAGGCGTCACCATCCACAGGAACTGCACGTCCTCCATGTCCGCCGTACAGATGGCGTATTATCAGATCAAGTGTGGGGAAGCGGATATAATCATGGCCGGGGGCACGGACAGTATGACCAATGCCCAGTACACCCTTGATAAAATGCGTTACGGTACCCAGATCGGCCATACGGAAATCAGAGACTCCATGTGGGATTCCCTGACCAATCTGGGCGTGGGGCCTGCCATGGGTGTCACGGCAGAAAATCTTGCTGAAAAATATAAAATCAGCCGGGAAGAGCAGGATGAACTGGCCATTTTGAGCAACAACCGCGCCATAGAAGCCATTGACCAAGGCCGCTTTAACCAGGAAATCGTGCCCGTTGAGCAGATCACCAGAAAAGAGAAGTTGTTGCTCAAGACCGATGAACATCCCCGACGTGGATCAACCATGGAATCTTTGGCCAGATTAAAACCCAGTTTCAAGGAAAACGGAACGGTCACAGCTGGCAATGCGTCCGGAATCAATGACGGATCTTCCGGCTTGATCCTGATGAGTGAAGCAAAAGCCAAGGAATTGAATATTCCGGTCCTTGCCACGATTCTCGCAACGGCAACCACCGGAGTTGAGCCTGAAATCATGGGAATCGGACCGGTATCGGCCAGCAGGAAAGCCCTTGAAAAAGCGAATCTCACTCTGGAGGATATCCAGTTGTTCGAAATCAACGAGGCATTTGCCGCCCAGTACCTGGCCTGTGAAAAAGAACTGGGGCTCAACCGCGACATCACTAACGTAAACGGCAGTGGTATCGGCCTGGGTCATCCCGTGGGCGCCACAGGTACCCGCCTGATCACCACCCTTATTTATGAAATGAAACGTCGGAAAATCAAAACAGGGCTCGCCTCCCTTTGCGCAGGCGGCGGTATGGGAACAACCGTGATCATCGGTATGTAAATGATGATGTCGGAAAAAGTCCCCTATGCGGCCTTATCGTGTAACACGTTTTAAGATTAACGGATTAAACATCAGGAGTTTAGAATGGCACAACTTATTGCAGACCGAAGAGATATCGACTTTGTTCTTTACGAACAGCTTGAAGCCGATAAACTTTCAACACATAAAAAGTTTAAAGAGTTCAATAAAAAAGTCTTTGACATGATTATCTCAGAGGCCCGAACACTGGCCATCAAGGAAATTTTACCCACAAACCATGACGGGGACAGACAGGGTGTTGTCTTTGATAAGGGAAAGGTCACTGTCCCGCCCTGCTTTCACCGCCCCTATGGCCTCCTTGCCGAAGGGGCCTGGACCTCCATGACCGCAAGCCTTGAATGGGGTGGCCAGGGCCTGCCTGAAGTGATCAACAGGGCTGTTCTGGACTATATCTGGGGGGCAAACTACTGCCTGGCCAATTATGGAACCATGGGCCACGGTACAGGCATCATGATTGAGCATTTCGGAACCCAGGAGCAAAAAAGCCTTTACCTGCAAAAGCTCTACTCGGCTCAGTGGGGAGGTACCATGCTTCTTACCGAACCCCAGGCCGGATCAGACCTTGGCGCCCTCAGCACACGGGCCGTTAAAAACCAGGACGGGACGTACAGCATCACTGGAACAAAAATTTTTATCACCAATGGAGAGCACGACCTGACAGACAACATCATCCACCCTGTGCTTGCCCGGATTGAGGGGGCACCTGCAGGAACCAAGGGAATTTCAATTTTCGTGGTCCCCAAGATATGGGTGAACCCGGATGGTAGCTTAGGGGAACCCAACGATGTGGCCTGCACCGGTGTGGAGGAAAAATTGGGGATCCACGCCAGCGCAACCTGTACATTGAGCCTGGGTGAAAAGGGCCAATGCCGGGGATACCTTCTGGGTGAAGAAAACCAGGGTATGAAAATCATGTTTTACATGATGAACGAAGCCAGGCTGAATGTGGGATTCCAGGCCTTCACCTATGGCTCTGCTGCCTATCTTTATGCCGCTAATTATGCGAAAGAGCGCATCCAGGGCAAGGATCTTCTTGCATCAAAATCACAAGATTCCCCCAGTGTGCCCATCATTCAGCATCCGGATGTGCGCCGCATGCTCATGTGGATGAAGTCCCATGTGGACGGCATGCGCAGCTTTGTGTATTACGTTTACTCCCTGTTTGACCGGATTGCCACGGAAACGGACAGCGGTATCTGTGAAAAAAATCGCGATCTGATCGATTTTTTCACACCCCTTGTCAAAGCCTACCTGAGCCAGAAAAGTTTCGTTATCTGCGCCGAGGCCATGCAGGTCTACGGTGGCTACGGCTACACTGCGGAATACCCCATCGAACAACTTCTTCGGGACTGCAAAATCACATCCATCTACGAAGGAACAGACGGAATCCAGTCCATGGATCTTCTGGGCCGGAAAATGAGCATGAAAAAAGGGGTGTTGTTCCAGCGTTTCCTAAGCGAAGTCCGTGAAACCATCCTGGATGCAAAAAAAGATAAGCATCTTGACACCCTGGCCCAAGCCCTTTCACGGGCACTTGACCGTCTGGAACCTGTGGGGCAAGACCTTGCAAAGACAGCTGCATCCCCTTCGGTTAAAACCGCCTTTGCCTTTTCCTTCCCCTTCCTGGACGTGACAGGGGATGTGATTATGGCCTGGATGCTTCTGTGGAGAGCCTGTGTGGCTTCAAAAGCCCTGGCATCAAACCCAAAAAAGAAAGATGTTGATTTTTATCAAGGAATCATCAAAACAGCTGAATTCTATATCCATAGCCAACTTCCCACCACCCTTGGAAAAATGGAGGGGATACATAACCTGAACACGGCGGCCATCGATATTCCGGACGCATGTTTTGGAGGCTAACAGGATCAGATCTGATTTAGATGTTTGTTTTTATCTCGTGTGTGTTCGCGGATTCGTGAACACGAACGGCAATCAAAAAGGAATATTTTATCAGAGCCTATGAAAACCATAAAAGAAAATAAAAAAGCACTGGTCGTTGAAGGTGGAGGCATGAGGGGAATTTTCACCACAGGCGTACTTGATTCGTTTTTAAGCAGCGCCTTTGATCCCTTTGACATGTATTTCGGCGTATCTGTTGGCGCCTCAACCCTTTCCTCATTTCTGGCGGGTCAGTTCAAGAGGCATTTTCGTATCTTCACTGAGATGGCATGCCGGCCCGAATTCATGAGCTTGAAACGCATGATTACAGGAGGAAGCTACATGGATCTGGACTGGCTCTGGAACACCGTTGAAGCCAGCTCCCCCTTGGACACACCGTCCATTGATCTCAATCTCAAAGGGAAAGAATGTTATATTGTCTGTACCCATGTGGAAACCGGCAAACCCCTTTACCTTAGCCCCTGGGGAAAGGAATGGATCGGAATTCTCAAGGCATCAAGCGCCATCCCCCTGTTGTACAAGCACTTTCCCCAATTCGAAGGTGCCCCTCTGGCTGACGGGGGTGTATCCGATCCCATCCCGGTGATGGAAGCGTACAACAAAGGGGCACGTCACATCGTGGTTATCAGGACACGTCCGGTAAATGCGCGGAAAGAGGCCTGGCTGACACCGGCCATCAGCTCCATGTTTTTTAATAACACGCCCCAGCTCAAAGAAGAGATTCGCAGCCAAGCCCGGCGTTACAATGAGACTCTGGATTTCATGGAATCACCACCAAGTGACCTGACCATCACCCAGATTGCTCCCCAGACTGCCATGAAAACCCGAAGAACAAGCAAACAAAACCAGTTTCTGATCAATGATTATAGCGAAGGAGTAAAACGGGGGCTTCATGCCATTGACATATTAGATCCAAAGGATCAACAGGCTTTAACACATTGAAGGAGAAAAAAATGACAATAGATACCATAAAAACCATCACCGTTCTGGGTGCGGGGGACATGGGGCACGGTATAGCCGAAGTGGCTTTGATGGCCGGATATCGCGTTTATCTGAGAGATATCAATTCCGCTGCCGTTGAAAAAGGCGTCAAACGTATCATCGAAAGCCTTGAAAAGCTCGTTTCCAAAGGGAAGGTTGCAGCTGATCTGTTTGATAAAATCAAAAAAGAACTGCTCATTCCCATCACCGACTTAAAAAAGGCGGTCCAAAACACAGATCTGATCATTGAAGCGATTCCCGAAATCATGGAGCTTAAAAAGGAAACATTCAGCATCGTGGATGAAGCAGCACCATCCCATGCCATTATCGCCTCCAATACCTCCACCATGAGTATCAGTGAATTTGCCGACGGCACAAAACGCCCGGACAGATTTGCCGGTCTGCATTATTTCAACCCGGCAGTGCTCATGCCCCTTGTGGAAGTGATCCGGGGGAGTAAAACAAGTGAGGCCACCTTCCAGACCTGTTACGATTTTGTTCTAAAAAACAAAAAAGTCCCGGTCCGTGTAAATAAAGATGTTGCAGGTTTTATCGTCAACCGTGTCCAGGCACCGGGGGGTGTTCTTCTAAACTGCATCCTTGATCAAAAGATCGCCAACCCCGAAGAAGTGGACGCCCTGATGAGAAACCAGGGGCTTCCCATGGGCCCCTATGAAATCTTTGATTTCACCGGCATTGATATCAATGTCCATGTATTTTCCTATTATGCAAAGGCCATCCACCCGGATTACGCCATCGGAAAAACCATGAAGGGGCTCTATGATCAAGGAAAACTCGGGAAAAAAACAGGCTCGGGGATATTTGACTGGTCCAAAGGCAGACCGGCCATTGATCTGACCAAAACAACCCAGGCCTTTGATCCCATGGACCTTCTGGCTGTGAATGCCAACGAAGCCGCACGCATCGTCGCCATGGGCGTCTGCTCCTTTGAGGATGTGGACACGGCCATTAAAAACGCCACAGGAAATCCCAAGGGCCTGATCAGCCAGATCAAACACATTCCGGCCAAAGACATGACCGAACGCCTTGAAAATTTGTCCAAAACCTTTGGCAAAGAGATTTTTAAACCGTCTCGGCTGATACGTGAAGGTGCCTATTGCTCGTAAGACCCCATCCATTTGGCAAGACAATGGCATCGTTGTTCCCTGACCGTTGACACGCAATCGTCGTCAGGCAGTCTGAAGATCCATCTGTCATTTTTGAATGAAACCATTTAACCATTGGCCTCATCGAATGGCACCGCGCCATTTGTCCCCAGCCCTGCGGTGAGTGAAAACATAGCCGCAGGGCTTTTTTATAAACAGAGGTCAGATAAACTGATCGATGGTATCAAACAGGGTCTGTGCCTTAATGGGCTTGGCCACATATGCATTCATCCCAGCTGCCAGGCAGAGTTCCTTGTCGCGCCTCATGGCATTGGCCGTCACGCCGATAATGGGAATATCCAGACCCATGGAGCGGATTTTTTTTGTGGCTTCAAGGCCATCCATCTCAGGCATCTGCATATCCATCAGAATCAGGGCATACTCGGTGCTTTCTAAGGCGCTTAGCACGTCAAAACCATTCTTGGCAAGTCCCGTTTTAAATCCCCTTTTTTCAAGAAGACGCAAGGTGAGTTTCTGATTCACCGGATTATCTTCTGCCACAAGGATTCTTGTTTTTCTGGACTCTTGTTTTTTTGTTTCCGTCAGTGTGTGGCGGGTAACGAGTTTGGGCTCTTTGTTTTTTTTATAGGGGTGTTTGTTCACCTCATCCATGACCAGATCAAGACATTCATACAGCTGGGTCCTCTTTAGAGGCTTGGTCAGATAAGCTGAAAATCCGATTTTTTTCAAACGCCCGGCATCTCCCCTTTGGCCATGTGAACTAAGCATCACGAGAATCGTGTCCCATAGCGACGGGTCAGATTTAATGGATTCGCCCAGGGCTTCTCCATCCATGCCCGGCATCATATGGTCTGATAGAACCATGTGAAAGGGGTCTTTGTCTCGGACAGCCTTCGTCATCAGACCCAGGGCTTCACGGGCTGATCCTGCCGTGGTATACCTGCAGCCCCAGGATTCTAAATAGGCTGAAATGATTTGGAGGTTGGTGGCATTGTCATCCACGGCAAGAATACGCCGTGTTCTCAGGTCTTCCCCGTTATGAAGAGACCCTTCCTCTTCATTGTCCTGGAGTTCAAGCACAGCCGTAAACCAGAACATAGAGCCTTTCCCTTCAAAGCTTTCCAGTCCCACCTCACCGCCCATCAGTTCAGCCAGTTGTTTTGAAATGGCAAGCCCCAGCCCTGTTCCTCCAAATTTCCTGCTGATGGAACCGTCAACCTGTGTGAACGATTTAAACAACTTCCCGAGAAGGCTCTCAGGAATGCCTATCCCTGTATCATTGACCGAAAAACGTAAGGTGATTTCCCGATTTTCTTTTCTGAACAAAGAGACATGAACCATGATGCCACCCTTTTCTGTGAACTTGATGGCATTGGCGAGAAAATTGATCAGAATCTGCCTGAGACGCCCCGGGTCTCCCCGGAGCATTAAGGGCACGTCCGGATCGATGTCCCAGGAAAATGTTAGCCCTTTTTCCTTGATCTTGGAAATCATGAGATCCCCTATTTCCTCAACCAGGGAGCGGACATCAAAGTCTATGATATCAATTTCCATTTTACCGGCGTTAATTTTTGAGAAATCAAGAATATCATTAATAATGGAAAGAAGGGACTCTGCACTAAATTTAATGGTACTGGCATAATCCTTCTGTTCTTCAGAAAGATCGGTGTCGAACAAAAGGTCCACCATGCCGATCACGCCGTTCATTGGGGTACGGATTTCATGGCTCATATTGGCCAGGAACTCGCCCTTGGCTTCATTGGCCGTTTCAGCAGCTTCTTTTGCAGCTTCAGCCACCTCCCTGGCCTGGACCAGATCCACGGTTCGTTCCGTGACCATATCATTCAGTCGTTTGTTCAAAAGGTGACTTTCAAGATGGACAATGATTCGAGCGATAAACACTTCCTTGATAAAGGGTTTTACCACAAAATCAGAGGCCCCTGTTCTGAAAATCCTTATTTCTGTAGCTCTGTCCGATTGGGAGGTCAGTATAATCACGGGGATCATTTTGAGCCGGTCGATGCCGCGTATTTTTTTACACAAGTCCTCCCCACCCATGACCGGCATATTGAGATCGGTGATCACCATATCGAATTCCAGTGATTCATCCTGGATAAGATCCCACGCCTGCTGGCCGTCCGATGCGGTGACAATCGTGATTTCAAGCTCATACAGAACATCGGAAATAATTTTAACCACGGCGCGGGAATCATCCACCACAAGCACCTTCAACCCTTTGAAAATCATTTTCTGTTTGAGCATACTGTCAAGGGCCGCCAACATAGCGCCCTCTTCAAAGGGTGTTTCAATAATCCGGGTGATGCCTGCTTTCCGTGCTGCATTCTGTGCGTCACGGTCATTATCTCTCATGCCACCCAGGATGGGAAGCATCTCTGTCTTTCCGGCTTTTTCGATTTTATGTTTTCTGATTTCCTGGGTATGCCAGACAACGGATGCAAAGGCCAGAATCACGGCGCTGAATTCACCGTTAAGTAGAAATTCAATGGCAGGCGGGCCGGAGCGGGTGAAAGACACATCGTAAAATGTATTTTCAAATTCATCCTTAAGGATGCGTCCAATAATAGAATTGTCACATACAATTGCAATTTTCATAGGGCCCGTATTCCGTTTTTTTATCTACTCATAACCTTAAGGATCATGTCGCAGAAAGCAAGGATCGGATCACTTCACCTGCGATCCGATCCAGGGGAAGCATGTGGTCAACACCTCCAATTTCCCATGCTTTTTTGGGCATCCCAAAAACAACACAACTGGCTTTATTCTGAGCAAATGTTTTTGCCCCTGCCTGTTTCATTTCACGCATACCTTCAGCCCCATCCGCACCCATACCCGTCAACAGTATTCCACGGCCGTGATGCCCGGCACACCGCGCAACAGACCGCATCAACACATCCACCGACGGGCGATGGCCCGACACTTTATCTCCACTTTTCAGACGGATTTTATAATCCCTGCCAACCAGAAATACTTCCATATGCCTGTTCCCCGGGGCGATAAGCACGTTGTTCGGCTCTATCCTGTCTCCGGATCTGGCCTCGGCAACAGTCAGGTGGCACTGGTCATTCAATCGCCGTGCAAATGTTTCTGTAAATTTTTCAGGCATATGCTGGACAACGACCACGCCCGGGCTTTGGGGGGGCAAGTGCATCAATACCTCTTTGATCGCTTCAGTGCCTCCCGTGGATGCACCCATGGCGATGATGTTCCGGGTGGAAATCAATGGACCTACTATGGATTCGGGATAAGGGATGTTATTGTTAACCCTGTGTTTAAAGTGTTTCACATTAACAGTTGAGGCAATTATAATTTTGGCCCGCAATTCAATAAACATGTCGTCAAGACGTCCATTGTTTCCGGATCTTGGCTTGGCAACAAAATCAACGGCTCCGGCTTCCAGGGCCTCCAGGGTCACACCAGCCCCCTTTTCAGTAAATGCGCTGACCATAATTGTTGGCACCGGATACTGGGGCATCAGTTTTTTAAGGAACTCAACCCCGTCCATCCGTGGCATGCTCACATCCAGAGTGAGCACATCGGGTTTGAGCAACACGATCTTGTCCCGGGCCGAATAAGGATCAGATGCTGTTCCCACCACCTCAATATGGGGATCTTTATTCAGTCCGACACTAAGACGTGCCCTGACAAAGGGGGAATCATCGATCACGAGTACCCTGATCTTCGAATTCATCATGAATTTGCCTTTCTATAGATGCCAGGCTGCACATAAATGTATGGAAGCTTTTTTCGGTTCAAGGTTTCGGAATGTCCCACAAACAGATAGCCACCTGGCTGAGTTAAGGCATAAAAATTATTCACCAGTTGCTCTTTCATGTCAGAGTCAAAATAGATCATCACATTGCGGCAGGAGATCATGTCAAACGCATGTTTAAAAGGGAATTGGTTGTTTTTTAGATTAAGCCGCCTGAATGTTACTTCCGCCTTAATGGAATCATTAATGTGATACAAACCGTGTCCTGCGTTTCTGAAATACCGTTCTCTGAATATAAGAGGGACATCTGAAATCCGGTTTGCCGAATAAATCCCTGTCCGTGCCTCATTGAGGATTTTTTCTGAAATATCGGTGGCCAGAACGCCAGCATTCCATGTTTTATATTCATGACCAAAATACTCCTTGAGGCATATCATCAAGGAATAGGCCTCGTCCCCTCCGGAGCATCCGGCACACCACAGACGGACATTTTTGGATTTTTTAAGCGCAGCTCGTAGTTCAATTCCAGGAAGAATGGTTGAATTAAAAAAATCAAAGTGACTGGGCTCTCTGAAAAAAAAGGTATGATTGGTGGAGATGAGGTCGATCAGATGGAGCAATTCCTTGCCACTGGAATCAGACTCAACATGATCGATATAGTCATTAAAATTATCAAAATGGTTGATCTTAAGATAATTCTGTAGCCTCCCAACCACAAGCATTCGTTTTTCTGATGAAAGTTTAATACCAAAATAATCGTGAACCAGAACCCGAATACGCTCGAATTCATGATTTTTGATGGACATAATGGAAAAGACCCCCCCAAAAGCCCCCATGGCTTTAGGCTCATCTTTTCCCTGGGCCAAATTATGATTATCTGTTGTCAAGGGACGTATCCTCGTCATCAAATAATAGTTTCTGAATGTCGAGAATGATTTTAACATCCTCCCCTATTTTCCCCAGTCCCGTGATAAACCGATTACCGTAGTGGCGGTTGACGCTGGGGGGGGCTTCCACCTGCTCACCTGGAATATCGAGAACATCATTGACCGAATCCACCACAAGCCCCACATGACTATCCCTCACATCCACCACAATAATGCAGGTTCTGTCGTTGTATAACAGACTGTCCATGCCAAACCGGACCCGTATATCGGTTACAGGAATCACTTGCCCCCTTAAGTTGATCACCCCTTTCAAGAAATCAGGCATCTCCGGGACATGGGTTATTTTCTGCATGCCTATCACCTCAATGACACAAGCCACGCCCACACAGTACTCTTCTTTGCCGATAAAAAAACTGAGATACTTGTCCTTCTGGGTATTCTCGTCTTCGTCATCATAGTCATCCTCGATAAAATCGTTCTCTCCTTGCATGCTTTTTCCTCATATCCAATCAGTTATATCACCTTGCTCCGAGGCTTTCCTTCAGAGAATCGGGCCTTTTGTAACAAACCAGCCACATCCAGAATCAGACTCACCTCACCGTCACCCAGAATGGTGCACCCTGAAATTCCCTCAACATTCTCCATATAGCCGGACAAACCTTTGATCACAGTCTGCTGTTCTCCAATGATCTGATCAATAAAAAGGGCTGCCATTTCCTTATGGTGCTCAAAAACGACCAACAGGCCCTCATGCATTTCCCGGGTCTTTGCTTCAAGGCCATACATATGATCAAGTCGGATAACCGGGATCAGATGACCCCGAAGATTTATCATCTCCTGACCATCCATGATCTGAATAACACGTTCTTCATTCACCTGAACCGTCTCACGGATGGATAATAGAGGAATGGTGTAAGAAGCCATTCCGACCCGAACCAACATGCCATCAATGATGGACAGAGTCAGGGGAATCCTCATAACAAATGTCGTGCCCCGGAAGGGCTGACTGAAAACGTGAACCTGGCCTTTAATTTTCTCCATATTCTGTTTGACCACATCCATCCCGACACCCCTGCCTGAAAGGGGTGTCACTGTATCACACGTTGAAAATCCGGGATGAAAAATCAGATTGTGGATGTCCTGGCGGGACATTTCACTCTGGTTTTGCTTCACAATGCCTGAGGCCACAGCTTTATTAAAAATTTTTTCCGTATCCAGACCCTTCCCGTTATCACGAACGATGACCAGAATCTCTCCTCCTTCATGGCGAGCTTCAATGACGATCCGCCCGTCCACCGCCCCATCATCTCCTGCACTATTCTTTTGAATCCCATGGTCAATAGCGTTTCTAACGAGATGAACCAGGGGATCGGAAATCATTTCTGCTGCGGTCTTATCTATTTCCGTATCCTCCCCGATGATCTTCAGACTCACCCTTTTCCCTGATTTCATGGAAAGATCATGGACCTGGCGTATCATTTTCCGAAAAACACTTGAAATGGGAACCATCCTCACTGCCAGAGCCACATCTTGGAGATCCCGGATGATTTTTCGAAGATGATCCCGGGCTTTCTCAAAGTTCTCCAACTCCCTGTCTTTGATATCCGGGTTATTGCTCACCATGTTTTCGGCAAGAACCAACTCTCCCACCAGATTCATCAATTCATCCAATTTTTCAATACTGACACGTATGTCCTTCCGTTCCGACTTCCTCCGTTCGCCTCCCCAGAGAAGCCCACGTTCACGCCCTTGTTCATCCTTTATCAATGAACGTTCAGGCTCTGAGTGCATATCCGCTTCAAATAAGGGGAAGCGGAATGAACCGCCATCTTCCTTACCTTCCAAAACCCCATCTTGTTTATCTGCTTCACCACCCTTCTGCCTGTTATCCCGGGAGATATCCGGCAAATGGATCGCATCTTCCTTTTCATCGCAGCTAAGCCCGGATCTGATTTGATTGATCATATGAATCAAAGCTGCTTTCTTGAATAGAATTCTGCTTTGTCCTTTTTTCAACCCGTCAAGGGTCTCTTTCATTTCAAGGACCACATGGCGCAACGCCTTCAGGTCCCATTCATCCAGGATGATCCGATCATCCAAAACCGCTTCAAAACATTCTTCGGCATTGTGGGCGATCAGTTCAAGATCATTATGACCAGCCATGCCAGAACTGCCCTTGATCAGGTGAAATGCATTTTTGATTTCTGTCTGCCATGTCCTATTGAGTCGTTCTTCCCGAAGAAAATTCAGATGTTTTTCCAGATGTTCCATACATTGAAACGCCTCATGAAAAAAAAGATCTTTCATGGGAGGCGATAATGAACGCCACGATCCCCTGGAACCGGGCGTCGCATCACGATCATCCTTCCCATTTTCGGAGAGAGATAAAACGAGGGGGTCATCATCTTGCCCGCCATGGCCAGAGACAATGGGAATATCCCAGCCCGTTTGTTCAATACGGTTGACTGTGGTGAGTAAATCGTCAAAGACATGGTTAAAATCATCGTGATCGACCATGCCCTGCTGATCATCAGCCCAAAGTTTTTTCTCCAAAGATGCCACGATGATGTCGACATGATGACCCAACTGGTCAAATCCCAAAAAAAGAGCGCCATCCATCATCATCTGAAGAATTTCCTTCATTTTACTCCGGTCATCGCCTGTCAAGGTCCGACCCACACAAATTTCCTCTATCCCATGAACAAGGCTCCTGAATTCGGCAATAAAAAGTTGGGTGCTGCGGCCTATTTCTCCATAGGTCACATCCGATTCGCTAACCCTTTTGCTGTTTCTGTCTTCTCCCCTGGAAAAGCCCTCATAGTCCATGGAAGAGGACGACGTTTCAACCACCTTCTTTTTTTTGAACACCTCAATTCTTCCATTCAAGCGATGAATGATAGATTTCACCTTATCTTCATGGTCCATTTCACTGCCAGCGGATTCTATTTTGTTAAAAAGAAAGCCCATCACGTCACATGCCTGGCACAGGATATCGGTACATGACCCATTGATGGTTTCTTTTCCACTTCGAAAGTACTCCAGAAGTGTCTCGGCTTTATGGGCCACGGATACCACGTTATCAAGATGATAAAACGCGGCGGTGCCCTTGATGGTATGGAATCCCCTGAAAATAAAGTTAACCGTTTCTTCATCAGGAGGGATATTTTTTTCAAGTCTTTGACCCAGACCAATGAGATGGGGCTCCACATCGTCTAAAATCTCACGACTTTCAACGATAAAAGACAAAAGGTCCTCATCCAATTTGATTGTTTTATTTTCAATCATTTTTAGTCCCGGATACGTATCCATGGTTGTATGTCTTGTTCATCAAACACGTGTTGTTTCTCTTCCTGATCATCCCGGAGTGTGAAACGTTCAACGATACGTCGGACATGACTGGCCTGGACGGCTAATGTCTCAGCTGCAACAGAGGTTTCCTCGGAGTTTGATGTATTGCTCATTGTCACAGCATTAATTTTTTCCAGGCCACTATTAACATGGCCAATGCTTTGTGCCTGCTCCATGCATGCCGTTGCAATGTCAGCAACAATCCCGTTTAGTGTTGTTATCCCCATTTCTATTTCCCTAAGAACATCGGAATTTTTTTCTGCCACCCGGGTTCCTTCAGAGACTTTTTCTACCGAATTCTCAAGAAGTTCTGACGCTTCAAGGGCAGCAGATGCACAACGTGTGGCAAGATGGCGAACCTCCTGTGCTACAATGGCAAAACCTTTTCCGTGTTTTCCTGAACGGGCAGCCTCCACCGCTGCATTCAAGGCAAGGAGATACTGACAATAATCAGGGCCATGAAAACATTTATCCACCATCCTCGGTGGGACATGTTCCTGACCCGGACCAGTTGATCATTGAGGCGAGTGTTATAAAACGATGCAAGTGCTTCCAGTTTTTTCAATATCTCCAGACCTCTATCATTCATTTTCTTGAGCATAAGGTCATCAACATGGGAATTGTCATCCAGAGACATGATCACGGCCATATAGATCGGGGATGCCTTTCGGGAAAAATCATCGATGGATTTAATCAACGCCGGACATGTCTGATCAGGAATATTCCAGCGTTGTGAGCTTTGGTTTATATCCGTAAGAATCCCCAGGGCGAGTTCTTTATTTTCATGGGCCTTTTCCAGCATGCTTTTATCACCGAAAACGACACTGTCCGTATAATATTTGAGCTGATTTTTATATTTTTCAACGGCCAGACTGCTTTTTTGAGCTGAAGGGAACCAGTAATCTGAAACCGTGGATAAAATGGCATTCACAGATCGCCCTTGGATCATACTTGAACCAAGGTTCATAAAATACCCTGATATCAAAATGGCAATACACATCCAAATTTTTTGAACAATGGTCAAATTCACTCATACCCTCCACAGAAACCTGTATACTTCTGCGTAAAATCAGTTGAAAGGACGTATATCAGATTCGTTTGATGATAAGGCGAGCCGGTATTCCTTAGTCGAACGTTCAGCGTTGATAAACTCGTATAATATTGACGGATGGCCATGGAAAGAGGTCCATAGAAAAGGTATACTGTTTGGCCGGGGCTACGCACCGCATATGGGACTTTTTACGACACCACCGCCAAGCTGAGACGCGCAGTTTTATGCGTCGCCTCCAGCTGTTGGTTGGCGACGTACTTCCGAATTATTCGTACTCGTTCTCGTACGACTATTTTGGATCGCCATCAACGTTTCAAGATGTCATACCAATGGATGAGACATATCTTTTTCTTGATAATCACGACAAGGCATCGTAGATCAACGTGCGACAGGAAGGATATTAAAGCGACATTATCAGTGATTTCAAATGGTCATCAATTTAAATAAATATAACCTATTTGGATAGCAGGGTCAATTCCAACTTAAAATTACCCAACAATAAAACGATATGTTCCCCGTTGAAAATTTTCTTGATTTTCAGAAGGCTTACAGGTATTATTTTAAGTTGATAAAAAATAAGAAACGGCTATTAACTTTCTCTTATTTCCGGCTTTTAGGATTTTCAGGTAAAAGAAAGTTTTTTAGATTAATAATTATGACGCTATACCATAGGGGACAGGAGCATTTAATGTCAAAAATTTTTCGACCCAACAACAAGGAATCCATTCTTCTTTCAAAAATTGAATCTTCAAAAGAAAGGGATCGGAGATTGTCCATAAATATGGTGAGGGACCATGGTGCTTCTTTGAGCAACTCCATTGCCATGAAGCTGGTCGAGAATAAAATCATTGAAACAAAGAGCAAAAATTCTCTGGAAGAACAAATATCAGGTAAGCTCGATGAACTATGCAGGGCTGACGACTTTGATGTTGACTACCAGGTTGCACCGTTCAGGAGTCTGATTCCAAACCCGAACCTTGTGAGTCTATACCTTACGGCCTTTGTCCTGGAAACCCTGATCAACCACAAGGATGTGATCGACATTTACGGGTCAGACGAAGAAATCTATCATTGCATCAATAAGCAAACCATGAAATTCATGCCGGAGTAGGCTTCAAGCAAAGGCTAAATCCATGTGACAATATGACCTCCATCGGTCGTCTTTTGTGACGCCTGGGGGTCATGGCAATCACAATCCATCCGGATCGGATCGTCAGACACCCCACTATTTTATTTTCCTTTTCTTATTTCATTCAACCTGTCTTCGTAAAAAAAACTGCTTTCACCAAAGGCCGGTTTCAATTCGGTGATCCATCGCGCTTTTTCGTCATAGTGTGCATAAAAGATCTTATTCACCCAGCTGGGGTCCCGGCCCTGAATGAATTTCAGGACAAAGACTTTTTCTCCGGCGATTTCGGAAATACCTTCCACCTGGATTTTACCGGGTGTGGCAGACATGGATGGCCCCCTCACCGTACGGCAAAGACCTGAAACCCGGCTGTATGCATTCGTAAATATATCGTAAGCCTCGGCAAGGGGCACACTGAAATAATTCTTAGGCCCTGTATCCCGCTCAACAAACATGTAATAGGGAGTCGCTCCGTAGTTCACTTGATAATTCCACATGGTTGCCCAGACATGGGGGTCATCGTTGATATGCCGAATCAGCGGCGCCTGGCAGCGGATCATGGCACCGGTTTCCGTAATCCGTTTCATGGCCGATGCAACCGCATCGGTTTGAAGTTCCCGGTAATGGCTGAAATGAGCCATAATGGCAAGGTGTAGATCGCTGTCTATAACTTCATCAAAAAGGCGTATCAGATCATCGGAATCCCTGTCCGTAAGAAAGCGGTAGGGCCAGTAAGCAGGGACCTTTGTACCAAAACGTATGGTTCTAATATTCCCGGGTTTATTTTGAATCAGGGGCTCCACAAAACGCCGGAGTATTTTTGAACTCATGATCAATGGGTCCCCTCCGGTGATCAAAACATCCGTAACCTGGGGATGGCTGTCAAGATAGCGCATCAGCTCATCCACATTTTTGGATGCAAATTTCAGGTCTTCATGCCCCACAAACTGGGCCCAACGAAAACAGTAGGTGCAATAAGCATGGCAGGTCTGGCCCTGGGTCGGGAAAAACAAAACGGTTTCATTGTACTTATGCTGCATCCCGGAAAGAGGTTTTCCCTTCTGAACCGGAACATTCATCTGCATCTGCCCTGCAGGATGGGGATTCATTTTGTCCTGGATCCCTGTGACCACTTGTCCGATCACATGATCAGATGCCTTTTGGTCCACCTGTTGACGGACAGCCTCAAAATCCGCCGGCTCCAGCATACCTGGCTGTGGAAATACTAACTGAAAAATGGGGTCATCCGGTATATTGTTCCAGTCGATCAATTCATCAATGACATAATTATTGGCCCTGAAAGGCAAAACACGTGACACCACGCGAATGGCGGAGAGAACATCCTCGGAAAGGGATTTGAATTGACTGATTTCCTGAATATTCCTGTTGGTATATGCTTTGTATTGTTTTGGATTGCATGATCTCGATATTTTCATTTAAATGCCCTCACAAACAGGATCATAATCATATTAACCCTGAGACGATCCTCGGGTCATAAACGTGCAACAGAACACTGCATCAGGGGGCCAAACAAAGAACAGCCGATATTAGAATGAACAGAGAATGGTAAATAATCTGATCTTAAGCACCTATAATAAAGGTTAATGGCTTGGACATCATCAAGGAATCACCCTGATTCATCCCCACTTACTCGTTTTGTCCCCTGACAAAAAAAAACACACAAAGGCGTTTCATGCCATGTTAATTTTTATAAAATGGTTAAGTAAAGAATTAACATACACTTATTTTGCAAAATTGTCAACCATTAGGGAACCATGGGCTGATATTCGATAATTTATAGGATTATCACCTATAAAACTATGATTTCTTCTATTTTTCATAAGTATTCTGCTTTATTCTTCAATTCGTTCAAGCCTGGCCACTGATTCAATGTGGTAGGTGTGGGGGAACATGTCCACAGGCTGAACCTCTACAAGGTTATATTTTTCTTTTAACATCCCGATATCACGTGCCATGGTCGATGGGTTGCATGATACGTAGACGATTCGCTGGGGTGCCAACCCAAGAACAGAGGCCACCACATCCTTGTGCATGCCCGTCCGGGGGGGGTCAATGATCATCACATCAGGCCGGGATGAAAGAGTCGGAAGCACGTCCTTGATATCCCCCAGAATAAAACTGCAGTTGTCAACCTGGTTATCAAGACAGTTCTTCCTGGCATCGTGGACCGCACTTTCCACAATCTCTATGCCCGTTATTTCCTTTGCCGAGGAGGACAACCAAATGGGGATGGTCCCCGTGCCGCTATAAAGATCCAGTACATGTTCATTCCCTGTAAGACCGGCATATTTTTCCACCACAGAATAAAGATTTTCAGCCCCTTTCGTATTGGTCTGAAAGAATGAATTGGCAGAAATTTTAAAGGAATAGGGCCCGAGATTATCGGTAATGAATGACTCTCCCAACAAATGCTCCTCATATTCCCCTATGGCGATTCCGGCTTTGCGGGCGGTGATGTTATTCACCACGGAGGTTACTTCCGGATAGCATTCCATCAATTGCTCCGCAAGGGGCATGACCACATCTTTTTTCAGCGTGGACGTGATGATGTTCACCATCCAGTTGTTTTTGGAGGCCGAATGCCTGAGCATCAGAAAACGCCAGAATCCTTCATGG
Source organism: Pseudomonadota bacterium (assembly GCA_018818835.1). Classification (GTDB taxonomy): domain Bacteria; phylum Desulfobacterota; class Desulfobacteria; order Desulfobacterales; family Desulfolunaceae; genus JAHIRD01. Next base: position 84,545 of record JAHIRD010000082.1, read on the forward strand.
CTGTGTAGTCCATACACGGGCTCAGTGGATTGGCGGATATAGTCCCTGACATCATTGAGGATCTGGTTTCCCAATTCCGGCTGAATGTGACAGGCATCTATATCAATGACCTTATTGAAGGTACCCGGGGCATGGAGGCCGATGCCGAACCCTTTTTCAATATCCTTGTTTTCAAGCTCCTCGGGCATGAGCCACCGCTGGTCAGAACAGGAAAATTCCATCTTGTTCCGGTAACCGAAAATCTTTTCCGAAGCAAGGGCCCGATGAACCAGAACTCCCTTCATCAGACCGATATGCTCGATGGATTCGCTAACATGGGAGGTTTTGTACTCCAATTGTTTATCATATTCCAAAAACTGCCATTTACACCCCCCACAATAGCCGCTGTATGAACAACGGGGGGTGGTTCTAAGAGGTGATGGACTGATTAATTCAAGTACTCTGGCTTCGGCATAATTCTTTTTTTTCCGGGTTATTCTAACCCGAACCTGATCCTCCGGAACTGTCTTATCAATAAAAACAGCGAATCCATCCACCTTGGCCAGACCTTTCCCGCCAAAGGCAATATCGGTGACCCTAAGATCAAGAACCTGTCCTTTTTTAACATCCATGACACACACCTCCAAAATCTAAGACCACGGGAAAGTCACCCAACCCCCGGTCAGAAAACAAATGACAAATGAAAAACTTTTGTATATACCCTTTATCGACAACCAAAACAAGGACTGAATATGGCTGACCGCACGATAAACATCTCGTTTGATTCCGAAGGATTCCGTTTAAACGGCGTACTGCATCTGCCTGCTCACAAAACCCCCCCTGTGGTTGTGGGCTCCCACGGACTTGCCAGCAACGGGGACTCCCCCAAACAGATCGATTTGGCCAAGGCATGTAACCGTATGGGAATCGCATATTTTAGATTTCACCACCGGGGATGCGGATCAAGTGAGGGCTACTTCCCCGAGGTCACCAGCCTTGAAAATAGAAAAAGAGATTTGATTGACGCGGTAAACGCCATCCTGTCACGTGGGGATACAAGCGATAGGCTTGCTTTGTTCGGAAGCAGCATGGGAGGAACAACCTGCATTTTTGCCTCAGATGACGTGACGGCCCTGGGATATGTCCTGGTGGCAGCCCCGATTTATGGGAAAAGCCTGACCAAAGCACCCGAGCGGAATGAGGATGAACCCCAGCTTGACGAGGCCTTTTACAGACGTTTCCTTGCATTTGATGTCAGCGCCCATTTAACAAGGCTCAAAAACATCCTGATTTTCCATGGTGACACGGATGACATCGTCCCTGTGGAAAGCGGGAAAATCATCTATCAACAAGCAAAAAACCCCAAAAAATTAATTATCCAGAAAAACGGCGACCACCGAATCAGCGACCCCGTGCATCAAAAAGAATTTATCCGTGAAGCATCGATGTGGTTCAAAAACTGTTTATTCCCGAAATAATACCCAAATAAACATGACATAAGTCCTATGAGTCCTATAAGTCCCATGGGACCCATAAGTCTTATAATTGATCATCTTAATCACAAATCAAAGCTGCCCCCTCACCCCTGGTTGAGCAAAAACGTTCGTAAAACGTTCCTTCCAGGCCATAGGGTTTCTAAAATTGACAGAATATATTAGATGTCATATCGGGAAATGGACCCATGAAGAATTCGAAAAGGTCCAAGGGAAAATTGACCGGGAACGAATCATTGACCCGGAACTCTGGAAATGAAAAAAATTTTGATCGATACCACCATTTATTCCCTTGCCATGAAAGGCAGTGAGGATGTTCTTGATATATTGAGAACGGTCGATCAGATCGGCATATCGGCTATAAGCATCGGTGAGCTTTATTCAGGGTTCAAAGGCGGGAAACGGCAAAGAGAGAACAAAAAAGAGTTGAATATATTTCTGGATTCCCCCAGAGTCCTGGTTCATCACATTGATGTGGAAACAGCCGAGTATTATGCATCGGTTCTGAATCAATTGAAACGTAACGGCACACCCATTCCCACCATTGATATCTGTATTGCAGCTTCAGCGTTTCAGCACGGATACAGGCTTTTCACCAATGACAAGCATTTTGATTATGTTCAGGGCTTGATCCTGGTTGATTTGTTTTCCATGGGATAATTTTAAAATTATATTATTTGCCTGTCCTATCATAGCCTTGGCAACGATGGATCAAACTTTTTAAACGTTTGACACCCGGCAGGGCCACCAGAGGTTTTTTTGCTCTTCTTCGTGCTTCGTATTCTTCACCGACCACCCGGAGCGGGTGGATAAAAAAACTATTCCCAGATTCCCTGGAAATGATGAACGGGTCCATGGCCCTTGCCGATGTGATAGTCGGCTCCGGACGCAAGAACGCGGGTGATATAATCTTTTCCAAGACCCACGGCAGCCTTTATGCCATGGCCCTTGGCCAGAAACGATGCGATGGCCGAAGAAAGGGTGCAGCCGGTCCCATGATTGTTCATGGTCCGAATTCGTTTTTCATGGAAAATAAAGGTGTCATCATCCCCGGCCATGTAGAGGACATCGATGGCTTGGCTTCCTTCAAGGTGCCCTCCTTTGAGGAGTACATTGGAACATCCAAAGGAAACCAGCGATTTTGCCGCTTTTTCCATGGCCACCTGATCAAGGATATCCCAACCGAGGAGACAAGAGGCCTCGGACAGATTGGGTGTTATCAATTGGACGTGAGGTGCCAAAAGCGCGACCATGAGCCTTGAATCCTCCTCTTTGAGGAGTAAATCACCACTCTGAGACACCATCACAGGATCGTAAACCACCTTGGTGACACCATGGCGTTCCAACATGCCGGCAACGGACCGGGCCAGCCCGGAAGACCAGAGCATCCCAATCTTAACCGCATCCGCCCCTATATCGGACAACACAGCATGTATCTGCTGTTCTACACAGTCAATACTCATGGGGAAAATCCCGGCAACCCCGGTTGTATTCTGGGCGGTGATGGCTGTAATGGCTGTCATTGCATAACACCCAAGAGAAGAAATGGTTTTCACATCAGCCTGGATTCCGGCACCTCCCCCGCTGTCGGACCCGGCGATGGTCAGAACCTTCGTATATGCCTTTGTCATGTTACTCCCAAACCGGTTTAGTGGCCGCCGCAATGATTTTTTCCTGTCGTGAAACGGTCTCCCGGTATTGAATGACCTGGGCTTCCCTTTCCCTCAGCTTCTTTTCGAGACTGTTCACTTCGTCGAGATAGACCTGAAGCTGTTTTTCCAGGGCCTCACTGCTCCGTTTCGCTGACAAGTCACTTTCCTCAAAGGCTTTTTCCCGGTCCTTATAACCCTCAATGATTCTGTTGAATCTAAATCGTATGATGTCTTCGGCTCGTTTGGCGACTTTAGCCATGAACACCTGATTGATCACCTCGACGCCCAGGGCCAGGATAAAACTGTAAACAATGCCGGATTTACCGAGATTGGTCGTGAGAAAGATACCGGCCATGCATGTCAAAAATACCATTCGCCACCCATCTCCTTATGATTTATTTCCAGTATGTCCAGCTTGATTTATTATGAATAACAACGCATATGGGACTTTTTACGACACTATTAAATTCTACACGTCCGGATGTCCGAGACAATGATCCCTTTACACCCCTCGCGGCTCAAGTCATCAATGATGGCATTAATGCCGCGTTTCCTGGCCATGGCCTTGACCGCAAACCAGCCGTCACGACTCAGGGGCGCCACCGTGGGGGCTTCAATACCCGGTGTGATATCACAGGCATTTTTTAAATTTTCCTTTGAAACATCATATTCAATCATCACGTAGTCACGGGCCACAACAATACCCCTGACCCGGTCGATCACCGTTTTCACATCAGACCGATCGGCCATGTCCAGATCCCGTCCGATGAGTACCGCCTCGGACTGGAGCACCGCATCCCCTATGGTTTTAAGACCGGCTTCCTGGAGAGTCCGCCCGGTCTGGACCACATCAGCAATCACATCCGCAACCCCTAGATTAATGGATATTTCTATGGCACCATCCAGCTTGATGACCCGGGCTTTAATCTTCCGTTTGTGGAGATCCAGAGCCACCAGGTTGGGATAGGATGTGGCGATTCGCTTGCCTCCGAAATCATTCGGGTTCAGCGTGCTGGCCTGGGGTACAGCATAAAAGAATGCTGATTTCCCAAAACCCAGGGTGCAGAGTTCCTCGGCATGGGTTTCACTGTCCACCACCAGATCCCTGCCGGTTATTCCTAAATCCAGAACACCATTCCCCACATAAACTGCAATATCTTTGGGCCTTAAAAAAATAAATTCAATCTGATTTTCACTATCGATCAGTTTGAGCTCACGCCCCAACCGTTTGACATGGTAACCCGCATCCGACAAAAGTGTGATGGAATCATTGGAAAGAGATCCTTTGTTGGGGATGGCTATTTTAAGCATAAAGCTCCTTTTTTAGAGATATTTGTATACATCTTCCAGATCGAGTCCACAGGCGATCATCATCACCTGGAGGTGGTACAAAAGCTGGGATATTTCTTCGGCGGTTTTTTCAGAGCCTTCGTATTCCGATGCCATCCACACTTCACCGGCTTCTTCGATAATTTTTTTTCCGATAAAATGTTTCCCTTTTTCCAGGGCCTGGACAGTTCCTGAGGCCGGGTCCTTGTCCAGGGCTTTTTTTTTCAGTTCGAAAAACAGCTCTTCAAATCGTTTCATGGGGCATTGTTCCATTTTTTTATTATTTTATTCAGGAATGAATAATAATTTTATTTTTATAACCTATTTGACCTGAAATCTCAATTTTAATAAAAAATGAGTGGACTGTGGACCCCGTGGACGAAAATGGACAACGTGGGCTCCATTTGCCAACCTTGTCCACGTTGTCCTTTTTGTCAACTCAATCAACAAACCAACTTATTTTCTCTATTAAAAATGATGAACTCGGAAAAAGTCGTCAGATAGCTATGGGAAAAAGCCCATAGGCGACGCCATCAATAATGCTTATCTGCATACCCTACCCAGCCATCAGCCTCAACCAGGGCACGGTCAAAACCGGAAATGCTGAAGGGTATTTCCTTACAAATCTCTCCTGATTTAAAAACAAAAACATTCTTTTTGAGATCTGTTTCAAGCAGGGTTTCTTTGCCCATGAAGGTCGTGAAAAGATCATCCAGAATGGCCGATTGGAGCTCAACAGCCATCATGCCGCAATTAAACATGTTCTGTTTAAAAATCCTGGCAAAGCTTTCCGCCACCACAAGGTTGATGTCATTAACTTCAAAGGCCCAGGGTGCATGCTCCCTGGAGGAACCGCAGCCGAAATTTGCACGTGAAATCACTACGTTCGACGGTAGAATATCCTTGGATGGATTGAAACCAGCAAGTTCGAGATCTTCAAGAAGAAACGGTTTCAGGGCTTCTTTGCTGATTTCGGTCAGGTACCGTGCCGGAATAATTTCATCCGTGTTGATGTCCGATCGATCCAGGAACAGGACTTTACCATTAAACTGTTTCATTTCGCACCTCCTGCTTCCGTAAAAAGAAACGAATTTTTGATCACACCGGCCAGGGCCGTTTCTGCTGCAGTTGCCGGGCTCATCAGGTGGACCATGCCTCCCTTGCCCATGCGCCCGTTGAAATTTCTGTTGGTGGTGGAGGCACAGACTTCGCCGTCAGCCAGAACGCCATTGCTCATGCCCAGGCAGGCACCACAGGTGGGATTGGTCACACAGAATCCCGCATCCATAAATATTTTAATAATCCCTTCGTCCAGAGCTTTACTGAAAATTTCCGGTGTGGCCGGAGATACAATGGCTCTGATGTTAGGGCTGATGGTTTTCCCCTTGAGAATCTTTGCTGCGATCCTCAGGTCTTCCAGGCGACCGTTGGTGCAGGAACCGATATAAACCTGATCCACTTTTTCACCTTCCATGTCCGAAACGGGTTTAACCTGATCGGGCTTGTAACCAAAGGTGACCATGGGTGAAAGCGTTGAAGCATCCACATGGATGACCTGGTCATAGTGTGCATCAGAATCGGCCGTAAACCTTCTGTAGTCTGACAGGGCTGCCTCCTTGGACGGATAATCAGATGCGATAAAAGCCCAAAGATAATCCACGGTGGTCATGTCCGGTGCGCAAATGCCGCAGGTCCCTCCGGCTTCGATGGCCATGTTGCACAGGGTCATCCGGGCTTCCATGCTCATCTGGTCAACCACATGGCCTGTAAACTCAATGACCTTATTGGTGGCTCCATTCACGCCCAGTTTTCCTATGACTGCAAGAATCACATCTTTGGCAAACACGCCCTGGGGAAGCTCACCGTCAATCACCACCTTGATGCTGTGGGGGTAATGAAAGGCACAAACCCCTTTTAATATTCCTACCTCAAGATCCGTGGTGCCCACGCCAGCGGCAAAGGCCCCAAAAGCCCCATGGGTGCAGGTGTGGGAATCGCCCATAATAATGGTGTAACCTGGCCTTACAAATCCTTTTTCAGGAAAAATCGCATGGCAGACGCCATTCTTCCCGATATCGAAAAAGTCCACAATGCCTTGACGGATGGCCCATTCCCTGAGAATTTTTCCCTGCATCGCCGTTTTCGAATCTTTGGCCGGCGTCACATGATCAATGACAGCCTTGATTTTTGATGGATCAAACACCCTATCCATGCCACGGCTCACCAGATCATTGATAGCCACCGGCGTGGTGATTTCATGGCAGAAAACAGCATCCAGACGGATCACGTGAATATCTCCGAACGGATTGTCCACTCCATGGGAATCAAATATTTTTTCGGCTATTGTCTTTCCCATAATACCTCCCTTTGAATAAATATCATCTTGAAATGTATCTTCAATTTTTATCAGAGCCTGTCTTTATTTAAAAAGTCGAACTCGCTTCGAAACCAGTGCATGGGAATGTCTCACACGTTGGTTTGCAGGTGAGAACGAATTATTTTCGTGCAAAAAGAAGCCGTGGCGGTGTGACGATCCACACGGCCTTCAAAAGGTCTTTTCCCGTATTTTTCAAGGTATGGGGGATATCGGATGAAAAAGACACACTGTCACCGGTGTTGAGGCTGTATGTTTCAGTCCCATAAACCAGGTCACATTGGCCGTTCAGGATCACGCCGAATTCCTTTCCCGTATGCCCGTATTCCAAATCCCCTTTTTCCGCGCCCACACCAATTTCCAACATGAACGCTTCAATGGCGTGTTCTTCGGGCAGCTCCCCGATTTTTGAAAGTTGACGTAGTGTCACCTGGTTCAAGGCCAAGGTGCTTCCCTTGTCTTTCCGTACAATGGACACCTGTTTATTCTGTTTATAATCATTAAACAGATATTCGTGGTCAATATCCATGACATCGGCAATGGTCAAAAGGGTGTCAATGGAGGGCGAAACCTTGTTCCGCTCGATCTGGGACACAAGACTTTCACTGACTCCAGCCAACCTGGCGACTTCTTTAAGGGTGATATTTTTCCTCTCACGTATCGCCCTTATCTTCCCACCAAACTTGTATTTAACATCTGACTTAACCAATACTTCACCTCCTTCAGTATTTATAAAGTCAACCGCCTGTTTTGTCAAGCGGGTTTTTTCAGATCGTTTAAGATTTTTAAAACATTTGCTTTACAAGGATGCACAGATATGAATAAAAAATGAGGATTGCCATTTGGGGCACGTATCAGACAAAAGCACAACACATCTAAATGAGATGAACTCGCAAAAAGTCGACAGATAGATGGCTATTAAGGGGCAGGAATGAATATACTTTTAATCGGAAATCCCATTTCAAGCGGCGGCCATGCAGGAAAACGCATCAAAAAACTATCCCTTCTCCTTGAAGAACGTGGCCACAACGTGAGCTCCTATCTCACCCGCTTTGCAGGGGATGGGAAAGAGATGATCTCATCCTTGTGCCTGGGCATGGACCGAGCCGTGGTTGTGGGCGGAGACGGAACCCTGAATGAAATCATTAATGGTTTGGAGTCCTCTTTCACCTGTCCTATCCTTCATTTTCCCACGGGTAACGCCAATCTCCTTGCACAAGACTTGAAATTACCCCAACGGTTTTCCCGTGTGGTTGACCTCATTGAACAAGGTAAAACCATCATGGCGGATGTGGGGGTCATGAACGAAAGCCGGTTTCTGATGGTCTGCGGCATGGGATTTGATGCCCGGGTCACCGAAGAAGTGAAAAAAGTGCGAAAAGGCAAGGTCAGCAATCTGAGCTATGTCCTCCCATTTTTCCGCGCCATGAAAACCATGTCCCAGGCCCCTCTTACGGTCCGGATTGATGGCAAAGCCATTGAGGCCCAAGGGCAGGCCGTGCTTGTCTGCAATGTTCGAAACTACGCAGGAATCTGCGAAATTGCTTATGACGCAGGAGTCACCACCGGTGGGCTTGATGTTGTGGTACTTCCCGGGGAAAACCTGCTTTCCCTGCTTTCATACCTTGCTTATGCAAAATTCAGCCGCATCACACGTCTCAAGGATGTCGTTTACCTGAAAGCCGAAAAACAGGTGATCATCCAATCGGAATCTCTGATTCCTGTTGAACTGGATGGAGATTTTCATGGAAGGCACACCCAGGTCACCATCGACATTATAAAGGGGCTTGTCCCCTTGATCGTTCCCTGAAAAACATTTATAAACTCTAAGGAGGCTTCATGATGACTGTCCTTACTGACCCGGACATCCCCAATGAACTTAAAGACTGCGTTCGTTTTCACGGGCATCTTTGTCCAGGCCTGGTATACGGATACAGGGTGGCCATTGAAGCGTTGAAACACCTTGGTATCAGTCGAGCACCGGATGAAGAAATCATTGCCATCAGTGAAAATGATTCCTGCGCCGTGGATGGTATTCAAAAAATTCTGGGCACCACCTCGGGAAAAGGCAATCTGATCATACGAAATTACGGAAAAAACGTTTATACGGTTCAGTCTCGAAACACACAAAAAGCAGTCCGATTTTCACGAATTTTAGGTTATTGTTACGAAGGTGACCATCCTGAAGAATTTGAAATTCTTGAGAAAAAAGTCGCAACTAAATCTGCAACTAAATCGGAAATGAAACGACAGAAGCTCCTCAAGGCCATGGATCTTGCCCTTAAGAATTTTGATCGAATTTTCACGCGAACCGACGTGGACTATGAGGAAATCGATTACGCTCCCCTGGCTCCGTCTGTTGCCTGTGCAACCTGCGGTGAGCTGACCATGAAGACCCGTATGATTGAAGGAAAAGACAAGACACTTCGCTGTATTCCATGTGACAGGAAAGTCAGCATGATTCCCTAAATGAGCCCTATTGAGCAGTATCATTGACCGGAGCAGGAGCCGTATCACCAGGCACAGTCAGACCATACTGTTCCGCATACAATTTTTCGAACTCGAGGACACTCTCCTTATTGGCCGTCACAACGACTTTGTTGACTTTCACATCGGTCAGGCGCCCTTCAAAATAAGGATTCAGGACTATCTTAAACTGGTTAACCACGTCTTTCACCTTATCAAGGGATTTGGTGTCTTTATAGGTCTGTGCACTGAAAAAAGAGATGGCCATATCACGAATGATGGGATGAAGATGGTAGGTGATAACCTCCGTATCGGGATTCTTTTCCGGGGAAAGGTAATCAAGGCCCTCGGCATCTTCCACGCTGAGTTCCATATCCAGACATAAAAACCTGAACTTTTCATGATTTCGGTCCATCTGGAGATTCACCACGATGGGCCCGGGATTGACAAGTGCGATACTCAAGTCAATTTCACCATCTTCCGTTTGTTTACTCCGGACCCGTGTCCAAGTGGTCACCTGATCGTTTTCTTGTTTGAGAATCATCTTATCTTTGTTGATATCCAGCACTTCGAATCGAAAGGCTTGATCCTTAACCCAGGGGCCTTTCCCATCCCTGATCGTCGAGGGGGTGATGATTAGAAACATTTTTCCATCGGCCTTTGAATGTTCTACAGCCCAGTTGCCCTCGACTTTTTCCTTTGTTTCAACAATACGAGAAAATTTCCCTTCCACACGTTCCTGTTCCACCCAGCTTTTATTCTGACGGAAACTGTGTATTGCATGAATATTTGCCCGTTTAATACGCCAGGAGCCGATCAGCAACAAATCGATTTCCGGTGCCCTGTTACACGCCGTGTTTATTATGGACAAAAGAAATACGGTTAAAGCAAACAAAAGGAATTTCCTGGCCATGGTTTCTCCCTGGATATGTGCGAGGTGTGTTACAAATCTTTTACGTATGAAATATCATCGATGAGGTATGCTTGTGCGCCATGAAAACACAATAATAACAATTATACACCATGTTTTTAATAAAATAAAGCAACGATTCTTCCATGGCCTGGTTCACGCTTGACAGACCTGACTGTTTTTGATTAGGGTATCAGTGTTTTTTCCAAGGTATATCATACCAAAATAACGCCATCACAGACGCCTGTAAAAGGCTCAGACGGAACAAACATCATGAAACGTTCATACCATGATTCAGCCCCCTTGGGCGTCTGGCTTGACCAGGCACCACAGGCAGCGACTCGTAACACGCCTCTGCATTCAGCGCTTCTTCATGTCAAAGAGCCCATTGCCATAATTCAGGACAATGAAAAACTCCTGATTCGAAACCAGGGCCACGCTATTCTGGGGAAAAAAACGCCCGGGGCGAATGAAAAAATCCTTCTGGCTTATGCACCGGCACTGCCCCTTGAGAATCTTGGGGATCCTCTTTTTATGAAATCCCATAAATTAAAGTATCCCTATGTCATGGGAGCCATGGCCAATGGAATAACCTCGGCTGATATGGTGGAGGAAGCAGCCCGCGCCGGCATGGTTGGGTTTTTTGGAGCCGGGGGCCTGTCCCTTGACCGGATCTCCCAGGCCATTGACAGAATCCAAAAAAACCTGGCCCATCTGACCTATGGATTTAACCTGATTCACAATCCCAACGAGCCCCAGAACGAACAGGCCGTGGTGGACCTTTATCTTCACAAAAAGGTCCGACTGGTCAGCGCCGCAGCGTACATGCGACTCACAGCCCCCCTTGTACAGTACCGGATCACCGGGATTCACCGGGATGCCCAAGGTAAAATCGTCTGTCCAAACAAGGTCATTGCCAAGGTATCACGCAGTGAAGTGGCACGTCGTTTTTTTTCTCCGCCACCGGAAAAAACCGTTCAGGAGCTTGTAAGGCAGGGGAAAATTTCCATCGAAGAAGCCGAATTGGCAAAATATATCCCCATGGCCCAGGACCTGTCTGCCGAAGCGGATTCCGGCGGCCACACGGACAATCGACCGGCTCTGGCCCTTTTTCCGACCATGATGGCCCTTCGCCATGACATGATGAAAGCCCACGGGTATGACACCCAACTCCGCGTGGGTCTGGGCGGGGGTATTGCCACCCCCGAATCAGCCGCAGCAGCATTTGCCATGGGTGCGGCTTACATTCTCACCGGATCCATCAACCAGTCCTGCCTTGAAGCGGGCACCTCTGATGCGGTCAAAAAGATGCTTTGCGTCACCGAACAGGCCGATGTAATCATGGCCCCTTCCGCCGATATGTTTGAAATGGGTGTCAAGGTCCAGGTTCTTAAGCGCGGGACCATGTTTGCTTTAAAGGCAGCCAAACTCTACGATTATTACAGAACCTATGACAGCCTGGATCAGATGCCTTCTGCCACCATCGAAGAGCTTGAAAAGAAATTTTTCCATACCGGCATTGACCAGGAATGGAACAGCACTTGGTCTTTTTTTGAAACACGTGATCCCAGACAAAACGAACGGGCAGCCCGGGATCCCAAGCATAAAATGGCCCTGCTTTTCAGATCTTACCTTGGACGCGCATCCCTCTGGGCTGTAACCGGTGCGCCGGACCGGGTGATCGACTATCAGGTATGGTGCGGTCCTGCCATGGGTGCCTTCAATGAATGGGTCAAAGGCAGTTTCCTGGAAGCCCCGGAGCAGAGAAAAGTGGCCACCCTGGCCATGAATCTCTTGATGGGGGCAAGCTACGTGACCCGGATGAACCATCTCAGGTCACAGGGTATCATGCTTTCCGATGAAGAGATCCGTTATCACCCCATTGAAATGGATACATTACAATCATTTTTATAAATACATAAGGACGCCTCAAATCACTAAAAACACGAAGGATGACATATTCACCCGGTTTATGCATCCTTGAGAATATCTATATATTATGTAAAAATAACATGCAATATTAGATACTTACAGCCAGTAACCATTGTAAAATAAATGTAACACACCAAGATTTACTTTGATTATTAATAAAATACTAATATCGTTCGAAAATAGTACTATATATATTTATGCATAATTTTTTTTACCATTGACCAAAAAACGACGTGATTGATCTGACGTTTAACCAAGGGGTTTACCAATGAATCAGGACAAAAAAATCTCACCCGTTGCCATAATCGGACTCAGTTGTCTTTTCCCCAAAGCTCCAGGAATGAAAGAATACTGGCGGCTTGTCTACCAGGGTGAAGACGCCATAACCGACGTTCCCGAGTCACACTGGAACGCCAACGATTATTACTCGGAAAACCCCAAAACCCAGGATCACACTTACTGTACCAGGGGAGGCTATCTGCTGCCGGTCCCCTTTAACCCGGCAGAATTCGGCCTTCCCCCCAGCATCCTCGAAGCCACGGACACCTCCCAGATTCTGGGGCTGGTGGCCTCCAAAATGGCCCTTAATGATGCGGGATACGGCAAAGATCGTGAGTTCGACCGGGACAGGGTCAGCGTCATGCTGGGCGCCACAGTGACCCAGGAGCTGGTCATCAGCATGGGATCTCGTCTTGGCCATCCCAAGTGGCGACGGGCGCTTGAAGATTCCGGTATTCCCCCTGAAAAGGTCAAGGAAGTTATGGAACGGATATCCGACTCCTATGCCCCCTGGCAGGAAAGTACGTTTCCCGGTCTTTTGGGCAATGTCATCTCAGGGCGAATTGCCAACCGATTTGATTTCGGGGGAGTCAACACGACACTGGACGCGGCCTGCGCAAGCTCTTTCAGCGCTCTGAATCTGGCATTCATGGAAATCCAGAGCGGAAAGAGCGACATGGTCCTCACCGGCGGAGTGGATACCCTGAATGATATCTTCATGCACATGTGTTTTGCACAGACAGGGGTTCTGTCCCACACCGGAAGTGTCAAAGCTTTTTCTGACAAGGCCGACGGAACCGTCATCGGTGAGGGCATCGGCATTGTCATCCTCAAAAAACTCGAACAAGCTGAAAAAGACGGAGACAAAATTTACGCAGTCATTCGATCCGTGGGTGGCTCAAGTGACGGAAAATCACTGAGCATCTATGCGCCCAGTGCAAAAGGACAGGCCAAAGCCATTCAAAGGGCATACGATCAGGCAGGAATCAGTCCGGCCACCGTGGAACTTCTGGAGGCCCACGGGACAGGGACACGGGGTGATGTGGTGGAATTCCAGGGTTTGACCCAGGTGTTTTCCAAACATTCGGACAAAAAAAACTGGTGTGCCCTGGGCACTGTTAAATCCAATATCGGCCATACCAAGGCTTCTGCGGGCGTTGCAGGGTTGATCAAAGGTGTTCTTTCCCTTTACCACAAGGTCCTCCCCCCGACCCTGAACATCGACACACCTGATCCCAAGATGAATATCAAGGACAGTCCCTTTTACCTGTGTACCGAATCCAGACCCTGGCTTACGCCCCAAGCGGGTCATCCAAGGCGATGTGGCGTCACGGCCTGTGGATTTGGCGGAAGCAATTTTCATGTGATCCTTGAAGAATATGTCAAAGACAAAAAAGAGGTCTCATGGGATGGCGCTGTTGAAATTCTTGCTTTTTCAGGTCAATCTGAATCAGTCATCCTCCGTAAGATTGAAGCGTTTAAAAAAGAGGCTGTGTTAGATAAGCCCCTTTACATGTGTGATGCCTTCTTCCACTACCATGCATCAGTTTCCCGTAACGCATTCCAGGAAAAAGACCCCATCCGTCTTCTTTTAATCATCGGCAAAGATGATATACCTACCGACAAACTTGACAAAGCTGTTCAGGGCCTTCATTCGGATACCACAGAGGCCCTTTCACGTCAGAATATATTTCTCGACAAAAATCCGGCTGCAAAAGATGGCCTTGCCTTTCTCTTTCCGGGTCAGGGCAGCCAGTACACCCATATGGGTAAAGATATAATCAATGTCTTCCCGGAAGCCCGGGAGGTCCTTGAAAAAATCAATGCACATTTTGATCAGGCCGATACGCGGCTGAGCGATATCATCTACCCACTTCCTGACCATATCCAGGATCGAAAAACAAGTGAAGATGCCTTGAGAAAGACCGACAAGGCCCAGCCTTCCATCGGGGCCATCAGCTTGGCCATGAACCGGGTTCTCGGCCGATTTGGCGTGACACCCCAGGCCACATGCGGCCACAGCTACGGTGAACTATCCGCCCTTTGTTCTGCGGGATGGCTCCCTGAAGACGATTTTTTGACCTTGTCCGTAGCCCGGGGTAAATTCATGGCGGCCTGCGGCGACAAAGCCGGTACCATGCTGGCAGTCAAAGCCCCCTTGGATGATCTTGATCACCTGGTTAAAACACCCGGCCTCAACGTGGTTCTGGCCAACAGAAACTCCTATGACCAGGGCGTTCTATCAGGGTCCTTTGAATCCATTGAAAAGGCCGAAGGCCTTTGCAAAGAAAAGGGGTATCGGACCACGCGGCTTCCCGTGGCCGCTGCATTCCACAGCAGCCTGGTTGAAGCCGCTGCAAAACCCTTTGGCAAAGAAGTCCGTAAACACCCCATGACCCCCACACCCATTACCGTCTATTCCAACACCACAGGGGAACCCTATCCGGCCAGCAAACCCAAAGACATGGAAACAATCCTGGGGAACCAGCTTTTAAACCCAGTCCGTTTTGTGGACAACATCGAAAACATGTACAAAAGCGGCATAAGGACCTTTGTTGAAGTTGGGCCCAAACCCGTGCTCAACGGCCTGGTGTCATCCATTCTCAAGGACAGACCCGCCACGATCCTGTCCCTGGATGCCTCATCAGGAAAAAAATTCGGACTTATTGATCTTGCTCGGACACTGTGTTCCCTTGCCGTAACAGGTTATCCCGTGAGTCTTTCCAGCTGGGAACAGGGCATGGAAAAACCCGAAAAGATGGCCATGAATATCCCCATCTGCGGTGCGAATTACCGGAACCCGGTCAAGCCACGGCCCAAAACCACCATGGCTTTGCCCCAAGCGCCCATCGCACCCCGGTCTGACAACCTGATGCCAGAGGCGCCGAAAAGCTTTCCTGTGAAAGCTGAAAACGCCTTGCCCGAAATCCCGGTCCAGGGCACAAGCATCCCCGGACGTGAAATGAAACAGAATAACATGACTCAACCCAAGATTGTAAATGACGCGTTAAACGTGGTTCAGGAAGGATTACGATCCATGCAGGCCATCCAGGCCCAGACCGCCCAAGCCCATAACAGATTTCTTGAGGCCCAGGCAGAAGCCGGGAAAACCCTCCAGGCCATTATGGAAAAAGCACAGCATATGATCCGGAACCAGGGATCGTCTTCAAGCTATGTGGCCGACATGCCACCGGCTCCGGTCCGGCAAACTGTCCAGGTTCAGGAAACACCGTCTGCCCGGCCCATGCCTGCCCCCATGCCTGCACCCGTTCAAAGAAAAGCACCCCCTGCCCCGGCCAAAGCACCCCAGGCCTTTGTTTCGCCCAAGGCCAAGGACACGGATATGGGGATGACCAAACACATTGAAACGCTCATGCTGGGCGTGGTCAGCGATCTGACAGGCTACCCCGTGGACATGATCGGCCTTGACATGGACATTGAAGCCGATCTGGGTATCGACTCCATTAAACGGGTGGAGATCATGTCCGAATTCGAAGAACGCATGCCTGATCTGCCCCCCATTTCACCCGATGCCATGTCCACCATGAAAACCCTGGGTGCCATTGTGGCCCATGTGACTGAAAATATAACGGAAAGCAATGGGGCTGCTCCGGCCATGGAGGCCAGCATACCATCGGATGCGATTCATGTTGACATGGAAAAACTGACCCGGACCATGCTGGCAGTTGTCAGCGATCTGACAGGCTACCCTGTGGAGATGATCGGCCTTGACATGGACATCGAAGCTGATCTGGGCATCGACTCCATCAAACGGGTGGAGATCATGTCCGAATTCGAAGAACGCATGCCCGATATGCCCCCCATTTCACCCGATGCCATGGCCACCATGAAAACCCTGGGTGCCATTGTGGCCCATATAAACGAAAACGGCTCCACCCAAAAGTCAACACTGACCGGGCGTGCCCTCCCCCCAACAGAGACAATTTTCATCGACCTGGACCATCTGACCCGGACCATGCTGGATGTGGTCAGCGATCTGACTGGGTACCCTGTGGACATGATCGGCCTTGACATGGACATCGAAGCTGATCTGGGCATTGACTCCATCAAACGTGTGGAGATCATGTCCGAATTTGAAGAACGCATGCCTCATCTGCCTCCGGTTTCACCCGATGCCATGGGAACCATGAAAACCCTGGGCGCCATTGTGGCCCATGTTGCCGACAACTACTCTGCTCCTGAAACCTTATATACCGAACAGGCAACCCCCTCAATAGAGACAATTTTCATTGACCTGGACCAGCTGACCCGAACCATGCTGGAGGTGGTCAGCGATCTCACAGGATACCCTGTGGATATGGTGGGCCTTGACATGGACATCGAAGCCGACCTGGGCATCGACTCCATCAAACGGGTGGAGATCATGTCCGAGTTCGAAGAGCGCATGCCTGATATGCCCCCGGTCTCACCCGAGGCCATGGCGACCATGAAAACCCTGGGTGCCATTGTGGCCCATATTGCCGAAAACTGTTCAGCCCCGGAAACCGACCATGGTGGGCAATTTATCGAGCCATCAAAGGCGATCACCATTGACATGGCCAAGCTCACACGAACCATGCTTGAGGTGGTCAGTGATCTGACAGGATACCCTGTGGATATGGTGGGTCTTGACATGGACATCGAAGCCGACCTGGGCATCGACTCCATCAAACGGGTGGAGATCATGTCAGAATTTGAAGAACGCATGCCCCATCTGCCCCCGGTCTCACCCGAGGCCATGGCCTCCATGAAAACCCTGGAACAAATCTGTGATTACATATCCTCAAACGGCTCAAGTCCCGCACCTGTAAAAAGCCATGTTCCCGAAATAAAGCCGCGCCCGGAAGAAATCAAACCATCCGTGTCCAGACAAATCGTACGCGTCAAAAAAACACGGATAAATAAAGACAAGCCCCTTGCCATTCCAAAGAACAAAATCGTCTATGTCACCGATGACAAAAGCGGTCTTGGAAACGCCCTGGTCGTGGAATTGAAAAACCGTCATCTGAATGCCCAACTGATCCCCATAGATGGTAAGACCCCGGATGCTGCCGGGCTCGTGATCATCCCCGAATTCAAGAAAAAACGCTCGGGGGCATTGTCAAACCTTCCGGGATTCAAAAAGAAAGACCATGACATCTGGGACACAAGCCATGACCTGTTCTTGAAACAGGCTTTTGAACTGGCCCATCAAGCAGGATCGGCCCTTATGGAATCCTCTGACCAGGGCGGTGCCTTTTTTGCCACCATCACCCGCATGGATGGGACCTTTGGTTTTTCCGGAGGAAAACTTGAGGCACCGATACTGGGCGGTCTTTCCGGGCTCCCCAAAACCGCTGCCTGGGAATGGCCTTCCGTCAGCTGCAAGGCCATCGACATCGACACCTCCACGAAAGTATCCAACACCCTGGCCCAGTCCCTTGTGGATGAATTCCTGCACCGGGGCCCTGTGGAGGTGGGATATTCAGAAAGTTATCGTTATTCCTTGAATCTGGAGCCCTCTCCTGTTGTTCCCGCCTCTTTTGACCTAAAGCCCAAAGACCTGGTCATTGTCACAGGGGGCGCCAAGGGTGTCACGGCTGCCACGGCCATTGCCCTGGCCGAAAAATCACAAGCCACCATCGTCCTTGTGGGACGTTCGGCAGAACCTGGGCCTGAACCTGAATGGCTTTCATCACTGACCGACGTTTCGGCCATCAAAAAAGCCATCATTGAAAACGAATTCAAAGGACAAAAAGCAACCCCGGCCCAGGTAGACAAAATTTACAAAACCTATATGGGTAACCGGGAAGTGGTCAACACCATCACCCGACTTAAAGCTGCCGGCTCTACCACGGTGTATCTGTCCGCCAATGTCAGGGATCAGTCAGCCATCCAGGCCTTGGTCAACACGGTCACCTCAAGCTATGGCCCGGTCAAAGCCCTTATCCATGGGGCAGGTGTTCTTGAAGACCGCCTGATCGTGGATCAGACGCCCGAACAGTTTGAGCATGTCTATGGAACCAAGGTCCGGGGTCTTGAAAACCTTCTCCAGTGTATTTCCCCTGACGACTTGAACTATCTGGTCCTCTTTTCATCCGTAAGCGCCAGGATAGGAAACAGCGGTCAAGTGGCCTATGCCATGGCCAATGAAGTGTTGAACAAAGTGGGACGACATCATGCCCGGCAACATCCCCACTGCCATGTTATTTCCATCAACTGGGGGCCCTGGGACGGAGGCATGGTCACAGACAGTCTGAAAAAAGAATTCGCCCGAAAACACGTGGAGTTGATTCCCCTTGACCAAGGGGCCCAGTGCATGATTGATGAAATGGGCGGAACCCTGAACCAGGACATCGAAGTGGTGATCGGCGGCACATTTCCAACCGAACATACCGATGCGTCAGTTGTTCCGGAACCCCTTAGTGAGACAAAGTCATCGAACCATCTGTCCCTTTCATTTAAAAAAGAGGTTGATATTCACTCCTATCCCATTTTGAGTTCCCATATCATCAACAAAAAACCCGTGGTGCCCTTTGCCCTTATGACCGAATGGTTTGGTCATGGCGCATTGCACAAAAACCCGGGTTTCGTACTTCACGGGCTGGATGGCATGAGGGTTCTTAAGGGAATCAAAATCGACAAAGAGCCCAAGACCATCAGTCTGATGGCAAGTAAAATGGAAAAAAACGGATCATTTTTTGAAGTGGAGCTTGAAATCCTGAACGGGAAAAAGGAATCAGGGCATATTCATTCCAAAGCCAAAGCCATTTTGACTGAAACACTTCCCCAGGCCCCGGTCTATACGATTCCCCCGGAGATTCTTTCATCATCGTACCCTCGGGATCTGAATGATGCCTATGAGACCATCCTTTTCCATGGTCCCCAGCTCAAAGGACTCAAGAAAATCCTGGGCTGTTCGTCACGGGGCATGGCTGCGGACGTTTCATCTGCCCCCTCACCCTCAGCCTGGATCACAGATCCCCTGCGGTCCAACTGGGTCACGGATCCCCTGGTTCTTGACTCTGCTTATCAGATGGCCATACTGTGGTGTTATGAAGAAAAAGGGCTGGTATCTTTACCCAGTTACAGTGCCTCATACCGCCAGTATTGCCGGACATTTCCCCAAGAGGGCATGACCGTGGTCATGGAGGTCAAGGACATCACGGACCACAAGATGAAATCCGACTTCACCTTTCTGGATAATCAGAACAAGGTGGTGGCCACCATCAGTGGATATGAAGCGGTGATGGATGAATCCCTGATGCAAACCTTCGGTAAAGACGATAAACACCCGGAAGGGCCTTTATTCGACCGGACAAAACTATTGGCCTATGCTATTGGAAAGCCCTCTGAAGCCTTTGGGAAACCCTATGAGGTCTTTGACCATGACAGGATCATCGCCAGACTGCCCGGACCTCCCTACTTTTTCATGGACAGTGTAAACAAAATTGATCATACAGCATGGGAACTGAAGGCCGGTGGCTGGATAGAATCCGAATATACGGTTCCTGCCGATGAGTGGTACTTCAAGGCCAACCGTTCGGACAAAATGCCCTTTTGCGTTCTCCTTGAAATCGCCCTCCAGCCTTGCGGCTGGCTGGCAGCCTATGCAGGGTCAGCTTTGCACAGCGATAAGCAATTGAAATTCAGAAACCTGGGCGGTAAAGCGATCCTGACCAAAGAAATTGACCGTGATTCAGGCACACTGACCATGCGTACCCGAATGACCAAAGTCTCTGAGGCTGCCGGAATGATCATAGAAGATTTTGATATCCAGATTCTGCAAAACGGTGAAACGATTTATGACGGCAACACAAATTTCGGCTTTTTCACCAATGAAACCATGGAACAACAGGTGGGCATCCGGAATCCTGAAAAAATTGTCTATACACCCACAGCTGAGGAACTTAAAAAAGCCCGATCACTGGATTTTAAAAAAGAAGCGCCCCTGACCCCCGATGACCCGGCCTCGGATCCCTGCCCGGCCGTGGCCATGCCCTCCAAAGCCTTGCTCATGATTGACGGCATTGAATGTTATATCCAAGACGGAGGTCCCCAGGGACTGGGTTATGTGCGCGGTTATAAAACCGTGGATATTGATGAATGGTTCTTCAAAGCCCATTTTTTTCAGGACCCGGTCTGCCCAGGCTCTTTAGGCATTGAATCCTTTCTCCAGCTGGTCAAATTCGCTGCTTTGGAACGATTCAGTGAACTCAAAGATACCCATCGGTTCGAATTCACTACCGGCATTGAAAATGAGTGGCTCTACCGGGGCCAGGTCATTCCCCGGAACAAAAAAGTCGAGGTCTCGGCCATCATCACCCAGGTCACACAAGGCGATGCCCCCGAGATAACAGCAGACGGCTATCTTCAAGTGGACGGCCTTCTAATTTACCAGATGAAAAACTTCGGCATCCGATTGACACCCATCACAAACCCATAAACATCTTTCTGGCCATGATCTCATGCGAGGTCATGGCCTATCACTCCGCTGTGCCATTCCAGGCACGGCTTTTTGACCCGGAATCCATATCCGTAAAAGCATAATAGTTCTATTCAATTTCACCATCCCTGACCCAACACCATGGATTCCGGATCGGCTTCACATTCCCGGCTGAATGCCCCGGATGCTTCGATGGACGATTCAAACTTCGGAAACAGCATAAAGCCGCCCGGAATGACAAGGTTGAGTGCCAATTCGGCGGGCACAGCCCGCCCTACGAGGTCTTTCGCAATAATTTACAATCAGGCATAAACTGTTTTTGAAGGCGAATCAACTACCCCATATTCCACATTATAAATAAAATACCCCATGGCACATTCTTTTTCTGTCCCATGGGGTACTTTTACAAGGCGATATATTTTATTAGTTGTATTATCAGCATATTACAAAAATGGCATGGTTTTAGCTATACTATTCATTTAACACGGCAACGAACACGCCTTCAACACGATTTAAGAAGAAAGCGTGTTAACCATATTAACCATTAATTTAGGGAGTATGTCATGAAAAAAACAACCGCAAATACATTAGGCATCGCATTTATAAGCACTATCCTCGCAGTCGCATGTTCTGCCCAAGTTTGTTTTTCCGATTCATTTGTTGATGAGTCAGTCATTAATGCCACCAAGGATTTCACCTTTGGCCGTTGTGTTCAGACTGTTGACAAAACAGATGCTATAACGGCTCACAACAACGCCAATGTTATGGAAAACGGGGATTCTTTTGTTAATGCATCCGTTGTGGAAGCCTTGAATGGTTTCACATTTGGAAAATCAGATTATTCCATATCAACGAAACGTGCTGATGCGACAAAATTGAACGCCGGGGATTCCTTTGTTAACGAATCTGTCATCAGGCAATTGGAAGGTATGTCATTATCTAAATTGACACTTACCTATGCCAACTAAGATGATCTCGATGGGCGTCACCCCAACAATCAATCGCATCACAGATACACACTAAACATGAGAAACCGGCCAAGATCATTCTTGACCGGTTTCCATGTTTTATTGATTTGTACTTTTTGGTAAAAAGTCAACGAAGAGATATGGAAAAGGACTCTATATCCGGCGAACCGATCCATCCTATTCCGGTAATGTGATCATGAAAATTCCCATGAGTATCTACAAACTTACCCTTTATCGGCAGCTCGGCGATATTGGAGTATTTTGTGAGGGGCTTGATATATTGCAGCCATGTGTGTCATCGTGTTCCTCTCTTAAAATATTATATATATTAATCGTTTCAGAGAGTTTTATGGCAGATTGAAAGGATGTCGCACAAATTCGGGTTCAATACAGTTCTTGAAGAAATGGAATCATAAAATAATGATTGTTTCTTTCCAAGGAATATTAAAAAGAAGATTCTTTGTCAATTAAAATTTGACATATCCCTGCTTCTCAAAAGGGGGAAAATTCGGACAAAATAAAGACCTTTCAAAATTGAGAACCGTTATTGAAAAACTATCCTCTGGCAACTTGTTGGAACCAGTCTATCGCGATCATCCCCTTTCAGGAAATTGGAAAAATCATCAGGATTGTCATATTGAGCCCGACTGGATTTTAATATACCGAATCACCGAAGAAGACTTATACCTCGAAAGAACCGGATCGCACTCAGATCTATTCAAAAAGTAGAAAATCTCAAAACGCGAACGTATGGGTCAGGGGCGCTTGGTCGAGTAGGCTAAAGGAACCTCCCCCTTGGCCTCTCACAGAACCGTACGTGAAACTCTCGCTTCATACGGCTCTTCCTGTCCAATCTTTCAATCATCCTTTAGTTACTGTTCAAATTCAGTGGTTCATTTTCATTCATCTCTTCAAAACATACCTGACAGATTTATTTCGGCCTTTTCCCTATCGCTCACGACAAACACTCTTGATGGATGCCGCATAGGGCAGTTTGATTCCAGTATCTGATTACCGAAACCGAGGGGCCGACACTCATCTTCAATACAGCATGAAAGACTCGCGTCTTTCTTCATGGCACACGAGCGCAGCGGAAGCAATCCCTTGCATGTATTTGTTGGCAGTTTATGTTTGTTTTCGACGGCGAGGTGAATAATAAGTTCCATTTCTAAATTTTGCCAGCATTTTGCCTTTTTCAGTGATTGGAAAAGACCAACAATGCACCCTGGCACCCTTTGCCCTGTGAGAATTACGAAATTGTGCATATTTAAACTCCCACACCACATTGCATTTTGTTCCAAAATCAATTTTTGACATTGCTCTTATTACATTTAAGAAGGTTGTTTTACCAACCATACTTACATCAAGCATTTTACTGATTAAATATCCATCTCTCGGATCAGATGTATTTGAAATAATAATTTCAAATACATCTGACAAAGATATTGTTTCCCTATTATCCCAGTAAGTTCTACAGATATTATTTCGAGCTGCTACAGGAAAACCCAAAGAATATAGCAAATTAAACTTTGGCCATTGTTTTTCTATATCATCTGTCTTTGGCAATTCATTTTTGATGTTTGTTGTCATTTTTAATTTTTCTGTCAACGTATGCTTCAGGCGCGGCGTTTAGCCGTCGCCTGGAAGCAATTGTTGGCGCTAATGGATTGGCTCTTTAGGAAGTTGAGCACTATGCCAGACTGCAACCACCCAAATGATATCAGCTTTGATTTTATAAAAAAACCGGTAGGGAGAAACTATTACCTCTCTATAAGAAAGTTCCGGAAATTCTGGAATGATTCGTCCAGACTCTGGAAAATCTTCAAGCCTTCTCAAAATTTTTTCAGCACGATTGCGAAAATTAACGGCAGCAGAAGGTTTATCCCTACGAATATATGATAGAGCTGAAAGAAACTGTTTTCTGGCAGTTGGTGTGAATTGAATCTTCACAGGGAGTCCTTATTTAAAAGTTCATCCGCTTCAGCAAGGACCGAATCCAAATCATACCCAATACCGGCTTCAATTTCTTTTTCACCCTTTGCTAATAAACGTAATATTTCTTTTTCATGCTCAAGTTTTTCATATGCATCAACACCAAGCATTACAGCACGGGCTCTTCCTCTTTGTGTAATAATCAAAGGTTCTTTGTTGGTTTGAAGTTGTTTCAACAGTTTAGCAGCACCCTGCCTCAGATCACTTACAGGTATTATGTTTGATAATTTTCCCATTTTTCATCCTCCTGATTGTATCATTGATTGTACAACCAGATGTACCTCAAAAGCAATCATTATTTTTTATCTATAGAAACATCGGCGCCAACGTCGGTGGTCACCTGCTGGCGGAAATTAACGACAGAGGTGGAAAAATTAATAACGTTTATAAAACGACAGACTTCAAAAAAAAGCCGACGTAGCAAGTCAGAGCTCACCACTTTATTGGCAGCTACTTTAATGCATCAAACGGGCAATGGCAGAATTAACCCAGAATTTTTTTCCTATGATTTTAATTAAAGTAAAAATTTGGTTAATCATTTTTTATTTTCTTGGTAATGAGAATTATATAGACATACATTAAGCCTACTGAAAGTAGTATGTCAAAAACACCCATAAAACGCGCGTCACTTCCAGTATAGTGTTTCGCATTAGTGTAGATGCTTTTTGAATATAATGTTTCTAATCCTCCGAACATCGTAATAACAGATAAAAACAGAAATAAATTTGCTTCGGAAAATATCACCCGTAGCACATTTTGGAATTTGTAAGAAGAGCCCCCAAGACTGAATGAGCATAATATTGAAACAAAGATTTGACTGCTATTGAAATCGAGATGATCCTTTTTATGTGAAAAATTATAGATGGAAAGGACTAATAACATTATCATCAGAGTTGCGATGAAATTGATAACAGCACCCAAATGTTTTGATTCAAATTGTGGATTATTAAAAAATTTTTTCAGTTTTGAAAATTCCTCAATGTTTTCATGAAGTTTGTTATTTGTAATTAAAACTGACAACGCCGCCCTTCACCCGCCGGGCGGAAATACCGAAAACGGTTGAAAGGACAATAAAATTTATTAAAAAGAACCCTTTCAAAAAATCGCGCCGTAAGCCCGGTCGGCTGTGCAAGGGCATTGTTAGCACGTTTTTTAATAA
>JAHIRD010000083.1 GCA_018818835.1 Pseudomonadota bacterium
AGCGGAGCGGCAAGGCGCTTGCTTGATCTTATTGACCGAAAAGGGCTGGTTGTTTTGGGGTGATTAACACTTCCAATGCGTTTGTGTGCCCACAGAATGGGTCTTTTGCGCTGTGGTAAGAATCCTTAAACGGGTTTTATGGTTGAATACATCGGAAAGAGGGGGTTGGTTGTAAATTCCATCTACCTATAATCATTGGATAATGTGTAAAAATGGTTCAAAATGAACCTGCGCCACCAATATAATAGCTTGCAATAGAATACATTCAACAGAAAAAACTATTCTATTGCAAGTTCATGCTCTTTTTAAAACCGGGACTCAGCGAAAAACAGGCCACGAAGGCCACTAAAACGTGAAAAACATTCAATAGAATAAATATTCTAGCCAATGTTTTCTATTGCAAGTAGTTATAGGGCCATTTTTTTGAATATTTGGTCCAAAAACACCGTAACTGTAATTGATTCAACTTGTTAAAAGTGTCAACCACAGGGGCCTTTCCGATGTATTCAACCATCTTTCATGAACCCTATGGGAAAAAATACTATTTTGAATTACCGTATGTCTTAAGTCAAGGGTATTGACTTTGAAATTATGATAAATTCAGAGTACTTATATTGTTTTAACAACTATTAATTTGAAATGAGCAGAAATTATGGAAAAAAAGTTGCTTAGATACATTCTGTCTTTAACATTGATTGTTGTAGCTATTTTTGTCTTTAATCCAAAAAAAGGTTATTCTGAACATAGTGGAGTAAGAGAAGCTCTTTTTAAAACTACTGATCAGGCTCTAAAAAACGCGGAGTTTAAAAATGCAGCTCTATATTCGCCAGATCGTTATAAAGATGCCTTAGAGTACTATAAAGATGCTGAAATTGCTTATGAAAATAATGAGAGTATTAAGTCTATACAAAGAAAACTTGACAAAGCCAGTGAAAATTTTGATAAAGCTGCAGATATAAGTGATAAAGCTGCCGTTTTTTTTAGGAGTGCAAAGAGCGCCCGCGATGATGCTGAAAAAATAGAAGCGGTGAAAGGATTAGAGAACTGGAAAAAAGCAGAAGAATCGTTTCAAGAAGCCATACGCTTATTGCAAGATGGTAACTCTAATGAGGCAAAGGGAATTGCCAATGAGGCTGTTACTCTTTATACTATCGCGAAACTCGAAACTAATAAACTGGATAAACCGGAAACACGTAAAGAAACTATGGCTTATGTGGTTGGCCCTTGCGGCGTGGCAGCAGACATAGCCAAGAAAGGATCAGACACCTTTTCGAAAGATAAAAAAGCCGGTCTTCAGCTTTTGATCAAAGCCCAGAAACTCTGCCCGGATGATTCCGCGTTTCAGTACAATCTCGGGGCTGCCTGGATGGTTTACGGAAAACCCGATTCTGCGGTGACATGGTTTGAATCGGCTGTGAAACTGAGTCCGTTGTCGGCATCTTTTCGAAACGCCCTTGCTTCCGCGCTTCTTGAATGCGGCAAAGCACCCGAGGCACTTGGCCATGCTAAAAAAGCGGTGGAACTTGATACCGCCCAAGCCGAGTACGCCGAAACCCTCTGTCGGGCTTATGCGGCATCGGGGGATTTGGGGTCGGCCTTTGTGTCTGCCCGGAAAGCAGGGCAAACGTTTCCTGACCATGCGGGTATAAAAAAAGCGTTTGCCGAAATCCTTGATGCTTATCTTGCCGATGGGTTAAATAAAATCAAATCGGGCGTAGGCGAAGAAAAGGGATTCGCCATGCTGAAAGCTGCAGCGTCCGAACCGTCTGGGGCGAGGGCCTACTGCCTTGCTCTGGCCAGCCGGGGGAAAACCGATATGGCCCTTTCCACGGCAAAAGACGCGGAAAGTAGGCTCAATGGCAATCCGTCTGTCAAAGGGTTGTTCGCTGAAATATTAAGCGGACGAATCCGGCAGATTTATCAGGCTTTTTCAAAAGGGAAATCCCAGGCTGCTCTTTCCGATGCCAAACAATTGGCGGATGCCTATCCGGCCAGCGAAGCAAAACCAGCTTACGACAAACTGTTCAACGCCTTTATTAATGATGCAGCAACCATTGATGTTCCAGAACCGGTGGTTGCCGCCCAGAAAACAACGTCCGGAGGGACGACGTCAAGCTCTGATGCGATTCTGGGCACGTTGTGGAAAACACCTGGTGAAAACGCAGAACCTGAGAATCTTACCGTGGATGTGGATACTACGATCCCCGAAGGAAAAATCAGTCGGCCCGATGCCGTGGCCGTGGTAATCGGCAACACCCATTACAAAAAAACGGGCAACGGAGTTCCTGATGTGGATTACGCGGAACGGGATGCGGCAGTGATGAAAAAATATCTGGTCAGGACCATGGGATTTAATGAAAAAAATATCATTTTCAAGACTGATGCCACATCCGGGGATCTGAGGAACATTTTCGGATCGGCGGATAATCTGAAAGGTCAGCTCCACAATTACTGCCGCAACGAATCGGAAGTATTTATCTATTACTCAGGCCATGGAGCGCCGGGAGATGACGGAAAATCTGCCTATCTGGTTCCGGTGGATGCCAGCATGGATTACATCAAAAATACCGGGTATTCTCTGGACCTTTTTTATAAAAGCGTGGGAAACCTTCCTTCAAAATCGGTGACAGTGGTTCTGGATGCCTGTTTTTCAGGGGGTTCCGGTGGCGGTCAGCTTTTCACGAATGTGAGTCCGGCTCTTGTCAAAAACATTCAGCCAGTTCGTGCGGTTAAAAATTGCGTGATTTTCAGTGCGGCGGATAAAGATC
Source organism: Pseudomonadota bacterium (assembly GCA_018818835.1). Lineage (GTDB taxonomy): Bacteria > Desulfobacterota > Desulfobacteria > Desulfobacterales > Desulfolunaceae > JAHIRD01. The sequence goes on from JAHIRD010000083.1 coordinate 2,769, forward strand.
AGGTCAGCGTGTGGAATCCTGAAAAACGTCATGGGCTGTTCACCTACTATTTTCTGAAAGGCCTCTCGGGGGAAGCGAATAAAGGCAAAAACAAAGAGATCACCGCAGGCGAGATGCGGGATTATCTGGGCGGCGAGGTCACATACATGGCGCAGCGAATCGCAAATCGGGTTCAGACTCCGATGATGACCGGGGATGACAAGGTGGTGTTGACCCGGTTGAAATAGGATTAAGGATGGCTTGGCGTGTATGGGACAGAGCCATGGTTGGAAAGAGCTTGGGAGAGAGAGTGAACGAGGACTGTGTGAGAAAATCAGATATGGCTGAATTTCAAAACGAAGGATGGGGATGTTGATGAAACAGATGGGATGGGTTTTGGGGATAATCGGGTTTCTTTGCTGTGTTTCTGCCTGCGTCCATCATGCACCTGTCATAGATTGTAAAACCCCGGCCTGGTATTCTGAAACAGGTGGCGGTGGGGGGATAAAAACCGGTGTTGGCGAAGGGGAAAGCCTTGATGCGGCTTCGGCCTCTGCTATGTCGGATATTTCAACTCAGATTAGCACATGGATTTTAACTGAGAGTCAAAGTCTGGCAGTGCGGAATGGATCTGTGTCTGAAAGCAGTTTTCGCAACAAGGTGGAACTGGAGTCAAAGCATCGTCTGAACAACGCGAAACGATTGAAAATGGAACAATGCGGAAGCCGGTATTATGTGAAATACGCAGTTGACTTAAGATCTCCGGCGGTGATGATGGCCGAAGCCCTGAAATCAGAATATTTTGGAAAAACCATCCGTTTTACAGGATCATCCGCTATAATCGGATCTCCGTTTGCTGATGCCGTGAAACGGTTTATGGCTCAGACGGTTGAGTCTTCAAACGAATCTGAGGCGCAAGTTCCCTTAGATTTGACGTTTACGGATGGGATCTGGTGTGTTCACGCTGGCCATATATCCATTCCTGTTTTCGACGTTGCGGATGCTGTGAATCTTGGTGTCTATGTTAAGGGTGATATCCAGTTTGGTATTTGCGACAGGAACGGCGTAGCCCGTTCGACCCTATTGAAGGCGGGAGACGAATTCTGTTTTTCAGTATCGGGAAGCCATGGTTTCCTTTCTATATTCAACCTCTATGCGGATGGCCGTGTTAATCTTGTTGCGACCAATTGTCCTGTGTCCAAAGGACGGATGATTTATCCCGATCCTGCGAAAGACCATTATGTGCTTGAAGCAAGCACCATATCCCCCAATTTCTCCAGTGTGGATACATATATTGTTGTCATATGTCCTTCCATTAAGGACATGTCGATCTTTTCCACTCTTCCTGAAAACGGGAAGGCCATATCCGGTGAAGATAGTTTTTCCGCTCATATTCTGGCTCGATGGCTGGACGGCATGCAGCAAAAACAGGTGGCGATGCTTAAAACCCGGACAGAACCATGACATTTGTTACATCTGGGAATTAATGTGACATTCTTAAAATAGATGCGACAGAGAGAGTGGAACAAACCGGGGGCTGGCCCCTCTATGCCGCCGCCTTTAGTTGCATGCTTGGAAACCACCGGCCAAACGTTTCCCGGAGATTGGGGTATGGCAACGATTCCTTCGAAAAACAGCCAATTAAACGCTGTTTACACTCGTAACAACTTGATTATACTATTAATTAGCCAGTGGCATTTGGTAGATTAATTCCCATATTTGTTGTTCCAGGTCCAGCGTATACTCTCCAAATCTGTTTATATGTTTTGTAATATATGGGCTGATCGATGATAATGGGGGGTGGCAACGATTCCTTCGTAAAACACCGAAATAAACACCGTTAATTATTATAACAAAACGATTATATTACATATTATCATTTCCAAAAAGATAATTTTGAAAAAAGCTCTAAAATGAAAGCAAAATCAAATAACACCCCGAATTCATGTAATTTATTAAAATTGAATCAATGGTATTTATGCTATGTCAGATTGTGGTTATTAATTTTTGAAAAATATAATAAAATAAGGGCCATACAGGTGTAAACAATGTTTAATTGGCTGCTTTCCGAAGGAATCGTTGCCATACCCCTATAACCCTGGCCAGTGGCATATAATGATGGCCCAGAAACATTTAATTAAAGCCAGAACGTATTCGTAGAAACGTTTAATCCTGGTCCAGACCATCCTATTAAATCAAGCCAGGGTGTTTATGATTCCTGGCCGCTACATTTAATCACCTCAAAACAACCAGCCCTTTTCGGTCAATAAGATCAAGCAAGCGCCTTGCCGCTCCGCTTGGTTTCTTCTGCCCCATCTCCCCGTTAGTTTTCACACTACCAGTTGAATAAATTCTGTCGCATTAATTTCTGTTGAGGCTTTCAGTTTGGTTATTATATTTATACAATCGTATCAACATGTTTCCAGTGGGGTACGTATCCTTGCTGAATTATCGATTTAATCTCTTCTGGGTTTGATGATGATTCAATCATGTCGGACAGATGAAGATAGTTCCACGCTGTGATACAGCTTTCAGTCAGAATTTTACACGCATTGTTCAGAATCCTGTCATCATGCGGTATGTATTCGTTTTTTCCCAGTGGCCTTTGAATTAAAGCGGACTGGTTTTTATAAATATCGGCCTTGGTTAAATGGTTTTCAATGGCCTGCCTGAGTTCCAGGCTCTTGATGTAGTTTAACATAAACGTTGTCTGTCTTATTCTACCAACCTCCCGTATTCCCTGGAATATAGGATCATCCGAACGGTTCATCAATTTGGGCATGATTATGGTCGCCGGTGTGTATTTTGTATGGATCGTTGCGATAAACCGTAACATCTGATCCCAATTATCTTCAATTAGCGACGTATCGACCAATGCATCCGGAGAAATCACTCCCTTTACACTATTATCAGTCCCATAAAACGGAATTTTGCTGAAATCCGTAATTCTCATTGCATAGCTGTAACCAAGAAGATCGGCAACACCGAATAGGAATTCCCGTGTGGCAACCGGATTTGTTATCTCGAAATAGTCTTTTTCAAGAGGGGCGGCATTGTTTCCAAGCAGGGTGTCAATCACATAGGGGAATTCCATCTCTGAACAACAGATTACAGTTGATTTTCCCAGAGAGCTGGAGCTGTCATAAAACCAGTACGGGTTTAAGCCTGATTCTGGTAGTGTAGAAAGGCTATGGGATTCAATAAATTCAGTGACACAGGAAATGGCTCTGCCGATGTTCTCCGTTAAAAAATATTCTCGAAAAGAATCTTCCAGGATCTGCTCATTTAAATTATCGAGCTTAAGTGCTGTTTTTTTTAAACCTTTCCTTTTACACCGGTCAATCAAGTTGCCATAAAAATAGATGGGATCTGGCTTCTCATGCTCATGATCATTATCATCGTCGTCATCGACAAAGAGAGAATAAACCGTTTCAAAATGCTTAAAGCAGTCCAGAAAGCCAGATGCGTTGTTGACGGTTTCAAACACATCAATCAGGGAAATGCTGTTTCGTCCAGGAAAGAGTTTTTGGAACTTTTTAATATACCTAAAATCCGGCAGAGGTGTAGAAAGTTCAAAGCCCCTCCGTGTATCGGTTGCTATGAGTGTATCCTGGTGAGCGCTTGCTGTCATGGGTGTTATCCTTTAACTTAAAGCGGGTTTTTCCCGTTAACTCTACCTCAAAAATGGGCAACCCCAACCTTCGCACTAAAAAGCGCAATCTGTCATCTTACCCATCACCCAACTATCTTGAATAATGGCAATATACTTGCTTGATATCCGCTATTTCTACACTTACAGTTCAAACTCAAGTTGATTTGTTGTTGCATGCAACAAATCATTTAAAATGGTCTCAGCGGTTTGCCAGTTATATGTAGCGACCTGCAAACATAAACACCCCGGACCCGCAATCATCGCATTTTTCGGCCCACATTATTTGCATCTATCCAGAGACCCGGACCCACATTATAAGTCAATGGACCCACAATAAATGCAACTGGGCCCACAT
>JAHIRD010000084.1 GCA_018818835.1 Pseudomonadota bacterium
TAAGACCTTGTCAAATCATCCTGCGGATCAAGCCATATCCGGATGAGCGGCAAGAACCTGGCTTGCCATGTATTCAATCACCGAGGGCCCCATGCGGGCGGGATCCTTTCGACCCAGCACCTGATCATGAAAGGATTTAATTTCCTCTTTGTCATGGGTGACCATTTTCTGTTCAATCAATTTGATTGTCCCATCCCCAATACTGAAAACCACGGCGGGACCAAACTGGTCCTCACCGGTAGCATTCTGTGAATAGGCCCCCATCATGGCATAGCCATCAATCTTAAACGCTTTGGGTTCTGCGCCATAGGCCAGAAGTTCACCAAACAAACTCAACGATTCCAGCACCGCTTCCGTGTCATTCCATTCCACGGCCGCCCGTCCCTCATATTCCAGTTTTTTGATATCATCGTGTGTAAAAGACAGATCAAGGCGTGAGATGCTCTCGGCGTAAACCGTTTCCACGGACATGTCCTTGCGACTCACCACCACATCCTTATCATTGAGAATTTTGATGGCATTTTTAATACTGATCATCTCCTTGACAGTGGGTTCTTTTCTCAGGGCCACATCATCCAGGGTCGTGTCATAAACCGCAAGGTCATTATCCAGAACAAGGATTTTCTGTTTTGCCTTATCCTCGGTGCCTTCAGCTAAATAGAGATCAAGGCCCCGGAGTTTTTTGTGCCTTAAACCCGCTGCAATCACAAGGTTTTTCATGGCGTTTTTATCGACTTTCGTGCCGCTGCCCGAAGGCCCCAGCGTGACAAGAACCCGTTTTCTCATCTGGTCCAGTTTTATCTTTTTCAGAAGATTCTGTTTGAATGACATGGCCGTTCCTTGTATTTTATGAAAGAGGGTTAAGGAAGGTTTTCCAAAAAAATCCGGCCTTTTTCAAGGTTCACCCAATATACGATCAATTGAAGTGAGAATCAATACATTGAAATGATATGCATTGATGAACTCGTAAAAAGTCGACAGATGGCTATGGAAAAAGGTCCATAGGCAAGACATAGTGTTTGGCCGGGCGTGAAGGCATACACGAGCGTATGTCGAACGTCCGGTCAAACACTATAACGCCGCATATGGGACTTTTTACGACACCATCAATGTTATACGTTGTGCTTTGCTCCAAGAGCAATACCCAGGTCCATGGCGCGCCTGTTCATGGGAAGAGACGAAGGCGGCATCCTTGTTTCAAGAACCTTGATCACAGAGTCGATGCTCACCACCTGGGTCAGGGCCAATAAAGCGCCCAGCATGCAGATATTGTACACCAGAAGATCTCCAATGTTATCCATTACCGCAGCGTGCATGGGAATCTCAATCTGCCGTGAATCAACCGTCTGGAGAATGGTCACATGTCGGGGGTCAGTGATCAAAAGTCCTCCGGGCCTCACAATGTCATAAAACTTCATGTAGGCTTCCTGGGTCAGACAGACCAGGACATTGGGCTGGATCACCTTGGGGAAATAGATTTCAGAATCGGCAATGATCACATCCGAGCGAGTGGCCCCGCCCCGTGCTTCGGGTCCATACGTCTGGGTCTGGGTGGCCAGGAGATTCTCATGCAGAACTGCGGCTTCAGCCAGAATAATGGCCGCCGTAATCACCCCCTGCCCCCCTGATCCTGAAAAAACCAGTCTCAATCGTTCCATCACGCATCCCCTTTTAATTGAAGCTCCTTGACGAGCATATCGTAATCGCTGCAGTACTCGGGCCGGTCCTCTTTCACAAAAATGCCCCTCTCGATCATCAAAGGATCTTTTTTATGTGCATCGGAACCCTTGGCTGTGGTGTGACTCTTAAAATAATCAAGCATATCAACGGCCCCGCCCAATTTGTTTTTCCTGCCAAAATAGGTGGGGCATTGGCTCATGATCTCCACAACGGAAAAGCCCTTGTGGCTGATGGCTTCCTTGAGAATGGAAATCATCTGATGCACGTGATATGTGGTGGTCCGGGCCACAAAAGAGGCCCCTGCTGCCGTGGCCAGCTTTACCACATCAAAACCATGATCAATATTCCCGAAGGGTGCTGTGGTGGCCTTGACTCCCGGGCCTGACAGGGGTGAAAACTGCCCCCCGGTCATGCCGTAAATCTGGTTGTTCATCACCAGAGCGGTCATGTCAATATTTCTCCGGGCTGAATGGATAAAATGATTTCCTCCAATGGCCAGGGCGTCACCATCGCCCATGGGTACAATCACACGGAGTTCGGGCCGACTCATCTTAACACCGGTTGCAAAGGCAAGAGCCCGGCCATGAAGGGTATGGAGGGTATGGACATCCACATAACCGGTGATCCGTGATGAGCATCCGATTCCTGACACCATCACCAAGTCGTTTTTCCGGATACCCAGTTCTTCAATGGCCCGGATCAAACTGTTCAGCACGATGCCGTGGCCACAGCCCTGGCACCACAGGTGGGGAAAAAACCGTTTTCGGATATAGTCCTGAACTGCCAAATCAGACCCCCTTTCCATGAATCAGTCTTAGTATGTTCCGTATGTCCGTGGGTGTGATAAACACCCCGTCGATCCGATTGGCAAGCATGACACGTTCGGGTCTGCTCACCGCACGTTTCACCTGGAGCAAAACCTGGCCCATATTCATCTCAACCACCACAATCTGCCTGGCTTTTTCACATTTTTCAGCCACCTGGGTATAGGGAAAGGGCCACAGGGTCTGAAGTTCCAGAAGCCCAATCCGCTCTCCCCTTGCCCGCCGGTTATGAACCACATGGAGGGCGGACCGTGCCGATGACCCGTAGGAAATCAGGATCGTCCGGGCATCGTCTATGAAATATTCCTTCATCCGGTTGATATCTGAAATATTGTTTTTGATTTTGTCATTCAGGTGACGCAGAAGCCCGTGGACGATTTTAGGATTGGTTGTCGGGAAACCCCACATGTCATGAAAAAGACCCGTGACATGGTAACGGTGCTCACCTCCGAAATCACTCATGGGCAGTCGTCCGTCTTCCCGTGGCAGATATGGATGGTAATCAATACCCGCCTTGACAGAGGTCCGCAAGCGATCCACCACAGGGATTGCCCCCTTTTCAGGCAGGATCACTTTTTCCCGCATATGACCGATCACCTCGTCCAGCAGTAAAATCACGGGGGTTCTGTACGTTTCAGCCAGATTAAAGGCATCAACGGTCATGCGAAACACATCCTGATGGTTGGATGCGGTCAGGACAATGATGGCATGGTCCCCATGGGTTCCCCAGCGAGCCTGGAGCACATCTCCCTGGCTTGGCCCCGTGGGAAGACCCGTGGACGGCCCTCCCCGCTGAACATTCACGATCACACAGGGGATTTCGGCCATGATAGCAAATCCCAGACTCTCCTGCATCAGGGAAAAACCTGGCCCGCTTGTGGCTGTCATGACCTTGCGACCGGTCAATGATGCACCGATAATGGCGCACATGGAGGCGATCTCGTCTTCCATCTGGATAAATTTCCCGCCCTGTCTGGGCAAGTGGTAAGCCAGATTTTCAGCGATTTCCGTGGAGGGTGTGATGGGATATCCTGCAAAAAATTCCAGCCCGGCATACAAAGCCGCTTGGACACACACGTCATTTCCCTGAAGAAATCGGACATTGTCATCCATGGGCTGCCTCCTTTGGGTGTTCAACGATCACCTCAATGGCCAGATCCGGGCACCTGAGCTCGCATTCCATACAACAGGTGCAGTCCTGGGGCCTTTGAACAACAGCCTTATCCTGTGCATCACACTCCAGGACCTGGCCTGGACAGAAATGAACACAGATGCGGCAGCCCTTGCACCAGGCGCGATTTATCCTGATTTCTTTTAACGTTTTTTTGGCCATAAATATTCCTTTTAAAACCATGTCCGGTTTTGGGGTATGTTTCATCAAGGCCATCCTGGATACCCTGAGCCAGCTCTTGATGGTGGACAATGTGGACGTGGTGGACTGTCGGCACGTTTATCTGATTGACCCTATCAATTAATCCGGGACGATATAATCTTTCAACTTTTCCAGCAGTGAGTCGGGTAAAATTTCATTGTACAAAATGGCCTGGGCCTCTTCTCCGGTAATCTTATCTTTAATTTGAAGCGGCAGGGCACGAAGAACTCTCATGCGCTCGGGATCTGGTTTTTCTTTCCGGGGACCATGTTTATCAGCCATTTTCCACCTCACGGATTCGGGTTAAAACACTGATGCCGTTTTATTGCGTGATTTATTATACGCCAAGCGCATGGCCATGTCAAAAAAACCTGATTCAAAGTGGAGCGCACCCAATCTTTTAAAAAAAGGTTGACCTTTAAGTAAAGTTTATCTTTAAATGGATTTTTGTATTGTCCGAAACATGTCACGGGCCAACCCTTTTTTACGGAGTTATCCATGTTTAATCATTTGTTCAGCCCCATAACCATCAACGGCCTTCAGATAAAAAACCGTATTGCATACCCGTCCCTGGGTCTTCTTTATGCCTATGACCGGAAACTTAACGACCGTTACTATCATTTCTTCAAAGAAATTGCCGCAGGCGGAGCCGGTATTGTCACCGTGGGCCCGGTGGGGATCGACTATCTGGGCTCGGGGATTGTGACCCTGGCCCTCACGGATGATCAAGACATCCCCTCATTTAAGAAACTCACGGATATCATACGAAACGAGGGTGCCAGTCCCTGGATCCAACTTTTCCATGCCGGGGCTTACTCCTATCCCATCACCATTGGAAACCAGCAGCCCATGGCCCCCTCGGCCCTGTTCTCGAAATACTCCAAATCCATGCCCCGGGAAATGACAATCGAGGATATCAAAACCACACAGATGGCCTATGCCGATGCTGCAGAACGTGCCAAAGCCGCAGGCTTTGACGGTGTGGAAATCCTGGCTTCAGCCGGTTACCTGATCACCCAGTTTCTATCACCCGTTAAAAACCAGCGTAAGGATGAATACGGAGGAAGCCTGGGAAACCGTCTCCGTTTTCCCAGGGAACTATTACAACAGGTCCGGACACGTGTTGGAAAGGATTACCCCATGACCGTGCGCATGGCCGGAAACGACTTTGTACCCGGCAGTAACACGGACGAAGAAACACCCCTCATTGCTCAGGCCTATGAAACAGCCGGAGTGGATATGATTAATGTGACCGGAGGCTGGCATGAATCCCGTGTTCCCCAACTGCCCATGGAACTGCCCAGAGGGTGCTATGCTTACCTGGCATTGAATATCAAAAAAGCCGTATCTGTACCGGTCATGGCGTCCAACCGGATTGCCAGCCCAAGGGATGCGGAAGATATCCTGAGAAACGGGTTTGCAGATATGGTGAATCTGGGGAGGGTTCTGATCGCTGACCCCCAGTGGCCCACCAAGGCTGCCCAGGGCAAGGAGAACGAAATAAGGCCCTGTGTGGGGTGTTCCCAAGGATGCACGGACTCAGTCTTTTCAGGCAAACCTGTCTATTGTATCGGAAACCCCAGGGCAGGGTTTGAAGGTGAACGGGTCATCAAAAAAAGCGCCTCACCCAAACGAATCATGGTGGTGGGGGCAGGTGTTGCCGGGCTTGAAGCGGCTGTCACGGCAAGCCAGGCTGGTCATCAGGTTGAAATTTACGAAAAAAGGGATAGAATCGGCGGTCAAATCTGGATTGCGGGAACGCCCCCCAACAAACAGGAACTGTGGGAATTTGCACGTTATTACAAAGCCATGGTGAATAAATATCAGATTCCCCTTCACCTGAACTGCACCGTAAGCCTTGACATGATCCGGGGAAAAAAGCCCGACCACGTGATCCTGGCCGAAGGGGCCCAGGCCTTGAGCCCACCCATTCCGGGCCTGGATGAGCCAGGGGTTCTTTCCTCATGGACGGTCCTTGAAGACAGCCCCCTGCTGGGTAAAGAGGTGGCCGTGATCGGTGGGGGTGCTGTTGGCGTCGAAACCGCCATGTTCATTGCACACAAGGGCACGTTAACTCCGGACATGCTCCATTTTCTTTTTGCCTATGATGCCGTGCCGCCTCTGAAACTCAAAGAATACATGTTCCGGGGCTCATCCCGGGTGACAATCTTTGAAATGATGGACAAGGCTGGAAACGGAATCGGGAAATCCACCAAATGGGTTGCCTTAAGCAATCTGGAACGTTATGGTGTTAAAGTAATGACTCAGTCTAAGGTCCTGTCTGCCCACAATGGAATCATCCGCTATGAAAACACCGATGGGATCCATGAAAAATCATTTGACACCCTTGTGGTCGCCGCCGGGTCACGGTCTGTCAAGACCTTGTCTGCCCAGCTTGAAAAAGAAAACATACCCTTCACCCCCATTGGAGATGGGGTAAGGCCAGGAAAGCTGGATGATGCCATCCATGGAGGATTTCTGGCAGCCCTAAACGTGTAATATGGATAAGGCCATGGAATACAAGGATCTATTCACGGACACGCCCACAAAACGTATTCACAGCATTGCATGCGGCCATGGGGATCATCCCCTTCACTTTCTCCATGCCAACGGATTCTGTGCCGGAGTCTATCTGCCATTTTTAGCGCATTTCCAAAAGGACTGCCGGATGATAGCAACTGACATACCGGGGCATGGGGATTCGGACCATCATGGTTATGCCCGGATTGAGCATTGGAATATATTTGTGGACGATGTCAAAGAGGCCCTGGTCAGACATATGTCTCCCCCGGTGATCGGTGTTGGACATTCTTTGGGAGCCGTGGTGACACTCCTTACCGCTGCCCAATATCCCGAACTGTTTTCCCATATCGTTCTCATTGATCCTGTTATTTTCACCCGTTCCCGCCTGGCCCTGGTTTACCTTCTTAAAAAAGCAGGCTTGATTCACCGCATTCCCCTGGCCCAGGGCGCCCGGAGACGCAAAAGGGAATTTACAAGCAAGGAAGAGGCCTACAGACGTTTTTCATCGGGTCGGGGACTCTTTGCAAGCTGGCCCCATACGTTTATCAAGGCCTATTGCCAGCATGGACTCTCGGGCATGGACCAGGGATCGGCCCGATTAAAATGTGACCCTGAAACCGAGGCACAGATCTATGAATCTATTCTCATGGACATCTGGGACTACCCCGGCAAGATCACCTGCCCCACCCTGGTGATCCGAGGTGAAGACTCCACCACATTCACAGATAGCGCCTGCCGGAGACTCTGTTCGAAAATTTCTGGCGCCAAAAGCGTTTCCATAAAACATGCCGGGCATTTTGTTGCCATGGAAAAAGCCGGAGAATGCCACAATCATATTTTAAATTTTATCCATAATTATCCTTGACTTTTTAAAAGGAATGTCGTTTTATGGGTTTCAAAAAAACATACATATTGCCGCACACACCGGAACCGACACTTGAACTTGGCCTATTAACACTGCTGACCTGCTCTGATTCTCGTACTCCTTGTGCGGCATTTTTTTTGTAAAACCCATCTCACGCAACAAACCAAGGCATCAAAATGGTGCAGCCCCTAAATTTCCACGAAATACATTTCAACCATTATGTTTTTGATAATACATCCTTAAAAAAAACACGCTGAAAATCGTCTTGCAGTATGAAAACCTTTTGAGTATGATCACATCTTTCACATTTTCACATGGGACCGTTCATGGAATCATTTTCCGTATACATGAAATTTTTTATCGGCCTTCTGGCCATTGTCAACCCCATAGGGACCATTCCCATTTTTCTGGACGCCTGCAAGGATATGTCAAACCCGGAGCGGAAACGAACGGCAAAAATGACATTTTTTACGGTGCTCACGGTCCTCTTGATTGTACTGTTTTCAGGTGACACCATTCTTTCTTTTTTCGGCATCACCATCAATTCATTCCGGGTGGCCGGGGGTATTCTCCTGTTCACCATGGCCCTGGCCATGCTCCAGGCCCGGGTCAGCCGCACCAAGCAGACCCAGGAAGAAGCCCAGGACCTTGAAAGCAAGGACAGTGTGGCCATTGTACCTCTTGGAATCCCACTCCTGGCAGGTCCGGGTGCCATCAGCACGGTCATTTTGTATGCGCACCAGCACAAAGACCTCATTGATTATCTTATATCAGGATGCATCATTTTTGTGGTATCCCTGATCGTATGGCTCTGCTTACGGGTTTCCACCCACGTACGGGACGTCCTGGGGCAGACGGGCATCAATATCATCACCCGTATCATGGGTCTTATCATGGCAGCCATCGGAGTTGAAATCATCGCCAGTGGTATCAAGGGCCTTTTCCCTACCATGTTCTCCTGATGGCCCCATCCACAATGGGTCATGATGAAGCACACGAATAAACATTCACAGCCCCATAAACCCAGCAAAATTCCACACCATTGCCAATGTTTAATTCTTTTTAACGTTGGATGTTAATCGGACATATAAGTCCCATAGGTCACATAAGTCCCAGTTCTTTTTATGCCTTGCCAGGTCGGAGCCTGGGGACAAACCGGCTAAGTAAAATGGCAAACACTATTTAGACAAGCCAAAGGTCTTAGAGGGAATAATAAGAACATCACCGGGTTTCATGATGACATCATCAAAGCCACCTTCTTTCTGGGCATAGCTCACCACAGTGCCATTGTTCCTCACGATAAAAGACGATTTAAAATCAGCATAAGGTGCAATTCCACCAGCCTGAGCAAGATAATCCGATACACGACTTTTGTCCCTGAACAGATAGGACGCCGGATTATACACTTCCCCCACAATGGTAATCATATTTTTTTTCTCAGGAATCACAATCCTGTCACCGTTTTGCAGAAGGACATCGGATGGGGATTGTTTCAAGACCTCCAGGGACGAAAGATCTTTTTCATTCAATAGCACCCTGCCCTGGATGTCCGTGTTTTCAATATGGTCCAGATAATTCTGTACAATGGCCATGGACTGTTTATTTTCGTTTCGCTCTTCTTCGGTCAGATAGGTATTTTTAAGATGTGCCGCCACATCCAGAAGGCCTTTACGTAAAATATTTTCCGCTGTTTTCTGATGTTTGCTCTGGATGGCCTTGGCATCCTCTCGTATCAGGGTGAGACCGCCAAGGTCAGCATTGTCCGTTAACATCCCCGAATAGGTAATCACATCACTCAGTTTTGTCTGTGAACCAATGGGGTATGACCCGGGATAATTGACTTGCCCCTCTATGGCCACCTGCCATTCGGTCTGCATAAAATCAGAGCGGCTGTTTACGATCACCCGGTCCAGGGGTTTCAAGGATATATCCGGCGATGTCCGGTGATTGATATCCTGAAAATTAAAGTCAATATCCGATGTGGTCCATTTTTTTTGGTCATTATAGTCGTAGCGCACGATTTTCCCCTGATCGCAGCCCATCCACTTGATTCCTCCGGCCGAGCGTATCAGATTGAGTATGGTCATGTTTTCCAAAAATCTGTATTTTCCGGGTTTCTGGATTCCGCCCGATATGGAAACCATGGGTGTTTCCTTCAACTCATCTTTGGAAAAAAGGACGATTTCATCAAGGGGCTGAAGCAGGATCTGGGCATCTTTTGACTCTTTAGTCTGATTATTCAAGACATCCTGGGGACAGAAAGAAATGATTGACGGTTCCATGGCAAGCTTGTCATAACGCCGGATTTCAGCGTATTCCAGTGATGTCTCGGGTTTAAACGTATTGATGGCGCCAATGATTTCTTTCAGGTAATAATTCTCATGCCAGGTGTATGCTTTGACCACCGGAACATATCCCATCAATCGGACCGAGTCTTTGATAACATTGTATTGTTTGAGAAAATGTATGGAATCTCCGTTCTCCACCTGGCAGGTTTCCGGAGGGCCTTCATGATTGATCAATGTTCGTCCGTCTTTGCCAAACCGGGTGATTTCGATATGATTTTTCTCACAGTCCGGGAGAACACCCCCTGCATAATTCATCACATCATTTAGTGTCTCTCCGTCTTTCATTTCAAAAATACCTGTCAGGTTAACCTGACCTTTCATCAGAACCACCCTACCGATTGCATTCACATGAACCGAGTCTTTTAGCTGGACCGTGGGTAATGAACCAAGCTCACCGGTATTGATAAACTGATACATATCAACAAACTCTTCTTTCTTATCTGCACGACTCAACATAATCCGCCTCAAGCTCCCCTGCTTTGTCACTCCCCCTGCGGCAAGAAGGACATCATAAAGGGAGCTGCCTGCAAGCACCTGGACATACCCGGGATGGGCCACGTTGCCTGTGACGAGAATTTCAATGACCCTCGGCTCATCAATGGTTAACGCCACAGAACAATCACGGCAATAATTCTTAAATTTTTGGCTGACGACTTTTTTTAACTCGTCAAGAGTTATTCCATTTACGGAGATCATCCCGATTTCAGGCACGATCATTGACCCGGAGTCATTTACCTTCAGATTGTATTCCACAAAATTTGTGGATGTTTCTTTTTTGGAATAGGACCCCAACTCCTTCAAAGACCCTCCCCAAATGCTGATATGAACCACATCTTTGGGCCCCACCCGATAATCCGGCCCCACAAAAATAGGGCTGACAATCGTACCTCCCATCAGCACATCATAGCCATACTGGTTATAGGACGCCTCCTCATAGGTTTCGTAAAACAATTCGATTTTACTTTGTCTCTGGGTGTCTGGGGCAAATTCGATTTTACTTTGTTCCGGGGATTCTAAGGCAAAAAGAAAGTCAGCCGGAAATAAGATCAGAACCAAGGCCATGAAACGTATTACCCAAGTCGACAAAGTTTTCTCTTCCATCATGATCATCCTTCATATGAATATGATTATCAATTGAGTATCAGCGTCTTACCAACATACATGCTCAGGTCAGGTCATTCAGTTCGGTCTTTGCCTCACGTTCTTTGCTGAAATATAAACCCACAGGCTCCCGTGTTGTTTCAGGAAAATCACTAAGGGATGTGAACCGATGTTTCAAATGGTTTTGATAGAATTCAATTAAAAATGAAAGAAAAACGCCTGAAAAAACGCCCATCATGCCGGCGAGAATAATCTTGAACAGTGTTTTCCTTCCATTGGCCCTGAGGGGCGGGTCGGCTTTGTCGAGAACCGTGACAAATATCTTATCCTTGGCTTCCTGAATGGTTATTTTTTCATAGGAATCCACAAACAAATCATGAATTTTCTGTTGATTTTCAATATCATGATTAAATTTATCCATCTGAATTTTCAATTCGGTTATCCGATTAAGGGGCAAAAAATAATGCTGATTATCCTGATCCCTTAGAGTCGACGTTCCTTCTTCATTTTGTACACCCTTTAAATGTGGGGTGCCTGTCTTGATTTCCTCCATTCTGGCCTTGATGGTTTCTATGTATTTGTTCAAATTCAAAACCTTGGGATTCTGCGGCGATGAAATGGATTCCGTCATTCTGGCTTCTGTTTCATACTGATCTAACAAAAGAGCGTTGGTGTTGTACGCATTAATACTTGCATCGATCTGCTTTTTTAAATCAAACACTCCGTTTTCATTTTGAAAAGACTCCATTTTCATTTTTAATTGCTCAAGGGTTTTCCGTGATTCAGCCAACTGATTTTCAAGAAAAATGCGACTTTTCTGAACCGATGAAAATGTGTTGTTTTTCAGATATATGTCAAGCTCTTTGGTAAACGCATTGGCAATGAGGGCTGAAAGGTCGGGGGTAGAGGATGTCACCGTGATCGTAATCGTCGAATTGTTATCATTGGAATTGATTTTCACCATTTTTTTCAAAAGGATTGCCCCTTTATCGTTTGTGGGCTCCCCCCCCCCTTTAATGTCTTTCCATGCCTGGGTGTCAGGGTCCCATTGTCTCGGATATAGACGTGGCAGCAGGTGTGCATTTTCAATCACCTGAGCAGCCAGAGAGGTGCTGTTTAAAATGGCCTGAAGAATACTATTCCGGGGAGATTGAACCATGGTTTCCAAATCGAATCCCTGCACATTGCGAATCATTCTATTGTCAACCATGTTGATGATTGTCGTATCCGCCGTATATGTCCGGGATTTTGTAAGCGACAATAAGGCTGCCAGAGAAGCCATGACCACAGATAAAACAATAATCAATCGCCTGTATTTCCAGATAACGATCAAAAGGTCTGCAATATCAATTTCATCGTCTGCAGCGTTGTCCGGAAACGAATAATGCTCTGAGTTCACCATGGGCATGAGGTTCCTCACTTAAATGATTACATGTTATTTAATATTTCGCCATTTGATCCTTGGCGACAGTTGAATTATAAACGGATTTTTAATTAAGAATCAAACCATGTTGACATATAACTAAATTAACGAAAAAAGCGTTGCCCCCCTTTTTATAGAAAATACAATGATGGGCGAAAATCGTTATTTGTTTAAATGTTCAATGACTCATACCTGGGTTCAATCGGGGACACATTATGTATTGGAAGTGATACAAGATCCCATGGAAAAATATTTGAAATGAACCCTTGATATGATGGTTTATTAAACATATATTAAACAGTCTTTATTGTCCATAGATTTGGGATTTCTTTTTTTATTTTCACGTAACCCGAAGTCGTCACACCCGTGGTTTATCAATGACATTCTTATCGAAGAAACGAGATTACTCGTATGGATTTTAATACGAAACAAGGACTGCTTATCCCCGAGTTAGACGCATTGATTTTATGTTCAAAACGTTTTCCCGGAGACAGGGATATCAGCCGGACAATCGAGCTGTTCGAGTGTCATTTTAATTGGGATCTCTTTATATCCCTTATGGCTGAGCATCGACTGAGTGGCCCTGTTTATATGACACTGAGCGCTCGACTGAAAGACGAGGTGCCAAACCATTGCCTCAATAGAATAAAACAACTCCATGAACAAAACACCAAGAACGGTTTAAGAAATATCCGAGAAGGGATAATCATTTCAAGATCCTTTCAGGAAAAACACATCAAACATATATTTTTGAAAGGGTTCTGCTTATCCCAGAAATTATATGGCAACCCAACATTCAGATATTCAGGTGACATTGATCTGATCATCCCTGAAGACCATATCATAGAAGCCTGCCAAGTCCTTGAGTCCCTTGGATATCGCCAATCCCAGAGCCAGGAAGACCTGACTCCCGAAAAAATGACACTTTTTACACATTTTTTTCACCACCTGGGTTTTACATCCAATACAAACAACACAAAGGTTGAACTCCACTGGAAATTTCATACCTATTTAAACCAGTTTTCCTTAGATTTTGATTCAGCCCATAACCAGAGGAGTGACATGTGTATCGGCTCATTGGCCTTACCGGTCCTAAACGAATACCACACCTTAATCTATCTTTTTCTGCACGGCGCAGGTCATTTCTGGGAACGGCTGTTCAGACTAAAGGATTTGATTGATTTATTGAATAACAGTCACATTGAAACACTTTTTATTCGAGATATGATCAAAAGAGGTCTGTCCCGCCCTCTTGCTGAGATGTACGGCCTCTTAAACACATTCTATGAATACCATATCCCCACGCCTGTCCAAGCCTATATCAGGAAAGACAAAATGATAAGCCGGTTTGTGGCCATGAAACGCCGTTTCTATATGATCCCCAATTCGCCTGGGGTGAACCTACTCACATATATCCATGACTTTTTATTGATTAAAAACATACGATACCGAGTCAATTACATACGAAGCATTTTATTAATAAAATACCATAAAAATAAGTTTAATCCGCAAACAGAGTCAATCTTTCTTGGACTGGTCAAAAAAAAGTATATGGCCAAATCGTAAATATACGTTTAAACGTCATGTTCATACGAGGGATAAATTGAGGCAGCCCTGCAATCGTGTTCTGCAACCATCTTAAAGGTATCCCCTGCCCTGACACGGATCGGGCGGGGGAACACATGGATCTGAGGACTCCAGCACGATTTTAAGGGGGGTTTGTTTTCATATTCTAAGGAATCGCCAAAATCAAGCCAGATCCACTGCAAAAATGCATCGGCAGAGCCATCCTGTATCACTGGAATTGAACATACGCGATGGTCCTCATGGAACTGGCACTTACCCTTAAAATCGAACTGAAAGATCTCCACAACGGAGCTTAAGGCATCATCGAGGGACCGTCCTGCGCCGTTTAACATATGGATGGGCGGCTGAAATCGATTAAATGCGGAAAGATCGAGTCCGAGTGCGTCCCCCATGTGGCACCCACTCATCCACTTAGGCCCTCCAACAAGTGCCCCCCGGATGGATATACGGGAAGGTAATACCATGGCTCCGGTTTTTATGAGCCGTGCATGAGCATCCGCCATGACCGGCAATACATTTTCTTGCAGCAAACCGGAATCAACGATCTCCGATACCAGGAGATCCGCTTTCTCGGGTAGATCATCACCCATAATCAGATCGGTGGATTTTTTGGCAATAATGGTAATCCTGTCCGAAAAACCGTTTTTATCAATATTTTCCTGGGCTGCCTGGGCAATGAGGGGTTCCATTTCACAGGTATAGACATGTTTTGCACCGGCACGAGCTGCCAACATGGCAAGGATGCCCGTCCCCGTCCCGATTTCAAGAACAATCATTTCCGGTGTGATATATTTCCGGAGTGCCTTTTCATAAATCACATTACGTGCATAGTCCTGGGCAATGGCAAAATGCCACATGGGAACATTTTTCCTGATGGCCCAGTTGGATCTGTTGCGGACGTTTGGATTGTCCGGGGCCATGGCCCAGGCCCGAATGGCCAGATTCCGGGGAATATCATCTTTTGATTTTGATTGTTGCCGCAATGCCCAGGCAAATTTCGACAGGTGGTAGGGGAAATCAGGTAATGGCTTCAGTTTATCCACAAACAGTCGGATATTTTCAGGTAAAGTATTCATCCAGTCCATATCATGGTCGTCCTGATTCATGTCATCTCCCGGGTCTCATAAGGGCAGGTCATCGTCTGAATACCTAACATTAAGATCATTTTATTTGAAACCTATTGCATGTCTTAGCCAAAGTTCAATGGATAATACTGACCAAACGGGGCCAAATGGCAGTTGTGGCCATACCACAGCCTTCCCGGCCTCCAAGCACGGCCGGTAAGCATCTAATATTTCGATTATTTTTCCACGTTTAACCCATCCCATTTTAACACTCAGGAGTTGGTCCACTGGATGATCGGAAAAATACCTTATGGCTGCTTCAATGATAGGTACGGAAAAATTTGCTTTGGTCTGCCTATTTCTTACTTTCTCCGGCAGCGTCCCGAGCATGGCTTCACGCAGAAGATATTTTTTTTCCCCCTTTCGACGAAGCATATGGCCCGGAATCCCCATAATAAAATGCGTAAGGCGAAGGTCATGCAAGGGATGACGAAATTCAATGCCCTGACTTTCTCCATAAGCCAGGACATTTTCCCAGTTAACGTGATGCCGTGGCAATCCATATCGGGCGAATCTCTGTTGCTGGGCAATTTTTTTTAAGAAAAAAACCGGCTCATTTTCCTGCCATCGGTCCCTCAAAGAAATTTGACGGGCCCAATCCCTCTCTATCCATTCCGGAATCGAATCAGACAAATCATAACTTGGTTGGAACAATTGGCGTCGCAACTTCGGTGAAATCCATGGACCGGCACTTCGCAGGACAGTGCTTCCAAACGCACGAAATATGTTTCTATTATGTCCCTGGTTTAACCCTTCACCCATGAGTTCACGTATACGCATCTGTTTCAAAAGATCCGGCCAATGCGAAAGGGAACCTGATAACCAATCATCACCCCCTTCACCAGTCAGGAGTACATCATTACCTTCCGAACGTACCCCTTGACATGAGGCCACTAAGGTTCCCAACACATTGGGGCGTAAAGGCAGATGATAGGTGTCCGAACACCATTGCCGGGCCCGGTCCCAATCGTATTGACCTGAAGTGACGACCATGGCCTTTAAATCCAGATGTTCCTCAACCGAACGGCTCCATTCGGTCTCATCGTGTATTTCACCTGGGAACCGTGCTGACACAGGTCGAATCAGTGAGGGGATTTTCCCTTGATGATAGAGTTCAACAGAACGGCATACAACCGAAGAAGAATCAAGTCCACCGGAAAGATGTGCTGAAACCGGTGTGGAACTCCGCATGCACGAAACGATTGACTGGTCGAGAAGTTCTTTAAACTTAAACACCAATTCATTGTCCGAAGAAGACGATAAATCAGGGAAAGGCCCGTGATGCCAATGTTCCGTCTGAATATGTCCTTTTTCAAGAACTAACATTGCTCCGGGGGCCAGCCTGTGAATACCCTGCCAAAAGGTCTCGGTGGGATGTGTAAAACGCATGGCGATAAACTCACCAATGGCCCCCTCGTTCAAGGTGGAATCAAGGTGCAGACCGTCAACAATAACCTTAATATCCGTGGCCCAGGCAAATACTCTGCCGTCGCAAAACCAATGGAATGGCCGCCATCCAAGAGGCGACCGGGCGCAAAACAATTTTCGTTTTTCCGGCTGCCAAATTGCCAGTGCATAATCACCCACCAAATAATTCAAGCATTCTTTACCGTAGTGTTTGAATAATTCCAGCACCAAAACGCAGTCAGGGGAATTGTCATTATAGGTTAAGGATTTCAGCAATTTTCCGAGGAGGTCCTGACGATTATCAAGACGGCCGTCAAAACAGATGATTAAACCGGATTGCTCATCTTTGAATGGTTGTGTTTCATAAACAGCCTCCGGGGTCGTGGCATGTCTGAAGCGAACAAAACCCGCGTCATCAGAATGCCATGATGACACCCCGTCTTTGGCCCGATAACGTCCTGCACGGGCCATACGTTCAAGAATATCAGGCTCAACAGCCTGGCCATTAAGCGAAATGATACCCGCCAGCCCACTCACGTCGTTTCCCTTTCTGCAACAATCAAGAGACCTTTTTCCATGGAATTTTCCACAAACCGAATCACATCGCTCTCAATCGTCGGTCTATCGGCATGATACACATCCATTAAAGCCTCAATGGTTGTCTCCAAAGACTCATTTTTGGGAATATGTTTCCAGATTGCCGATGCCACATCATCCAAGGAAAAATAGCACCCCCTCATGGAATCAAACAAGACAATATCCTCGTCACTATCCTTCCAGATGATATAATCAGGAATTTTCAGACCATCCCAGATCAACTTTTCCGCCAATATCATAAAATCACCTTTGATTTTCATATACAGATAGGATGAATGAATAACTCATAATCGCCGGCTCAAGACCACAACGCGACCATGTCATAGACACACTGTCATGCGTCATGGATCGAAGCATTATTGTTTACACGTCCTGTGTTTGTATTCGTTTAGAAATCTCAAGACCATTTTTTCCGACTTGGCATCGGATTGCTGGCGCATTCTCACAGGCTGGGCCAAAAGGCGTGGACATCCCAGGTACTTAAACAGACCCGATAAACTCCCCTGATAGTCCCTGGCAATATCTTCATATACGAGGTTATAAACCGGAACCCCCGTCATTTGAAAAAATCTCTTCCAATGGGCGTTGCAAAAGTCAGCATAGGATAGAGAATACATGATTTCATCATAATCATAGGAAGTCTCACATTGGGGCTTTTGTTCACCCACCCCCGGAATGGATCGCCAGAGATTTGTCTGTTTTGCAATCACCGTGGACACGGCTTGCCGGACCCTGTCGAGGCGGGTCAGATAAATAAATGCGGGATTCGGGAATATGGTCTCCAAACGCTTTCGAAGTTCAAGATAAACAGCTGGGGACGCTGACTCAGCAGGGCCTTCAAAAAAGTCATCGAATTGCGAGGGGAAACATTCGTTGACCATATCGTAAACATCTCCCCAGAACAGTTTGACTGAGAGCACCCCATTTGTATCAGTCCGCAAACGGTATACAGACTGAATATAAGATTGGATATCAAAGGCGCCCCAGCGCAGGGCAAGGCCTGGCCTGAATCCCCGATGGAAATATTCTATGGGACAGCCCATCCCACCGGCATGATAAAGTCCTTCTCCCAACAAGGTGCTTCCGGATCGGGGATGAGTGCAGATCAAAATCGTTCGGTGTGGCATGCCGTTCCTAAGCGGATAATCAGCGTTTGATGTGGCCAGATCATAGGGTTTTCTGCCAGTCCCGGGCCATTGAACGTCTTGAATTGATGCCAAACTCATTGATTCACTCCTGATAAGGTTCGGGCAAAGGTCTCAATGCCATTGAGAACCTCATCCAGCTTTTCATAACCACGGGGGTATGAAAGCGTGTACATGGGTATGGCAGAAGCAAGAGCGCCCACGTTGTTACATAAGAATGACTCCATGGCATGATCCGATGGATTGAATCGGACAAGCTGACGCCAGAGGTGAAAAAAGGCTGCGTGGGATGGAATTCGTTCAATCCTGACATTGCCGGCACCGGAATCGATACCATTGAACGATTTCAATAAGACACATGCACAGACCGGTTTTGGCGTGAGGATCGTGTCATCGCCAGTCTCAATCACGAATTTGTTTTTATATGCCGATAATTTTTTAGTGGCGTCAGCCCTAAGGCCCAAACCGGACAATGAATCACGCCACAGACAGACCCCTGTCGATGCCGGGCTTATCTTCACATGCGGGTCAAGATGCAAAATGGATATATCATCACTGAAAACATCCCACCCGCGTTTGTGATGAAGGGTGGCTGTCAACGTTGATTTCCCTGAACCCGATGCCCCCAAAAACACAAATCCCCCCATACCGTCACTCAGTGACGCCCCATGGACGGCAAGCCCTCCATGAAAAATCGAGAGCCTGGGCAAAAGCCGTCTGGCAATAAATTCTCCCATGTCATCTTCAACAGTGCCACCTCCCGGAAAGCAACGAATCTGTCTCCCCTCATCTGAGATGAGAAATGACCCGGTCCGGGACGATTTAATTAACCAATCCTGTTCATGGGACCACAGTGACATGCCATAACGCCCTGGCCATTGAAAAATGGGCTGGGCTGCATCCGGCAACGCACCATGATCAATCATAAAACATACAGACCTGATCTTCCTTCCCATGGAGGTTTCAACGGGTCGCAATCCGTTTAATTTAAAGGAAGAGCTGACTTTCATCCCCCCGAAATCATAATAGTTATTCATCACAAATCATTCAGCTCAGATTACTAATCCCATCGCCAGCTTGGTAGGAGTCTCCCTGGGTTCCCTCCACGGCATCAAGTGAAATTATGACTGGCCTATGCCAGATTTTTTTTTCTTGAAGGAGTTTTGAGTCATCTTTCCCGGCCCCGCCAGAATCGAGCATGTCATTCTTTTCTTTCATGGTTCGTCCTTTCTTCAACTGGTTAAGTTATACTGATGTAATAACCACCATTAAATCAATTACACACGATACATGATCTGATATCCCGGATCACCCTTAGGCGTGATACAGACGCCTCCGGCCATGAGCCATGCATGGGCAACAAGATCTTTTTCCTGGTTCTTTAAAAGGCCCAGATACAAGGTCGAGCCAATGTTTCGCCTTTGGAGCATCATCCGGGCGGCAAGAGATTTCACCAAACATATATTGGCCCAGAAGGCCAGCCTGTTTGCACGTGTAACAGCACAACGTATGTCGTGCAACACCTCAAGGTCAACCGCTCCACTCATATGCCCGCCGGGCTTTATTATTTTTATGCAATGGGAAAAGGGAAGAAACAGAAATACTTTTGAAAAAAACAAAAAAAATACAGCCTCGATAAACAGCTTCTGTTCTTTGGGCGACATATAAAAAAATTTACGAAGTGGCGTCATGTCTGATCAGGATATCGTCTTGTATGGCTTTGTCCAAAAATGCCACAACCTCATGTCGGCATTGCGTTTCCGAGACCTCAAATTCAATCATCAGATCAGAGATGAGTTCTTCGAAACCTTTGGGGCATTCCACCAATTCCCAGATCCGTTTGGCAACCCCATCCAGACTGAAATACCGACCTTTTTCAAGGTGCAACATCAACAGACTATCATCCATATCACCATTGATGATCAGCCGGTTTCTGCTATATGTTACCATGGGCCATTTCCTTTAAGGTATTATATCATCCGATGCACATCATGACGTGGAAACACTGATAAATACGTGTAAGCATGGGCCTTGACATCTCAAGGCCTGTCAAGGCGCTGTCGTTGTATCTTCCGATGTCGCAATCTTACAATTCTCTAAAAGATATTATCTTTCTTTTCTGGTGATGTAAAAAGATATGTAATTCACATTTATCATAAAGTCCATTTCCGAGTCAATTCATAAATTGATGCGCCCGATTGCTGTGTTAAGACGTTTGAATGACGTATGAATATTGATGGCACCCTTGGTAAAAAAACAGGGAAAAAGTGACATGCCCTAATTCCCTGCCATGGAAAACGCACTATTTTAATCAGTCTCTTTTAAAAAATCACCTTAAACACATCCTTGTACTTTTCCGCGAAATGAAAGGTGATGCCTTCTTTGATGTAGTCAGGCAATTCTTCCACATCCCGCTGGTTGTCAAAGGGAAGGATCAGTTCCATGATTTTTGACCTGCGGGCTGCGATGACTTTTTCGCGAATGCCCCCCACGGGTAGAACGTGGCCGGTGAGGGTCAGCTCACCGGTCATGGCCAGGGGGCCACGGATTTTTTTGCCCAGAGCCAGGGACAAGAGGGCCGAGGCCATGGTCACTCCGGCGCTGGGTCCGTCTTTGGGTGTGGCACCTTCGGGAACATGGATATGGATAAAGGCTTCCTGGAAAAAATTTTCAGAGCCTTTGAATTCTTTGATATGGGCGGATATGAAACTGTAGGCGATTTCAGCGGATTCTCGCATGACTTCCCCGAGCTTCCCGGTGAGCTTGAACCCTTTGCCCTTCATATGGACGGCTGTGGCCTCCACCGGCAAGGTCGCCCCACCCATGGAGGTCCAGGCAAGGCCCGTGATCACACCCACTCCGGTGATGCTCCGGTCTTTCCTGAAATAGGGAGAACCCAGGTATTCTTCAAGATTTTTGGTTCCGATATTCACCAGGGTTTCATTACTTTCAAGGATCTTGACCACGGCTTTACGAAGGATTTTATTGAGCATTTTCTCAAGATTTCTCACCCCTGCTTCCCGGGCGTAACCTTCCACAATCTGTTTCAGGGCAGGCTCACTGATTTTGAGCTGCTTGGATGAAAGTCCGTTTTTTTTGAGCTGGCGGGGCCAGAGATGTTTTTTGGCAATATCCACCTTTTCCTTGGTGATGTACCCGGACAGGCTGGTCACATCCATGCGGTCCAAAAGGGGCCGGGGAATGGTGTCCAACTGGTTTGCCGTACAGATAAACAGCACCTTGGAAAGGTCTGCTCTCAAGTCAAAATAGTGATCCAGAAAATCCTTGTTCTGTTCCGGGTCCAGGGCTTCGAGCAGAGCTGAAGCCGGATCTCCCTGGTAGGAGGCTCCGATCTTGTCCACCTCATCGAGCATAATCACCGGATTGGACACCCCGGTCTCTCGCAGGGCCTGCATGAACTTGCCGGGCATGGCTCCCACATAGGTCCGCCTGTGGCCTTTGATTTCCGCTTCGTCCCGCATGCCACCCAGGCTGAACCGATAAAATTTCCTGCCCAGGGTATCGGCGATGGATTTCCCGATGGAGGTTTTTCCAACACCCGGAGGGCCAACCAGCAGCATGATAGAGCCGGAAACCTCTCCTTTATAGACACCCACAGCCAAAAATTCGATGATTCGCTCTTTGACATCAATCAGGCCCGAGTGATGTTTATCCAGGGTTTTTCGGGCAGCCGTGATATCCAACTTGTCTTTGGAGTAGACGCCCCAGGGAATGGAGGTGATCCAGTCCAGGTAATTCCGGGAGACACCGTATTCGGATGAACCCTTTTCAAGGACGGATAATTTCTGGATTTCATTGTCAAAGCGCTCTTTAACATGATCCGGGACGTTTAATTTTTCCAGACGTTCTTCAAATTGTTCCACATCGGCGGTACGATCATCTTTCGCAATCCCAAGTTCCTTCTGAATAATCTTCAACTGTTCTTTAAGAAAAAATTTTCTCTGATTATCACTGACGTTTCGGTTCATTTCCTGGGTGATTTCGCTCTGGAGCTTCACCACATCCAGCTCTTTTTTCAAAATCACCAGAACCTTTTCCATACGTGCAATCACAGGGATTGTCTCAAGTATCACCTGGAGTTCGTCCCCTGTGGCCGTGGTCAGGGTGGCGGCAAAATCCGAAAGGGGGGATGGATCGTTGGGATTGAAGCGAAGCAAATAATCTTTCACCCCTTCCCCATAAAGAGGATTCAAAGGCAGCAGTTCTTTAATGGTATTGATAATGGCCATGGCATAGGCACGAATGCGGTCTTTGTCCATATCTTCACTTGCCGGATAGTCCACCTTGGTCAGGAAAGGAATTTCCGGGGTGAGGAATTCCGAAATTTCAAAGCGCCTCAAGCCCTCTGCCACAAACTGGATTTTTCCATTCTCTCGTTTGATATTATGGAGCCTGACCATGCAACCCACTTTGGAAAAATGTGCCGAGGTCAACTCATTATCCTGCTGCTGACGGGGCACATAAGAAAGTCCCAGCATGCGGTGATCCGTTGCTTCAACTCGGGTGATGGTACCGTCCCATAGCTCCTGGCTGACCACAAGGGGCTGAATCTGGGCCGGAAAAAAAGGACGCCCTGACATGGGCAGCAGATATATCCTGTCTGGCGAAAAGGCATGGGAAGAGACCAGGCCGGACTGATTTTCACTCATTTCATCTTCAACGATTTCCGGGGTAATAGGTTCGTTGCTGTCACTCATTTTCATTGCTCCTTATCGGGGTGATCCCTTCATTGACGGAAAATACTAAAAAATGATCACATAATATTATATCGCTAATTAATTATTTCAACCGCAAATACTATGTTTTATCGTGGGGCCTCCTTGTTTTCCAAGGATAAACGCGGACCATAAGTCTATAGATAGAGGTTTTCTTTAAGAAAAATACATTTTCCGGTACATGCCCACCCCTTGAAGTTTTTTAAGGCATGCCTATATTATTCACGTTGGACATACGAATCTATAGCATGTATACGATGAAAAACTCATTCGGTTTTTTTCATGATGGTGAAATCACGTCACCCAAAAGGAACTTGCCCAAAGGGAAAAGGCCATACTGACATGCTACGAAAACAATATAAACACGTGATTAACAGATGGAAGTGCCCAAGCCATGAATATATTCAGAACCCTGATCAGACCCTACCTTCAGGTCCAGTACGCCATACATAAATTCTCTGGGACAGGGTCCTTTGGTCCTGACCAAGCCCGATATATCGAACCCCTTGAGCTTCCAGGCCCTAATCCACTAAAGAACGCCATGTTCAGGCACCATGTCAAACAGTATCACGAGGCATCGTGCTCTGTTGCTTCGGTGGTTTCTGTTGTCAACGCACTCAAAGACATCCAGCAGACAAAAACAGATCCACCCCTTACCCAGATGGATATCCTTGAAACCGTTAGAACAGCAAACTGGAAAGAGCGGATGAGCGAAGCTGGGGATAAAGGCAAACGGGGTCTGCCCCTTTCCATGTTAGGGGATGTTGTCAAAAGCAGCCTGGACATATATGGCATCACCTACCGCTCCGTGGAAACGGTTCAGGTCACCAAAGACCCCGAAAAATCAGATTTTTATAAAAAGAACCTCCTTTCTCGGCTTTATGAGTTTGATCCCTTGGGCAAAGCGGTGATCATCGCCCATTTCAACCAGGGCTCCTTTGTCAAGGCTCTCCAGATCCCTCATATTTCACCTGTGGGGGGCTTTGATATCAAAACAAAGACCGTCACCATGCTTGATGTGGATTTTCTCCAGAAAAAACCCTATAAAATTTCCTTTGACCGATTTTATGAGGGGATATCCTGCGACTACCACAAATTATTTTCATCCTTTGGTTATGGCAGCGGTGGCTATATCTATATTCGGTTGTCATAAGCAGGTGATGCATAACATAACCAACGCGTCACGGCATCTTACATCCTGATTTTCGTTTTTTAAAACATGTTCTGATTATTAAGGGGGATGTTTGGAATTTCTTCTGATTTTTAAAGGCTCTATTCTGCCGGTTTTTCTGATTGTTGGTCTCGCCTTTGTTTACAATCGCCTGTTTCACCCTGATTTCAAGGAAATCACCAACCTGACCCTCACGGTATTTGCCCCCGTGTTTGTGTTCGATTCTTTGGTCAAAGAAAAAATTACCTTGGCAACACTGGGCAAACCGGTTCTGTTCATGGCTCTTCTGACCATAGGCCTGATGATTATTGCCCACATCTGCGCAAAAATGCTTAAAGCCGGAGAAAACGAAAGAATTTCACTGATCATGGCCAGTTCCATGATCAACGTGGGAAATTTCGGACTGCCCCTGATCTACTTCACCTATGGGCATAAGGCATCGGCCGTGTCTATTCTCTATTTTGTAGCCTTCAACATACCCTTGTGCACCATCGCCATTTATATCAGCAGTCGGGAAAAAAAAATCCGAAACATCCTTAAAGATATTGCAAAAATACCCATTTTCTACGCATTTGTTCTGTCCTTGATCGTCTCGCAAATGGGGATTCCCATTCCGGACCCCATTGAAAAAAGTTTGAATCTTTTAGGACTGGCCACCATCCCTTTGCTAATTTTCATCCTTGGTCTTCAACTCACACGGATCCAGCTCAAATTACGTTTTTTAAAATTCATTGTTCCGGCTGTTCTGATACGGCTTGTCCTTTCCCCCCTGATTGCCTTGGGCCTTTTCCACGTCCTGGGTGTCCAGGGGCTTGAGAAGGATGTGGCCGTGGTCCAGACGTCGGCCCCTGCGGCTCTCCTGCCCCTGATGTACGCCATCCGCTTCAACAGGGCCCCGGACCTTCTGGCTGCCACCATACTTTGCAGCACTCTTTTATCCGGTATATCCCTGACATATCTGATCCATTATCTTCGTTAAATAAAATTTGATGAACTCGTAAAAAGTAATTCAAGTTAAGTTACTGAAAAAATTATAAAATTGCAAATTTAACACTTGCCTTTTTCATTGAAATTTGATAAAGAAGTCTAATATTATCAATAATATAAAGGCAATTTTTATGATCAA
>JAHIRD010000223.1 GCA_018818835.1 Pseudomonadota bacterium
AGAAATGACCAAAAGTGAGTATGAAATTTATCTTCACAGATCATCTTTAGTATCCCACAACATTGTTCAAAAGTTAGCCGTTTAATAACATTTTTAAGTTTTTCTGTTTCGTTCCTTATGAGTATTTCATATTGAAGTATACGATGAATTTCATGCGCATTATATTTACAGGTAATATATTCATGAATATAGCCAAAAAGAGTTTTTTCCTTTTTTAGTTCTTTCTCTTTAAGTTCATATCCTGCTTCATTAAGAGCATTTATAAGTTCTCTTCCTGTTGGATGGATGATACCTTTCTGCATTATGTTATGTAATTTTACAGATAGTACTTGTGCTTTGGCTTCTTGTTCTGTTAACGGTTTCATAGGATTATAAATTGCGTCTAAAATTTCTTTTCTAATATATGATTGAAAGTCTAATCCTGGGATGATACTTGGTTGTTTAAATTTTTTCATGGAATATAAATTCTTTTTCCGTTAATTAATTTCCATTTTGTACCGAACATAGGATTCTTATTACCTTTTTTGGCAAGAGAAATATTCTCCCTATGTTGTTTTGATTTAGGTTTTTTACTTGTTTTAGATATACTGTTTCTTCTTTTAGTCTCATTATCTTCAGATATAACTCTATCTTTGGCAGAATTACTCATTTTAATTTTTGATTCTTTAGTATGAGTTTTACCTATCCATGGCGTTTGACCTCTTTTTGATAAGGACATTTTAGCTATTGCTTCTTTTGTTCCTACATTAATTCTCATTTTTTTAGAAATAAATAATTTAGCAATTTCATAATCTTTAGAATTTACTTTAAATCTATTAGACATCATCCAAAAAGCATGATAAATGCCAATATTCATAGGGTATATTTTTATAAGGAGATGGTGTGCTAAATAATGTTCTTTAGCAGTTAATCTAACTAAATTTGTTTTTGAATTAGATCCTTTTCTGCATACAGGAATTATATGATGTTTTTCACTGTATTTAACAAGAACTCTATCTTTAGCTCTTTCAATAAGGCTATCATATATCTTTGTGTAATTCATGCAGTAAAGATACACAATAATATCCAAAAAGATAAGCCTCACGGAATATAACAGTTAGAGGGATTGTCTTTATGGATTTCTATCTCAGGATACAGTTGCTTGAACTGCATCACATTGAATGGATGCATGATAAGATGATAGCCTTTCTTTGAATCGAGTACTGTAACGAATTTAGTATACTCTTTTTTAATAGGATCACATTTTCTATCAATGAATAGAACAATCTCATTCAACTCACGCTTGTTCATCTTGGTATCGATATCAACGATCCATCTTGCAGGTTTATGGTTATGTCCTTGCCCACATGTTTTATCATAAACCCGATAGCAATGATTGAAGGTATTATTTGCCATTGTATTTGCCAGATTAACCATGGTTTTGAAGGCTACACGACGATAACTCCGTTTATTAAGCCTGAGACATGCTCTTGCATTCAAAGTATCGCATATGGCTTTAATTTCACTCTCATGACTATTAAGGTATTCAATAGAGTTTATGAAATAATTTCGTATGACTTTGGAATTTGATCCAAGTTCAGGATGCTCACTCTTACGTTGTAGTATCTGGAGATAATAGAAATCATCTTCAGATTCAAAAGTCAGAAGATTGGGTAATTTATGAAAGTTATCCATCATCAGAATAAGTTTAAAAATTTATTCCAGATTTATCATAGTCATATCCCTGAAGTGCATGATTAGCGTTCTCTACGTCTCTATTCATGTAGTCATCCTTATTAATGATAGTTTTGTGTGCTTGTTTGATTTCTCTGTGCTGGATAGTACTATGTACCTTGACAAACAATTTTGCCTTATCTAAAAGTTCAAGTGCTGTTTCATTTTCTTCAGCTTCCAGTTCGATACCAATTTCTTCATTCTCGTAGTTTCCGAGATTAAAGAGTTTCTTGTAATAGATTTTTGTTGTTTTCATAGCATTTTGGCTTTTTTTATTTATGTTATTTCAGATGGGTTGTTTAATAGTCAAATCCTGTAAGTCCTCTCCATTCTACAGCATTATCTTTATGACAGAATTTCTTTATTGGTTTGTGATTATCATATAGATTACAATGCCACCAGTAATTATTTATCAATACACAATAGGCGTGTTTTCCATTTCTGCTTTGAACCAATGTGGCATATTTTGAATGGTCTTTTGATTCGGCTTCTTCTTTTGTCTGGTCAAGGGGATGTTTCATACATTGATTTTTTCTTAAAAATATTTAATTCATTATCATAAAACCAATATTTTGATTTTATTTCTATTGACACAAGCTCATAAAGTTTTAGTCTTTGTTTATCTTTATTAGAAATAAGTTCTTTTTCTATCTTTTTTTTTGTTGTATGGTCTGTGTATATTTCAGGAAGTGTTGTATTAAACAAGTTTCCATTAAAAATTGATCCACATTCTCCAGTATGTAAATTTATTAATATTTTCATAAGTGTGTTATTTTATAAAGCGTTAAGTATGATAAAATGATGGATGCAGGGTCATAGATGAGTGTAGACGAATGATCTTTCCAAAGTAATGGTAGAGTCCACTTTAGGGGTTACGTTCGTCTGCGGCTCTTATATTACGTTATCACAGTCTGATTTCATATTTCAGTGAATTCTAAGTTTTTTCATATCCATTATCTTTGAGTTGTTTCATTATATTTTTCTGTATAGTAACATATGTTTCAACAAATGTCTTTAATGTTACTACTTCTTGGTTTGTATAGAGTTCTTCATGAATGATATTATCGATAGCTTTATAAAGAGGCATACCATATCCTATATTGCTTAAATTTGTTTTTCCTTCATTTTCACCTGATTTAACTACTTGTTTCTTATAGAGATCAAACATTGTTGGGGAGGTAGGACATTGATCAATGATGTATTTGTCTATTTCTATTTTCATGACTGTAATTTTTTAAGTGTTTAACTTCCTTATTTTATCTTTTAATACTTAAATGGGTTTAATTCCCCGCTGCTTGTGGCGGGGTAGTTCATTATTACTAAAGCAGTCCTTCTTTAGTAAAATATTCAATTTTATTTAATTTTCTAAGAACTATATTCTGTGATGGATTTGCTGAATGAGAAATTGAATGACATTGAAAACAAACAATATCGATGTTCTCTTCATAATATCTTAAATGCTTATATTTATTTTCTCCTTTAAAAAGTATATGATGAAACATCCACTTTTCCGGTTCGTCATCAAGTGGTATTCCGCAATATTGGCATTTGTGTTCTCTCCTGTCCCATAAAGATAGCATAAATTCTTGATCCTTTGCGTTCTGAGAGGTTATCTTTGCCTGTCTGATACTGGACACCTTCTTAATGGAGATCATTCGTCTACGGGGCTTAT
>JAHIRD010000085.1 GCA_018818835.1 Pseudomonadota bacterium
CATGCACTATGATACATTATTTCATTTTGACAACGACCCGGTGAGCCTGAATATCACCATCAATAATATCGTGAATTACTACAAAGCCCTTGGGCATGAAACCTTTGACGTGGTTTTTGTGGTCAATGGGCCGGGGATCCAGCTGATGGGCAAGGACAACAGTGAGTATGCCCACAAGATCACTATGATTCATGACCTGGGCGTGAAAATCAGGGTCTGTAACAATGCCCTGAACCATTTTAATCTGACCAGGGAATGGCTTTGTCCCGAATGTGAGGTTGTCCCTGCGGGGATCGTTGAGATCGTTGATTTGCAACGAAAAGGGTTTGCTTATATCAAACCCTGATGCCATATTTTCTGGTCTCAATCAAAATCATAGCCGAGGGTGAATGTCTGTACGGCCATTACGGTTTTTTAAGAAAACCATTCCACCAGTTTTTCATCAACCCAGCTCTTCATACAAGGCCCGGTGATAAACCCGCAATGCCCGCCGTGTGTGGTGATGGTTAAGGACAGGCTTTGGGGCCGGGCAATGTCCTTGAGATCCGAATGGGGGATTACCGGGTCATCCTGGCTTGAGAGGATATGGGCCGGGATGGTCAGGTCTTTGAGTACATCGCCTTTGAGGGAGTAGCCGTTCAGGTATGTGGCCATATCGGGAAAATCCGTATAAATGTCTACAAAGTAATCGGTCATCACGCTGAGGCTTTTGAACATGGCCGGATCTCCGAAATCATAGATTTCAGGGAACAGGGACTTCTTCTTGAACAGGGATTTCTTCCATTTCCGGATAAAATAAGCCTGGTAGACAAAAAAACCTTTTGCCAGGACATCCATGGTGGACGGGGGATGAATCACCGGGCAGATTGCCACGATTTTATCAAGCAGTAGCCCTGATCCATTGGCCTTGGCTCCAATCCTCAATGCGAAATTGCCCCCCAGGGAGAAGCCGCATAAAAAGGTTTTTTGCCCCATGGAATAATCCTCACGGATGCGCTTGACCCCGAACAAGACCTCGTCCAGAAGACAGGAATGGAACAGGCCTTTGTTCAGGTGATGGCTGTCGCCATGGTCCCGCATGTTTAGCCGGAAAATATCAAATCCCTTGTTGAATAGATGGCCAGCCGATGACAGAAGGTACATGGACTCACTGCTTCCTTCCCATCCATGGAGCAGAATCACCAGATCACGGGGTTTATCCCCATGGGGGGAATAGAAACCCTGGAGACGGACACCCTTTCCGCAATCCACGATGATTTCCTCTGAACTGCAGAGCATTCCAGCGGCACGCCGTTTGACCAGGGGTCTTCTCAGTTTGATGGATGCGGCAATGGACTGCAGGTGTCTGTTTCGAAAACCTTTGATGGGCTTGAATGAATTCATGGCTGGCTTCACCTTCCTTCCTGGCCGAATCGTGACGGGTTGTGAATAATCACGGGGCTTTAACGTGCCAGTGATCCTTGGTGTTAACGTATGCCATTTTGGATGCATTGGCAATCATCATGTTATGGGACATATAGGACCTATGGGACCTATATGTCTCAACACCAATTAAATGAACTCAAACGTATGAAACCATAACAAATAACACAAAACATATTTGTCAAACTTTTTAAAAGTTTGGCTCCCGGCAGGGCTGCCAGAGGCCTTTTTTGCCCTTCTTCGAGCCCTTCGTGTTCTTCAGCGACCAACGGGAGCGGGTGGGTGATAAAATACAGGTTCCCAGGCTGGAGCCTGGGAACCTGTATGATTTACCCCGTGAACGCATCCATTAAATCAATCCCCAAAACAAGAGGCTGGCATGTCCAGCGTCAGGGGGTCTTCGTCGGTGAGGCGTTTGGCCAGCCCCTGGATTTTGGGAAGTTCATAGGCGAAAAAATACCTGCAGGTATAGTGTTTACCCTGGTAGAAAGCATTGTCCGCCTTTGACAGATTGTCTGACATGGCAGCCTGAACAACAAGTGCCTGGGCCAGCCATTGCCAGGCCATGGTAACAATTCCGAACATGTCAAGGTAAAGCACCGCATCGGCAAGCATGGTTTCCGCGCCCTTGACCTTGGCCTGGACCATCAGGTGGGATGTTACATGCTCAAGGTTTGTCAGGGCCTCTTCCAGGTCGACAGCAAGTTTTTCAAGGCTGGCGTTTCCTCTGGCTTCGCCAATGGTTTTCCTGACTTCGTCAAGATAAAGGAAAAAAGCCTTGCCGTTGTTCATCACAAGTTTCCGACCCAAAAGATCCATGCCTTGGATACCGGTGGTGCCTTCGTGGATGGTATGGATACGCATGTCTCTGAAATGCTGTTCAACCGGGAAATCCTCGCAGTAGCCATAGCCCCCGAAACACTGGATGCTCATGCTTGTGGACAGGATGCCCATTTCAGCCGGGTAAGATTTTGCCACCGGAGTCAGAAGATCCAGGAGCAGGTGATACCGTTCCTTATCTTCAGCCGGGCAGACATGCTGCATATCTTCATAAAAACTGCACTGGAGAATCAAGGACAGGGACCCTTCCACCACGGATCGTTGAAACAGAAGCATGCGTTTGACATCGGCATGTTCGATGAGGGGCACCTGGGCCGATAAGGGGTCTTTGGAGCTTAATTTTCGTCCCTGCAAACGGCTTTGTGTATATTCCAGTGCTGCATAATAGGCAGCCGAGGCAATGGCAGTGGCACCCAGGCCCACGCCCAGTCTGGCCTCATTCATCATCTGGAACATATAAGAAAGACCCCTGTTGGGTTCGCCCACAAGAAAGGCCTGGCAATCGTTTTTCTCACCAAAGCTCAGTTCGGTAATGGGGGCGCCCCTATATCCCATCTTATGGAAGACCTGGGTCACGGTTACGTCGTTTGAAATCAGTTCCCCTGCACTGTCGATTCTTTTTTTGGGAACCACAAAAAGGGAAATCCCTTTAACCCCGGCAGGAGCGCCTTCAATTTTCGCAAGAACAAGATGAACCACATTCTCAACCGCGTCATGATCACCGGCGGAAATGAAAATTTTCTGGCCCTGGAGCGTATATCCACCCTTTCCATCCGGTGTGGCCAAGGTCGTGATATCGGCAAGGGAGCTTCCGGCCTGGGGTTCGGTCAGGGCCATGGTGCCCTGCCACAGACCTTGAATCAGTTTGTCCGCATAGGTCTTTTTAAGGGTTTCATCCCCAAAGGTCTGGATCAGATTCACCGCCCCTGCGCTCAAGCCCATATAAACGCTGCCCGAATAATTGGCTGCGGCAAAAATGAAATTGCAGGCATTGGCCACGGTGAGGGGTAGCTGTTCCCCGCCATGGTCTTCGGGGAAACTTGATGAAATCCAGCCGTTTTTTCCAAATTCCTGAATGATTTTTTTGGTTGAGGGATGGACCTTGACCTGGCCGTTCACCAGTTCCGGTGGCTTGCGGTCCATGTCTTCGAATACAGGATGAAGCAGCTTGTCCCCGAGTTTGGCCGCTTCTTCAAGGACCAGTTTGTAAGTGGTTGCATTATGTCGATCAAAATAGGGTGATTGGTTCAATTCCGTGACTTTGAAAACCTCATTGAGCAGAAATCTGAGATTTCGCATACTGACCCATTTTTTTGCCATGGTTGTACCTCCGTTGATGGTCTAAGTTACGTCTATGCATTACACAATGTATGCCGGAATATATTTTTGGTGTGAAATGGGTGGTTTATGCTTTTCGTGTTGAATGACTTCGTCATATATGACATTATTAAGTGTGTATGTGGCTTATGCGTCATATATGACGGGGCGGGGGAGTGTGCAGGAGTTCTGGGAGGAACGGGGATGTCTTGAACGCTATAATTGGTATGAGACCTATGGGACTTATGGGACTTATGGGACTTATGGGGCTTATGGGACTTATGGGACTTATGGGACTTATGGGGCTTATGGGACCTATGGGGCTTATGGGACTTATGGGGCTTATGGGACTTATGGGACCTATGGGACTTTTGGGACTTATGGGGCTTATGGGTGGTTGTTTAATCGTTGAAGGCTAATATAAAAAGGGGATTTATCGTGAATGTGAGTGATAATCAATTTGTCCGGGAGGCAACCCATTGCCTTTACAGCAGCCTGAATATTGAAAGTACGCTGTTTAAAGCTGCCAATTATCTTAAGCAGTTTTTTCCTTTGGACCTTGCCCATATGTTTATCTACGACATGTCCCTTGACACCTTTCGTTATCTGGCCCTGGCCACGGAAAAGAGGGGTGTTTTGATTGATGAAGTGATTCAGATTTCAAGCAGGGCCAAAAAGGAAATCCGGGGTCATTCCCTGGACAGTGTCAATATTTTCACCAAATCCAAAAGTCATATGATCCAGGAGATATTTAACCATTTCAGACTGAACACGCGAAATCCTCTGATTGACGAGCATGAAGAGTTCTCAGCACTGGGCATTTTTCTTGATATCGGCATGTCTTTGGGGGGTGGCTTTGCCATGGTGGCCAGAGGAAAAGACCGATACAATGAAGACCATAAAAAAAGGTTAAAACTGCTTAACGGTGTCCTTACCGGATCGGTCTTGAACCTGATGCATCACAGAAGTATCGTCTGCCAGAATGAGTTACTGGCCCGTGAAAAAGATGAACTCCAAAAACGGCTGGGTCATGTCAAAGCACATCAGATCATCGGTGCGGACTCGGGCCTCAAGGAAGTCATGGAGCTGGTCCGATATGTGGGGCCCACCGGAAGCCCTGTACTTATCACGGGCGAGACTGGGGTGGGCAAAGAATTAATTGCCCATGCTGTCCACCAGACATCGGTACGCAACACGGGACCGTTTATCTGTATTAACTGCGGAGCCATACCGGAATCCCTTATTGACAGCGAGTTGTTCGGGTATGAAAAAGGGGCATTTACAGGTGCCGTGGGCTTGAAACGGGGATACTTTGAGCAAGCCAACGGGGGAACGATTTTTTTAGATGAAATCGGTGAACTTCCCCTCTCGTCACAGGTCAAGTTTCTTCGGGTTCTCCAGGCCATGGAATTCCAGAGGGTGGGTGGAAACAGAAAGGTTTCCGTGGATGTCCGGGTCATTGCCGCCACCAACCGAAACCTTTTGTCCATGGTCCAGAAGCATCAGTTCCGGGAAGATCTGTGGTTCAGGTTGAATGTTTTTCCCATACGGATTCCCCCCCTAAGGGACAGAAAAGTCGATATCCCGGACATGGCCGATTATTTTTTAAAACACAAAGCCAGGGAAATGAATCTGGCATCTCGGCCTCTTTCCAAGGACGCACAAACTCAACTTATTCTCTACGACTGGCCAGGAAATATACGTGAATTGCAGAATATCATCGAGCGGGCATTGATCGTGGGCAAAGGCAAAACACTGACCTTTCCCAATCTAAGCGGGAACACAATCAGCCCGGTATTCCAAGAGGCCGGACAGGACACCCAACGATTTCTGACCATGGACGAAATGACCATCAGCCACATCACAAAGGCCATGACTCTTTCTGATGGTCAGATTGATGGCAAAAACGGAGCTGCCCATCGCCTTGGTATGAATCCCTCCACACTGCGAGGACGGATGAGGAAATATGGGATCAAAACAACCAAGACCATTCAGGTTGCAAACCACACCTTAGAAACTAAAATCATGTGAATAGGAATGACAAGGCTCAGTCATTCCGGGAAAATTAAGGGGTGAAATCAGGATTTTCAGGTCCCTGTAGCATTGATAAAAGCCTTTGTTCCACCTCATGGCCAAGGATTATTCATGGATTCTGGATGGAAATGGGACGGCTTCGTGAGAGTGCCGTCTGAAAAAAATAAAAAATAATAGTGTAACACTCTTGATTTTTTAATGAAATGTACGTATAAAGTGAATTCGTCAATTGCGATTGAATACATGCTAACATGTTATTATTTCAGGAGCGTCTGATATGGCACTTACAAAAAACCAGATCGTTGATTCTGTTCAGGAACGAATAGGCTTCTCAAGAAAAAAAAGTATGGATCTTGTTGAAAACCTTGTTGAAATCATTAAAAACACCATAGAAACCGGTGATGATGTATTGATCAGTGGTTTCGGTAAGTTTTGCGTCAAGGAAAAAGGTGGACGAAAAGGACGGAATCCTGCAACAGGTGAAGATATGATGCTCAGTAAACGAAAAGTGGTGACCTTTAAATGTTCATCTGTTTTACGTGATAAAGTCAATCCCTAAGAGCTGACAACGTCATGTCCGGTTGAACCCTTTGCCATGCGATATAAGGCGTCTTTTTTTTAAGGCGCCTTTTTTTTGGTGAGGCCTGTCATACGCTTTTTATTTCCCAGCCTTCGGCGGTGTCAGATGATCTGACCTCAATCAGACGAACCGTCCGGACCGTATCTTTCAGAGTCTTCGAGCAATGGGGCCCAGCAATGGATGTGCCGTTGTAAATAGCCCCGTTGGCCTTTACATGGGCAGAACCCTTGATGTTTTGTGCCCATGCGATCTTGTCCTGTTTCTGCCTGCCTAAATCTATGATCCGGTCGTTGCATTCGGTGATCAGCTTATGATAGCGTGCGATTTCCAAGATGATTAGATCCTGCTCATCGAAATGTTTGTTGATGGATTCATCCGCTTCTTTGGCTTTTTGATCAAGATGTTTGATATGTGTTTCCATGTCTTTGATTTTTTCGGGGGGGCCGCTTTGACGAAGCGATTCCATGAGTTTCATGGCCTCTTTCTGATCCAGCTGGGAACGGTCCTGAACATGGGCAAGGCTTGCGATGATTTTATGGAGTTCCTTTTCCCGTTCTTCAATATCTTCCAGGGTTTTTTCCAGCTCAGCCAAGGTGACTTTGTGCTTAAGGATCTGTTCTTCAATGATGTCGGCTTCTTTGTCGATATGATCATCCACGCCGATCCGTAACTTGCAAGGCTTAGATTTTTCAGTCCCGATTTCCTGGGCTTCCACGCCCAGCTTGGACGAGATATCCGATGAGATGATTTTTCCCCGCTCCACAATGCAGAGTCCGCTGTTTTCAATGGAACAGTCTATGATTTCTTTGTCGGCAATAATATTTCCATAGGCCGTGATGGTGCATTTGTGGATGAACTTGGCCTGGACATTGCCTTCCACATTTAGATTCGAATTGGAGATACCGTTACTGACAACAAGGTTCCCCTTTGCAATGATCGTCGCTCCGATAACTTCGTTAGCCGAGATGTTGGCGCCTTTTACTGTAAAGTCAGCCTGGACGGCTCCCTTGATCGCGATGTTTCCTTCAAAGTCGATATGACCCGTTTCAAACCCGACATCGCCCGGAATGGTCAACTCGGATAAAACATGGATGCGGTCTCCGAAACTCAGCTTTGGCTGGCCGTTGACTGCGGCAAAGACTTTTGTTTTGTCTTCGGACAGTTGGGTCCCGTTCTCACAGCGTAAGGACACCTCATGCAGTTTCGGCACGGTGATATCACGGCCGTATATGTCCACACCGTGCTTGCCCTGAATCGTGGGTGTTATTTCAGCCAATAGAGTCCCTTTTTTCACATAGGGAATTTCACCCCTGTCTTTGAAATCGATCGTTCCCGCCTCACTGATGGCTCCTATTTTCAGATAGTCTGTATCAAAATAATAGATCAGCTGACCTTCTGTTCCGGACTTCGGCTGAATGCCTTCGGCAATTTTGAAAGGTTTTTCCCGGAATATTTTTGAGTTCAAAAAACCCCTGATCAGAGATTCTTCAGCAACGCCGTGAACAATATCCTCTTCGATTAAGGCTGTTTTGATCTCCTGCATGGGCACTATGGATGGGTCAACACCTTCGGGCACACGTAAGGTGGCGATCATGCTGTCATGGGCGATGATCAGTTCCAGCCCCTGGATCGGGATAACCTTGGAACCGTCATGGGTGTCCTCATCAAAGGGCTTTTGGGGGGCTGTGGCCTCCGTTTCAGTTACCGGAATGTTTTCCACCTTTTTTTCAGGGGGAGGGACAGCCGGTGTCATGGGTTTGGGCTCTGTTTTTATGATGGCCTCGGGCGGTGTGGCAGCCTGCGTGGCAGTCGATTTTTGCCTGGCTTGGACAGGAGCCTTATCCATGACAAGATCCATGGGTTTGTCTGGGATGGGTTCCTTTGAAACGGACAGAGGTGGCGCTTTGGGCAAGGCGTTTGATGTATCAGGAGGAGGTTTGGCAGGTGTCGCATATTTCGGGCCGTTTTGGAGGGCTACGGCGTCCGAAGACTCATTTGTCCTGATTTGAGAAACGGGACGAGGGCCGGGGGTTTCAGGCTTGGGTTCAAAAACCCCCTGGGGCTGAACCGGTGGTGCGGACAGTGCGCTCCTTTCCGGGGCCATCGGTGTTTTGGGCTGTTTTTTTGCCTTTAAAATAGTATCACACTGGTCCTGGGTGAGTTCACCGGATTCCATCAGGAGATCGCAAAGAAGAGGGGTTTTTTCTCTTTGGGTCCTGAAAAGCTGGGCCTGTCTGGCCAGAGCCTTCCTAGCTGCCTCTGAACTTATAAACTTTTTTTCAACAGCCTCGGTGGCAAAGCGCTTTTCAGCCTGTCTTAAGTCCACGGATTCCCGTATATCTTTGAGCAGCTGGAGATTATATTCAGAAAGACCCCCATGGGCCACGAGCAAGGCATCCATCAGGGCATGTTCCTTGTTTTTTGTCCGTCTGGAGTATTCTGCCAGGACACTTTCAAGGTTTTTTTCAGTGATAAGGCCATAATTGAGTGCAAGTTTGCAAAGTAAAAATCCCTCCTCTGCCGGGTTTGCCGGTTTTATCTGTGTCTCCGCTGCCAGAAATATTCTGCGGCATTTTTTAC
The DNA here is from genome assembly GCA_018818835.1 of Pseudomonadota bacterium. Taxonomy (GTDB): domain Bacteria; phylum Desulfobacterota; class Desulfobacteria; order Desulfobacterales; family Desulfolunaceae; genus JAHIRD01. The sequence goes on from JAHIRD010000085.1 coordinate 8,774, forward strand.
AGGTTACAGGCTTTCCTGATAAGTCACTGGGGACACGATAAAGGGATTTACAGTAATGGCATTCAACGACAATGATTTGTTGTGAACTGGGTTCCATCAATAATAGTCTCCGCATCAGAAAAGGAAAGCGCGAATCGGATAAAACATCAAACAGGTTGAGATAAGAAGTATGAGGTGATTATAATAGATATTACAAAGTTAGCACAATATGGAGATATTGTCAAACTTTCAAAGACTGACCCCCTTAAAGGGTCTTTTGATTCGATGGGTTAGGGTAACCGGCTGAGTTCAACACAGGTGGCACCCCAGTTACCCATACTGCCGTCTGAAAAGTCACGAACATGGGGATGGGACTTCAAAATTCGGTGGACCCTGTCTTTTAATATACCTTTACCTTTTCCGTGAATGATTTTGATTGAAACAATATTCTTCTCCCGGCAGGCATGGATGTACTCCATGAGAAGATCCTTTATGTCCCCGGGATTGAAATGGTGCAGATCAAGGGTGTCTGTGATGGGCACGACAACAGGTTCCATGGCATATTCCTGGCCATCATCCGGATCAGTCATGGTCAAAAATGTACCCCACGGACCGACGGCTTTTGAAGTATTCTGGGTTCTTGGGGTCGTTTTCAAAATATTTTCTGAATCTCACCAGAAAATTGTCCACGGTACGCGTGGTCATGTTTTTTGTGTAACCCCAGCCGATTTCAAGGAGTTTTTGCCTGGAAAGGGCTTTGCCCCGGTTGGAAACAAAGAGTTTCAATAGCTTTATTTCCTGCTCGGTGAGACTGATTTGTCCATATTTGCATCGGGCTGTGGATTCCAGAAAATCAATTTCATTATTCCCAAAACGATATATGCGGGCAATGGGTCCCAGTCTTTCAGACCCTGAAAGATCATGGCTTTCGTACATGGAAATCCGGGTGAGCAGACGTTCGATCCTGAGAAGAAATTCTTCCAGGTCAAAGGGCTTGGCCAGGTAATCATCCACACCATGTCTCAATCCTTCAATTCTATCGGCCTGTGTGCCCCGTGCAGACAGAATCAGTATGGGGATTTTCTGATCTTCCAGACGGATATTCCTCAGAACCGATAGCCCATCAATCCGGGGCAGCATGATATCCAGAACGATCAGATCCGGTCGCCACTCTTTCCAGAGATCTAAAGCTTCAACACCGTCCGTGGCCACCAGGGTGTCATATCCCTGCAGGGTAAGATTGAGTTTAAGCCCATCGGCGATATGCTCTTCGTCTTCAACAATTAATATGCGTTTTTTTTCCATGTTATCCCATATGCTTGGCCACGTAATTTTTGCAGGTCAGACACCCCTGCTCAGGCTCGTTTGAGTTTCTGAATGACTGAAAAAATCGGTAGAAAGAGAACGAACTCGGTGCCTTTTGCAGGCCCAGGGCTTTTCACGCTCATTTCTCCACCGTGAATTTTAGCGATGATACTGACCAGATAAAGGCCCAGGCCACTTCCTTCAGAGGCCCTGACTCCGGTGGCGCCGACCTGGTAAAATTTTCGGAAGATTTTATTCAGTTCCTTTTTTTCAATTCCGATCCCGTTATCTTTGAAACTTATCATC